>DAOPKY010000016.1:0-73668 GCA_035391465.1 Thiolinea sp. | reverse complement strand
CAATAACTTGAGTGAGCTGGCAAAGTGGCTAAATCTCTTAACTTAACGGCATTGGGTTATGAGGGAGCAGCCACAGTCGCCAAAGAACGCACAGTTTGTGTTACGAATCCCCATGAGGGGTTATGAGCAGGGTTGAGCGACCCATCACGCGAGAAGGTGTTTTTGTTACGAATCCCCATGAGGGGTTATGAGCTGCGCTTAACAGCCCGCAAACATAACTGCGGACAGGTTACGAATCCCCATGAGGGGTTATGAGTTTGAGGTATTTGCTGTAGTTACCCGGCCCCCAATTGTTACGAATCCCCATGAGGGGTTATGAGACCGATGCCCACATTGCTGAACTGGTTGCCGAGTATGTTACGAATCCCCATGAGGGGTTATGAGATGAGCGGTATTTTTAAGAGCGATGTTGCTACTCAGGTTACGAATCCCCATGAGGGGTTATGAGATCAGATCGCCCTTTTTCACCAGTCCACGGTAGTAGGTTACGAATCCCCATGAGGGGTTATGAGGTCAGCATGGCGGCGAAGCCGATCCGGTTGCCGATGGTTACGAATCCCCATGAGGGGTTATGAGCTGTTTCAACATCCCCAACAGCGCGTACACAAATAACGTTACGAATCCCCATGAGGGGTTATGAGCCTGAAATATGTACCGCAGCCGCATTTTGGCGGCTTGTTACGAATCCCCATGAGGGGTTATGGAGCCATCGGGCTGCAGATTGCCTGAAGGCATACGGCACTGCTTGACGCGCACCGGGTTTTCAGGTTACGAATCTGTAAGCCCAGCGGGTACCCAGACCCGGTCGGTTCCCATCAGGACAGGTTTCCAATGACCGACACAAACAATGACTACAACATGCTGAACCGCTGCAGCCCCGGACTGTGTGCCTTTGTGGTGGTGGCGCGTCACGGCCAGCTGTCATCGGCAGCGCGGGAGTTGCGGATTTCACAACCCGGCCTCAGCCAGCGTATCCGGCAGCTGGAAACCACACTGGGCGTCAAACTGTTCAACCGCACCTCGCGGGGTGTCCGCCTGAGTGAAGCCGGAACCGAGCTGTTTGCCCGGATAGACCCTCTGCTCACGCCACTGGCCCGGAACTTCAATGCCTTCCGGAACAGCCACAAAAACCCCACCATCCTGATTGCCGTGGATTATGCCTTCGCTTCCTTCTGGCTGCTGCCACGCCTGTCCCGCCTGCGGGAAGCGGTACAACCCATCGACATTTCGCTGTTGACCTCCCAGTCACCCGCACACGCCCTGCAGGTTCAGGCCGATCTGGTCATCCGGATTGGTGCTCCCGACCGTTTTCGTCCCCAGGAACAACAGCTGTTTGCCGAGCGCGTTTCCGCCGTATGCAGTCCGGCATTTCTGAAACAGCACCCCGCCATCCGTCAGGTGCAGGACTTGTTGCAGGTCCCCCTGTTGAGCCTGAACACCCCGCTGGGCGACTGGTATACCTGGGAAAGCTGGCTCCAGAGCTTCGGCATCACCGGCACGGCAGCGGGTGAAAAAACCGTTTTCAACAGCTACGACATCGTGATCCGGGCCGCCCAGGACGGTCTGGGGGTGGCACTGGGCTGGCACGGCCTGATCGACACCTTTCTGGAAAACAGGGAACTGGTCTGCGCGCTGGATCTGGTGGCACAAAGCGGGCGCGGCTACTTCATCGAATTGAAAACCGACAATCCGGGACCGGCAACGCGCAGGGTCCATGAATGGATTATCGAAACCTGCCGGGCAGAAACGGAAACCCCGTCCTGAGACGGGGTTCGGCAATCATGCCATTTACCTGGAGATCATGCTCCCCCTACTCCACCGGTTTTGCCTCCACGGTGGCGGGCATACCGCTCTTAATGCGCAGGCTGTCACGGTAAATCGCCTTGAACAACGCCACACACATCAGCACCATCACCACTGAAAACGGCAGTGCACCGATGACCATGGCAGTCTGGATGGCCTTCAGCCCGCCGACCAGCAGCAGTGCAGCCACGACCAGACCCAGCGCAACACCCCAGAAAATGATGTGTGGACGGCCTTTCGGGCCTTCATTACCACCGGCGTTGATGGTATTGATGATCAGCACCGAGGAATCCGCCGAAGTCACCAGATAGGTCATCAGCAGAATGACGATCAGCACCGCCATCAACCAGTTGAGCAGCGGGGATGACAACATCAGGCTGATCATGGCGAAGATTTTGTCACCATCGGGGGCTGCATTGATAAGGCCTTTGGCCACACCGTGCAGCTCCATGTCAATCGCCGTGGCTCCCGCAATGGCAAACCAGATGAAACACATCAGCGCCGGAATGATCATCGCGCCCAGTACGAACTCGCGGATGGTGCGCCCACGGGAAATGCGCGCCAGAAACAGGCCGACAAACGGTGCAAATGCCACCCACCAGGCCCAGTAAAAAACCGTCCAGTTCCCCTGCCATCGGGTCAGCGCCTCCTGAGTCTGCGTGCCGGTTTCGTTATAAACCGTGAACAGCATGGAAGGCAGGTGCACAAGGTAATCATAAAGCCCGCCGAACAGCGCCTGCATGCCAAACCAGGTGGAGCCGAAAAGCAGCAGGAAACCCAGCAGAAAAATGCTCAGCACCATGTTGATATTGGACAGCCATTTGATGCCCTTGCCCACACCCGACAGGGCGGACAGGGTGGACGCGAACATGATGATCAGGATGGCCACGATGATACCGGCGGATGATGCCGTACCCTGCTCATTGAGCAGCCAGCTGCCGATACCGATCCGGCTCATGCCTGCGACAAACTGCTCGACACCGAAACCCAGCATCTGGGCGATGCCCAGAATCGTGGCAATCACCGCCACAATGTCCACCAGATGCCCCAGTGGACCGGACAGATGCCTGCCGAACAGCGGGGTCAGGGAGGAACGGATGGTCAGCGGCAGGTTGCGCCGGTAGGCAAAAAAGCCCAGCGCCAGCCCGGCAATGGCATAGGACGACCAGGCGGAAAAGCCCCAGTGCAGAAAAGACCACTTGAAGGCGTTCATCACATTGTCTTCCACGCCCGCCCCGGCCAGCCCCTGAATCACGTCCGGGTTGTTGTTGAAGTGATAAATGGGTTCGGCAATGGACCAGGTCAGCATGGCCACACCGATCCCGGCTCCGAACATCATGGAAAACCAGGAGAAATTGGAAAATTCCGGACGATCATCGTCATGCCCGAGGCGCATGCGCCCCGACACCGGCAGCAGGGCCAGCACAAGGCAGGCAATCACGAAGACCGCCATGACATAGATATACCAGGTTGCGAAATTGGCCAGGATGAAGCTGTTGAAACCGGACAGTACGGCCCCGGCCTGCTCCGGGAAGGCAACAGCCCACAAAACCAGTGCACCGACTGCCAGCTTGGACGTGATGGTCACATCCACGCTGAAGCCGGAATAGAAACCGGTGTCTGCCGTTTTGATCGGCAGCTCCGTGACGGGGGGTTTGATGCTCAAGGTGAAGTCCTCCTCAGGGGTTGAGTGGTGGGGCATCCTGCTGCGGGCGCGGGAAACGCCGGGTTTCCTCGACAAGATTCAGGTCCATGTGATTGCGCATGTAACGTTCGGCGGCAGGCTGCAGCGGCTGGAATTCCCAGGGTTGGTAACGCCCCTGACGCAGGGCCTCATACACCACCCGGCGGCTGGCCTGACTGTGACGCACCTCGGCGTCAAAACGAGCCATATCCCAACGTGCCAGCGATTGCGCCCGCAGCGCCTCCAGCACACGCGCATGCACCGGATCAGCCGCCAGATTCCGAAGTTCATGGGGATCAGCCTCCAGATCAAACAACTGATCCGGGTCCAGTGCACAGCGGTTGTACTTGTAGCGCCCGGTGCGGATCGACACCAGGGGAGCATGCGAGGCTTCCGCCGCGTACTCCATGTAAACCGGATTGCTGCGCGCCGCACCGGCAGCAATGGGCAACAGCGACTCACCTTCCACCCAGGGCGCAACCTGCTCCGGATCAATACCCGCCAGCGCACACAGGGTCGGCGTGATGTCCAGTGTGGATACCGGCTCGGGATTGACAGCGGCTTCCAGCCCCGGTACCGCCAGCATCAGCGGCACACGGGCAGAGCCTTCGTAAAAGCTCATTTTGAACCACAGCCCGCGTTCGCCCAGCATGTCGCCATGATCGGACAGGAACACGATCACCGCCTCCTGCCCGGTATCCTCCAGCGTCTGCAGCAGTTCACCGATTCTGGCATCCAGATAGGACAGATTGGCGAAATAGGCACGCCGGGAATGCCGGATATTTTCCGGCGTGATGGTGAAACGGTGCCAGTCATTGGCATCCAGAATGCGCCGGGAATGCGGATCATGTGCGGCGTAATCCATGGCCGGAACCTCCGGCAACAGGTGCCTGCAGTCTGCATACAGGTCCCAGTATGACGGACGGGCGACATACGGATCATGCGGGTGGGTGAAGCTCACCGTCAGGCACCAGGGCCGCTCATCCGTACCGCGCGCCAGATCGTAAAGCCTGCGTCTGGCGTGACAGGCCACTTCATCATCAAATTCCAGCTGGTTGGTGATCTGCGCCACACCAGCCCCCGTGACCGAGCCCATATTGTGATACCACCAGTCAATACGCTCACCGGGCTTGCGGTAATCCGGGGTCCAGCCGAAATCCGCCGGGTAGATATCCGTGGTCAGGCGCTCCTCGAAGCCGTGCAGCTGGTCCGGTCCGACAAAGTGCATCTTGCCTGCCAGAATGGTCTGATAACCCGCACGGCGCAGGTGATGCGCGAAGGTGGGTGTGGATGCCGGCAGTTCGGCGGCATTGTCATACACACCGTTACGCGAAGGCAGCAAGCCGGTCATGAATGCGGCACGCGAAGGCGTACACAGCGGCGAGGGGCAGTAAGCCCGGGAAAAACGTACCGAACGCTGTGCCAGCTGCTTCAGGTGAGGCAGGTGCAGCCAGTCTGCCGGACCATCCGGAAACAGGGTTCCGGTACATTGGTCAACCATCAGGATCAGGATATTGGGTGGGTTGGCACGGGATATTGCTGCTGTGGGTGTGGTCATGCGGCTCCTCCTGACCTATAAGCACTGCTTTATACCAAAAGCAGACTACTCCGCTCCCGAGTGCCGCACCAGAGCCGATTTACAATATCAGACATAACCAAAGCTTATATCATGCCATCTCACTGCCCCACCCGCTGCCCGTAGCAGGCCGGGTATCAAATTGCCCGGCCTGATGCCAGGCACTTGTCCTGCCTGCCCTTTTTTATTAAACTAACATTTAATTAAACATCTGTTTAATCATATTTCCAGTCATGTGATGCAAAGGAGGTGCCTGTGCCCAAGCTCGGAATGGCGGCCATCCGCAAGCCGCAGCTCATTGCCGCCACCATGGATACCATCGGGGAAGTGGGTCTGGCCCGCGCCAATGTACAGCTGATCAGTCGCAATGCCGGGGTCACACCCGCGATCATCAACCACTATTTCGGCGGCAAGGACGGTCTGCTGGAAGCCACCATGCGCGAAGTGCTGCGCCAGCTGGGTCAGGCAGTACGCGAGCGGCTGGCACGGTGCCGTCCGGATGACGTGGCCGGGCGCATTCAGGCCATTGTGGGCGGTAATTTCGCCCCCGAACAGGTCGATGCCAGAGTGGTTAAAACCTGGCTGACTTTCTGGGCCCTGTCGATGCACGAACCCCGGCTGCACCGCCTGCAGCGGGTCAATGAACAGCGCCTGCTGTCACACCTGCGCCTGGAACTCAAGCGCGTGCTGAATCCGGAGCGCGCTGCTTTTATCGCCCAGGGGGTGGCCGCCCTGATCGACGGTATCTGGCTGCGGGGCGCACTCAGCCCCCAGGGCATACAGGTCGACACGGCCCGATGCCTGATTACGGACTATCTCGCCCACCAGCTGCCCCCCGAGGTCTGGCACCCGCACACCGGTGATGCAGAAATACCCACCTCAAACCCGACAACCTCCCGTCAACAATGAGTCCCGCCATGCAAACCATCCAGAACTACATCCACGGTCAATACCATGCCGCCAGCGCCGGCGAGACCTTCCCGACCCGCAACCCCGCCACCGGAGCCGTACTGGCACAGGTGCAGCAGGCCAGTGCCGCCGATGTGGATGCGGCAGTGGCATCCGCCCGCGAGGGCCAGCAGGTCTGGGCAGCGCTGGCAGCCGTGGAGCGCGGGCGCATCCTGAAACGTGCCGCCGGGCTGCTGCATGAACACAATGAGGCGCTGGCCCGCCTGGAAGTGCAGGACACCGGCAAACCCCTGCAGGAAGCGTTGGCGGTGGACATTGTCACCGGTGCCGATGTGATCGAGTATTACGCCGGTCTCACCGACAAGCTTCAGGGTGAGCACCAGAGCCTGAACGCCAGTGCCTTTTATTATACCCGCCGGGAACCGCTGGGCGTCTGTGCCGGAATCGGGGCCTGGAACTACCCGATCCAGATTGCGTGCTGGAAATCGGCCCCGGCGCTGGCTGCCGGTAATGCCATGGTGTTCAAGCCCTCGGAGGAAACCCCGCTGTCGGTGATGAAACTGGCGGAAATCTACACTGAAGCCGGTCTGCCCGCCGGTGTCTTCAATGTGGTGCAGGGCGACGGGCGGGTCGGGCAGCAACTCACCACCCATCCCGGTATCGCCAAGGTGTCCTTTACCGGTGAATGCGGCACCGGCAAAAAGGTCATGGCTGCCTGTGCCGGCTCACTCAAGCAGGTCACCATGGAGCTGGGCGGCAAGTCCCCGCTGCTGATCTTCGACGACACCCCGGTGGAGCAAGCGGTATCCGGTGCCATGCTGGCCAATTTCTACACTCAGGGCGAAGTCTGCACCCACGGCACCCGCGTGTTTGTGCAGGACGCGCTTTATGACGCCTTCTGTGCCCGGCTCAAGGCGCGTACCGAAGCCCTTGTCATCGGCGATCCGCTGGATATGAATACTCAGGTGGGCGCACTGATTTCACCGGCACACCTGCAGAAAGTGATGGGTTATATCGACGCAGGCCGGGCCGCCGGGGCCACCGTGCTGTGCGGCGGGCAGCGGGCTGAGGTGCCGGGGCTGGAACAGGGCGCATTCGTCAGGCCCACCGTGCTGAGTGACTGCACGGATGAGATGCCCAATGTACGTGATGAGATATTCGGCCCGGTGATGTCGGTGCTGCGTTTTCAGGACGAGGCCGAGGCCATCCGGCGCGCCAATGCCACGCCCTACGGTCTGGCGGCAGGCGTGTTCACCCGCGACATCAGCCGTGCCCATCGCGTGATTGCCGCCCTGCAGGCCGGCATCTGCTGGATCAATACCTGGGGCGCGTCACCGGCGGAAATGCCGGTCGGCGGTTACAAGGAATCCGGCATCGGACGTGAAAACGGCTTGGAAACCCTGAAACACTACACCCAGACCAAGGCGGTGTATGTGGAGCTGGGCGATGTACCCGATCCGTATTGAGATGACTGGAGACGCTGACAGATCATGAACAAGCATTATGACTATATCATTGTCGGTGCCGGCTCCGCCGGTTGTGTACTGGCGGACCGCCTGAGTGCCAGCGGCGAGCATTCGGTGCTGCTGCTGGAGATGGGCGGCAGCGACCGCCATATCCTGATCCAGATGCCGACGGCACTGTCCTACCCCATGAATATGGAGCGCTTTACCTGGCAGTTTCATTCGGTGGCCGAGCCGGGGCTGGACGGGCGTTCGCTGCACTGCCCGCGCGGCAAGGTGCTGGGCGGCGGCTCTTCCATCAACGGCATGGTGTATGTGCGCGGTCATGCCCGCGATTTCGACCAGTGGCAGGCGGCAGGTGCGGACGGCTGGGATTACCCGCACTGCCTGCCCTACTTCAAACGGGCGGAAACCTGGATCGGTGGCGCAGATCAATACCGGGGCGGTGACGGACCGCTGGCCACCTGTGCCGGGAATGACATGCGCCTGAATCCGCTCTACAGCGCTTTTATTGCCGCCGGGGTGGAAGCGGGCTATCCGGCCACCGCAGATTACAACGGCTATCAGCAGGAAGGCTTCGGCCCGATGCACATGACGGTGAAAAACGGGGTGCGCTGCTCAACCAGCAACGCCTACCTGCGCCCTGCCCTGTCACGCACCAACCTCACGCTGGCAAGCGGCGTGCGTGCGCACCGGCTGCTGTGGGAGGGGCAGACGGCACAAGGGGTGGCCTATGAGCAGCACGGTACGCTGAAACAGGCCTTTGCCGAGCGTGAAGTGATTCTGGCTGCCGGGTCCATCGGCTCGCCGCAATTGCTGCAACTGTCCGGTATCGGTCCGGCGGCACACCTGGAAAGCCTTGGCATTGCGGTGGTGCAGGATTTACCGGGGGTGGGTGAAAACCTGCAGGATCATCTGGAAGTGTATTTCCAGATTCACTGCAGGGAGCCGATCACCCTGAACAGCCAGCTGGACTGGTTCAGCAAGGGGCTGATCGGGGCACGCTGGCTGCTGTTCAGGGACGGACTCGGGGCCACCAACCACTTTGAATCCTGTGGCTTCATCCGCTCGCAGGCCGGGCTGGAATGGCCCAATATCCAGTATCACTTCCTGCCGGCAGCGATGCGCTATGACGGTGGCAAGGCGGTCGAAGGTCACGGCTTCCAGGTGCATGTCGGCCCCAACAAACCATCCAGCCGCGGCCACGTGCGTATTGTTTCCACCGACCCGACGGTCGCTCCGGAAATCCGCTTCAACTACCTCGGTACCGAACAGGACCGGCAGGACTGGCGCGACTGTATCCGCCTGACCCGCGAGATTCTGACCCAGCCGGCGCTGGCACGTTATCACGGTGGCGAGATTCAACCCGGGGTGGCGGTTGAGGAGGATGACGCCATTGATGCCTGGGTACGGCAGAACGTGGAAAGTGCCTATCACCCCTCGTGCAGCTGCAAAATGGGTGCGGATGATGACCCGCTGGCGGTGCTGGACAGTGCCTGCCGGGTACGGGGTGTGCAGCAGTTGCGCGTGGTGGATTCCTCGGCGTTTCCGGTGATCACCAATGGCAACCTGAATGCGCCCACCATCATGCTGGCGGAGAAGGTGGCTGACCGGATTCTGGGGCAGGAACCGCTGCCGGCGGCGGATGTGCCGGTGTGGATACACCCGGATTATCAGCACCGGCAGCGCTAGGTACGCTTCGGAGCCGGACCGCCCCGAATCCCGTCGGCTGCCAACCATCCCCTGCACGACGATTTACCTGATGTTTCAATTTCCTGCCGTTGAAAGGAGGCGGCAGGTGTTTTTTCACGACCCCGAAAGGAGGAGTCTTTATGAACCTGTGGCTGTCTGCCGGAATCATTTTCACGGTTCTGGCCATTCTGTTTTTACTGTATCGCTGGGGCAATATCCGCTGCATCGGTGTGACACCAACCCACACCTTTACCTTTGTCGCCATCCTGTTTACCTCGGGCCTGGATGTGGGGCTGATCATGTTCCCGCTGACCGAATTCGGAACCTATGCCGACACGGCGGGCAACCCGGAATATGCCTTCACCAATCCGCTGGCCCTGGAGTTCGGGTTCTGGGGTTTTCTGATCTGGGGCTTTTATTTCCTGACCTGCTTTTACTTCTGCATTATCGAACCCCGGGTGAAGTTCTTCGAGCTGCCCGCCGTCAAATGGATCAACAATGTCGTCATCATCGGCACCTGTGCCTTTACCGCCTACCTGCTGCTGAGCAATCTGCCCTGGTACCTGCCGCAGATCGGTGATGGTGAAAGCATTGTCATCACCTTCTATGTCATTGTGTTCTGCGTCATTCTGGCGGCCACCTATTCCAGTACCGACATCAAGTATGTGCGCATCCTCAGCCTGGCATCCACCTGGCTGTTTCTGGCCCTGATTGCCGGACTGTGGATCGGTGCAGCCATTGCCCCGCAGGTGTTTGTGGAGCAGCTCGGTCTGGTGGGAGCCTATTTCACCAGCCTGCCTTCATTCATTCTGCCCATCAATGATTACCATGCCTTCTACCTGTTCTGGTGGTTTGCCTGGAGCATCATGATCGGCCAGTTCACCGCCCGTTTTGTCGGCGGCCTGCGCACCTGGCAGCTGTTACTGGCGCTGCTGGTGTTTCCCTCCATTCCGCTGGCAATCTGGTTTACCGTGCTGTACTACTACCACAGCAACAGCCTGCCCACGGACGGCCTGATCTCCCTGTCCATGGTTTTTGTCGGCATCACCTTCGTAATCAATTCGCTGGACTCGCTGATCCGCCTGTATACCGACAACCTGAACCTGACCACCGAGCGGCTGGGCAAATGGAAATACATTCTGGGCAACCTGGTCGCCCTGTTCGGCCTCACCCTGCTGTTCAAGCTCGACTTCCTGCAGATTCAGTGGGTCGGTGCTGCCGTAATCGGCATTTATTTCGCCTGCTTTGCCTATATCCTGCTGTACCGGCGTCAGGAAGTGGCAGCGATTACCGGCGCACCGGAAGAGCGTCTGCTGGACTTTGAAGCGATAGACCGGGCGCATTAACAGTGCCGCCTGCCATGCGCCCGGACCGCTCCGGGCGTCTGGCGGGGCATGACCGAAAGTGAGGCAAAGCCCTCCGACCCGGATATTCTCTGCCACACAGCCGGAATGGCAGGAATACCCGAGTCGGGTTACCGGACCTCGCCGGGTACCTACATCCGGCGCAGGTCCAGCGTATGCGGGTATTCCGCATTGGTCTCTTCCGGTGGCGGACTCATGCGCCGGGCCTCATGCTGGTAAAACTGGCGTGTGGCTTCGGACAGGTATCTCGACTCCAGTACACCGGGTGTATGCTCGGTGCGGAAGCGTGAGAAACGCCGTCCTTCGGCCTCGAAGGCATTGACCGGGAAAGTATCGTAGCTGCGCCCGCCCGGATGCACCACATGGTAGGAACAACCGCCGATGGAACGCCCGCTCCAGGTATCGATAATGTCAAATACCAGCGGTGAATGAATATCAATGGTCGGGTGCAGGGCAGAGGGTGGATGCCAAGCCCGGTAACGCACCCCGGCCACGTATTCACCACTCACCCCGGTAGCCTGCAGCGGTACACGTCGCCCGTTGCAGGCAATCACGTAACGCGAATCAACCAGACCACTGACCCGAACCTGCAGACGCTCCACCGAGGAATCCACAAAGCGTGCCGTCCCCTGATTGCTCAGCTCTTCACCCAGCACGTTCCAGGGTTCCAGTGCCGCCCGCAGTTCCAGCTCAATGTCACCATACTGCGCCCGCCCGTAAACCGGGAAACGGAACTCGTGAAACGGTGCCAGCCATTCAAGCTGGAACGGAAAACCGGCAGCCTGCAGGTCTTCACACACATCGCGCATGTCTTCCCACACATAATGCGGCAGCATCCAGCGGTTGTGCAGCTCGGTTCCCCAGCGCACCAGTCTGTGCCGGTAGGGCATGTTCCAGAACCGTGCCACCAGGGTGCGCAGCAGCAGCATCTGCACAATCGACATGCGTGCATGGGGCGGCATCTCGAAGGCACGGAACTCCAGCAGGCCCTGCCGTCCGCTCAGCGAATCGGGCGAATAGAGTTTGTCAATGCAGAACTCGGCACGATGGGTGTTACCGGTCACATCCGTCAGCAGGTTGCGCAGCAGGCGGTCCACAATCCAGGGACGGTTGTTGAAGCCTTTGGGCATCTGCTGGAAGGCGATTTCCAGCTCGTACAGTGCCTCATCCCGCGCCTCATCCACACGCGGGGCCTGACTGGTGGGACCGATGAACATGCCGGAAAACAGGTAGGACAGGCCCGGATGGTGCTGCCAGTAGGTCAGCAGGCTGCGCAACAGGTCCGGCAGGCGCAGAAACGGGCTGTCTGCCGGAGTCGCCGCCCCCAGGGTGACATGATTACCGCCCCCGGTCCCGGTATGGCGTCCGTCCAGCATGAACTTTTCCGTGCCCAGCCGGGCTTCGCGCGCTTCCTCATACAGGATTTCGGTGTTTCGTACCAGCTCGCTCCAGTTGTTTGCCGGCTGGATATTGACCTCAATCACCCCCGGGTCCGGCGTGATCTTGAAGGACTTGAGGCGCGGATCGGACGGTGGCTCATAGCCTTCCAGCAGGATCGGCATGTCCAGTTCGGCAGCAGTCCGTTCCAGCGTGGCCAGCAGTGACAGGTAATGCTCCAGATAGCTCATCGGCGGCAGGAACACATGCAAACGGCCCTCGCGTGCCTGAATGCACAGGGCGGTACGCGGTACCTCACGCCACTCCTTCTCCTGACGGTGGCTGTCGGCAGGCTGCAGCTGTGGTTCGGGAGCTGCCACCAGTTCACGGTAACGCCATTCGACTTCACCGTGGAAATCCGGCAGTGAGGGACGGTCCTCAAACGGACAGGGCTGGGATTCAACCTCGCGCTCGTCTTCAACGGTCCAGGGCAGGCCATCCAGCGGCATCCGGAACCCCATCGGGGAGTTGCCGGGAATCAGGTACATGGCCTCCCGCCGGAATTCCCAGGGCGCACTCTGCCAGCCCTGCCTGCCATAATCCCAGCGCAGCGGCAGTGCATAACCGGTGGGCACATCCAGCCCGTGCTGCAGGGCCAGCACCAGATCATTACGGTGTTTGCTGTCACGCAGATTCAGGGTCAGCCAGTCGACATTGGCCGGCTGGCCGGCCTCTTTCCACAGGTAATAGAGCCGGTCCTCGAAACCCGGGACCAGATACCGGTTCCCGAGCCCCAGGTGATGGCACAGGGTTTCGGCAAAACGCCGGGCTTCGGCATCGCCGAAACCGTAATCCTTCCGGTCATCGGCAATCAGGTGCGGGTTTTTCCAGATCGGCAGGCCGTCAGTACGCCAGAAACAGCTCAAGGCCCAGCGCGGAAACGGCTCACCCGGATACCACTTGCCCTGCCCGAACTGCAGCGCACTGCCCTCACCGCCGAAGACCTGCTGCAGCCGGCGCAGCAGTATGCCGGCCCGCTCACGTTTGTGCGGCCCCAGCGCGGCCTGGTTCCATTCCGCCCCCTCCATGTCGTCAATGGATACAAAGGTCGGTTCACCCCCCATGGTCAGGCGTACATCCGAGCGCACCAGATCGCTTTCCACCTGCTCGCCCAGCGCCAGAATGTCACTCCACTGTGCCTCGGAATAGGGTTTGGTGACCCGCGGATCTTCATGAATGCGGGTCACGCTGTTGCTGAACTCGAATTCCACCTCGCACTTGTCGGTCATGCCCTCAATCGGCGCGGCACTGCCGGGCTGGGGCGTACAGGCCAGGGGAATGTGCCCCTCACCGGCAAACAGGCCCGAAGTAGGGTCCAGTCCGACCCAACCGGCACCGGGCAGGAACACCTCGGTCCAGGCATGCAGATCGGTAAAATCCGCCTCCGGCCCGCTGGGGCCGTCCAGTGCCTTCTGGTCCGAGGTCAGCTGCACCAGATAACCCGACACAAAGCGTGCCGCCAGTCCCAGATGGCGCAGTATCTGCACCAGCAGCCAGGCGGTATCGCGGCAGGAACCACGCCGGATGCCAAGGGTCTCCTCACAGCTCTGCACACCCGGTTCCATGCGGATGTTGTAACCGATGTCCTGCTGCAGGCGCTGGTTCAGGGCCACCAGAAACAGAATGGTATTGGGCTGCTTGAAATCCACTCCCTTGAGCCACTCCCGCAGGCGCTCGCCGTCCTCAGTCACCTCCAGGCAGGCTTCCAGCTCGCGCTTCAGTTCCGGCTTGTACTGGAACGGGAATTTCTGGGCGTAATCCTCAACAAAGAAATCAAAGGGGTTGATGGCCACCATGTCGGCCACCAGGTCGACTTCCACACTCAGTTCCGTGACCCGGTCCGGAAACACCAGCCGGGCCAGCCAGTTGCCAAAGGGGTCCTGCTGCCAGTTGATGAAGTGCTGTTCCGGCTTGATCTTGAGGGTGTAGGCCAGAATGGGGGTGCGTGTATGGGCAGCCGGACGCAGGCGCACCACATGGGGCGACAGCTTGACCGGGCGATCGAACTTGTAGACGGTCCGGTGAGTTAAGGCAACGTGAATACTCATGAAAAACCCTTGGTTACTGGGATTGCATTTGTCCATCCCGATCGGGGTGGAACCATGTTCTGGAAATTTCGGCGTGCAGCTCCCCAAGCTCACCCTGCAGGTGATCCATCAGGGCATGTACCGGTGCATCCGGCGAGAAATTGAGGTCCTGTTTCTTCAGGTGCGCCAGAATGCGGTTCTGCATCGCCAGTGCCAGCTCAGGCTCCGGCAGGTTGCCGAGGGATTTGCCGATATCCACCAGCGAATAGCGCAGCGAACGCGGGAAGCCCTCATCCAGCACCAGAAACTTCAGCACCTCCCGACTCCGTACCCGTGGCTGCACGTGCTGCTGGTACATCTGGCGCGCACTCAGGGCCTGCAGCAGGTTGGTCCAGAGAATGCCTTCGTACTTGCGCATGGTTTCACTGCGCTGCTCCGACATCAGCAGGGAAGCCATTTCCAGAATGCGGCTGCTCATGTCGGCCCGTTCCAGCTGGCGACCGGCCTGCATGAAATCAAAGGTGTGGTCACGGCTCATGTAGCTGTCGATCACCCCGTTGATGCACTGGCAGGCACGCTGCAGGGAGCGCAGCAGGTTCAGGCGCGTATGGCGCTTGCCGATCACTTCCAGGGCGTTGTTCAGCTGGATATGAGCCTGATTGACCTGCTGCCAGGTTTCATCCGGCAGCAGGTCCAGCGAGGTACGCACGTTCTCGCGCACGCTGAACAGCGAGCTGGCCAGTGAAACCGGATTGTCACGGTCGGCGATCAGGAACTGCATGATGTTTTTTTCCGTGACCCGCTCGTAGCGCTCACGGAAGATGTCATCGGCATTGAACAGATTAATCAGGGTAAACCAGTTGATTTCCATGCGCTTGGGCAGGTCCATCATCATGGAAGTGTGCACATTGATCAGGCGTGCGGTGTTTTCGGTGCGTTCCAGATAGCGTGCCATCCAGTAAACGCGTTCAGCAACCCGAGACAGCATCATGATTCATCCTCCCCTTCTGTATCTTCTTCCCGACCGCTATCCGACTCATCGACAATCCAGGTATCCTTGCTGCCGCCGCCCTGCGAGGAGTTCACCACCAGCGAACCTTCCACCAGCGCCACCCGCGTCAGCCCGCCGGGTGTGACATAGATGTCCTCACCGCTGAGAATGAAAGGACGCAGGTCGAGGTGGCGCGGAGCAATGCCCTTTTCGGTCGCGGTCGGTGTGACCGAGAGGCTCAGGGTAGGCTGGGCGATGTAATTGTTGGGGTTGTCCTGAATCAGCCTGCGGAATTCCTCCACCTTGTCCGGCGGGGAATGCGGGCCGACCAGCATGCCGTAGCCACCGGATTCGTTGGCCGGTTTCACCACCAACTCCGGCAGGTGTTCCAGGACATAATCACGGTCTTCCCTGCGCCGGCAGACCCAGGTCGGCACATTCGGCAGGCTGGGTTCCTCGTTGAGGTAATAACGGATCAGGTCAGGCACATAGGCATAGATCACCTTGTCATCCGCTACCCCGCAGCCGGGCGCATTGGCAATGGCAACCTTGCCGGCTTTCCATGAGCGCATGATGCCGGGGATGCCGAGGATGGAGTCCTTGCGGAATACTTCCGGATCAATGAAGTCATCATCAATACGGCGGTAGATCACATCCACCCGCTCCAGCCCGCTGATGGTCTTCATGTAGACATAATCGTCCTTGCCCACCACCAGATCGGCCCCCTCCAGCAACACCAGACCAGCCTGCTGGGCCAGAAAGGCATGCTCGAAATAGGCCGAGTTGTAAATGCCCGGTGTCAGCAGGGCAATAACCGGCTGCTCCAGCTCGGGGCGCAGGGAAGCCAGCATGTCATACAGGTGGCTGGGATAATCCCGCACGGTGCGCACCGACAGCAGATTGAAAATCTCCGGCAGGATGCGCTTGGTGATATTGCGGTTTTCCAGCATGTAAGCCACCCCGGACGGCACGCGCAGGTTATCTTCCAGCACGTACATGATCCCGTCACTGTGACGCACCAGATCGGAGCCGCAGATATTGGCCCAGACACCGTGCGGGGGAGTGATGCCTTCACAGGCCTTGCGATAGCCCTTGGACTGCATCACCACATCCTCGGGGATCACGCCATCCTTGATGGCCTGGCCACCGTTATAAATATCCTGAATGAACCGGTTCAGTGCACGGATGCGCTGATTCAGCCCCATTTCGGTGCGATCCCACTCCTCTCCCGGAATCACACGCGGGATGACATCAAACGGCCAGGCCCGGTCAATATTGCCGGCATCGCTGTAGACGGTGAAGGTAATCCCCATCTCGCGGATAACGGCTTCCGATTCCTGCACACACTGCTGGAACCGGGCCGGTGTCTGGTTGCGCAGATAGTCCACCAGCCGGTAGCTGGCTTCCCGTGGCTGCAAGGGCGCAGCCATCAGCTCGTCATAAAACGGGCCGGGATCATAGTTATTCCAATCCAGTTTCACCCCATACCTCCTTCTGATAAAACCGGCGGGTCAGGGTCAGGCCCCACCCCGCTACGCCAGTGGTTTTGGCAAGTTGATCATCGAACAGTCTAGCAAAAGCCGTGCCATGATGAAAAAACCCGGACCACAGATCAGCCTGACAAGCTGCGGCTTTCCGGGTTTTCCTTATTCCTGCCTTATTTCTCCACAATTTCTGCCCATGTTGCTGATATAAAGCATCGGTTCACAGCCATTCATTTTCAGGAGTAACCATGTTTTCACTGCGCAACTGGGCTACGCCCCTCACGATCGGATCGTTCATTATCTCCGCATTGAGCGGCATTATCATCTTTTTTCACATCAATATCGGTCTGGTCCGCCCGGCCCATGAATGGCTGAGCTGGTTCATGATTCTGGGCGTGGGCCTGCACATGGTGCTCAACTGGCGCAGCTTCAAGGGCTATTTCAAAAAGCCGGTACCGCTGGCCGTGATCGGGGTATTCGTGGTACTGACCATTGCCTCGCTGCTGCCCCTGAACAGCGGTGGCGGTGAAGGCGGCAACCCGCGTGCAACCAGCATGAAACTCATGCGCCTGATGGAATCCGCCCCCGTCAGTCTGGTGGCTGAAATGGCCGGGACCCGCCCTGATGCCCTGCTGGAACAGCTCAGGGCCAAAGGCATTCAAGTCGACAATACAGGGCAGACGGTCAGTGACATTGCCGAAAACAACCGGCAGAACCCGATTCAGCTGCTGTCGGTGATGCTGCCATAACCAGAGACGCCTCCCCGGCCCGCCAGCCCCGGTCCGGCCCCGGTGAAAGACCGGACCCCGGGGCTAGCGGATACCCATGCGCTGACACCAGTCGCGCACCTGATCCAGACACTGTGCTGAACAGGCATTAATCAGCCGCCCCTGCAACACGGTCGGGGCATAATCGCCCCCTTCCAGCAGGCCCACCGCACCACCGGCCTCGGCAACCACCAGTGCACCGGCGGCATGATCCCAGGGATTGATGCCGATTTCCGCCGCTTCCAGTCCCAGACTGAGGGAAAAATCAAACACGCCCTGGGCAATCATGCGGTACTCATGGCAGGAGCAGCGCAAGGCATAGCTGCGCCCGAACTCCAGCATCCCCAGAGCCAGCTGCGGGCGTTGTGCCATCGGGAAATGATAGGGTGAAAATACCCCGTCACGCTGATTCAAAGCCCGCTGATCAGCCCCGAACTGCAAGCGCCGGGGTTCGGCACCGGGTTGGCAGAACCAGCTGCCGCCCCCCTTGCGCGCCAGCACCCAGTCATCCACCACCGGATCATACAGCAGCCCGAACACGGTCTCGCCCCGGATGGTAACCGCCAGAATCACCCCGAACAGGCTCAGGCCCTTGGCATAATTCCAGGTACCGTCAATCGGGTCCAGAATCACCGCCATCTCTGCCGTGGTGATCTGCTCCAGCAGGGCTGGATCAGCGGCTACCGCTTCCTCGCCGATCATGGCCGCCTGCGGCAGAATCTCACGCACTCCGGCACTGATGGCTGCCTCGGACGCCAGATCCGCCTCCGTGACCAGATCCTGCTGCGACAGTTTTTCCTTTACCGCCGTCTCGGACAGCCGCCGGAAGCGGGGCATGATTTCGTGCCGGGCGGTCATGCGCACCTGTTCAATCAGGGCACGCTCCCGTACCGAATCAAGACTCATCAATCGATTTCTCCCAAGGTCGGAACAGACGCCATTATGAGGGCAGCCGGCCACACAAGGCAAACGCCCGCCACACCCCGGGTTTTGATTTTCCGCATTGCCCGAACCCCGGTCCCTGCCTAGAATACTCCCATGACCACACCAGCCGACCCCGGCCGCAAACCGGCCCCTGCCATTATCCAGGCCCTGCAGGACTGGCGTACCCAAACCGGCTTCTGGCTCAAGGCCGCCGTCGGCATCGGCCTGCTTAACGGCCTGCTGCTGATCGGGCAGGCCTGGCTGCTGGCGGCGGTGGCGGCTGCGGCAGTCTTCGGACAGGCCACCCTGATTGAAGTCCTGCCGGAACTCCAGGCCATGCTCGGCATTTTTCTGCTGCGGGCCGGGCTGGCCTGGGCCGGGGAGCAGGTCGCATTCCAGGCCGCGGTCCAGGTGAAACTGGCCCTGCGCACCCGCCTGTACCGCCGGATTCAGGCACTGGGACCGGCCTGGCTCAGCCAGCAGCGTTCCGGCGAACTGGTCAATACCCTGAGTGACGGGGTGGAGGCGCTGGAAGCCTATTATGCGCGCTACCTGCCGGCCATGAGCCTGATGGTACTGGTACCGCTGGCCATTCTGGTGTTCATCTTCCCCATTGACTGGCTGTCGGCCCTGATACTGCTGGTCACTGCCCCGCTGATTCCGCTGTTCATGATCCTGATCGGCAAGGGTGCAGAAAAGCGCAGCCAACACCAGTGGCGGCAACTGGCACGCATGAGCGCCCATTTTCTGGATGTGATCCAGGGCCTGACCACCCTGAAGCTGTTCAATGCCAGTCGACGCGAGGCCGATCTGATCGCCCGCCTCTCCGACGACTACCGTCAGGGTACCCTGTCCGTTCTGCGCGTGGCCTTTCTGTCTTCCCTGGTACTGGAATTTTTCAGCACGGTCAGCATCGCCCTGGTTGCAGTACTGATCGGCTTTCGCCTGTTCTGGGGCGAAATGGATTTTCAGTACGGCTTTTTCATCCTGCTGCTGGCCCCGGAATACTACCTGCCACTGCGCAATCTCGGTACGCAGTACCATGCCCGCATGGAAGCTATCGGGGCGGCAGAACGCATGGTGGAAATTCTGGCACAGACACCCCCGCAGCAAACGGCACGGCAGCCATCAGCCCGGTCCCTGGATGCACAAAATGAAACGCAGGATGCAGGGATCACCGCAGCCACTGTCCCCTTGCCGCCGATCCGGTTGCAGCGCCTGCACTACACCTACCCCGGCCAGCGCCCGGCCCTCCATGACCTCAGCCTCGACATCCGGCCCGGTGAAATGCTCGCCATTGTCGGTCCCAGCGGTGCCGGCAAATCCACGCTTTTTCACCTGCTGATGGGCTTTCTTGCACCCCAAAGCGGGCAGATACTGATCGGTGACACCCCGCTATCAGCGCTGGAAACGGCCCAATGGCGCACCCGACTGGCTTGGCTGCCGCAGAAACCCACCCTGTTTCCCGGCACGGTCGCAGAGAATATCTGTCTGGGACAGGCGGCTACCGCAGAGGCGGTACGGGCTGCCGCCCAACAGGCCCAGGCACATGATTTCATCAGCACCCTGCCCCAGGCTTATGACACGCGGGTGGGTGAGGCCGGGCAGGGCCTGTCCGGCGGGCAGATCCGGCGGCTGGCGCTGGCCCGTGCCTTCCTGCGTGATGCACCGCTGGTCCTGCTGGATGAGGCCAGTGCCAGTCTGGATCATGACAGCGAGGCCCGGATCAGCCTCGCCCTGCAGACCCTGCGCCGCCAGCGTACCCTGATCCTGATTGCCCACCGCCTCCAGACCGTGCAGGATGCCGACCGCATTGTCCTCATGGAACAAGGCCGGATCAGTGCCAGCGGCACCCACACCGGACTGCTGCAGCACAGTGCACCCTACCGGCAGCTGGTACGGGCTTACGGGGCGGGCACATGAAAGACCTGCTGCGCCTGCTGCAGCTGTTCCGGCCCTATCGCGGACAGCTGGCGTTGGGCCTGCTGCTAGCCCTGCTCACGCTGCTGGCCAATATCGGCCTGCTGGCGCTGTCGGGCTGGTTCATCACCGCCATGGCTCTGGCCGGTGCAGCCGGTGTCAGCATGAATTACTTCACACCGGCAGCCCTGATCCGCCTGATGGCCATTGTCCGTACCGCCGGCCGTTATGGTGAGCGCCTGGTCACCCATGACCTGACTCTGCGGGTGCTGGCCGAGCTGCGGGTACGCTTTTACCGCAGTATCGAGCCACTGGCTCCGGCAGTGCTGGAACAATGGCACAGTGGTGACCTTCTCAGCCGCATCCGTGCCGATATTGACCGGCTGGATGCGGTGCTGCTGCGTCTGTTGCTGCCGGTACTGGTGGCCCTGATCGGTGGCAGCCTGATTGTGCTCACCCTGCTCTGGTTTCACCCGCTGCTGGCACTGGCCGAGCTGGTGTTGCTGCTGCTGGCCGGTGTGCTGATGCCCTGGGTGCTTAACCGGCTGGGCCGGATACCGGCTGCCGCACTGGTGGAAACCCGCGCCCGATTGCGCAGTGCGCTGGTGACCGATCTGCAGGGCATGGGGGAACTGCTGGTATTCGGTGCCGCCGAAGCGCATGCACGCCAGCTTGAGGCACTGTCCACCACCCTGGCCACACAGCAGCAACGCATGGCCCGCCTGCAGGGATGGGCTCAGGGCGCACTGGAGCTGGGTGCCCGGCTGGCATTGTGGAGCGTGCTGGTACTGGGCATTCCGCTGCTGCATCAGCAGCAGATCACACCACCGGAACTGATCATGCTCTCCCTGCTCGCGCTGGCGGGCTTCGAGGCCATCCTGCCCCTGCCGCTGGCGTTCCAGAGCCTTGGGGAAACCCTGGCGGCGGCCCGGCGTATTTTTGCCCTGGCTGATACCCTGCCTGCCGTCACCGAACCGGAGCAGCCGCGTCTGCTGCAAACCCCGCTCAATATCAGCATCCGGCAGCTCGGCTTCCGTTATCACCCTGATGCCATACCCGTTCTGAGGGATTTCAGCCTTGAGCTGCCCGCCGGTACACAACAGGTCATTACCGGCCCCAGCGGGACGGGCAAAAGCACGCTGATCAGTCTGCTGCTGCGCTTTCGTGCTCCGGACAGTGGCGAGTTGCTGCTGAACGGTCACGCCATCAGCGAGTATGACAGCGAAGCGGTACGCGCCCAGATCGCCGTGGCCCCACAGCACAATCACCTGTTCAATGCCAGCATCCGTGACAATCTGCGGCTGGCCCGTCCGGAGGCGACCCCGGCACAGCTGGAGCAGGCCTGTGAACAGGCCGGTCTGCTGGATTTCATTCACAGCCAGCCGGACGGTTTTGATACCTGGTGCGGGGAAACCGGGCTGAGTCTCTCGGGTGGACAGGCACGACGGCTGGCAGTGGCGCGTGCCCTGCTCAAGGATGCACCGGTGCTGGTGCTGGATGAGCCAACTGAAGGGCTGGATGCCACAACGGCACGCCAACTGCTGCGGCAAGTCCGGGAACATGCCAGCCACCATGGCAAATCCCTGCTGCTGATCACCCATCGTCTGCAGGGGCTGGAAGACCTGCCGGTTCTGCGGCTGGACTGAACCTGTATCCGCCGGCCTGATCCGGGATTCGGGTGAGGAATGCTTGCCTGAGCGGTATCAAATCGTTACTGTACAGGGCCGGGGCAGCCGGCCAGACCGGTCGCCCCAAGCCGGGCCGGATGCCCCCAAGAGAATACGAATGACATCACCCGATCAAACCGCCGTTTCCCGCAGCCACCGTGATGCACTGGTGGCCATGGCCGGTCTTGCCCTGTCCCTGTTTCTGGTTTCACTGGACCAGACCGTGGTCGGCACCGCCATGCCGAAAATCATTGCCGATCTCAATGGTTTTGAACTTTATGCCTGGGTTGCCACTGCCTATCTGCTGGCCCAGACCGTAGCCCTGCCGATCATGGGCAAGCTCGGTGACATTTACGGGCGCAAGTGGATCGCCATCAGTGGTGTGCTGGTCTTTGTCGCTGCCAGCGCCTTCTGCGGCATGGCCACGTCCATGCTCTGGCTCATTGTCGGGCGTGCCCTGCAGGGTATTGGTGCCGGCATTATCATGGCCACCACCTTCACACTGGTGGCAGATATTTTTCCCGACCTGCGCGAGCGGGCACGTTATCAGGGTATCCTGTTTGCCGTCTTTGCCCTTTCCAGCGTCATTGGTCCGCCGCTGGGTGGCTGGATTACCGATCTGTGGGGCTGGCGCTGGATTTTCTATATCAACCTGCCTTTGGGGCTGTTGTCCCTGCTGGTACTGCCCAAAGTGCTGCCGCAAAGTATGCCGCGCCCGCATGCCCGCATTGACGTGCTCGGTGCGCTCAGTATCAGCATCTGCATTATCGCCCTGCTGATGGCACTGGAAACGGCAGGCAGCGGTGCCGCCTGGAACAGCCCGCCGGTTATTGGCGGCCTGCTGACGGCGCTTGTGGCCCTGCTGGTTTTTATCCCGGTGGAGCTGCGGGCACAGGACCCGATCATTCCGTTTGTCATGTTTAAAAACCGTACCATCAGCGCAACAGTGGCGGTGATGTTCCTGTTCGGCATGTGCATGTTCGGGCTGTTTCTTTATATCCCGCTGTTTCTGCAGGCCGTCATGGGGCTGAGTGCCAGCGCTTCCGGGCTGCTGATGTTGCCGATGTCGTTTGCCATGCCGATTGTGGGCATTGCTGTCGGGCAGATCATTGCCCGCCTGGGTGTGCTGCGCCCCTTTTTCGTCGGCGGGACAGCCATTATGTGCCTGGGAGTCCTGCTGCTCAGCACCCTGACACCGGCCAGCAGTTACTGGGCCGTGGGAACCTGTCTGTTCCTGACCGCACTGGGTATGGGAGCGGTCTTTCCGGTTTCCAACCTGCTGGTGCAGTCTGCCGCCAGTACCGGGCTGCTCGGTGTCGTCACCGCCACCACCCAGTTTCTGCGCCTGATCGGTTCAACCGTGGGCACAGCCCTGATCGGCACCCTGATTACCGGTGGCTACCTGCGCGGCATGGCAGCAGCCCCGGCCAGTACGCCGCCTGAAGCCCTGCAGGCCCTGGAAAGCCCGAATGCGCTGGTCAGCCAGCCTTCACTGGAGCAACTCGCCAGTATCATGCAGGCCCTGCCGGATGGAGCCAATCGCATGCAACAGCTGGTGGATATGGCACGGGGAGCCTTGAACCAGGCGATTCATTCGGGCTTTATTGCCATGTTTGCCGTGATGCTGCTGGCTTTCCTGGTCAGCCTGCTGGTGCAGAAGCTGAAACTGCTGGAACGCAACAAAGTCAGTGAGCACCCTGCCGAGGCTGACATGATGGGCTGACTTCCGGTGATTCCGACTCCTGTCAGGACACCGCGCCCGCCTCACGCCCCCAGCGCCACCACACCAGCCCCATGGCGGCCAGTGCCAACCCCATACCGGTCAGAAATGCCGTGGCAGCGGAGTACTGCACCCAGAGCCAGCCAAACCCGATCCCGGCCAGCAGCTGCATCAGGCCGGTGATCAGGTGGAAAACACCAAAGGAAGTGCCACGCAGCGTCGCCGGTGCCAGTCTGGCAACCTGTGCCGTCAGCAGGCCCTGGGTCAGGCCCATGTGCAGGCCCCAGAGCACAATACCACCCCAGAACAGGACGCCGACAGTGGCCGCCTGAGCCAGCAGCCCCTGGGCCAGGCCCAGCACACCCAGCCCGGCCAGCAACAGACCGCGTGTTCCCAGCCGGTCCCCGAACAGGCCGGCCGGATAGGCACTCAGGGCATAGGCGGCACTGAAAACCACCAGCACCAGCGGAATCCATACCAGCCCGAGCCCGTTTTCCTGCGCCCGCAACACCAGCAGCGCTTCAGCCATGCGGGCCAGTGTCACCAGCGCCGTCACCCCCAGCAACCAGCCGAACGCCGATGGCAGATGCCGGATTTCATCCCAGTGCAGACGCGGTTTGGCCTTCAGTACCTGCGGGTCCGGTGTTTCCCGGATACCGAAGACAATCAGCAACACACAGATCAACGCCGGAATCACCGCAACCCACAGCACCAGACGCAGATCATGCGACCAGAACAGCAGGATCAGCATGGCCAGCAACGGCCCGGCAAAAGCTCCCACGGTATCGAGCGACTGACGCAGACCATAGGCGGCATTGAGCTGTTCCGGCGGTGTCACATCCCCCACCAGGGCATCCCGTGGTGCCCCCCGGATACCCTTGCCGATCCGGTCGACAAAACGGGCACCCACCACCTCAAACGCCGAACCGGCCAGTGGAAAGACCGGCTTGGTCAGGGCCGCCAGCCCGTAACCGGCCAGCAGCAGCGGCTTGCGGTGCCGGACCCGGTCGGAGATCACCCCGGAAAACACTTTCATGATCGAAGCCGTGGCCTCGGCTATCCCCTCCACAATCCCGACGGCCAGCACCGACAAGCCGAGCGTGGTGGTCAGATAGACCGGCAGCAGGGCATGAATGAATTCGGATGACATATCCATAAACAGGCTGATCAGCCCCAGTATCCAGACCGTTTTGGGCAGGGTGGTTCTCAATTGCAGTGCTCCGAAAAAAACCGTCATGATTCCATACCAGGACCGGCTCGGGAAAGCCGTCCCGCAATGTCATCATGAAATGGTAATCAAGCAGCCGGCACTCCTGTTTTTGCCTGACCCGCATCCAGGTGATCATGACGGCCTGCCAGGCCAGACTGTGCATATATTGTGCAGAGACCGGGCAAATTCAGGGGATTCTGATGCTGTCATACCCGCAGTACTGGCTGCGTTAAGGATGCAACATTATAGTGCAGATCATGAAAGGCAGCGTTTTCCGCAAACTGATCACCGCATTTCTGGGCCTGACCCTGATTATCCTGATTGCTACCCTGGGGTTGGCACGCTGGAGTTTTGAACACGGCTTTCTGGATTATGTCAATGCACTGGAACAGAGTCGCCTGGAGCAGGTCAGCAGCGCACTGGCGGAAGCGTATGCGTCTTATGGCTCCTGGGAGGCGATAGCGACCGAGCACCTGAACCGGATTCTGTACAGCCGCCCCCCCGATGAAGGCGGCCCGCCACCGGAGCATGGGGGCAGAAAGCCGCGCCCCGAACTGCGATCGGGCAAGCCGCCCGGCCCGGATCACCGCCAACGCCGCCGACGGGGGCCACCGACAGCGCTGCTGGATCAGAACGGCCTGCTGATTGCCGGCCACCCGGATGCCATCCGGCCGGAACACGGTATCCGGGTGGCTGTTCAGGTCGACGGGCAGACCGTGGGAGCAGTGGTCGGCCTGCCCCGCCGGTATTTTGAATCCCCCCAGGAAACCGCCTTTTCCCATCAGCAATGGCTCACCAGCCTGTTGATCGGTCTGGCCAGCCTGCTGCTGGCACTGCTGGCCTCCTGGGTGCTGGCACGCTGGCTGCTGGGGCCGTTGCGGCGCATGGTGGCGGCCATCCGCACCCTGTCAGGCGGGGATTTTTCCCCGCGCCTTCAAACCACTTCCGACGACGAGCTGGCGCGGCTGGCTGCCGACATCAACCACCTGGCTGCAACACTGGAAGACAATCAGGCCGCACGGCGGCGCTGGCTGGCCGACATCTCCCACGAGCTGCGCACGCCGGTCACCATCCTGTCCGGTGAGCTGGAAGCGCTGCAGGACGGTATCCGGCCCTTCAACCGTGAACAGCTGGATTCCCTGTCTCAGGAGGTGGCACGCCTGCAGCGCCTGATCGAAGACCTGTATCAACTGTCACTTTCGGAGCTGGGCGGGCTGCATTACAGCTTCTCCCCCCTGTACCTGGATCAGCTGCTGGAGCAGCTGGTAACCGGCCTGCAGCCACGGGCACAGGCTGCCGGGTTGAGCCTGAATCTGGAAACCGGGCCGGGCAGGGTCATGGCAGACAGGCACCGCATGGAACAGCTGGTCACCAACCTGCTCAGCAATGCCCTGGCCTATACTGATACACCAGGACGGGTGGAAATCGAACTGTACCGTGCACGGGGACAGGTCATCGTGATTGTGGAAGACAGTCCGCCGGGCGTACCGGCTGATGAATGCCGGAAACTGTTCGACCCGCTGTACCGGCGCGAAGAATCGCGTAACCGGCGTCTGGGCGGTGCCGGTCTGGGGCTGGCGATCTGCAGCAATATTGCCCACGCTCATCGGGGCAGTATCAGTGCCCGTCCCTCCCGGCTTGGCGGCCTGTGTGTGGAACTGCGCCTGCCTGAATATCATGAAGGAGAAGAATGACTGCCATGGATGCCGAGCTGATCATGATCATCGAGGATGAGGTCAAAATTGCACGCCTGCTGGCCGACTATCTGGAACGTGAGGGCTTCCGTACCCGGCTCTGGCATGAAGGCACTGGTGCATTGGAGCAGATACGTACCCACAACCCGGCGCTGGTGATTCTGGATCTGATGCTGCCCGGCATGGACGGCATCACACTCTGCCGTGAACTGCGTACCTTTTCCCGGACGCCGGTGCTGATGCTGACGGCACGGGTGGACGAGATTGACCGCCTGCTCGGACTCAGGATCGGGGCCGATGATTATGTCTGCAAGCCCTTTCTGCCACGTGAGGTGGTCGCACGGGTGCAGGCCATTCTGCGCCGCATGCGCCCGCCGACACCCGAAGTAACGCCTGCCAGCCGGGAGCCGGCCCTGCAGTACCGCGACCTGACGCTGTATCCGGAGCGTTACCGCTGTGAGGCAGCCGGTCAGAGTGTGGAGCTGACGCCGCTGGAGTTCCGCATGCTGCAGACCCTGATGTCGCGTCCGGGACGGGTGTACTCACGCGAGAAACTCATGGAGCTGTGCTATACCGATAACCGCATCATCAGCGACCGCACCATCGACAGCCACATGAAAAACCTGCGCCGGAAGCTGAGCACCCTGCTGCCGGATGACCTGATCCAGTCGGTATACGGGGTGGGTTACAAGCTGGAGTAACGGCGTCCTCCATCCTGTCCTCCCGTCATCAGGCTCCCCCGCAACGGGCGTTTTCGTGCTAAGCTCCTGCGCTTGAAAACAACAACCAGATTGGCGGGAGCCTGTCCCCGTCCCGGCGGAGCGATGAGTGAGCATTGAGTACGACTACATCATTATCGGTGGCGGTATTGTCGGCGTTTCCACCGCATGGCAGCTCAAACAGCGCCATCCGGACAAACGCATCCTGCTGCTGGAAAAGGAGCCAGAACTGGCGCGGCACCAGACCGGCCATAACAGCGGTGTGATCCATGCCGGCGTTTACTATCAGCCCGGCAGCCTCAAGGCCCGCTTCTGTCGTGAGGGTTCCAGCGCCACCATGGCTTTCTGCCGTGAACACGGGATTCCGTATGAGCAGTGCGGCAAGCTGCTGGTCGCCACCAGTGCGCTGGAGCTGGAACGCATGCAGGCCCTGTCTGAGCGCTGCCACCAGAATGGCATTGAAACCGAACAGCTGGATCAGGGAGCCTTGAAACGGCTGGAGCCGCACATTGCCGGTCTGGGGGCCATCCGGGTTCCGGCGACCGGGATTGTGAACTACCGGCTGGTGACGGAAAAAATGGCCCAGGCGTTTGTTCAACTGGGTGGGGAAATTCGTCTGCGCCATCAGGTTACGGGCCTGAATGAGCTGCGCGCCATGGTTGAACTGACGGTCACCAGTCCGGAAGGTGTGCATCCGCTGGAGGCCCGGTTCCTGATTGTGTGCGGCGGGCTGCAGGCCGATCGTTTCACGCGCATGATGGGACTGCCGGTGGATTTCCGCATCATTCCGTTCCGGGGCGAATACTACCGCCTGGCCCGGCGGCGTCAGGACATCACCCGGCACCTGATCTATCCGATTCCGGACCCGGACCTGCCGTTTCTGGGGGTGCACCTGACGCGCATGATTGACGGCAACCTCACCGCCGGCCCCAATGCCGTGCTGGGTTACCGGCGTGAAGGATACGGACACTTCAACTTCAGCCTGCCTGATACGCTGGACATGCTGCGCTTTCCCGGTTTCTGGCAGGTCATGCGCCAACACCTGCGCACCGGCCTGCAGGAAACCCTGAATGCCTGGTGGAAGCCGGGCTATCTGGAGCAGGTGCGCAAATATGCCCCGGAACTGGGCCTGCGTGACCTCAAACCCTGGCCTGCCGGTATCAGGGCCCAGGCGGTACTGCGTGACGGCACGCTGGTGCATGACTTTCTGTTTGCCGAAAGCCCGCGCAGCCTGCATGTATGCAATGCCCCCTCCCCGGCAGCCACATCCGCCATCCCGATCGGGCAGCACATCTGTGAACGGGCGGAAGCAGCCAACCCGGACTGACCGGGCTGCGTTTCAGTGCATTTCAGGCACCGACCGACATCCGGCTGCCCTGCATCTCCATCAGGCGGCTGAAAGTGCGTTTGAAGGCGAACTTCAGCCGGTAGCCCTGATACAGCTCGGTCAGGGGGACGGCGGAGGAAAACAGCAGACTGATGTTCTGATCGTAAAACTCGTCCACCATATAGAAAAAACGCCGGGCCTGCTCCTCATGATCGGTGGTCATCACATACACATCCGACAGCAGCACCGACTCGAAACGCTCCGCCATCCAGATATAATCACTGGTGGTACGCCTGAAACCGCAGGCCACCCCGAAATCCAGCCAAAGCACATTGTCAGACACCTTGATGGTCTGCACCGGGCGGTCATGAATCTCCAGCGTCTGGTTTTCCCGCACCGCACCCCGCGACAGGGTCTGGAAATAACGTGCCAGATCCGCATCAGACAAAGCCGCCAGGTCCGGATGGTCGCCAAACACGACTCGGGCCTTTTCCCCCCGGTAATCAATGCCGCTGTCCAGATGCAGCACCTGCATGTGTTCGCGCATCCGGCGCGCCCGCGGCACAAACAGCTCCTTTTTGATATTCCCCTGATAAAGCTCCATGGGCTCACGATTGGAGGTGATCACCAGAATCACGCCCTCACACTGCAGGTATTCCAGCAGCGGAAACAGCAGCATGGCATTGGCCACCTCGGTCAGGTGCAGCTCATCAAAGCAGATCAGGCGCAACTGCCGTCCCCATTCGGCGGCAATGGCACGCAGAGGGTCTTCCTCATGCTCGTGGTGCTTGAGGGCTTTGTGCAGCTCCTCCATGAAATGATGGAAGTGATAACGGCGCTTTTCCGGCGTTTCCACCTCGGCATAAAACAGGTCCATGATCCAGGTCTTGCCACGCCCGACCCCGCCCCAGAGATAGACGCCCCGTGCAAGACGGCTGTCATCCGGCGTGGCGGCGGATTTGCGCCCGAACAGACCGAACAGCCCGCCTCTGGCCGCTGCGGGCGGCTTGCGTGGCTCCTGCAGGCGCTCGATTACCGTTTGCAGCAGTATTACCGCCTGTTCCTGAAGGGCATCAGGCCTTACAATATTCTGCGCCAGCTGTTGCTGGTAACGTGCAAGCAGTGTCATTCAGTGTCGCTGTCATCAATTCGGAAAGGGCGTATTATAAGGAAGCTGGCATGAAAATAAATTCCCAATGTCAACAATACCCTGATCACAAGCTTGGAAAAAGCACCAGACACAGTTAAAATCTTACCCCTCCGGGCAGTCGTGTCGACAATTCGGGGGATTTTGACCAACCTCAACCATCAACAGGCTGCTTTTTGCATGAAAACCACCAACAGACCCTTGTCACCTCATCTGAGTGTGTACAGGTTTCCACTTGTCACCATCCTGTCCATTCTGCACCGTGCCACCGGCATTGTCCTCGCTGTCGGCTCAGTGCTGGTCGCCTGGTGGCTGGGAGCCATTGCCGCCGGCCCCGAGGCCTTTGCCACCATCAACAGCATCCTCGGCTCCTGGCTGGGCAAGCTGGTTTTGTTCGGCTGGACCTGGGCGCTTTTCTATCATCTGTGCAACGGTGTCCGTCACCTGGCCTGGGATACCGGGTTCGGTTTTGAGCTGCCGAGCGCCCAGCTGAGCAATAAAATCGTCCTGGCGGCTTCTGTCGTCCTGACCCTTCTTCTGTGGCTGATGGCCTGAATCGAGGAGCCCTGAATGAGCCTGATCACCCCCCTGAAAAAAGCCGTTGGACTCGGATCAGCCAAAGATGGTGTCGAGCACTGGTGGATGCAACGCCTGACGGCCATTGCGCTGGTGCCCCTGACCCTGTGGCTGGCCTTCGGTGTGGCCCTGCTTGCCGGTGAGAGCTACGAAACCGTGCGCGCCTGGTTTGCCACCCCCTTCAACCTGTCCATGGCCTCCCTGTTCATCTTCTGTTCCTTTTATCATGGTGCGCTTGGCATGCAGGTCGTGATTGAAGACTACATCCATCAGGAAGGGCTGAAATTCGGTGCCCTGATCGGTATGAAGTTTTTCATGGCACTGACCGGCATCACCTGCATTTTCGCCATCCTGCGCGCTGCTTTCGGAAGCTGAGGAGCCTTTCATGTCCGAATACAAGATCGAAAATCACACCTATGATGTCGTTGTGGTCGGTGCCGGTGGGGCCGGTCTGCGCGCCACCTTCGGCATGGCCATCAAGGGGCTGTCCACTGCCTGCATTACCAAGGTGTTCCCTACCCGCAGCCATACCGTAGCCGCCCAGGGTGGCATGTCCGCCGCCCTCGGCAACATGGGCGAGGACAAATGGCAATGGCACATGTACGACACCGTCAAAGGCTCCGACTGGCTCGGGGATCAGGATGCCATCGAATACATGTGCCGGGAAGCCATTCCCGCCGTTATCGAACTGGAGCATCAGGGTGTACCGTTCTCGCGCACCGATGATGGTCGCATCTACCAGCGCCCGTTCGGCGGCATGACCACCGATTACGGCAAGGGCATCGCCCAGCGCACCTGTGCCGCTGCCGACCGCACCGGCCACGCCATCCTGCATACGCTGTACCAGCAGTCGCTGCGTCACAGCGCCGAATTTTACATTGAGCACTTTGCCACCGACCTGATCATGGATGAACAGGGCGTGTGCCGGGGTGTACTGGCCTGGGACCTTTCCACCGGCACCCTGCGTATCTTCCGGGCCCAGACTGTGGTACTGGCCACCGGCGGCTATGGCCGCGCCTACTTCACCGCCACCTCGGCCCATACCTGCACCGGTGACGGTAACGGCATGGTGGTTCGGGCCGGGCTGCCGCTGCAGGATATGGAATTCACCCAGTTCCATCCCACCGGCATTTACGGGGCCGGCTGCCTGATCACCGAAGGGGTGCGTGGTGAAGGCGGTTTCCTGACCAATGCCAAGGGTGAGCGCTTCATGGAACGTTACGCCCCCAATGCCAAGGACCTGGCCTCACGCGATGTGGTGAGCCGCTCCATGACCATCGAGGTCAATGAAGGTCGGGGTGTGGGCGAGCATCAGGATCATATTCATCTGCATCTGGAGCATCTGGGGCCCGAGGTGATTCACGAGCGCCTGCCCGGTATTGCAGAAAGTGCCCGCATTTTTGCCGGAGTGGATGTCACCAGGGAGCCGATTCCGGTCTCCCCCACCGTGCATTACAACATGGGCGGCATCCCCACCAACTACCATGGCGAAGTCGTCACCCTGAAAGATGGCAATCCGGACAGCGTGGTACCGGGGCTGATGGCCATTGGCGAGTGCGCCTGTGTATCCGTACACGGTGCCAACCGCCTGGGTTCCAATTCGCTGCTGGATATTGTGGTGTTCGGACGTGCCGCCGCCAATCGCTGTGCGGAAACCCTGCAAAACGGTGCCAACCAGCCCGACCTGCCCAAGGCCGGTCTGGACCGGGCCATGGAACGCTTCAACCGCATTCACCATGCCGGTGGCAGCCTGCCCACCGCCACAATCCGTGACAGGATGCAGCGCACCATGCAGAAGCATGCAGCCGTGTTCCGTACCGGTGAGTCACTGCAGGAGGGGGTGGACAAGATGAATGAAGTTTACGCCAGCTACAAGGATGTCGGCGTCACCGACCGCAGTCTGGTGTGGAATTCCGACCTGATGGAAACCTTTGAGCTGGCCAACCTGCTCGAATGTGCCCAGACCTCGATCCAGTCGGCCCTCAACCGCAAGGAAAGCCGGGGTGCCCATGCCCGCGAGGATTATCCGGAGCGTGATGACCAGAACTGGATGAAGCACACGGTGTCCTGGCTGGATGAAAACGGCAAGGTCAGTCTGGACTACCGCCCGGTGCATACCTACACCCTGACGGATGATATCGAATACATCCCGCCCAAGAAGCGCGTTTACTGAGGGAGACTATCATGGCTGAATTCAAGTTACCCGCCAACTCGGTCGTCAGGGACGGCAAGACCTGGCCCGTACCCGACGGGGCAACCCGGGTCAGGAATTTCCGAATCTATCGCTGGGACCCGGACACCGGCAAGAATCCACGCTGGGATACCTATCCCATTGACCTGGACAACTGTGGCCCCATGGTGCTGGACGCCCTGCTGAAGATCAAGAACGAGATTGATCCCTCGCTGACTTTCCGGCGCTCCTGCCGTGAAGGCATCTGCGGCTCCTGCTCCATGAACATCGGCGGCACCAACACCCTGGCCTGCATCAAGGCCATTGAGGATTTCGAGGGCGATATCACTATCAGCCCGCTGCCTCACATGGATGTGGTCAAGGACCTGGTGCCGGACCTGACCCACTTTTATGCCCAGTATGCCTCCATCAAGCCCTGGATGCAGACCGTAACCCCGGCCCCGCAGGACCGCGAACGCCTGCAGTCGCCGGAAGACCGCAAGAAACTGGACGGCCTTTACGAGTGCATCCTGTGTGCCAGCTGCTCCACGTCCTGCCCCAGCTACTGGTGGAATGGCGACCGTTACCTCGGCCCTGCCGTGCTGCTGCAGGCCTATCGCTGGGTTGCCGACAGCCGTGACGAGGGCACCGGTGAGCGCCTGGACAATCTCGAAGACCCGTTCAAGCTCTACCGCTGTCACACCATCATGAACTGTACCAGCACCTGTCCCAAGGGCCTGAACCCGGCCAGGGCGATTGGCGAGCTCAAGAAAAAGCTGGTCGAACGGCGCTGAACCATGACCCGCCTGTCACGCTACAAGCTGTTGTGCCGGCGCGGCATGAAGGAACTGGATGTGGTGCTGGTCCGCTATCTGGAGCAGCACTATCCCGGTGCCGATGCCGCTGAACTGGCACAGTTTGACGAGCTGCTGGCCATGCAGGACCCCGAACTGTTCGGGGTCCTGTTCGAGCTGCTGCCCGAGCCGGAACACCTGCAGACCATCATTGCGAAGATACGTACACCCTGAGGAAAACTGCCCGTGAGTCTTGCTATCACGGCAGCGGCAGCCTCATGCTGACCCACTACTCAAAACAGACACTGCTGTCTCCGGCGGCCCGACAGGATTTCATTGCACCCGACCGGGAACCGATCCCGGGTTCTACCCTGTAAACCGGCCTGCACGGTTCAAACCGGGCAGTGAAAAACACGGGTGGCAACACTTTGCTCCCGTGGATGATTGCCAACGTCGCTGAATCACGTTATGTTTCCGGGGTTTTTTGTGGTTTTGTGCACGAAGGAAGCCCGGCATGTCCAGTCTGATTGATCTTTCCCCCAAAGCGGCCTACCAGTTCCTGCAGGATCATGCCAACAGCAGCATCCTGGTTGATATCCGCTCCTCCATGGAATACCTGTTCGTGGGGCATCCCGTGGGTGCGGTTCACATTGCCTGGATTGATGAGCCGGACTGGGACATCAACCCGGACTTCACCCGTGAAGTGGAAAACACCCTCAAGCACCGCCTCATGGGCCTGGATCCGCACACGGAATGCGCAGTCGTCCTGTGCTGCCGCAGCGGCAAGCGTACCCGTGATGCGGCTGCCGTGCTGCTGGAAAGCGGCTTTCAGCAGGTTTATCACGTCGACGAAGGTTTCGAGGGCGAGCGGGATGAAAACCAGCATCGCAGCACCATCGGCGGCTGGCGCTTTCACGGGCTGCCCTGGGAACAATGCTGACCCGGAACGGTCCAAAGCAGGCACCTGCAGGCCAGGCCTGACGAAACAGTATCCGGAGGTATGTTATCCGGAACGTTCAGCCACTTTTTTGTTACCATACGTCCGATTGATCTGGCGCGATAATCAAAGACAAGGAGCCCCGCGAACATGAAATTAAGGACTCTGGCGGTATTGCTGCTGGCTGGCATCTGGGGAGTGGGAAGCTGGTGGTGGTACACCTGTAAAATCAAGGGATTCTGTGCACCGGGGTCCACCTCAAACCCGACAGCCACCACAGCGGACAGCCCGGCGGCACAAATGCCGGCTGTTGCCGGTGCTGCTGCAGCAACGACAGCAGCCGACATGCCGCCGGAATCAGAACCGGATGATCCCTCCACGTCAGCCAGTGCGCCAGAAGCGACAGCAGATAACGCGGATACCGAATCCGCTTCCCCCGCCCTGGATCAGGACAAAACCGGTACGGATACCGACAGTATCGACACTGACAATGACGGCATCCCCGACAGTCGGGAAAAGGCGCTGGGCCTGAATCCGGATCAGGCCGACTCGGATCAGGACGGCCTGCATGACCGTTATGAGCTGGGTCCGATTGCCAGCAGGCCGCTGGACACCGATGAAGACGGAATCATCAATGCCCTGGATGATGATGACGACGGTGATGGAGACCCGACGAGTCAGGAAGGTGCCGATCCGAATGGTGACGGTAATCCCGCCGATGCGCGTGACAGCGACGCTGACGGGGTACCGGACTACCTGGATGCAGACAGCAGCTGGGCCAGCCTGGACGATGATGGTGACGGTTACAGCAATGGTGAAGAGCAGCGACTTGGAACCAATCCCGCCCTCACCGACAGCGATGGTGACGGTGTGCCGGATTCCATTGAGCTGGAAAACTACCGGGATACCGATGGTGACGGGGTGATTGATGCCCTGGACACCGATGATGATGGTGATGGCATCATCACCGCCATGGAGGGACCGGACCCGAATGGTGACGGCCTGACCGATGATGCCGAGGACATGGATAATAACGGTGTTCCGGATTACCTGCAGGCCGGCCTTGAAGAAAGCGGGCCGGAGGAAACCGCTGCCACGGCGACAGCTGAAGACAAACCGGCGGCTGATGGCACAGACACGGACACAGCCAAAACCGGTGAAGCCGCTGCTCCCTTAACGGACCAGCCTGCGGCTGACGAAGACAAACCGGCGGCTGATGGCACAGACACGGACACAGCCAAAACCGGTGAGGCTACTCCCTCCACGGAGCAGTCTGCGGCGGATGAAGGTACGGATCAGGAAGCAGAATCTGCACCTGAAAGCACGGCTGCCGAACACAAACCACCCGCCCCGGCAGATGAGCCTGCTGCGGACAGCGAAGACAGGAATAATGATGACAAGGTGACCGCAGATACCGATGACAAACCCGTAACCCGGGGCAGTATCCGTTCTGCACGCCTGTACTTCCCGTTCCGTTCTTCCGAGCCGGATCTGGCGGACAGTGCCGCAGCCTACTTTGAGGAGGTCATTACCTATCTCAAGGCCAATCCGCATCAGAAAATCCGGCTTACCGGGCATACCGACAGCGTGGGGCGAAAAGCGGCCAACCGCCGGCTTGGGCGGGAACGGGCCGGGGAAATACGCGACATGCTGGTCAAGCGCGGCGCGGCAAAGGACCAGATTGAGATCGACTCCAGAGGAGAAGACGAGCCCATTGCCGACAACCAGACCGACCAGGGCCGCCGCCTCAACCGCCGGGTTGAATTGAGCCCGATCGACTAACGTACAGGAATACGACCATGATCAACGATTTGTACCAGCAGGTCATCCAGCGCCAGGACATGAGCAGCGCCGGCCTTGAAGTCATTATCATGCTGGTGGTGGCTTATGTGCTGGGCTTCCTGTTCTGTTATGTACGGGCACGCCGGGATGAGGAGAACCAGCCATGACCCCCATGAGTTCGATTGCCGGTACTTTCGGCTCAGCCAGCCTGACCATCATTCTGTTGCTGTTGGCGGCGTTTCTGGCCGGCATGCTCAGCTGCCAGCTGCTTAAACTGCTGGGAATCTGCTGCCGCCGTCCGCGCCGGGCTGCGACAACCGAGAGTGTCTATCTGAACGTGGAGCCGGAAATTGAACCGGAAGCCAGTCCGCAGATGTATACCCGCAGTATCTACTCGGAAACACCGGCCAGTGCACCAAAGCCGCCACCGTCTCCAGGTGGACCGCGCATCGAACTGCGCAAACCGGCCCCGCTGGTGGAGGCAGAGTCAACCGCCGGACGCAGTTCGTTTGAAAGCCGGGTCAAGGAAATGACCGGTGGCAATACGCCGGTTGCCCCGGATTTCCGTACCGAAATCGGGATGCGTGATGATGGCCAGGAAGATGACCTCACGCGTCTGGAAGGGATCGGCCCCAATACCGAAAAGCTGTTGAATGAGGCCGGTATCCGGAATTATGCGCGCCTGGCCACCATGAGCCGCGATGACCTGCGGCGCATTCTGGAAGCAGCAGGATCACAGTTTAAAATGCAGGACCCGAAATCCTGGCCCTACCAGGCGGAACTGGCTGCCCGCAATAACTGGGACCGCCTGCGCGAATATCAGGAGTTTCTGCTCCACGGCAGAACCCGCTGAGTATTGTCCGCCCCGGCCCGTGCTATTCCGTGGCCGGGGTAAAAGCCCCCATCAGGTACTGGACCATGGAAACCACCGTCAGTACCGTCGCCGCCAGCAGGGCCACCAGCCCGAGTTCCCGCAATGGAAACAACCCGAACAGCGTCTGGTTGTACAACAGAAAAGTCAGGGCAATCATCTGCAGGGTGGTTTTGAGCTTGCCAATAAAGGCCACCGCCACCTTGCCGCGCTGCCCTACCTGCGCCATCCATTCACGCAGGGCGGAAATCACGATCTCACGTCCGACAATAATCATGGCCGCCAGGGTCATCCAGACCGCCCCTTCCCGCTCCACAACCAGGAGCACCGCCACTACCACGATCAGCTTGTCTGCCACCGGGTCCAGAAAGGCACCGAAACGGGACTCCTGGTTCCAGCGCCGGGCCAGATAGCCGTCAGCCCAGTCGGTCAGTGCCGCCAGAACAAAAGTCAGCCCTGCCGCCAATGGTGCCCAGCGGGCATCGGTGTAGAAAAACAGTACCAGCAGCGGAATAAACCCGATCCGTAGCCATGTCAGCAGGATGGGCAAGTTGAAGGTCATGCATTGTCTCCGTTAAACCTGTCATAAATCTTTCGGGCCAGAGCTTTGCTGATGCCCGGTGTTTTGGCCAGCTCCTCCGCACTGGCACGCTCAATGGCCCGCAGACCGCCGAACTGTTTCAGCAACACCTGCCGTCGCCTGGCACCCAGTCCGTCAATGGCTTCCAGCGGTGAGCGGGTACGTTTTTTCTGGCGTCTGGCCCGGTGGCCGGTAATGGCAAACCGGTGTGCTTCATCCCTGATCTGCTGGACCAGATGCAGGGCACCGGAATTTTCCGGCAGGTTCAGCCGGCGTGTATTCTGTTCAATAATCAGGGTTTCCAGACCGGGGCGGCGGCCTTCGCCCTTGGCCACCCCGACCACTTCGACCTGACTGACCTGTAATTCGGCCAGTACTTCCAGGGCTTGTGCTACCTGTCCCCTGCCGCCATCAATAAACAGAATATCAGGCAACTTGCCATCCTGTTCAGTCGCCCGACGGAAGCGCCGGGTCAGGGCCTGACGCATGGCGGCATAATCATCACCGGGCTGGATGCCCTCGATATTATAGCGCCGATATTCGGACTTGAGCGCCCCATTGGGATCAAACACCACACAGGAAGCGACCGTGGCTTCACCCATGGTATGGCTGATGTCGAAACACTCCATGCGCATGGGTGGCCCATCCAGCGACAGGGCTTCCTGCAGGGCCTGCAGGCGCTCCTGCATGCCGCTGCGCGACAGCAGCCGCATGCTCAGGGCCTGATGCGCATTTTTCAGGGCCAGTGCCACCCACTGGTGACGCTCGCCGCGTACCGGCTTGCGGATTGCCACCTTGCGCTGCTGCTTGAGTGCCAGCATTTCCTCCAGCACATCCTGCTCATCAGGCAGTTCCGAGACCAGTATCTCACCCGGTACTTCGTGATTGAGGTAATACTGGGCCAGAAAACCGCTCATCACCTCCCCTGCCGGCAGATCGGCATCCGGCAGGGCGGGAAAATGGTTGCGGTTGCCCAGATTGTTGCCGTTACGCACCGTGAAGACCTGTACACTCGCCAGCCCCGAACCCAGATGCAGGGCCACCACGTCCACATTGCCATTACCGCCGCTGACATACTGCTGCTGGGAAATCTGGCGCAGGCTTTCAATCAGGTCACGGTATTCTGCCGCCTTCTCAAACGCCAGCTGCATTGCCGCCGCCTCCATGCTGCGTACCAGGTCATCAATAACGGCCTGGGTCTGCCCCTGCAGGAACTGGGTCGCATGACGCACGCTCTGGCTGTAAGCCTCCCTGCTGATCAGGCCGACACAGGGCGCACTGCAACGCCGGATCTGGTACTCCAGGCAGGGCCGGGAACGATTGGCAAAATAACTGTCTTCGCACTGGCGCACCCGGAACAGCTTTTTCATCAGGTGCAGGGCCTGACGCACCGCCCCAACCCCCGGATAAGGCCCGAAATACTGCCCCGGTCCGCGTCGGCTGCCCCGGTGAAAAGCAATGCGCGGGTAATCCTGCTGGCTGCTGACATGGATGTAGGGGTACCCCTTGCCATCCTTGAGCAGGATGTTGTAACGCGGCTTGTGGCGTTTGATCAGGTTGTTTTCCAGCAGCAGCGCCTCAGCCTCGGTATTGGTGACGGTAATCTCGACCCCGCGAATCTGCTTGACCAGGGCATAGATACGCGCATTGGCATGACTGCCGCGAAAGTAGCTGCTGATCCGGTTGCGCAGGTCTCTGGCCTTGCCGACATAAAGAATCTGCTGCCCTTCGCCCAGCATGCGGTAAACACCGGGCCGGTGCGGAACGGTCCTGAGGAAGTCATCCGGGTCAAATGGCAGGGTCGGGGTTTGCATGCGCATATTTTGCCATAAATAACATCAGGCCCGACAGGTTTTTTATTTAACGCCCCCGGTGATTATCACCGTCATGAAGCCGGACCCTGATCCTGTGATCAAGGCACCTTTTATCCAATTCCTGTTGGCAGATGCCCGTAACCCGATTAAATTGATACCGGTATTATTATTGCAACCCTCTCCGGTAATAATACCTTATTCAGGAAACACCTGATTAAAGTAAAAATAAAGCAAAAACAAAACAAAAAATAAGGAAAACCCCATGCACGCATTGATGAACATTGCCAAGCTTGCCTCCTTTGCTGCCCTGATCCTGTATGCCGCCATCGGCAGTGCCGAGACCGTGAACCTCAATACCGCTGATGCACAGACCATTCACAGCAGCCTTAAAGGCATTGGTGAGAAAAAGGCTCAGGCCATTGTCAATTACCGTGACGAACATGGGCCGTTTGAAAACGTTGAAGACATCATGAATGTCAAGGGTATTGGTGATGGTATTTTCAAAAAAATCAAGGATGACCTGATATTGAATGACCGGGACACAGAAACCTCCACACTTGAAACAGACCCGAATGGCCTTGAAAAAGTCAGCGAGGAACAGAGAGAAACCGGCACGGAGAATCCGGCCTCATAAGCAGGCAGGTCATCGTGCACAGGCTTGCGGAAATTCTGCCGCAGTCGCCGTGAATGCCTCCCTGCGGCACGGACTTCGGCAAAACGCCCGGAACCTTTCAGCACCGCACTGACCGGAAAAATCCCTGCACAAGCCTGCGGGGATTTCCCCGGATATGGCCACAGCCCGGCGCAATCCCGGTCACGATCCACACGTTTTCCGTGAACCCTCCCGAAATCGCCCTGCCGGCATCCCGGCAGGTTCCAGCGCTGCTGGCAAGGACAACGCTTTTGGTGCTATCTTTCCGATACCAATCCCGTTTCCGAGCAGGTTCTTGCGATGCCGACACCCGAAGCCTTTGCCGCCGAAATGCCGTTACTACAGGACGTATTACCCGATAACACCGGGCTCACGCTCAAGGACAAACAGGTGCTGGTCAATCAGGCCAGCGTGCTGATCGGGCAGGTCTATGCCCACCTGCCACTCAAAAAAGCCCTGTATGGTATTGATCCGGTTCAGCGGCTGGAATTGATGAAATACCGGCTGGAAAACCCGCAGGACGCGCTGGTCAACAGTGAAATCGAGTTTCACCGCGAGCTGCTGGGTATTTTTCACAGCCTGCACGACCTGCATACCAATTATGTGCTGCCGATTCCCTACCGCCGCCTGACGGCCATTCTGCCGTTTCTGGTGGAAGAATATTTTGATGAACAGCAGCAGCCCCATTATCTGGTCAGCAAAATGCCCACCGGCTACCAGCACGCCCATTTCAAGCCGGGCGTGGAAATTCTGCTCTGGAATGGCCTGCCAATCCGGGAAGCCATCCGCCGCAACGGGGAAAATGAATCCGGCAGCAATTCCGCCGCCCGTTTTGCCGTGGGCCTGCGCTCACTCACCATCCGCCCCCTGTCCATCAGCCTGCCGCCCGAGGAAGTACATATCGCTCTCGAATACCAGGATGAACAGGGTGCCAGACATGACATCCGTTTCGAATGGCTGACCCTGCAATCCGGTGGACGCACCACGGCGGAATCCGGCAGCGGTCACCTGCCGGCTCGGGAGATGGACACGTCCATCATGCTTGATATCTGGCCGGATGCACAGACCCTGTACCAGCAATCCCTGATGGGGCAGCACCTGCAGGCACAACAGATCAATGCCTGCCGCAAGTTCCTGTATGCTGCCGCAGAGCCGCCACCACCCGCCTTCAAGAACCTGCTCGATACCAGCCAGCCGCAGCTGATCCGGGCTGGCGTCCTGGATACCCCGTCAGGCGAATTCGGCTACCTGCGCCTGTACAGTTTCATGGTGGAGGACCTGGGAGGCTATCTGGCTGAAGTGCAGAAACTGCTGCAGCAGTTGCCGCCCGACGGTCTGGTACTGGATGTGCGCGGCAATGCCGGCGGACTGATCACCGCTGCCGAGGGCCTGCTGCAGCTGCTGACACCGCACCCGATCGAGCCGGAAAAGGCCCAGTTTATCAGCACCCCGCTGGTTCGTGAACTCTGCCGCCGCAACTCGCCCTCCCCGCTGGTTCCCCGGATCAATTTCAGCGAGTGGCTGCCATCCCTGACCCAGGCTCAAGTCAGCGGGGCACTGTATTCCACCGCCCACAGCCTCACCAGTCCCGGTGAGGCCAATGCCATCGGGCAGGTTTACACCGGGCCGGTGATACTGATTACCGATGCCTACTGCTACAGTGCCACCGACATGCTGGCTGCCGGTTTCCGTGACCACGGCATCGGTACCATTCTCGGGGCCAGTGACAATACCGGTGCCGGTGGAGCCAATGTCTGGCAGCACATGCTGCTGCGCATTCTGGCCCAGGCACCGGGGATGGAGGAAAGCGGTCTGCTGCAGGACACCTTCAAGGAGCTGCCGCGCTTTGCCGACTTCCGGGTTTCCAGCCGCCGCATGCTGCGGGTGGGTACCCAGTCCGGCCTGCCACTGGAAGACTTCGGGGTCGAGCCGGACCAGCGCCATTACATGAGCCGCCGCGACATACTGGAAGGCAATACCGACCTGTTCCATCATGCGGCCCGCCTGCTCAGCCAGCAGCCGGTCTACCGGCTTGAAACCCGCTTTGATGCCCAGTCCTGTGAAATCCACCTCAAAACCGGCAACATCGACCGGCTGGACTGGTTTATCAACCAGCGTGCCGCCGGCTCCATTGATGTCACGGGTACCGAAGCCAGCATCAAGCCCGGCCCGGTATCCGGGACAGGCAAGGTTGTGATTCTGGCCTACCAGAGCGGGAAACTGGTGGCACACGCCCGCCTCGATATACAGTGTGCGTGAATGCACGAAACCGTGAAGCTGAAGGGAAACCCGAATGACTGCCAGAACTGCTGTGACACCACAGACCTGTGATACCGTACCCACCGGGGTTCTGAGTGTCGAACAGGCACGGACACGCATCCTCGCGCCACTGCAGGCACTCAGTGGCACCGAACGCCTTGGCCTGCGTCAGGCCCGGGGTCGCATACTGGCCACCCCGGTGCAGGCCGGTTTCGCCGTCCCGCCCCACCGCAACTCATCCATGGACGGTTATGCCTTCGCCCATGCGGATCTGGCACATTCGCTCAGTCTGCAGCAGGTCGGTACCGCCTGGGCCGGTCAGCCCCATACCGGCCCGCTCAAAGCCGGCGAATGCGTGCGCATTATGACTGGAGCCATGGTGCCACCTCAGGCCGATACCGTGCAGATGCAGGAAAATGTCAGGGCAGACGGCAGATGCATCACCCTGACAGCGGTCCCCCGACCCGGTGCCAATATTCGTCATCCGGGTGAGGACATGCAGCAGGGTGATGTGGTGCTGCAGGCCGGGCGCAGGCTGAATGCCGCAGATATCGGGCTGCTGGCCTCACTCGCCATTCCCGAAGTGGATGTATTGCGCCGTCCGCGGGTCGCCTTTCTCTCTACCGGTGACGAACTGCAGCGCATCGGCCTGCCGCTGCAGGCCGGGCAGATCTACGACAGCAACCGTTACACCCTGCAGGCCATGCTGGATCAGCTTGAGGTCGAGTCCCATGACCTGGGCGTGGTGCGTGATGATCCGGCGGCAGTCCGTGCCGCCTTTCTGGATGCCGCCAGCCGTGCCGACCTGCTCATCACCAGCGGCGGGGTCTCGGTCGGGGATGCCGATCATGTCACCAACACCCTGCGGGAAATCGGCACGGTCAGTTTCTGGCGCATGGCCATGAAGCCGGGCAAGCCGCTGGCCCATGGAAGCATCGGTGACTGCCTGTTCTTTGGCCTGCCCGGCAATCCGGTTTCAGTTATGGCCACTTTCCTGCTGTTTGTGCGCCCGGCCATCCTGACCCTGCGGGGTGAAACCTTCACCGGGCTGCCGGAACTCAGCGCCACGGCCCGCACCCCCCTGAACAAGGAACCGGGGCGCAAGGAGTACCAGCGCGGCATCCTGCAGCATGACCCGCATCAGGGCTGGCAGGTCAGCAGCACCGGCAAACAGGAGTCCCATCTGCTGCGCTCCATGAGCCAGGCCAACTGCTTTATCGTGCTGGAGCGCGAAACCGGCGATCTGCCGGCCGGCAGTCAGGTGACGGTGATTCCGTTCACGGGCCTGCTGTAACCGGGCCGGGCAGGTTTCAGATATTGCAGACATCAAAACTGCGCCGGCTCAAAAACTGCCCGGTTGCAGGCTGGTAGCGGTATATCGCATAACAGCGCTCCACCCCGCCATGACCGACATTCTGCAGTATGGCAAGATCGGCATAGCCATCACGGTCATAATCACCCACCTTGAAGTACACCGGGCGATAATACTGATACAGCCAGGGGTAAATACTGCCCAGCCGCACCGACGGACCACCGTTGACCTGCACCATGATCACGGTTTCACTCAGCCAGGCCCGTGCCTGCAGTCCGGCCCGGACCGGGAAGCGGATTTCGTGGCTGACACTGCCCGCCGTCTGCCCGCCTGCAGGAAGCGTCTCCTCCGCCTCCAGCGGTGAAGCCCCGGCACAGCCGGCCAGCCACAGCAGCAACTGACCGCACAGCAACATTTTTATTCCATTCATTATTTTATCTCCAGACTTTTGATTGATAGTTTCGGAAGTTCGTCTACCCTTTTATGATAGGATGAAATGGCAGGCATAAAATTTGCCTTCCAATAAAGCTCCCTGCATTCAGAGGCGACAATATGCGTTTTAACGGGCTGGCCATCATTCTGCTGACTTCATCACTGCTGACAGCCTGCGGCAACGGCAGCAATAACACCACCGACAACACCAACACGGATGATGATCTGAACCTGCCTGCCGGTACCGGCAAGCTGTTCATTCCTGATCCGCTGGACCCGAGTGTCCGCCTGCCATTACTGGATATTGCCTATAACACCACACCGGCCGTTCAGCAGCGTAGTGACCAGACCGACACCGACGGGCAGTTTGGTTACCAGGATGCTGAAACCGTGACTTTCCATATCCTGGACAAGCAGTTCGGTCCGGTGGCGGCAAAAAAACTCATCAATCATCAGGACTTGGCCCATGCCTTCTGTCTGGATTCCGAGACACCGGTGCGCTGTGAGGATGCCGTGGCCAAAAATCTGCAGCGCCTGCTGCTGAGTGCGGATGATGACCAACACAAGGATACCGGTATCCGGCTGATGCCGGAACTGAGCCGTTTCCCGGCGGGCCTTGATGACGCCATTGACAGCTTTGAGGCCGCGCTGGCAACACAGCTTGCCCCCTATGGCCGCCAGAGTGCGGCCCTGTTTTCACCCTCGCTCGGCATCAATCTGGAAGCCCCCCAGCCCGAGGCCGACGAGGTTGGCGGGCAGCCGGTCGCCTTTGTTGACCTGTTCCGCATTGCCCGTCCGTTCCGGGAGCTTTCCTGCACCGACATCGAATATGATGCCAATGGCTGGCCGATCCGGATTCCGGCATCCTGTGCCACGCAGGACAGTCCGATCTTCAAGGTACCGGTTTACGCCACCACCCTGATGCTGCGTTATGTGCCCTATGGCGCCATTCCCACCGGCAAGTATACGGTCCTGTATGACGGTATCGGCACGCTGCAGTATTCCGGTATCGCCCAGAAAGTCCCGGTCGAAAGTGCATCCGGACGTGATGTCATCGAAATCACGCCGGAGCTGATCCGCACCCGCAACAATGCCGGGCTGCGTCTGCAGCTCAAGGACACCGACAGCAATGACCCGCTGCGCAATATCCGCATTATCATGCCCGGTGGCATCTGCGAAGCTAATCCATTCATCCGGGTCAACGCCGACACTGGCTGCCCGGATGGCAGTTACCGCAGTTTTGTCTCCCTGCTGGAACAGGACCGCAACACGATTGTCTTCAATCCGGATTACCTGCGCTTCCTGAAAGATTTCAAGGTCATCCGCACCATGAACTTCATGGAGGCCAGTCCGCGCAATCCCTGCTACACCCTGCAGGATGAAGCCTATATCGAATGCCTGCTGCAGGATTTCAGCTGGAGCCAGCGAGCAAAAATTGATCAGGCCAGCTGGGGGGGATCGGCACGCACTCCGCTGCTGGAGCGCTATGGCCGGGGTGTCCCGCCGGAGGTGATTATCGAGCTGGCCAATACCCTCAAGCGTGATCCCTGGTTCAATCTTCCCCACAATGCGACCGATGATTATGTAAAAAGATTCGCCACGCTGGTACGCGACCGGCTGGACCCGACGCTGAAGGCCTATGTGGAGTACACCAATGAACCCTGGAACGGCATTTTCTGGGGGGCCCTGTATGTGCGTGAAAAGGGCAAGGCACTGGATGACAACCCCTACCGTGCCGGTTACAAATACTACTCCCACCGGGCCGTGGAAATCTTCAATATCTGGCATGATGTCTTCGGCGGTGCGGAGCGGCTGGTACGCATCCTCAATACCTTCCATCCGGACGAATACATGTCACGCAACATGCTCAATTACGAAGGTAATGCCCAGTATGTGGATGCCATCGCCAGCGCCCCTTATTTCTATGCCTGCTGGGACCGCACCCACATCAAATGCCAGGATGAAACCAAAGTGCCCATGGTACTCAAGGAGGTCAGTTCCGTGGACGATATTTTCCGGCTGATCGACAATCCCGATGATCCCTACGGCATCGACAGCACCATTGCCCAGATGAAAAAACAGGCAGAAGCGGTCAAGGAGCTCGGGGCCAGGTACCTGACCTACGAAGGCGGGCAGCACCTGATTGTCCCGACCGAATACTGGGCTGACAAGGAAGTCCCCGTCAATATCAAGAACAGTCTGCTGGACCTGATCCGGGCCACCAACCGTGATCCGCGCATGGGAACGCGCTACACCCGGTTTCTCAATGGCTGGAAAGACAGTGGTGGCGAGCTGTTCACGCTCTATACCCTGCCCCAGACCTGGCACAAGTTCGGCACCTTCGGCATCAAGGAGCATCTGGGGCAGCCCCGCCTGAACGCCCCCAAATACGATGCAGCGATGAAGTTTCAGGAAGCCCAGGGCAAATGCTGGTGGGAGAACTGCTGAAGCCCGCGTTACCCCCATTCGGGTTATGGGACGCCGCTGCAGTGACGGGAATAATGGTGGCTCCCAAAAGTCGGAAGCGGTAACTGCCATGCAACTCGCCAGTGAAGACATGCTGCGCCTGAATGTGCTGCTGGCCCAGCCCCTGCAGGCGCTGCGCATCAATGAAAGCACCATGACCGTCCATGCCCTGACCGCCAAAGGTGAGGCAAAGGTCCAACTCCACCCTACCGTGCATGATACCCGCTATCTGCGCTGGGTGCGGGAGCTGATTTCCACCAAAGTGACCGGCTCGCCGGGTGGTTATCCGGTGTTCCTGCAACGCTGGACCCGCATGGGCCAGAATACAACCCGACTGGAACAGCTGCTGCTGCTGGGGGAGCCGGAAGCGGTCGTGGCCGTCGTACATGCACCACAGCTCAGCGCCGAACTGGCGCGCCGGGCCTGGTGGGCGGAACCCACCCCGCACAATGCCAGACGACTACTGGAAAAGCCGGATGTGGTGGGTTCGGAACTGGGACAGGTACTGGCTGCCTTTCTGCTGGAATTTCTCCCCTTTGAGGCGATTCCGCTGGATATGGCGGATACCGTGCACCTGTGCCTGCAGGGTGAACTGATCAGTACCGCAGAACAAAAAAAACTCTGGAACCGGGCACGCCGCAAACAGCCGTTTTATGTCGGCTTCCTGCTCGCGGACAGTCGCACGCTGCCACTTTCCGACCCCGCTCACCCAAGCCATGCTGAGGTCTGCACCGCTTTGGCTCCGGCACTGGCAGCCGACAATCCCTTTGCTCATGCCTTCAGCATTGCCCTGTCTGCCGGTGGCCGGCGCTGGCTCAGGACCCTGTTGCTGGCGCTGGAAAAACCGGCGGATCAGGAGGTGGTGATCGCCCTGTTTCAGGCCATCCAGAAACGCTTCAACCTGCCGTTTCCGGAGTCTCGCGGTGTGCGTGACATGGCACTGGCACAACAGCGGGCGGCAGCCTGGAGCCGGGGAGAGCATGATGATCAGGGCCATGCCTGCCCACAGTCCCTGCAAACGGTGGTACAGGCCCTGCCACCGGCATTACAGCTCTTGCTGGAAGCCTGGCTGCTGCTGGCACAGATGGGAGAAGACAGCCTGGTGCCGGTCTTTGGCGGCAGTGATGCGGTGGGATCGGTGATGCGCAAACACCTGGAGCCATTGAGCAAGCCCGTCAGTCGCGCAGCAGTGTGTCTGCTGGGAGCGACCTGACGGGCCTTATGTGTTGATAATCTCAGAAACCTAAAAAACCTTATGCATTACTCGTCATTGTCACGCACAAAGCGGTAAACCACCGCGCCCAGAATACCACCGGCAATCGGTGCCACCCAGAACAGCCACAGCTGCATCAGATAACCGCCACCGGCAAACAGGGCAACACCGGTACTGCGGGCCGGGTTGACGGAAGTGTTGGTGACCGGGATGCTGACCAGATGGATCAGGGTCAGGCACAAACCGATGGCAATCGGGGCCATGCCGGTGGAAGCACTGCCGTGGGTGGACCCCATGATCACAAACAGGAAGATGGCGGTCATGACAATTTCCGTGACCAGGGCGGACAGAAAGGAGTATTTGCCCGGCGACAGTTCACCATAGCCATTGGATGCAAAACCGGCACTGGCATCAAAACCGGCCGCCCCGCTGGCAATAATATACAGCACACCACCGGCAAGAATGCCGCCGATAACCTGGGCAATGATGTAGGGAGGCAGTTCCTTGGCAGGGAAACGTCCACCTGCCCACAGGCCGATGGAAACCGCAGGATTCAGGTGAGCACCCGAGATATGACCAATGGCATACGCCATGGTGAGCACGGTCAGACCGAAAGCCAGTGCAACTCCAAGCAGCCCGATCCCGACCTCCGGGAATCCGGCAGCCAGTACCGCACTGCCGCAGCCGCCGAGCACAAGCCAAAAAGTACCGATCATTTCGGCAATGTATTTTTTCATATTGTCTTCCTTCTTTCCTTACTTACTTGATAAAAAAAACTGTTCCTTGTAACAACACACTGCATGTTTGCTGTTAATTTTTAATTGATTAAATATTGACCCACTTAGTGTGGACAGTAAGTGTAGTTGAATGTAGCTGACTTTTGGTTCACCTGAAAGCGAATATTTTATAAATTTTTCTCAGGTTGCCAAGGCAGGCATGGAAGATAAAAAACCACCTGCAGGCCGAAAGGGAGTACCCGCAGGTGGGAGTGTTACAACACGCCGATTGATTGGAGTCAGCTGATCGGCCTGTCATCAGCACCAAAACGATGCAGGTTGCCCTCAGTCGGGCTGATACCGACTTCCGTGCCCACTGCCAGCCTGACCGTACCGTCTTCACGCACAATCACGGGCTCGGTGGAACCGATGTCAACAAACAGGTAATTGTCGGAACCGAGGTTTTCATAATGTACCACCCTGCCTTTCCAGGTCGGTGCGGTATTGTCAATCACCAGATGCTCGGAACGGATGCCGAGTGTTGTACAGTCGAAGGCTTTGGCAAAATCCCCCCCCAGGAAATTCATCTTGGGTGAGCCGATGAACCCGGCGACAAACACCGAATTGGGCCGCCGGTACAGCTCCTCCGGGGTGCCGACCTGTTCCACCCGGCCATCACGCAGCACACAGATGCGATCTGCCAGCGTCATGGCTTCCACCTGATCGTGGGTGACATAGATCATGGTGACATTATTCATGTCATGATGCAGTCTGGCGATTTCCAGCCGGGTCTGCACCCGCAGCGCAGCATCCAGATTGGAGAGCGGCTCATCAAACAGGAAGACACGCGGATCACGCACAATGGCCCGTCCGATCGCCACACGCTGACGCTGACCACCGGAAAGCTGCTTGGGCAGACGGTCCAGCAGGTGGTCAATCTGCAGCATTTTGGCCGCACGCTCAACCCGCTCCTTGACGGCATTTTCATCTGCCTTGGCCAGTTTCATGCCGAATGCCATATTGTCATACACATTCATGTGCGGATAGAGTGCATAGGACTGGAATACCATGGCGATGCCGCGCCGGGAAGGAGCCAGCGAATTGACACGCTTGCCGTCAAACAGCATGTCGCCGGAGGTGATGTCCTCCAGTCCGGCAATCAGGCGCAGCAACGTGGACTTGCCACAGCCCGAAGGACCGACAAACACCATGAATTCGCCGGACTGGATTTCAAGGTCAACCCCTTTGATGACATTAACGGGGCCGAAGGATTTCTTTACCTTGTTCAGTTGGATATGTGCCATGAAAAATCTCCCGGGTTAGCCTTTGACGCCGCCGGCGGTCAGACCTGCCACGATCTTGCGTTGGAAAATGAGAACCAGAATTACCAGTGGAATGGTGACCATGACAGAGGCCGCCATGATGATGCCCCAGGGGGTTTCATACTGGCTGGCACCGGACAGCATGGCAATGGCGACCGGTACCGTGCGTTCACTGTTGCTGGCGGTAAAGGTCAGCGCGAACAGAAACTCGTTCCAGGCACCGATAAACGCCAGCAGCCCGGTCGTCACCAGCGCCGGCCACATCAGTGGCAGAAACACCTTGCTGATGATCTGCCACGGGGTGGCACCATCGACAATGGCAGCTTCCTCGATCTCGATCGGCAGGTCGCGCATGAAAGTGGTCAGGACCCAGACAGTGAATGGCAAGGTGAAAATGGTATAAGACAGGATCAGGCCCCAGGGCGTATTGTAGATACCGATAAAGCGGATCAGCTCGAACAGCCCGGCCAGCACCGCAATCTGCGGGAACATGGATACCGCCAGAATCGCAATCAGCAGCAGCCCCCGCCCGCGGAAGCGCACCCGTGCCAGGGCATAGGAGGCCGTCACCGCCAGCAGCAGCGACAGTCCCACCGTCACCGTGGCAATAAACACCGAGTTGAGGATATTGCGCGGGAACTCACCGGAGCTCAGGGCCGCTGCATAGTTGGCAAAACTGAAATCGTCAATCCAGTAGCTGACTTCAAACAGCGCGGTTCCGGTTTTGAAGCTGGTGATAATGGCGTAATAGAACGGGAAGACCGCAATAACGACAATCACGAGTACCAGCAGGTAGAACAGGAGGGTATTGATAAAGGATTTGATCAGGTACATCAGCGCTTCTCCCCGCTCAGGTCAACCTTGCCCAGCCAGATGTACAGGATCACAAACAAGGCAATCAGCAGGAACAGCAGCGTCGACTGTGCCGAGCCATAGGCGAACTTGTTGAAGTCGATCATGTTTTCCCGGCTGATGATCGACATGGTTTTGGTGGCCGCCGAATTGGGCGTCAACACGTAGATCAGGTCGAAGATACGCAGCGCATCCAGGGTACGGAAAATAATGGCAACCATCAGCGCCGGGCGGATCAGGGGCAGCGTGACCCTGAAAAACACCTTGACCGGGTGCACACCGTCGATTTTCGAGGCTTCGTAAATATCACCCGGTACCATCTGCAGGCCGGCCAGGATCAGCAGCGCCATGAAGGGCGTGGTTTTCCAGATGTCGACAATCAGCACCGCCATCATGGAAGTGTCCGGGCTGGCCGTCCAGGCGATTTTTTCGGAAATCAGGCCCAGGTTGAGCATGATGTCATTGATGATGCCAAACTGGTCATTCAGCATCCAGGCCCACATCTTGGCAGAGACGATGGTCGGAATGGCCCAGGGAATCAGGATCGCCGCACGGACCAGGCCGCGCCCCCTGAAGTTGGCATTCAGCACCAGCGCCACAATCAGGCCGAGTACGGTTTCAAAAAATACCGAAACCAGGGAAAAACGGATGGTATTCCAGACCGCATTCCACCAGGCAGGATCAACCAGCGTGCCTTTCCAGAGAATCTTGCCGGAAGACAGCGTGCGCCAGCTGAGGTAGTTGTCAAAGCCGACCCATTGTCCGCCATACAGGTTGGACAGGGTGGTATCAGTGAGGCTGAACCAGATCGAACGTGCCAGCGGGTAAGCGGCAACACAGGTCAGGGCAATGATCATGGGTAACAGGAACAGCATGGCGGCACGAATGCGCTGGGCCTGAAGTTCCGAACGCCCTTGGCGGGCCGGGGTTGGTGCAGGCTCGGTCTGCACGGCGTGGACTGAAGTCATGACTCCTCCGGTTGACATCATGAGAACAGAAATGAGGGCAATCAGGTGATTGCCCTCGGGGGCAATAACCGCTGAGCCGGCGGTTACTGGAGGAGAAAACTTACCAGGCGTCTCCCTTCAGGTCCTGAAGTTCGGCTTCCAGCACTTCCAGTGCATCGGGCGCAGAAGACTCGCCGGACAGGACTTCGTGCGTTGCGCTCCAGAACTTGGAGGAAACTTCGTTGTACTTGCCTCTGGTCGGTGCAGAAGGACGCGGAACGGCCTGCAGGAAGACCTCTTTCCAGCGCGGAATGATGGGCTGCTTTTCCTTGATGTCGGCATCATCATACAGAGCAATGATGGTCGGGAGCTTGGAACCCAGCAGGGCATTCTGCTTCTGGGTGTCTCGGGAAGACAGAAACTGGACCAGCGAAATGGCCTCATCCTTGTTTTTAGCATATTTGGACACGGCCAGATTCCACCCCCCCAGCGTGGCAGCGGATGCATTGTCACCCCCACCGCCGGGCAGGGTGGTCACATCAAACTTGCCCTTGATCGGGCTGTCTTCACCATTGCCCAGTGCATAGGCATAGGGCCAGTTGCGCATGAAGGCGGCATTGCCGGTCTGCCACAGGCCACGGGATTCCTCCTCGGTGTAGGACAGTACGCCCTGGGGCGCAATATCACCAACCCAGCTTTTGGCAGTTTCCAGCGCCTTGATGGCATTTTTGTTGTTGATGGAGATGGTGCCGTCCGCCTCGACGATCTGGCCGCCGCCGAAGGACTTGACCCACTCCAGTGCATCACAGGTCAGGCCTTCATAGGCGTTGCCCTGGAATACGAAGCCCCAGAAATCCTTGTTGCCGGCTTCACGCTCACCCTCCTGCACCTTCCCGGCGGTGGCTGCCAGCTCGTCCCAGGTTTTGGGCGGCTCAACGCCGTATTTTTCCAGCAGGTCCTTGCGGTAGTACAGGGCCGGTGCATCAGTGAACAGCGGCATGGCCACCAGTTTACCGCCCACGGTCTGTGATTCGATAATGGACGGGAAATGATCGGCCACCACATCTTTGGCAGCCTCGGTCAGGTCAACCAGCTGCTCGGCCAGCTGCGGAGCCCAGATCACATCCGTCATGTATACATCAATGTCTTCATTGCCGGCAGCCAGCCACAGGCGATACTGGGCGAACTGGTCGGTTGTGGATGAAGGCATGGGAACGATATTCAGGGTATTGCCGGTCTTCTCCTCCCAGGGCTTGACCAGCTGCTTGAAGATTTCCAGATCATTGCCGGTCGCACCGGAAACAAAGTTGACCTGTGCCGCATTGACTGCGGATGAAAATATTGCAGCAGCGATGGCGCTCAGAAGCAGCGCCCCTTTTTTACCATTAACCATGAATTCTCCTCCAGAGTTACCGGTTTGGTTGTATTGAAGAAAATTGCTCATTTTCCCAAAAAATTCAAAACGCTTTGAAAATACCAAAAAAGCCAAAACACTGATCCAAAACGTTTTGGATATGTTAATGAGTGTATAAGGGCAGTGTCAAGCCAAAACTTCTGCAAATTTACAGACTCTTTATCAGCCTGATCAAGGCAATAATCGAAGCGCTTTTAATTTTCGGGACAAGCAGTTTGGACTCATGGGCAGCTTCCTGCTCCATCAGCCTTCCGGTATCGCAGCAGCCTCCCCTTCTGCAGCTGCACTCCCCGCTGCCGGGTCCGTGATCACCCTGAGCAGATCCAGCTGCTCATCCACCGACAGGGTGCGGATTTCATCCAGACCGGGCAGTTCATCCAGCGAGCGCAGGTTGAAATACTCCAGAAAACGGTGTGTGGTACCCAGCATCTCCGGGCGACCCGGCACCTCCTTGTGCCCGATCACGCGTACCCAGTCACGTTCCAGCAGGGTGCGGATAATGCTGCTGTTCACGGCCACCCCACGGATGGCCTCGATCTCGCCCCGGGTAATCGGCTGCCGCCAGGCAATCAGGGCCAGTGTTTCCAGCAGTGCGCGGGAATAACGCTGCGGCTTTTCCTCCTGATGACGCAGCACCCAGGTACTGAAAGCGGGACGGGTCTGAACCCGGAAACCGGCTGCCGTCTGCATCAGCACCATGCTGGTATCCTGATAACGCTGGTGCAGTATATCCAGTGCAGCTCGCAGCATGGCGATATCCGGCCCCTCCCCCGCTTCCCGCTCCGGAAAAAAGCGCAGCAGCTGCTCCAGGCTCAGGGCAGACCCGGCGGTCATGAGAATGGCTTCAAGCTGGTTGGGCAGATCAATGGCGGACTGATGCATGGAGAAACTCATGGGGAAAGTGCAGCAATCTAGCACCCCTGTCCGGCTGACGGCAACCGCGCCGTCATGACCTCATCCACACAAACACTGCGCAAGAAACGGGTAGCTTTGCCGGGGCAGCTTCAACGGCAATTCAGCGTGACAGTCTGGATATCAACCTGATGTGCGTTGAGCACCTGCTGCCGGGTTGTCAGCGCGGGACTGGAGCAGCGTGAGGCCAGTACCGGGTCCAGGGTGATGCGGGCCGGGTTGCGGTAAGACAGTGTAAGGCCGGCATCCGGATCAGCCAACTCAAGCTGCAGCGTGACACCACCGACAGCCAGGGGCTGGCGCAACGGCAGCATGAAATCCAGCTGGATGGCCTGATCTGCCGCCAGACTGGCCCGATACTCCGGTGCGTTCATGAACACCTGCGGCTCACCATTGGCCCGCAGCAGGGTGTAGTAACCCATATCAAACAGATCAGCCATGATGCCATGGCCGAGTACCGCCATGACGGCATCGCGTTTTTCCGGGGTCGACATATCCTGTTCACCCAGGATCAGCTCTGTCAGTGCCCGATCGTAATGCCAGCGCATTTCCAGCCCCCTGAGCCGGCCGGCCTCATCAGCCAGCAGTCGGGTCGAAACATCCATGCTGAAATGCAGGCCATCGGCCATGACGGGAGCAGACAGGGTGGTACTCAGGGCAAACAGCGCTGTCACCACCCCAAAATGGCGTTTTCGGTTCATCAGTAGTCGTATCCTGCAAAATCATTCATTCAGGCCCTGAAGCACCCTGTTGCTGCGGGCCGCAAGCCTCAGGTCCGGAACAGGTTCACCAGCTGCAGGGCCATGACCATCATGGCGGCTGCCGTGACCCAGGCACCGAGTATCCGCAGCGGCAGGCCATCCAGCAAACGGCGCAACAACAGCGACGGCAGCAGTGCTGCCAGCCAGATCAGCATGACACTGCACCAGACACCCAACAGATAGAACTGGACAGTGGCACCGCGCAGACCCGGCAGGCGTGGCGCGGCAGAATCCAGGCCGATGGTGGCCAGCGTCAGCAGGGCCAGCAGCTGCAGCAGTCCGTCAGGCAGCCCGAGACGCAGCACCGCAAGCATCCCCATCACCAGCGCCAATCCCAACAGCATCAGCTCAAAGGCAGGCCGCCACTGATGCCAGAGCGTGGATTCCAGTGCCAGCACCAGCATCAGGCTGCCCGACACCAGTACCCCGAGGCGCTTCAGGACGGCTTGTTGCCAGACCGGCTGTGCCAGCAGGATGCCCAGGGCAATGAGTACCAGTAAATGGGCCGGAACAGCCAGCGGATGCCCCAGCCCTTCGGTGAAAAAGCGGTAGCCCCTGCCCGCAGCCCAAACCGGTGACGGTATCAGGGCGGACAGGAACACCACAATCCCGATAGCGGGTACCGGCCTCATAAAGCTCCGGTCAGAAAACCCACACCCGCCAGCGCAATCAGGCCGCCGATGGCGCGTGCCACCACCTTGCCCGTCGGCCAGCGGATCAGCTCACCGATCCCGATACCGCACAGATGCAGAATACCGGTGGAAATGACAAATCCGGCGCTGAAGGCCAGCGCATTGGCCGATTGCGGCAGTTCGGCTCCGTGGGCATAACCGTGGAAAATGGCAAACACCGCCACGATCAGGGCCGCAATCCACAGGGGAGGACGCACCGCCAGCACAATCAGGGTGCCCAGTACAATCGAAGACAGCGCAATCCCCGGCTCAATGGCCGGCATCGGTACGCCCAGCACCCCCAGCATGCCGCCGAATGCCATAACCAGCGGAAAAACCACCGGCAGCACCCAGATGGCAGGCTGGCCCATGAACGCCCCGACAATGCCGACCGCCACCATGGCCGTGACATGATCCAGACCGGTGACCGGATGCAGCATCCCGGACATGAAGCCACCGGCTGCATCGGTACCGCTGTGTGCCATGGCTGCGGCGCTGAGCAGCCATATTCCCAGACCGAGCAAGGTCTGTAACCCTTGTTTTTTCATGTTCACCTCTAATATCCCTTTGGGTCATGATTCAAAGTCTGTGTAGAATCCCCCCTGTCATGCTCCGGAGGTCAGGATTTTCATGCAACGCATTACCATCTCGCTTGAAGACGAACTGATTGCAGCGTTTGAGCAGTTCATGTCCCGACACAGCTACCAGAACCGCTCCGAGGCCATCCGTGACCTGATTCGTGACCGGCTGGAAAGCGAACGCCACCAGACCACGCCGGATGGTAAAGTCATCGGTACCCTGACCTATGTCTACAACCATCACGAACGCGAACTGGCCAGCCGCCTGACCCGGGCCCATCATCATCACCATGAGCTGAGCATCTCGACCCTGCACGTGCACCTGGATCGGGACAACTGCCTGGAAACCGTGGTACTCAGTGGCACAGCCGGGGAGGTTCAGTCGTTTGCGGATAACACCATTGCCCAACCCGGTATCCGGCATGGCCGGGTGTACCTGCTGCCCCGATAGGTATCGGCGTGCTGTCCACCTTGCCATCCTATCATACGAAAATTATTTTTCTCATACTTTTTACCCAAAACCCGGCCATGTGCCTGTCCCGGCAAAGCGGGCGGGTTCAGTCCTGCCGCCGGGTAAAGACCGGCTGGTCCGGCTCACGGGTCAGCGCCGGATTGAAGCCATAACCGGCAGCCTCGAACCCCAGCAGGCCCTCCAGACTGTCAATACGCTGCTCAATCAGGTAACGGGTCATCAGGCCGCGTGCCTTTTTGGCAAAAAAACTGATCATTTTGTACCGGTCTTTGCTCCAGTCACGGAAAGCCGGTGTGACCAGCTGTCCCTGCAAGGCTTTCGGTTTGACGGATTTGAAGTATTCAGCGGAAGCCAGATTCACCACCAGATTGTTACCGGATACCGCCAGATCCTGATTCAGCTGCGCGGTAATGCGTTCACCCCAGAAGGCATAAAGGTCACGCCCGCGCTCATTGGCCAGGCGGGTTCCCATTTCCAGCCGGTAAGGCTGCATCAGGTCCAGCGGACGCAGCACGCCATACAGACCCGAGAGAATGCGCACCCGCTGCTGGGCCAGGGCCAGCGCTTCCGGGCTCAGGGTATCGGCATCCAGCCCCTCATAGACATCACCCCGGAACATGAACAGGGCTGCTGCCGCGTTATCCGGGGTGAAAGGCGGCATCCAGTTCTGGTAGCGGGCGGCATTGAGGCTGGCCAGACGGTCACTCAGGTGCATCAGGCTCGCCAGCTCCTGCGGGGCCAGGGTTCTGAGCTGACCGGCCAGCCGTTCGGCATCAGCCAGCAGACGCGGCCGGGTATATGTTCCCGCCGGCGCAGCATCCGGGTGTTCATCCAGTTTTTTTGAAGGGGACAGCAGAATCAGCATGGGTATGGCCCGGTTCCGGCAGCACAGTCGAACAGGCGTGCCAGTATAGCAGCCCCCTTCCTGAATGCGAAATACGTATCAAATGCGGCGCTGCACCGTAAATATTACTGCAAAAAACCTGAAAACCAGAATAAGTGCCGGAAAGAAAACAATAATAACAAAAAATATTGTGCTTAATTGTTATAATGTTTTCCCGGATAACGTCACTGATCCTGAGGAGAAAACACCCATGCACGTCATTATTCTTGGTAGCGGTGTCATCGGCACCACCAGCGCCTACTATCTGGCAAAACAGGGCCACACCGTCACGGTACTGGAACGCCAGCCCAAAGCCGGCCTCGAAACCAGCTATGCCAATGCCGGCCAGATTTCACCCGGTTATTCCGCGCCCTGGGCTGCCCCTGGCATCCCGCTCAAGGCCATCAAGTGGATGCTGAGCAAGCACTCCCCGCTGGTGGTGCGTCCGGGTCTGGACCCGGCCATGTACCGCTTCATGGCCATGATGCTGCGCAACTGTACGGCAGCACGTTATGACATCAACAAAAGCCGCATGCAGCGGATCGCCGAATACAGCCGCCAGGTGATCGGTGAACTGCGGGCCGAAACCGGCATCAGCTACGATCAGCGCACCCAGGGCACCCTGCAGCTGTTCCGCACGGAAAAACAGCTCAAGGATTCGCACAAGGATACCTCCGTGCTGGATGCCTGTGGCGTGCCTTACCAGCTGCTGGATGTGGAGGGCTGCCTGGATGCCGAGCCGGCGCTGCATCATGTGCGCGACAAGATTCAGGGCGGCCTGCGCCTGCCGCTGGATGAGACCGGCGACTGCCTGAAATTCACCCAGCAGCTGGCCGATATGGCCAACGGCCTGGGAGTGGAGTTCCGCTACGGTGTCAACATTCAGGGGCTGGAAAAGGACCGGGGCCGCATCACGGGCGTGCAAACCGACGGGGGACTGGTCCAGGGTGACAGCTACCTCATGGCACTGGGCAGCTACTCCCCTGCGCTGCTGCGCCCGCTCGGTATCGACATTCCGGTCTATCCGGTCAAGGGGTATTCCATCACCGTACCCATTATCAGCCCGGACGATGCACCGGTTTCCACGGTCATGGATGAAACCTACAAAGTCGCCGTCACGCGTCTGGGTGACCGGGTGCGGGTGGCCGGAACGGCAGAACTGACCGGTTTTGACCTGCGTCTGCGTGAGGGGCGGCGCGAAACCGTGCGCTTTGTGGTATCGGACCTGTTTCCGCTGGCTGCCGACCTGGCTCAGGACAACTTCTGGACCGGCCTGCGCCCGATGACGCCGGATGGTACCCCGGTCATGGGAGCGACCCCCTATGCCAACCTGTTCCTGAACACCGGGCACGGTACCCTGGGCTGGACCATGGCCTGTGGTGCCGGGCACCTGCTGGCCGACCTGATCAGCGGCAATGATACCGGAATTCCGGTTGATGGACTGGGCATGGAGCGGTACGCTTTTGCAAACCGGCCCAGTGCCGGGTAAATACCCCCGCCCGACATGACTACCAGAGGAAAATGCGCATGATTGAAAAAGCCGTTATCAATACCGAATCCGCTCCGGCGGCCATCGGCCCCTATTCACAGGCAGTACGTGCCGGCAATACGGTTTACTGCTCGGGGCAGATTCCGCTCAACCCGGCCAGCATGAAGGTGGAAGCCGGTGACTTCGCCGGACAGGCTGAACAGGTATTCAAAAACCTCAAGGCGGTGGCCGAAGCCGCAGGCGGTTCCTGTTCCGATTTTGTCAAGCTCAACATCTACCTTACCGACCTTGGCAACTTCGCTGCCGTCAATGAGGTGATGCAGCGCTATTTCAGTGCTCCCTTCCCGGCCCGTGCTGCCATTGGCGTGGCTGCCCTGCCCCTGGGCGTCATGGTGGAGGTGGAGGGTGTGCTGGTCCTGTCCGGTGAGTACAGTTACTGATGGCACGCCCGGCACAGGCACTCATTGACCTGGAAGCCATCCGCCACAATTACCGCCAGGCCAGGCGCCTGGCCCCCGGAACCCGTGCCTTTGCCATCATCAAGGCCAATGCCTATGGCCATGGGGCAGTACGGGTGGCACAGGCGCTGGCTGGGGAAGCCGACGGTTTCGGGGTCGCCTGTATCGAGGAGGCGCTGGAGCTGCGCGAATCCGGTATCAGCAGCCGTATCGTACTGCTGGAGGGCATCTTCACCCCGGACGAGATGGTACAGGCCGGACAGGCCGGTTTTGATCTGGTCGTGCATACCCCGGAACAGCTGGAATGGCTGCTGCAGGCCCGCCCTGCCCGCACCCTGAATGTGCTGCTGAAGATCGATACCGGTATGCACCGGCTGGGTCTTGCCCCCGCTGAGGTTCCTTCCGTGTTCAGCCGCCTGCAGCAGTGTGCGCATGTGGGTGACATTACCCTGATGACGCACTTCGCCCGTGCCGATGAAGCCGGTGTGGATGTGACCCTGCAGCAGATCAGCCGCTTCAAAACCGCGATCCGGGGGCTGGAAGCACCGGTCAGTCTGGCCAACTCTGCCGGCATCCTGACCTGGCCGCAAAGCCACGGCAACTGGATCAGGCCGGGGCTGATGCTGTATGGCGTGACACCGATGGACGATGGCAGTGCGCAGGCGCTGCTGAAACCGGCCATGACCCTGAAATCGGCCCTGATTGCCGTGCGTGAGCTGCATCCGGGTGAGCATGTCGGTTACGGCGGGCGTTTCCGCTGTGAAACCACGACACGGGTCGGGGTTGTGGCCATGGGCTATGCCGACGGCTACCCGCGCCATGCCACGGACGGCACGCCGGTACTGCTCAATGGCCGGCGCACCCGCCTGATCGGACGGGTGTCCATGGACATGCTCACCATTGACCTGGGCGGGCAGGAGGCCAGGGTGGGTGATCCGGTCGAGTTATGGGGCAGGCACATTGATGCCGCCGACGTGGCCCGCCATGCCGCCACCATCCCCTATACCCTGTTCACCGGCATTACCCGGCGCGTGCCGCTGATTTATCATTGAATGGCTCGAAAACCGGGGATGGCATGACATCCCCGGTCATATAAAGTCTCACCGCCTCAACGGCGACCCGCCCCTGCGACAGCGCCCCTTTTCCCGCCTTTGGAATCAACCACTTGCAAAGCAATTGGGCGAACCTCAGGGCAGGTTGGAAAAATCGGTACATATCTCGCACAAAGGGAGCGGCTAAAACTCGCTAACTGATTGATTTTAAAAGCTTGGTGACTGAATATTAAAGTCGTTTGCCAACAAAAAAGCCTAAACGGCTGATTGACAAAGTCTTTTTTCATCCATTTTTTAATTGAACAAATATCGCTCAACAGGTTCGCCAAATCTTTAAACATCAATCAGATGCTGTTTTTCAATCAAATCAGCGTCTACCTCTCACCCGCAGGGGCGGAACAAACATGATACACCATCAGCGCAGCCGGAAGGCATGAAAAGGCTCACCCCGGCGCACAAAATTTTTCAGTGACTGGGACTGCTCCTGCATGTGTTCCAGCCAGCTTTTCGGTTCCGCCTGCCCACGCGCTGTCACCTTCACCTCCCAGCCATGCAACAACAAGGCAATATACTTGCGGACCGCCGGTTTACTCATCTGGCACGCCCCGGCCGCCGTCTGTGAAATCAGCCGCGATAATCTCGCGGCGCAACACCATACTCAGGGCACTGCGTTCCACAAAATGCCGGAACGGCTCCATCAGGTCCGAAGCCAGCGCTGCATGTCGCCCGTGTGGCTGATGATAAAACCCCTGCCACGGCAACAGGCCTTTGGCATGCAACACACTTTCCACCAGCCCGTACAACTGGGTATAACCCAACGACAGCATCACATTGAATGGATCGCGCGGTGGTCTGCGATTGCGACCACTGAAATTAAAATCGGGAGGCAATACCTCAGCCAGCTTCGCATAATACTCGCGCGTGGCACTGCCCTCATAACCCAGCAGCTCAGCCTGTGACTGTACCCGCCCCAAGCTCCGGATCGCCTTGTCAATCACCGGCAGCTGTCCGCTCAGTTTACGCTGGCGCAACACCTCCTTCATGTGGCGTAGCCGCGCAGCGATCACCTCTTTGGCACAATAAAGCGCCTTGTCCTGATCCTGAAACGCCAGAATCTGTTGCATCCAGGTCGCCTGATGCTGGCTCAGCCGGTTATGGGTCAGACACCCCCGGTAATCACCGAACGCCGTCGCCAGATGCACCGGAATATCCCGCTCCAGCGCCTGATGCATCGCCTGTGTGGTGATCTGGTGATTCCCCAGCAGCAACACACTCTCGATCCCGTTCCAGGGCAGCCGCAACAGACATTCATCCCGGCGATAGACATGCAGCTGCCCACCCAGTGTGGACAGTACCGCCGGATCACCACTGACCGTGACAAACGCCCCACTGCGCTCCCGGTCACCGATCCGCACCGCCTGCTGATGCAGGACCCGCTCCACCAGCCCGGCCAGTGTACGTTCACTCTGCGCCCGCTGTGCTTCCCGCTCACCCAGCTTCGCCAGCCAGGAATGCGCAGGTACCGCCGCACGGCCCGTGGCCTCCTGCCCTGCCTTGCCCCCGACATCCAACGCCATATCATTCACGAACAGATAACCGAGATAACGGAAACCCTCCTCCATCGCCGTGATGTAGCTCTTGTCCGGATGCAGATCAAGCCCGTGTTCCTGTAAGGAAGTCTCGGCCCGCTCCCGCGCCGCCTGCGCTTCTTCCGGACTTTTGCACAACACCACAAAATCATCCGCATAGCGGATCATCCGGAAACCGGCCACCTCCATGTCGCTATCGAAATCATCCAGCATCAGATTCGCCAGCACCGGACTCAAGGGCGAACCCTGCGGCAATCCCATTGGCCGCTTGATCCGCTCGCCCCGAAACACCACCGGCACCTGCATCCAGCCCAATAGCGCAGCCACCGTCGGATCATTATGAAAAATGGCCTGCAGGCGCTCCTCCAGACGCTCCCGGTTGACGCTGTCGAAAAAGTCCCGCACATCACCTTCATACACCCAGCGATAACCTTCCCGCCATGCTGACTGTATCGCCCGACTGGCGGTAATACGCGAACGTCCAGCACGATAGCCATGGCTGTGTTCCGCCATCAATGGCTCCAATGACTCACTTAACACCTGCTGCACGGCACGCTGTAAAATCCGGTCGAACAACGGCGGAATCGCCAGCGGACGCACCCCGCCATCCGATTTTGGAATCAGGTAACCCTGCAGCTGCGGATATTCATACTGCCCCCACAACACACGCTCCAGCCCGGTTTGCAGCCGCTCCAGCGGAAAGCGGTCATCCAGCGCCTCCTCGTCACTCCCGGTCTCCAGCACCTCCCCGTTCAGGCAGGTCAACACCTCAAGATCATCCAGCCCATCTTCCGGAATATCCCGCCCGCCCATCACATGCCGCCAGGCCCGTTCCAGGTTCTCCGCCTCCTGCGCCAGCACCAGCAGGGAATTCGCCGGAAACACCCGCCGGCAGCTCTGTGCCCCGTCCATGTCACGCAACACATAGCGCCCCCAGCCGAACGCCGCACGTTGCCCCACGCCCAGATACTGCCCCAGCACCAGCAAACGCCACCACACCGGCGTCAAACCTTCCGGCAACACCAGCCGCAACCGACCACTCACTCCCCCCATGTCCTTGCCACGCCCGGACACATCACGATACTGCACATCCAGCCAGAACAGATGAGCGGCCACCGGCTGCGTCAGCGGGGTTTCCCGTACCGGCAGTGTCTCGACACCCCGCGTCCGCAGCAAGGAAGCCAGTGCATTCCAGGCCCGCAGCAGCAGCAACCCATCGGTCAGATCAGCAGCATCACGTATAAACTTTGCCTCCCGGTCCATGCCTTCCCGCTGTGCCTTGTCCTTCAGCACCCGCGCCGGCGCCACCCACTGCCAGTCGAACTGCCGGCAACCGGCCCACAGTTCCACCTCCGCCTCCAGCCTGTCCCGGTCATAAATACCCAGCTGACCGATGGCCTGTGCAGGTTCACCACTCAACATATCCTGCACCGAAACCAGCCGCCAGTTGTCACGAAACGGCAGCTCCCGGCCCTGTTTTGGGGCGCTGTCCGGCAACTGGGATAATTGCTGCAACAACCGGTCCAGCAGCGCCTCGCTGCCTGCCAGCCCGATGATCAGAAAACGGTAATAATCCCCCTTGCGATAACGCACCCGCCCGGACTCCGGTGCATCAAGGCGGATCAGGGTTTCATAATCCGCCGGCGACCCGGCCAGAAAGCGCAGAAACGCCGTCAGCGCCGGCTGATGAAAGAAATTCATCCGCGCTGCCTGCGTACAAGCCAGCGTTACCACCGCACCACGCAAAGGCAGCAGGGTATCCAGTGCCCCGTCCAGCGGCAACGCCATCAGACCAGCAACAACAGCGGAAATTCGGCCACCCGCCCGCCATCCGCATTCTGCGACGCCGCCCGACAGGCGGCACACAGATGGTAAAAACGCAGATCGTCCCCCGGCTCCAGCCAGCGCTGCAAACGCTGTCGCAACTGCTCCAGCTGCTGCGTCGAGTCCACGCTGATCTCAAACACGGAACGCTGCACCCGCAAGCCGAATTCCTCCAGAATGTCCCCGGCCCTGCGCCGGTTGCGGTCGTCGGTGATGTCAAAACAGGCGAGGTAGGTGTGCATGGGTTTAACTTTTCAGGGGCGTCAATGGTTTACCCGGTACAACCTTGCCCAATGCCTGATGCGTTGCATCCTTGGCAGCTCTGTCATTGGTTCCGAACCATTTGAACCCTTCACCTTCATCATGGGCTGTCTGTCCGTTTGTGCTGTCGAACGGATAACAGACCGGCAAGGATTCTCCGGTTTTGATGTTCACCAGACTGGAAGGATCGCCAGACTGTCGCAATACCGGCAGCGCCCTGGCGGTATCCACCAGACTCAGATCCGGCGTTCCTTGCCAGGATTCATAACGTGGCGTTTTCTCTCGCAGCGCACGCACAGAATAACGTTGCTGGCGGTTCAGGGTTTCCACTTTGGCCCTTAACTGCACATGCCCCAGCCCCAGCGGCTTGCCCAGACCCAGACGATGAACATACTGCTGGCCTTCCCTGGCTGGCTCCAGCGCCGTTAGCAGCAAACCCAGCTCTTCAGGAGCCAGATTCTCAAAATGAATCTCGAATATGAACTCTTTTTTGGCAGGTATCGGCGTACAGCGCAAGTGCATATGCAGGCGCTGGTCTGCTTCCGAAACCCAGTTGGCCTCAGGCTGGTCCTGCAAGGATTGCGGATGGGGAAGGTATATCTTGCGTCCATTCGGCGAATGAATACCCAGATTCAGCCTGGTTTTCTCAAAATAACCTGCCTTGGCGCCAAAGTACATGGCAGGTGATGGCGGTTTGGGAGAGTTCAGGATTTTCAGCGTGACTTCATTTTCAAGCTGAATCGCATCCTGGGCGATTGCATCCGTAAAGCGCAGCCGTGAAGCCAGATTGCGGGCGCCGCCACGCCGCTCGTTATCCGGCTGATCCTCCGTAACGCCAAACAACGCCTCCGCCGGGGTCAGCGCTTCTCGATCCGGATTCCATGGTACGCTGTCAGGGCCAGAATGCTTGATGAAGGACTCATACAGATCGCCGGGGACCGCCTTGCGCCAGATGGAGGAATAGCTGATTTCCACGACCTTATAATCTCCATTTGTATCTTTTTCTTTCCTATAGCGGATTAAGTCTCCATGTAAAACTAATGGTTGTCGGGTAGATTTTTGGTTGTCAACTTCCCAAACACGCTCTTTATGACCTGCATAGCCAACTGGCAACATCTCCTTTTGTTTTTTTACTCTTACGTCTTTATTCTTTTCTGAGGCCGAAATAGTTCTCAATATATTTTCCAGTACTTCTACAGCCGCTGGTTCTATTAGCAATAACTTTTCTGGATCAATACTCCCATCCCAAGGCAAAAACTGCTCGCTACGTTTGCACAATGGATCATTCTTGCCTCGAATATAAAAAACACCAGGATCACCTTGATACTCATCAATTAGATTGTTTTTATCTAAATGAAAACAATTTCTCTCCCTAATAAGATCGACCTCACTGCGTCTTAGTGTGCGGTTGTTTGAGGGGCAAATAATTTTTGGATTTTTTTTCTTCTTTTTTTCGCAACACTTAAAATACATACTATCATCAAGGTAATCTCCGACAAATATTCCATCATGACTTTCGTCCGTTAGAGGGTAAAGTTTGTAGCCATCATCAGCTTCATAAACAAGCCCAATATATTTAAGTGCAGAGAACTCCTCACCTAAGGCCTCGGATTGTGCTGGTTTTCGCACCGAATACACTCCCTTTTCCGCCTGCATCAGCACCCGCAACGAGGACTGACTGATGGCCTCCGTCACGCTCGCAATCAGGCCGCGCAGGCTGCTGGCCGGAATGGCCGGATTGCCCTGCAAATCCAAATAGGGCAAAACCCGACCAGCCTGATTGTTTCCCTGACTGGCTTCCTGTTCCGCACCAACCACCAAAGGACTCAATGTCGTCAAGGAACAGATGATCCGCCCGGAAACACCGCCCCTGCACCAATAATCATGCCGGACAAACCGGTTTTCCGTGGTTTTCAGCCCGCCTTTCGCGTTGGCATAAGGGGTTGTTGCTTTCGCTTTCCGGGTGTCGACCGGAATGAACTGATACGGATTATAGAAAAACGCACTCATGCTGTTGCCTCCATCGCGATACCCAGTTTTTGCCAGAGCTGCTGTTCCCATGCGTCAAGCTGCTTTTCATCAAGCTTATTCAGCCATGCGCTCCAGCCACCATCATCAGGCTCCAGCGTCAAACGCCCATACCCACGGCTTTTGCCCCAGCCCAGCACCAGATCGCCTTCCTCGGCATCGCGCCATGCGAACATCAACAACAGATTCATCCAGCCATTTTCTGTTTGCTTCAATGCATTCCGCCGGTAAGCCACGCTCCCCGAAAATACCTTGTCCGTCCGTAATCCTGTCACTTTGTATAAAGCCGTATCCTTGACACCACCGGTAAACCGATCAACTGCATTAAAGGTCTGTCGGTACTGATCGGCTTCGGAAAAACGCAAGGTGGCATCACGAAAGCGCAGCACGCCATAACCGGAATCCGGTCCACCAAACACTTCGTTCAGAGCCAGATCAACCTTATCCTCTGCTGGTTTTTCAATCCCACCCGCTTCAGCATCCTGAATAAGCGTCATCAGAATCCGGCGGCAGTGCCCCCTGAACCAACCTTTCAGGGTTGAGCCGGGAATAAGGGCCAGTGACTGGCGCTGATCCTTTAAAAAGACCAGATCAGATAATTTTTTCCGCTCTTCTTTCGGCGTGTCCGGGTTATTTTTTGCTTTGACTTCAGGATCATGCGGGTTATTTATCAAGATGGACCCATTCAGTTTCAGCTTGAATGCTTCCTCCCGCCAACAGCCTTGCAACACCTGTTCAACCTGTACCGAAACAGGCTTGAACTGGGGTTGGAGTTTCTGGTATTTATTAAGTTTGGCCTGCTTCCCCTTTTTGGCTTTCCCGTGCCGGAGATTATTCTGAATCCAGGACACCAGGTCTTTGTCACTCAGCGCGTTGACTTCCAGCAGCCGCCATTCCAGCAACCCCTGCCCCACACTCTTCCCGGTCCCGATCTGCTCCCCGTTCAGCCCCTGCAAAACGGTCAGCAGTGACTCAATATCAGCCTCGTTGATCAGCTCAACCCCAGCCACTGGCGTGTCAAACCCCTCGGGCCGGGTGTCAAAACCGATCTCGACCTTGAACTGTGCGCCAGACCCCACCCGCACATGCGTCGCCAATTGATGCTGTTTAGCCGTGCCGGTCACGGAATCAATCGCCGTGCGGCTCATGAAATGAGTCTCCGCCACATCTTCCAGCACTGCGTCATATACCCGCAAAGCCCCCATGGCTCCGTGGTCATCGTTCTGTCCGCGTGGATCGCCAAACCAGCGCCGGTACTGGGGCGAACCGGCTGGAACCAGACTGGCAAGCAGGCCGCGCAGACTGGAGCCGGGGATATAAGGCTTACCCTGCGCATCCAGCGCAATGGCGTTTGCTTCATATTGCTCCGGCTTGCCGGTGTCCGGATTCTGTTTGCCTTTATAGAAACACACGCCACCCGAGCCGATATGCAATTCGCTTTCCAGTCGCAAGACGCCCGTGATGCGAACCCGCCGGTAGTGCAGTAAATCGCTCATCTCCCTCCTCCCTGTTCCGCTACCGGATAAGCCGGTATGTCCGCCACCTGCCAGTTCATCACCACCTCGCCGAATCCGTGCTCCGGCAGGTAAGGGGTATCCTTCCAGGTCAGCGCATCGCCTTCCAGTATCGGTAAACCCGTTTGCAGCCATGCCGTGATTTGATCCTGTGCCGCTGCGGCGTCCAGCACCTGCAGCACAAACACGCTCCCGGCTACAGTCAGCCATTCCGGTTTATATTGGCCATCCTTATCATCTTTGTGGCGCTGAAAGTGCTGGTAATGGTAAGCGCCACCCTGCCGCTCCTGCTGGGCAAAAAAGTTTGTCAGCACCAAGGCACCGGCGGATACCTGCTCCCAGTAGCGGGTATAGAGGTCCCATGCGCTCCGGCTGGCATCATCCCGCTCCCAGCCCAGCGCAAACAGGCGGGCCGGGGTCAGCAGGGTCAGGGTCAGGGTCAGGTGTTCACCCGGTTGCAGCGTTTTAACGGTTGCCGTGCTGGTGTTTTGGGTTTTATTGCCGGAATCAAACGGTTTTGCCAGCAGTTTGATATTCTGCAAACCGGCTTTGGTTTTACCCAGATTGCCCAGGCCCCGCTGGCCCAGTGTCTTGCTTAATTGCTGCAGCGCCGTTTTGCGTTCGGCTTCGGGCAAGGCACCAAGGTCAATCGTGCCGCGCCAGACAAAGCCCGCCGGGATCACGCATTCCATGCTGAACAATTGGCCCTGTGCGGCTGTTCCGGTAGCGGCCCGGATGGCAGTCCGGACTTGCAGGATACGCTTGGGACGGTTCGCAGAAAGCCCGAGTTTTTCGCGGATCTGTGCCAAATCCTTGTCCTTCCAGTCCGGCTGGAACGCAGGAGCCTGTTGCCAGTCGATGGCGGCCAGCTGTGCCAGCGTCAGCGCACGCATGTCATGGAATACGGCCTGCTTTTTGGCTTTTGCCTGTCCTTCGGTGATCGGACTTTCCTCTTCCCCGGTTTTGGCAAGGCTGAGCGGCATGACCGGCGCAACCCGTCCCACACTCCCTGCCAGCATGGGCAGACAGTGTGAAACCCGCCACTGGTCAAAGCGCAGCCCGTCCAGCACGGTCTGATTGCCTCCCAATGCGTTGGCCAGCAGTGCCTTGAGCACATTGCCGGGGATGATGTCATCCGAAATGATGCGGTTGCTGTCCGGCGTGCGGGGTTTGCCGATGCAGAACGGGCGGTCCAGTGTAAACTCGATGCCGAACCGGCTTTCTGTCCCGTCCAGCCTGTCTGTCAGGCCACTGGCAACCTGCAGGTTCGGACCTGACGGGTCTGGCCTGAGGTCATGTTTGACCCGCTTGCCAAAACCGATGCCCTTGAAACTGCCCATGGCCGGAATGTAATCCAGTGCCATGTCCAGCAGGCGCTCGAACTGTGCGGCTTCCGCAGCGTCGGCAAATTCGGCCTGGATATGGCCACAAAAAACCGGCTCACTACCGAGCGGGAAACAGTCCTCCATCACCTGCAATGCGCTCTGCTTCACCCTGCCGTTTTCATCAATGGCGATGCGGTGGCGTACCCGGCCATGGTCTTTTTCCCACTGGATGCCACTCTCTGCGTCGGGCTGAAAACGCCAGTAGAAGTCAAACTGTACGCTGCCGGGGTGCGGCTCAAAGCCGCCTTCTGCAAAGGCATTGCTGGATGGCTCGCCAAACCAGCTTTTGATCCAGCCCTGCATACGCTGACTGCGATTCGGGTCTGCGGCGGCCATGCATTCGGCAAAAAACAGCAGGGTCTCGCGCACATTGCCCCGGATCAGGCTGCCGCCCAGGACCGGATATCCTTCGCTGTCCCGCAGCATGGCGCTGTCCAGTCCGAAAGCCAGCGTGCCGGATGCCTGTGACATCAACGGCCCCCGGAAGGTCAGAGTCAGTTGGTAGCGACGCCGTTCCATTTACCGGCCCTCCCGTGCATTGTCATCATCATTCCGGCGCGGGATCAGGTAGTCCCACAGCTCCAGCAGGTGTATCCAGAACCAGGCTCGCCGGGCGGGATTATCGAAGTCTTCTTTTTTGAATCCGAACCATTCTCCGGCTTTGTCCGGCAGGGTCTCCAGGGTTTCCCTGTCCTCGCTGACCTCAAGCATGCGGTATTCAGCCTGCTCCTGTTTGCTGGCGTTGCTGAATGCCTCATCCCTCAGGTCGCACACCGCAGCCCAGGCAGCACAGGTACCGGCGGCGTCCGGATGATTCCTGACGGCCTGCACAATCTGATACAGCTGGCCACGGGCGATGGCCTTGCCGCTCAGGAACCTGTCCATTGCTTCCCGTTGCGTGCTCCAGTCCCTGATCGCGGGTAGCAACAGGCCGTCGCGGCTTTTCCCCAGCGTGTCGCCATAGCGCTCCGTGAAATAATCCTCCAGACTTTCATTGGTGGGGTAGTCAATGGATTCCAGCACCAGATAATCCCAGCCATTCTGCCGGCGTCCAATCGCTTCCCCCTGTTCATTTCCATATTCCTTGACCCTGTCCGCCAGCTCCCGTGCCAGCTTCTGGATGATGCGGATCGGGGTGTTGGCCTGACAGAACACGATGCCGGCGGCATGGGTGAGCGGCTTGTCTGCGCCGCCCTCCCCATCGGGCAAACGCCAGTTAAAGGCAAAGAAACGTTGCAGGAAATCAAATCCCTCCCAGGCGGGCATCACCAGCAGCATTTCATCCCCGCCCCAAAGCAGGGTTTCAAGGCGAATCGTATTGCGCCATTGTTGGGGCAACAGATAACGCAAGGTTTCAGTCAGGAATTGTTTGCGCTGTTCCTGAATGGCAGTATCAAACTGTTCCTGCAACGCAATCTGTTCCAAAGCCGAACAGCCGGCGCGCTGAATGAATTCATGCTGATGCTTGCTGAAGCGATTGCCATCCAGATAGACAACCGCCATTTTGTTTTTCAGTTTCTGGCAGTCATCCTTGCAAAGCGCCTCAATATCATCTGCAAAATCAAATGTATCCGGCCAGCCTTTCAGCTCGGCATCATCCACCAGTTCAGTGTAATACGCTTTTTTCGCTTCACGACCATGTTTCCAACGCTGAAAAGCTGAGGCTGACAGGGCTTTCTTTTCGTCACCCTGGATTTTTCTCTTATGGTGTGCGGCAATGCGCGAGCCACTCAGGCCACAGGGGATACGGTTCCAGGCGTCATTGCCGGTCCCATCGCGGTCTGGCTGAACGGTCAGGGATTGCAACTGCTTCAGGCGCAGGGCAGCGAGCAGCTTTTCCCTGGCCTGCAACAGGTCAGCGGCTTGTGCATGAACAGCCATGAAAGTCAGCAGGTGAAAACAATGTTTGTCCGGATGCGTCAGCTCGGCCTCAATGTCGCCGACAAGCTGATTGATGTCCTCTTCTCCATTCGGGACCAGAAACAAACCCGAAGAAGCTCCGCTGCTGATGCATTTCATTCGTGCAGCAAACTCACGGCTCACAACCTCAATCGCCTCCTTATAAAGAAAACTGCTGCCGCGAATGACACTCAGCTGATCAGTATCGTAAATATTGGGGTAGAGATTGATGCCCTCTACCAGAATGAAATACTGCAGTTCAGACATGCTTCGCCCTTGATTGCTGAAATGGGGTTATCGGTATAAGCGAACCCGGCTCTGAGGAATACCGATGGAAGTTGTTTGACTATAGCGGAAAGAAAAAATTTCAGCCAGCCCAAAGAATCCTGAGGGGAAGGGGATGGGAAAGAACAAATACCGCCTCAACGGCGACCCGCCCCTGCGATGGAACAAACATCGATGATCTATTAGCCAATGCTAAAGTCTCACCGCCTTAACGGCGACCCGCCCCTGCGACGCAGAGTGTTTACCAGAGACACCCAATGGATGAGTCTCACCGCCTTAACGGCGACCCGCCCCTGCGACTAAATAGGTTATGAACATCATAAAGTTTTATTTGTCTCACCGCCTTAACGGCGACCCGCCCCTGCGACGATTGTAATACAGCACGTGTAAACGTTAAACGAGGAGTCTCACCGCCTTAACGGCGACCCGCCCCTGCGACTCCATGCCCAGCAATGGGTGGAATGTTTACATCAAGTCTCACCGCCTTAACGGCGACCCGCCCCTGCGACGCGTGAGTTGCGACGCAATGCGAACAACTCCGGGTCTCACCGCCTTAACGGCGACCCGCCCCTGCGACATTATGACCGCACTTCATCAGTACCCACTACCCGACGTCTCACCGCCTTAACGGCGACCCGCCCCTGCGACGCACCCCTTTTTTTCATCTTTAAAATCAATTACTTGCAAGGCAATTTGGTGAACCTCAGGGCCGATTGGAAAAATCAGTGCAAACTTTGCGCAAATGGAGCGGTTGAATCCATCTAACTGATTGATTCTAAAGGATTGGTGACTGAATATTAAAGTCATTTGCCAACAAAAAAGCCTAAACGGCTGAAAAGCAAATGATTTTTTTATCCATTTTTGAACTGAATAATTTTCGCTCAACAGGTTCACCAAATCCTTTACTATCAAAAAGATGCTGTTTTTTGATCAAATCAATGCCTACCTACAGACCCGCAGGGGCGGGGCAATCAGTATACACCATCAGCACAATCGAAAGGCACGAAAAGCTCACCCCCGTCACATAAAATCCTGAAATTCCTCCTCCCGTGGAGGAGCAGACAACAAAACATCATACCCGCCCAACAGCCGGTTTACCTTCCGTCACCCGTAAACCAGCCCGCAAACCAGCCATAAACAGCAGCCGCAAGCACAATGGGTATTATCAGAACCGTCAGAATCCCGAGTACGGGGGCAACCCAGTCTTCGGGCAGGTATCGTAACAGGCCATCAAACAACTGTGTCCACAACCCCTCATTCTTTAACTGGTCATTCAGGACCGGCAGGGCCGCTATGTAGTAAGCCGCCACGGCAAAAACAACAGCCAGTTTGGTCAATCGGGCCGACTCCTCACCTTGGCGGTTCTCATGCAAGACCTGCAGATAATCATTGGTGTCACGAATCTCGTCCTGCAACTGCCGGTAGTGCGCATCAATCTCCAGCCCCTGGTACTGCAGCCGGAACATCATTCGTCCCTGCATCTGGTTGCTGACCTCCCGAAACCAGTACTGGTTGGTGAAGCGAATAAACTCACCACGCTGCTGCAGTATCTGACCGATTGCGTTTTTCTCATTCCTGTTCTTCAACAGCAGTGCAGTTTTATTAGTGATTTCATGATCATAATGCCGCAGTGATGCCTGATAAAACATTACCTGAATCAACATGCGATCATAAATATAAGGAATATGCTTCGGCCCGATTATACTGCGGAAAAACGAACCACTGTAAAGATAGGCATTCACCATGTCGTTGAAAATAAAGTGCCCGCCCAGATCAGTCCAGAGATCAAACTCCGAATCCTGCAGGTAATGATCAAGCGCTGCCCCGGAATAAGCATAGCCATTCATATCCTCCCAGGTATCGGCAAACCGGTCCGTGGTTGCAATCAGTGCCTTGAGTTTGTCGAGGTTGTCATACTTTTTACCCGCCAGCCCATAGGCCACACTGACAAACATGCGATCATCAAACAGCCGGATTTTCTCCTTCAGCAGCTGCTCAACCGGTTCGGCAAAAAACTGCTGCACCAGCTGCACAATAACGGGAGAGAGGTGCACCGCCGCCTTGGGCAGCTGCAGCGGAACCTTCCTGTCCAGAGCACTAAACGGCTCCTGCCCCGGTATCAGCAGTTTCAACGGTGCAATCTTGTTTTCATCCCCCTGCTCGGTGAAACTCGGGTATAACTGACGCGCCAGCCGGGTAAAACGCAACCAGGACTCCAGCTGCAGCGATTCATAAGCTGAAAATGCCTCCGGCAGCACACCATCCACCCGATAGTCATCCAGAAACTGCCTGCCGGAACTGAACAGGGGAACTTCCGACTCGGCCTCCTGCCCGATTTTCCATTCAGGCCAGTCCGGGTGAGCCTGCTTCAGATTTTGACACTCTGCCCCGACCTGATCCCGCAGTTCACGCAGCATCCGGGGCATCAGGGTAAACGCCAGCAGGTAAATCCCGTTGAAATAACGGTACAGGCGCACCGACTCAAAAACGGCCCGTTGCCCGGTATCAGGCGACTCCGTACCCGATAACAGCTGCAGCTCCCAATCAGCCACCACCTCCGGCTCCAGCCGCCATTCCCGCACCGGAATCAGTTGCGCCTCATGCTCCCCGGCCTGCCCTTTCCCCCGCTTCTCATCCTCAGTGAGGGGAACATCCCCCCGGTCAAAAATAATGTCACGCAAGGTCGGTGTGAAATAATAGAACGCCTGCGCATCCTCCGATGGCAGGCGTTCATTATGGGGATATGTCACCCGCAGCGTCTCATGCGGCGTCAATCCATCCCCGAACCCCAACAGTGGCAGAAAAAATGTGCAGTGATAATAATCCAGCAAACTGGAAGCATCGGGTTCACACTTCAATGTCAGGCCCACCAAGATGAAAAATACAGCTTAACACCGGAAATCCCCACTGCACACCCCCAGCCTTGTCCAACGGAACATGAGCCTGAACGGAGCCCGCCTTTCCAGCGGCAGA
>DAOPKY010000015.1:0-74963 GCA_035391465.1 Thiolinea sp. | reverse complement strand
GCTGTTGAATTATGCTGGTTGACCGGGTTTTCGGGGTAAAAAAACAAATAAATCCGCCATGGTATGCTTTATACTGGACAGCAATTCCCGGTCATCTGAAAGTTATCTTATTGAAAAAAATAGGATTTTACCGTTCATCTGCACAGTTGACAAAAGTAAGTAATTGAAAACTCAGTGGTTTTCTTACTGATAGAATTACATAAAAATTTATTAAAATCAACTACTTACAAATTAACACTGTGCAAATTCAAAGAAAATGTTATTTTTTATCAATTACTTAGTTGCAAAATGACCGGGAATTGCTGTATACTGGATAATAGCGTATTTGCCGGGGCCGGTCGCCAGGAATGTTCCAATGCCGGGCAGGGCGGCCCCGCAGCTTTCACCAGCAAAGAGGAGACAAGCCGGATATGAGCGCACCAATGACGCGCCGCCAGTTTTTCAAAGTGGCGGCGGGCGGGGTTGCCGGTGCCGGTGGCGTTGCCTTGGGCTTGACGCCCGAGGCCGTCCAGGCCGCAACCCGTCCATATAAACTCGAACGAACCACGGAAACACGCAGTATCTGCACCTACTGCTCGGTCAGTTGCGGCCTGCTGGTTTACAGCCTGGGTGACAGGGCCAAAAATGTACAATCCCGGATCATCCATATTGAAGGTGACCCGGACAATCCGGTCAACCGTGGCACGCTGTGTCCCAAAGGGGCCGGTCTGCTGGACATGATCCAGAGTCCCGAGCGCCTCCAATACCCGGAAGTCCGCGAACCGGGCACCAGCGAATGGAAGCGCATCTCCTGGGATGAGGCCATTACCCGTATCGCCACACACATGAAGGCGGATCGGGATGCCAGCTTCGAGCACCTGGATGCCAATGGCCAGCCGGTGAACCGCTGGCCGACGGTCGGCTTTCTGGCCGGCTCCGCCTGTTCCAATGAAACCGGCTTCCTGACCCAGAAGATTCTGCGCGGGTTGGGCGTTATCGGTATCGACACCCAGGCACGTATCTGACACTCACCGACGGTGGCCAGTCTGGCTCCGACGTTTGGGCGTGGTGCGATGACCAATCACTGGGTCGACATCAAGAACGCTGACCTTGTCATGGTCATGGGGGGGAATGCCGCCGAAGCGCATCCCTGCGGTTTCAAGTGGGTGATCGAAGCCAAGAAGCACCGGGGTGCCAAACTGGTGGTGGTGGACCCGCGCTTCAACCGCTCGGCAGCGGTTTCCGATCTGTATGTGCCGATCCGCTCCGGCAGCGACATTCCGTTCCTGCTCGGCGTTATCAATTACCTGCTGACACATGACCGGATCAATCACGAATACGTCAGAACCTTTACCAATGCCAGTTACCTGATTCATCCACGTTTTGCTTTTGAGGACGGGCTGTTCTCCGGCTATGACGAGGAAACGCGCAGCTACAATGATGAAACCTGGAAATATCAGGTGGACATTAATGGCCATGCGCTGACCGATCCGACGCTGCAGCATGCCAACTGCGTCCTGCAGCTGCTGAAAAAGCATGTCGCACCCTATACCCCGTCTGAGGTGGCACGGGTATCCGGGATGAAGCAGGCCGATTATGAAAAAGTGCTGGAAATGATCGGCGAATGTTCACAGCCGGACAAGACCATGACCATCCTGTATGCCCTGGGATGGACACAGCACTCGGTCGGCAGCCAGAACATCCGTACCATGGCCATGGTCCAGCTGCTGCTGGGCAATATCGGTGTGGCCGGTGGCGGCATCAATGCCCTGCGTGGTCATTCCAATGTGCAGGGGATCACCGACATGGGCCTGTTCGGTACCAGCCAGCCGGGTTACCTGTCCACGCCAACCAGCAAAACCCCGACCCTGCAGTCATTTCTGGCGGCCAAAACGCCCAGGGCGCTGCAGCCCGGACAGATGAACTACTGGTCGAATTACAGCAAGTTCTATGTCAGTCTGCTGAAATCCTACTATGGCGACAATGCGACACCGGAAAATGACTTCGGTTATGCGTGGATGCCCAAGATTGATGATGCCTTTGATACCCTGGCCATGTTTGAACGCATGCATCAGGGCAGGATGACCGGCTTCTTCTGCCAGGGCTTCAACCCGCTGGCCTCGGTCTCCCACAAGGCCAAGATCGGCAAGGCCCTGTCCAACCTGAAGTACCTGGTGTCAATTGACCCGCTGGAAACCGAAACGGTATCGTTCTGGCAGCCTCAGGGTGAGTACAACGATGTCAAGCCCGAGGACGTGCAGACCGAGGTGTTCCGTCTGCCGGCCGTGATGTTTACCGAGGATGAAGGCTCCCTGACCAATTCCGGGCGTGTGATCCAGTGGCGCTGGTCGGCTGACAGTGCGGTGGCGGATGCCCGCAAGGATGTGGATATTCTGGCGGCGCTGTTCCTCAAGCTGCGCGAACTGTATGCGGATGGCGAGGGGGCTTATGCCGAACCCCTGTTCAAGGTGAGCTGGCCCTATATCAACCCGCTGGAACCTTCTGCAGAAGAGATTGCCCGCGAGGTCTCCGGTGCGGCAACCCGTGACATCACCGATCCGGCTGATCCCGGCAAGGTGCTGATCAAGGCCGGTGAGCAGCTGTCCGGTTTCGGGCAATTGCGTGATGACGGCTCCACCCGTTGCGGTAACTGGCTGTACTGCGGTTCCTGGTCCGAGGAAGGCAACCTGATGGCGCGGCGTGACAACTCCGACCCGTCCGGTCTGGGCCAGACCCTCAACTGGGGTTACGCCTGGCCGGCGAACCGGCGCATTCTCTATAACCGCGCTTCCTGTGATGCCAGCGGCCAGCCCTGGGATGCCAGCCGTACCGTGATCCGCTGGAACGGGAGCCGCTGGGCCGGTAACGACATTCCGGACATGCGTGCCAATGCGGCTCCGGAGGAAGGTGTCGGGCCGTTCATCATGCATCCGGAAGGGGTATCGCGCCTGTTTGCGGTTGCCGGCATGAAGGATGGTCCGCTGCCGGTTCACTATGAGCCGTTTGAGTCGCCGCTGACGCACAACCCCATGTACCCGGACAATCCCAGGGTGAAAAACAATCCGGTGGCCCGGATTTATCCGGGGGATGCAGAAAACTTCGGAACCCCGGATCAGTTCCCGTTTGTGGCCACGACCTACCGTCTGGTGGAGCACTTCCACTTCTGGACCAAGTTCGCACGCCTGAATGCCATCACCCAGCCGCAGCAGTTTGTGGAAATCGGTCCCGGACTGGCCGAGTTGCGCGGCATCAGTGACGGTGATCAGGTACGGGTCAGCTCCCGACGGGGCGAGATCAGGGCCGTTGCCGTGATTTCAAAACGCATCAGCGCGCTGACGGTGGACGGCCAGCCGGTATATACCGTCGGGATTCCGCTGCACTGGGGCTTCAAGGGCCTGACACGCCCCGGTTATCTGGCCAATACCCTGACGCCTTATGTCGGGGATGCCAATGCGCAGACGCCGGAGTTCAAGGCGTTTCTGGTTAACGTTGAGAAGGTATAAAGGAGGTTCCTCATGCCAACATTGAACATCCAGCGCCGCTCAGCAACCACGACCACGCCGCCACAGGCACGCGAGCATGTACCACCGGTGGCGAAACTCATTGATGTTTCCACCTGTATCGGCTGCAAGGCCTGTCAGGTGGCCTGCATGGAGTGGAACGATCTGCGGGCCGAGGTCGGCCACAATGTCGGGGTCTATGACAATCCGGCAGACCTGGACGACCAGACCTGGACCCTGATGCGTTTCAGTGAAGTGGAGCAGAATGAGCGCCTTGAGTGGCTGATCCGCAAGGATGGCTGCATGCACTGTGCCGATCCGGGCTGCCTCAAGGCCTGCCCGTCACCAGGAGCCATTATCCAATACACCAACGGTATCGTGGATTTTCAGGAGGACCACTGTATTGGCTGCGGCTACTGCATTCAGGGCTGCCCGTTCAATATCCCGCGTATTTCCAAAAAGGATAACAAGGCGTACAAATGCACCTTGTGCTCCGACCGGGTCGCCGTGGGCCAGGAGCCGGCCTGTGTGAAAACCTGCCCGACCGGGGCCATCCAGTTCGGTGCCAAGGAAGACATGCAGTTTTATGCCGCAGAACGGGTGGAAGACCTGAAGTCCCGTGGCTACCGGAATGCCGGATTGTATGATCCGCCCGGTGTCGGCGGGACACACGTCATGTATGTGCTGCACCATGCCGACCAGCCGGAGCTTTACCACAATCTGCCCAAAGACCCGCACATTTCACCCACGGTTGAATTGTGGAAAGGCTGGACCAAACCCTGGGGGCTGGCCGGTTTCGGCCTGATTGCCCTGGGCGCTTTTTTCCACTTCCTGCGCCGTGGGCGCAATGTCGTGGAAGAAGGCGATGAACCGGCTGGCACCCGTACCGCCAGGCACCCGCAGGGAGGAGACTCACATGAACAAGCCTGATCATGCCCTGGAGCGCTACAACTTTTCCGAGCGCGCCAATCACTGGATGGTTGCCATCCTGTTTGTGCTGGCTGCCCTGTCGGGACTGGCCTTGTTCCATCCCTCCCTGTTCTGGCTGGGCAACCTGTTTGGTGGCGGGCCCTGGACCCGTATCCTGCACCCGTTTATGGGGGTGCTCATGTTCCTGTTTTTTCTGGTGCTGGCTTTGCGGTTCTGGAAACACAACGGGATCAACCGCACCGACCGGCAGTGGCTTAAGCAGATGAGCGATGTGCTGGCCAACCGGGATGACAAGCTGCCGCCGGTAGGGCGTTATAACGCCGGGCAGAAGCTTCTGTTCTGGGTCATGATTGTCTGCATGTTGACATTGCTGGTGACCGGCATCCTGTTCTGGCGGCCCTGGTTCGCGGACAGCTTTCCGATCGGTCTGGTCCGCTTTGCCGCGCTGCTGCATGCTTTCAGTGCCTGGGTGCTGATCGCCGGTATCATGGTGCATGTCTATGCCGCCTTCTGGGTGAAGGGTACCATGGGTGCGATGCTGTCCGGCAAGGTCAGCCGCGCCTGGGCGCGCCATCACCACAATAAATGGTATCGTGAAGTGACCGGAGACAAACGTTCATGAGCCTGGTATCCCGTGACCGTCTGGTGGATGCCGGGAACATGGGGGCTGCCGGTATGGCAGCGCCCCGTCTGCTGTTGCCCGAGGCACGCACCCTGTTCCGGCAACGCGCCCGGCGTTTCAGCGAACTGGCTGCGGGACACCCTCTGCAGGACTGGCTGCAGTTCTGTGCCGTGCTGAGTGAAGTGCAGCAGCAGCGGGTGCTGGAATCCCCGCTGCCGGTCGCTGGAGTCCCGGCTGTTTCTGAAACCGCCCCCTGGCTGGCTGCGGGGGTGAGTGATGACAGCTGGACCTGCTGGCGCAGCCTGCTGGATGGGCTGCAGGCCGACGCCGGCCATGCCGGCCCGGCGCTGGCGGCGTTGCGGGAAAGCCTGCAGGCCTGGTCCCGCCCGCACTGGCAGGCTCAGGCCCAAGCCTGGTTGCAGGGGGAGGTGGATGCCGTACCGGCGGAAGCGGCCCCGTTCCTGGGGGCAGCCCTGCAGCTGGAGTGGGTGCAGCGTGCCGCTGCCCTGCCCGTAGCGCTCAGCCACCAGCACCAGGGCGAACCCCTGCTGTGCCCGGTATGCGGTTCCCATCCGATGGTCAGCCTGATTCATATCGGTGATCCCAATCACGGGGTGCGCTATCTGGTGTGTTCCCTGTGCAGCAGCCAGTGGCAGGTGGCACGGGCCAAATGCACCAACTGTGCCAGCCACAAGCCGGTTTCCCTGTTGGGTGAAACGCCGCAGGATGCCATCCAGGGGGAGTGTTGCGATGTCTGTCACAGTTATGTGAAAGTGCTGTCGCAGGTGCGGGAGGTACAGCTTGATCCCTGTGCCGATGATCTGGCCACTCTGGGGCTGGATGTCATGCTGGTCCGGGAAGGCTACGGGCGGGCGGCCCGCAATCTGCTGCAGGGCGGGTCCGGCTGACATGAAAAAGACAGATCCAGTGGCGCGTGCGCCCTGGCGTCAGTTACCGGCGGTTGACCGCCTGCTTGATTCCCCTGTTGCTGCCGTGTGGCGACAGGATTATGGCCAGCAGGAAACCCTGCGGGCCATGCGCGAGGTGCTGGCTGAAACCCGCGCCGCCCTGACTCCGGACAGCCCTGTCCCCGAGACTGATACCCTGTTGAGCCTGATGGGTGCACGCCTGCAGACCCGTGCCGAATCCAGCCTGCGCACCGTTTTCAATCTTACCGGTACCGTACTGCACACCAATCTGGGGCGTGCCACGCTGCCTGAGAGCGTGATTGACGCGATTGCCAGAGTATGCCGCAACCCGTGCGCACTGGAATACACGCTGGATGCCGGCAGCCGGGGAGACCGTGATGATGTGGTCCTGGCCTTGCTGTGCGAACTGACCGGTGCGGAAGCCGCAACCGTGGTCAACAACAATGCCGCTGCCGTTTTCCTGATGCTGAATACCCTGGCACTGCGTCGGCAGGTGGTGGTATCACGTGGTGAGCTGGTGGAGATCGGCGGTGCCTTTCGGGTACCGGACATTATGCAGCGGGCCGGGGCAAAGCTGATGGAGGTCGGCTGTACCAACCGGACCCATGCACACGATTACGAGCAGGCTATCAACCCGCGTACTGCCTTGCTGATGAAGGTTCATACCAGCAATTACGCCATCCAGGGTTTTACCCATGCGGTACCGGCTGTCGACCTGGCCCGCATTGCCCGGACTCATGGGCTGCCGTTTGTGGAAGACCTGGGCAGCGGAACACTGATCGGGCTGGAGCGCTGGGGCCTCCCGCATGAACCGACGCCGCGTGAAGCCCTGCAGGCCGGTGCCAATCTGGTCAGTTTCAGTGGTGACAAACTGCTGGGTGGGCCGCAGGCCGGTATACTGGTCGGTGACAGGGTGCTGATTGATCAGCTGAAGAAAAACCCGTTGAAACGCGCCCTGCGCCTTGGCAAGCTGACACTGGCCGCGCTGGAGGCGGTGTTGCGTCTGTACCGTGACCCGGATTCCCTGCCCGAAAAACTGGAAACCCTGCGCCTGCTGACCCGCCCGAGTGTCGACATTGAAGCACAGGGCCGGCGTTTACTGCCGGTACTGCAGCAAGCCCTGACACCGTTTCAGGTCCGCGTCACGCTGGAACCCTGCCTGTCACAGATCGGCTCCGGCTCACTGCCGGTTGAGCGGCTGCCTTCGCTGGCGCTGGTGGTGCGTACCGCTGGCAAACGCGGCAGTGGCCTGAACCGGGTGGAGCGTTTTCTGCGTGAGCGGCCCTGTCCGGTACTCGGGCGGCTGTCTGAGCAGGCGCTATGGCTGGATCTGCGCTGCCTGCGGGTGACTGATGAAAGTGCTTTCTGTACCCAGCTCTGCACCGAGAAAATGATTGACTGCATTGACTGAAGGAGAATAATCCATGGAGCGTCGTTATTTTCTGCAATCTGCTGCCACATTGGGGGCGCTGGGCCTGCTGCCGGGGGCGGCAGGCTGGGCTGCTGAGGCCGTCCCGGTGGCTGCGACAGCCGGGGAGCGGGTGGCGTTTGACCCGGACCCAACCAGTGGCTGGCGTGTGTTTGAGCTGGTTTCCCGTCTGGACCTGGCCGCTGTCACGGGGGAAACCCAGGCTTGGGTACCGTTGCCTTCCGTGGCGGCAGCAGCGTGGATGCAACCGATGGGCAACCTGTGGCAGGGTAATGCTGACCGGATGCAGGTCTACACCGATCCCCGGTACCAGGCTCAGATGTTGCATGCGGTCTGGGAAGAGGGTGCTGCTGAAACGCCCCGGCTGGCAGTCATCAGCCGTTTTGCCACCCGTGACCGGGCGGTGGATTTCAGCCGGCCACAGGATGTGCCGAGCCTGAGCCAGGAAGAGTACGCGCTGTATACCGGGGCGACCCAGCTGTTGCCAACCGACGGGATTGTGCGCGAAACCGCAACAGGGATTACCGCCCGGTATCGCACCGATATCGAGAAGGCACGCGCCATTTACGAATGGATCGTAGAAAATACCGTGCGTGATCCCAAGGTGGAGGGGTGTGGTATCGGTGATATCCGCTGGATGCTGGAAACCGGTAATCTCAAGGGCAAGTGTGCTGACCTGAATGCACTGTATGTCGGGTTGGCGCGTGCAATCGGGCTCCCGGCCCGTGATGTGTATGGCATCCGGGTGGCTGACTCGCGCTTTGGCTACAAAAGCCTGGGGAAAAGCGGGGATGTCAGCAAGGCCCAGCACTGCCGGGCGGAGGTGTTTCTGGGCAGTTTCGGCTGGGTACCGGTCGACCCGGCGGATGTGCGCAAGGTCATTCTGGAAGAAAACAAACCCGATCAGCTGACACTGGATGATCCCAGGGTGGTGGCCGTGCGCGACCGGCTGTTCGGGGCCTGGGAGGGCAATTGGCTGGCTTACAATTTCGGTCATGACCTGGAGCTGCCGGGCAGCATGAGCAGTGAGCCGCTGCCGTTCCTGATGTATCCGGAGGCGGAGACCGGTAACGGCCAGCGTCTGAAAAGCCTGAAGCCGGATGCGTTTCAATACACCCTGAGCGCCCGCGAGGTCGAACCCCTGGCATGATCATCGGCACCGCCGGCCATATCGATCACGGCAAGACCACCCTGATCCAGGCCCTCACGGGGGTGGATACCGACCGTCTGCAGGAGGAAAAGCGCAGGGGTATCACCATTGAGCTGGGGTTTGCCTACCTGCCGGTGGCGGACGGGCGTGTGCTGGGGTTTGTGGATGTACCGGGGCATGAAAAGTTCGTGCATACCATGACGGCAGGTGCCAGTGGCATGGACCATGCGCTGCTGGTGATTGCGGCAGATGACGGCATCATGCCGCAGACGCGTGAGCACCTGGGCATTTTGCAGTTTATGGGGGTTGCGGCGCTGACGGTTGCCCTGACCAAAACGGATCGGGTGGACCTGGGCATGCGTTTGCAGCGTGAGGCGGAGATCCGTGCCTGGCTGGCCGGGACACCGTATGCGGCGGCGGCGTTGTTCCCGCTGGCGGCGGTGAACGGGCAGGGTGTGGCGGCCTTGCGTGAGCACCTGTCCGCCCTGCCGGAAAAGGCCGTATCCGCAGCCGACCGGAGTGTGCGCTATGCGATTGACCGCTGTTTTGTGCTGGATGGCAGCGGGACCACGGTGTCCGGCCTGCTGCACAGTGGTACCGTTCGCACGGGCGACAGACTGATCCTGAGTCCGGCCGGGGTTCCGGTACGGGTGCGCTCCATCCATGCACAGAACCGCGCTGTCAGCGAGGCACAGGCGGGAAATCGCTGCGGGCTGGTGCTGGCCGGGGTGGACAAGGTGCAGGTACCACGCGGGAGCTGGCTGCTGGCAGCAGCGCTGCATGCACCCGTTGTGCGTTTCGATGGGTGGCTGCAGGTGGCGGCTGATGCGCCCGGTGCGTTGCGTGAAGGGCTGGAGGTCATGCTGCATCATGGCGCGACACGTCAGCCGGCAAAGCTGGTGCTGCTGGAAGGACGGCGGCTGTCTCCCGGAAGTGGCGGTTTTGTGCAGTGCTGCATGGATGAGCCGTTACCCTTGTGCTGGCATGACCGCCTTGTGCTGCGTGACATGTCGGGGCAGCATACCCTGGCCGGTGGTACGGTACTGGATACCAGCCCGCCCCTGCGCGGGCGCAAGAAGCCGCAGCGGCTGGCCTGCCTGCAGGCCCTGCAGGCACCGGATGCCGTGGCTGCGCTGGCCGGCCTGCTGGCGCTGGTGACACAGCCGCTGACACTGGCGGTGTGGAGCCGCTGCATGAATCAGCCTTTGCCCTGGCTGCTGGCCGGTTTACACAGGCATCAGCCTGATCTGCAGGTTCTGGATCAGGGCGGCGCTGGCTGGGTGATGAGCCCGACACAGTGCGAGGTGCTGGAAGCCCGTCTGCAGGCGGCACTGACGCAGTTTCATCAGCAGCAGCCGGATGAGCCGGGCCTGTCTGCCGAACGCCTGCGCCGCATGGCTTTTCCGGCCTTTCGGGACGAGCTGTTCGGGCTGCTGGTGGAATACTGGATTGCACAGGGGTTGCTGGAACGTTCCGGCAGCTTCCTGCATGCACCGGGGCATGTGCTGACCCTGAATGCGCAGGAGCAGGGGGTGTGGGAGACCTTGCAGCCGCATTTGCAGGCCGGGGGATTTGATCCACCCTGGGTGCGTGATCTGGCACGGGACACGGGGCTTGCCGAAGTATTGGTGCGTCAGGTACTGTGCAAGCAGGCACGCCGGGGGGCACTGCATCAGGTGGTACGGGATTTATTCTATACGCCTGAACAGATCGTGCAGCTGGCGGCCCTTGTGTGCGAGCAGGCACAGCCGCTGCTGAATGTCATCGCTTTTCGGGACCGGATCGGCATCGGGCGCAAACGGGCCATCCAGATTCTGGAGTTTTTTGACCGGGTCGGGCTGACACGCCGTATTGTCGGCAGCAGTGCCGGCGGTCAGCGTCGTGATGAACGCCTGCTGCGTAATGGCGAACTGTTCACGGCAGCTTGCCCGGTGACAGTGACTGAAACCCGGGAGCGGGTGTGAAAAAAGGTTTTCTGCGGAAGGATGGCATACCCCGGTGGGATGTCCGGACTTCAAATCCGGGAGGGGCTGTCACACGGTTCCTGGTGGGTTCGACTCCCATATCCTTCCGCCATTTTCATGTCGGGCACGGCAGCGTAAACGTGCCGTCTTCCACCCGGTCGACCGCCGCCGGCAGGGTGTAATAGCAGCCGGCTTCGCGGGTGTAGATATGCATGACTTCCTGCAGACCGTGGCTGTCGTCCAGCGTACCGGCCAGAATGGAGATGCGCTGCTCCTGCGGGTAGTCGAAAAACAGGCTGCAGCCACAGCGGTTGCAGAATCCCTGCCGCACGCCCGGCACATACGCGTACCACTGCAGGGTGCTGTCGGCAAGCAGGGTGAAATAGCGGTAGCGGGCACCGGTGGCCGCGACATAATGACCACTGAAACGGCGGCATTGTTCACAGTGGCAGGCCACCACCTGGCGCAGCCTGTCGCGTGCGGAAATGCTGTAGCGCACACCGCCGCAGATGCAGCCGCCGCTGGCTGCTTCAGCCGGGTTGTGTATTTTGTTCATTGCTTATGCTCCCTGTCATATAAGGGTTTTTCGATCAGCCGGACCTGGATTGCGACTCGTCTTGCTGCCCCTGTGAGATAAACTGTGGCAATATCTCAGAAACTGCATCAATTTCCGCTTCAAAAGACTTTAGTGCCTTTTTGATCGCGCTTGAAATCTGATCGTGATCGTGTGGGTCTTGACATTATACTCATACCCTCGGTTGATATGGGCGCGAATCGTGTCCATACCTGCGTTGTTGACGAACAAGCTTTCCATATCGTCCAGTGAGGGAATACCCTTATTTTGCTTCAGGTTTGTTGTTTCCATTCAAAATAAACTCACGAACGCCCGCGCCGCCTGCGCCGTTCACCGGCTGCTCCGGTGGCCGCTGCTGCTTTCGGGGCAGGCCGTTCCACCACGGAGAACAGGTGCGGGAAGTCATCACTGCGGTTCGGGAACGCCATGGCATCGACGAAATATTCCTGAAACTTCGGTTCCACCGCCGTTTCGATCTTTTCAATGGTACGCACCACGGTTTCAATCGTGCGTCGCCCCCCCTGATTCAGCAGGGCAATCCGTGCCCCGGTTCCGGCGGCATTCCCGGCAGAGGCCACCTGATCCAGCGGGCAGTCGGGAATCAGGCCCAGCACCATGGCATGCCGGACATCAATATGACTGCCGAAAGCGCCCGCCAGACGAATACGCTCCACTGCCGGAACACCCCGGTGGTCCATCAGCAGTTTCACCCCGGCATACAGGGCCGCCTTGGCAAGCTGAATCTGGCGCACATCGTTCTGGGTGATGGCAATGTGCTGCCCGGACTCGCCGCCGTCATGCAGGACATAGGACCAGGTGCGTCCATCCGCCACCACCCGCGGGGTCTGGTCCGCCAGCGCACCGTCAATCACCCCGTCACTGCTGATAATACCGGCCAGATACATTTCGGCCACCACCTCGATAATGCCGGAACCACAGATGCCATTGACACCGATGGCTTGTACCGCTGCGGCAAAGCCCGGCTCATCCGACCAGGGTTCGGCCCCGATGACCCGGATCCTGGGTTCTTTGGTCACCGGATCAATGCGCACGCGCTCGATGGCACCGGGGGCGGCACGCTGGCCGGCACTGATCTGGGCACCTTCAAAGGCAGGGCCGGTGGGGCTGGAGCAGGCCAGCAGGCGTTCACGGTTCCCGAGTACGATTTCAGCGTTGGTTCCGACATCGACCAGCAGGGTGATCTCATCCTGCAGAAACGGCTCCTCGGACAGCACCATTGCCGCGGCATCGGCACCCACATGCCCGGCGATACAGGGCAGCACATAGGCCATGGCCCCCGGATGCAGGCCCAGTTCCAGGGCGCTGGCAGGGATGTTCAGGGCCTCGTCGGTGGCCAGGGCAAACGGTGCACCGCCCAGTTCCACCGGATTGATGCCCAGCAGAATGTGGTGCATGACCGGGTTGCCGACCAGGGTGAGTTCCAGGATGTCTTCGGTGCTGATGCCGGTTTCCGCCGCAATCTGCCCGGCCAGGTTGCGCAGTCCCGTGCGCACGGCATCGGTCATGGCCTGTGCACCTTCCGGGTGCATCATGATGTAGGATACCCGACTCATCAGGTCTTCCCCGAAGCGAATCTGGGGGTTCATCATGCTGCCGGAGTGCACCACGGCCCCGGTGACCAGATCGCACAGGTGGGCGGCAATGGTGGTGGAACCGATGTCGATGGCCAGCCCGTACACGGTCTCGCGAAACCCCGGCCACAGGGCGATGACTTCCTGCCCGGCATGAACGGCGGCAGTGACTTTCCATTGCCCGGCCCGCAGCGTGGCCTGCAGTGTGTTCAGCAGTGGCAGCCCGCAATGCAGGCCCTCCAGCTGCCACTCGTGCTGCAGGGCTTCGCACAGACGCTGGTAATCGCCTTTGGGGTGGTGCATGTCGGCTTCTTCGACTTCGATATAGTAGAGCTTGACGGCGGTATCAAGCGTAATGGCGCGCAGGTCGGCAGCCTTGCGCACAATCTGTTTGTGCACCTGACTTTCCGGGGGGACATCCACCACCATATCCCCCTGAATCAGGGCCTGACACCCCAGCCGACGGCCATCCGCCATGGCGGTTTTGCGCTTTTCGTAGCGGTGTTCGGTTTCGGTGAAGGCGCTCAGGTGTTCGGGCAGGGATTCAATCCCGTGTTTGGGAAAGGAGCCGGTGGCCTGTACGATCTGGCAGCGCCCGCAGATGCCGCGTCCGCCACAGATGGAGTCGATGTCGACACCCAGCTGTTGGGCAGCCCGCAGCACCGGGGTACCGACAGGAAAGCTTCCCCGGCGTCCGGAGGGCATGAAGACGACTTTGGCGGTCTGGTTCTGGTCCATTGTGGGTTCCGTATCGTTGGTTTGTCGCTGCGCACCGGCAGGCTGGTGAAAAGGCGATTCTGCCAGAATGACGGGCTGATAAAAACGTTTGGGTTGTGGGGTTAATCCGGGGCGTTGGAAAGGGGGGGGCTTTATGGGCTCAGCGCCAGGGTCATGTACAGGCTGTAGGGGTCTTCGCGGTAGGGCGGGAACGGCGGACACGGGGTGAAGCCGGCGCTTTGGTAGAGGCGTTGGGCAGGGATGAAGGCTTCCGGGGTGCCGGTTTCAAGGCTGAGGCGTTGATAACCACGTTGTCTGGCGACGCTCAGGATGTGTTCCAGCAAGGCACGGCCCGCGCCTTGGCGGCGCTGACTGGCAGGGGTGCACATGGATTTGATTTCACCGTGCAGCGGGTCCAGCGCCTTGAGGGCAGCGCAGCCGAGCAGCCGGTCTTGTTCCCATGCGGTCCAGAAGGTGATGCCGGGCGCACGCAGGTGGCTGAGGTCAAGGGCATGAACACTTTCGGGCGGGGAGAGTGCGTGCATGTTGTCAAGGTGTTCGCGCAGCAGGGCGTGGACGGCGGGGCGGGTAAGGTCATCGATTTCGATGTGCATGGGAAATCCGCTGGTGGCTGGAAGATTCAGGTGGCTTGATTTTGTCAGCGGGTATCGGGACTGACAAGGTAAGGTTCAATGACAAAAGCAAAGCTCAGCGGTAAACCGCTACCGGTTCACCAATAACCGCGTGCTGTATCTCGATGCCCAACCCCGGTTTATCAGGCACTCGCACCCCGCCATTGATTAAGGGGGCATCAAAGGTGGCAGTCACGGGGGTGACCATATCGCGGGTATCCAGAATGCAGCGCAACGCCCGCGGCGGAACCGTTTGCCCCAGATGCGCCAGTGCCGCAAACGCCACATGAGACCCGACAGTTTCCTGAATACTGAGGGTTAAACCGGCACTGAGACACATATCACGCTGACGGCGACCGCGGGTCAGCCCACCGTTTTTTGATATTTTCAGGCCAATCCCCTCAGCCGCGTCATCGCAGATAAGCTGCATGACCGAAACATCATCGGTGGCCAATTCATCAAAGATGATCGGCACAGCGGTACGCCGCCGCAGCGAGAGCGTTTCCCGCCAGGTTGCACAGGGGGCTTCCAGCACAAAATCCAACCCTGGTGGCAGCAGGTTTAACATGCGTAACCCGTGCTCTACGGTTAAACCGCCGTTGCAGTCCACAATGAAAAACTCACCCGGTCTGGCATCGGCCAGCGCGGCCTCGATTCTGGCCGCATCCAGCGCCGGGCCACCCTCTTCGGCACTGGCACCCACCTTGATCGAGTGTCCGATATAGCCCTGTGCCCGGGTCTCTGCCACGCGGCGACGCATATCCTCAGGGTCGCCCGCATAGGTGGAATCAATCGTAGGCATCGCTTTTGCGGTACTGCCTCCCAGCAACTCGCAAACGGGCAGCTCCACTGATTTGCCAAACAGGTCCCAACAGGCAACATCGATGGCCGTTTTGGCATCCAGATGGCCAACCAGGCGTTGATCCATCACTTCGTTGATACGATCAAGCTGGCGCGGATCACGTCCTAACAGTGCCGGTGCCATTTCAGCGATACCTGCCCGCACACCGAGGGCATGTGAGGCGATATAGGTCGAGCCGAAAGGTGTCGATTCTCCCCAGCCTTCAAGACCGTTATCGGTACGCAGACAAACCAGCGTGGCATCAAAACAACGATAGGTGCGCCCACCCGATAAACGATAGGTGCCACCACGATAAGGCAGATCAACCTGATAAACCGCAATTTCAGTGATTTTCATGGCTCTGCTCCCTTGATGGCAAAAGCACAATTTTTCCGATAAAGTTTTTCGCCAGAAAATCCTGCTGCGCAGTAGTGATTGCGGACAGCGGATAGGTTTTTGCGACAAGCGGGCGAATTTCACCCTGCTCGATATAATGCACCAGATTGTGCATCACCCTTTTGGGCTGCCAGGTACAACCCAAAAAGCTGAGGTCTTTGAGATACAGGGTTCTGACATCCAGCGCAACCAGAGGGCCGGCGATGGCACCGGCAACAGCATAACGCCCACCCCGGCAGAGCAGCTCACCGCATTGCGGCCATTGCGGCCCGGCCACCAGATCAATCACCACCTGTACGCTGTCCTTTCCCAAAGCGGCAACCAGGGACTCACCACGTGCAATCACCTGATCTGCACCCAGCGCTAAAAGCGCTGCCTGTTTGTCGATACCACAAACAGCGATCACCCTGGCTCCTCGGCGTTTGGCCAGTTGCACCGCAGCAGAGCCAACACCCCCCGATGCACCGGTAATCAACACCTGCTCGCCTGCCTTAACCTGTGCACGCTCCAGCATATTTTCAGCGGTGGAATAAGCACAGGGAAAGCAGGCAAGTTCGGCAGCCGTAAGTTGGCTGTTAATTGCAAAAGCTTCACTTGCACGGGCAATGGCATACTCGGCAAAGCCACCGTCACACTCAGAACCGTAGGTGATGCAGTGATACTCACCACGGGTGTCAAAGGGCTGTTGTATGGTACGGACCAGCACCCGTTCCCCAATGCGGGAGGGATCAACCTGCTCACCAACGGCGACAATTTCACCACAGCAATCAGCACCCTGGATGCGGGGAAAAACCAGCGGTACGCCAGACCAGCTTGCATCCTGGTCATCAACGGTTTCAAATCCCTCAGCACCACCAGCGTTAGTCTCGGCTTTCACTTTTTTGGAATACCAGCCGATGCGGGTATTGATATCGGTGTTATTAACGGCGCTGGCCCCCACTTTGATCAGTACCTCTGTGGCCTTGGGACGAGGGACACTCAGATCCGTGCGGTAATGCAGCATCTCCAGCCCGCCATGCCCGGATAACTGGACACCCGCCATGGTCGAAGGAATAGCCCTGATAGGCATTGGAAGTCTCCGCTGATTTTCAACATGATGACCCGGCGCTTGTGGCCAAGTTTATTGACATTAAAAATAAGACATGACGCAGTCAAACCAATACTATTGACTGCGTAATTCACTTTTACTGAATCATGCTTTTACGAGAGCTCGGCTGTCCCCGGCCGTTTTCCGTGATGGCGGGGAGACTTGACATGGAACCCTTGCTGGACCTTGAGTTACTGCGCACCTTCTGCGCCGTGGTGAAAGAAGGCGAGCTGAAAAAAGCAGCGGCAACGGTGTTTCGTTCTCAGGCCGCTGTCAGCATGCAGATCAAGCGTCTTGAAGGGCAATTGGGTGCGCGTCTGCTTGAACGCAGCAATCAGGGGATCCAGCTCACCGATGCGGGTGACAGGCTGCTGGGTTATGCCGAGCAATTCCTGCGTTTGAATAATGCAACCCTGGTGGCCCTGAGTCAGCGGCAACTGAGCGGACGCATCAACTTTGGCATGCCCGCCGATTATGCCCAGGATTTTCTACGCTGCTTTGTGCCCGTTTTGTTAAAGGCTTTTCCCGATCTTGAACCCCGGGTGGTCTGCGAGCGCAGCCGCAACCTGCGCCAGCGCGTGCAGCGCGGTGAGCTGGATCTCGCCATTGTTGCTGGCGAAGCAAACAACAGCGATGAAGCGCTGCTCTGGTCTGAACGGCTGGTATGGTCAGCCCCAACCGGTGTTCCTGTTGAAGAGCACGACAGGCTGCCACTGGCGCTGTTTGAAGGTGACTGTATTGTGCGTGATATCTGCCTGCACGATTTGAAGCAGGCCGGTATTGTGTATCAGCCGGTATTGAACAGCCCGGTGATGGATAATCTGGCCGCAGCAGTGCATGCGGGGCTGGCGGTTTCCCTGTTGCCGGAATCACTGCTGGGTGCCATTCAATTCCGCCCTCTGGCGCTGGATCAACTGCCCGGCAGCCACCTGCTGAGAATGAACCTGCTCTGGTCGCCGTTACTGGATTGCACGGTTTTAGAGCGACTGGCTGACTGTATGCGCCAGGCTGCCCGCTTTATGTCACCATCCGTACACCAAACCCGCTGGTGCCACGTTCCCGCAACCTGAGACCTGACAGTCAGGCCGGATTTATCGAAGCTGATGGAATCTATCCGAGAACCGGGGCTTCACATCCGAGGTGTCGAGGTCTGGCGGTACAACGGACACAAGGCGGGGACGCGCTTATACCGAATAAAAAACTTGCTGGCAATATTTCCCCGATATTCATGCTCTGTTTAAGCGTTCGGGCATAGTCTGTAGACGTGTAAATAGTGATCAATTAAAAAAACCGGCTTGTGAAAACAGGCAGCTATCTGGATCAAAAAATAGCCTGAATTATTTTTTCAAATAATAAAACTGTTGTTCTGGCGTATAGTCTAATAGGTTATGCCAGAAGTATGACTGCGCGCGCCGAGTGGATGCTGCAGGGCATTGCGAGCAACAGAGGTCATGACTCAGAGCGGGTCTTGTCATCAGCGCATGCCATGGTGTCGGTCGCAGCGGCATGCAGGATATAAAGGGGTAAAAAATGAGTATATTCAAACATTTCAAGGATAGATACGAAGCAACTCAAGAAGAAGAATATTCCCTGCAGGAATACCTTGAGATCTGTAAATCCGATCCGCTGGCTTATGCAACCGGTGCCGAGCGCCTGTTGCGGGCCATTGGGGAGCCGGAGCTGGTGGATACCTCAAGGGAGCCACGCCTGAGCCGGATTTTTTCCAATAAAGTCATTCGTCGCTATCCATCTTTTGATGAATTTTATGGCATGGAAGATGCCATTGAACAGATTGTCGCTTTCCTGCGCCATTCCGCCCAGGGGCTGGAGGAAAGCAAGCAGGTGCTTTATCTGCTGGGACCGGTAGGTGGCGGCAAGTCCTCACTGGCCGAGCGCCTCAAGGCACTGATGGAAAAGGAGCCGATCTACTGCATCAAGGGTTCACCAGTAAACGAGTCCCCGCTGGGGCTGTTCAGCAGCGAGGAGGACGGGGCCATCCTGGAAGAGGATTACGGCATCCCGCACCGTTACCTGCGCACCATCATGTCACCCTGGGCGGTCAAGCGCCTGGGTGAGTTCGGTGGTGACATCAGTCAGTTCCGGGTAGTCAAGCGCTATCCCTCACGCCTGAACCAGATTGCACTTTCCAAGACTGAACCCGGTGATGAAAACAATCAGGATATTTCCTCGCTGGTCGGGAAGGTGGACATCCGCAAGCTGGAGGATTTCCCCCAGAATGATCCGGATGCCTACAGCTATTCCGGCGGCCTGTGCATGGCCAATCAGGGGCTGATGGAGTTCGTGGAGATGTTCAAGGCACCGATCAAGGTGCTGCATCCGCTGCTGACGGCAACCCAGGAAGGCAATTACAACGGCACCGAAAGCATCGGGGCCATTCCCTTCACCGGGGTGATTCTGGCGCACTCGAACGAATCCGAATGGCAGGCTTTCAAGAACAACAAGAACAACGAAGCCTTCATCGACCGGGTTTCCATTGTCAAGGTACCTTACTGCCTGCGTGTCACCGAAGAGGTGAAGATTTATGAAAAGCTGCTGCAGGGCAGTTCGCTGCGGGCGGCACCCTGTGCACCGGATACCCTGAAGATGCTGGCACAGTTTTCGATCTTGTCACGCCTCAAGGAACCGGAAAACTCCAACCTGTTCTCCAAGATGCGCATTTACGATGGTGAAAACCTCAAGGATATTGATCCCAAGGCCAAAACCATTCAGGAGTATCAGGATGCTGCCGGCGTGGATGAGGGCATGTCCGGGCTTTCCACCCGTTTTGCCTTCAAGATTCTCTCCAAGGTGTTCAACTATGATGCCACCGAGGTCGCAGCCGACCCGGTACACCTGATGTACGTCCTGGAGCGCCAGATCGAGAAGGAGCAGTATGCTGAAGAACTGCAGGACCGTTACATCAGCTTCATCAAGGAATACCTGGCCCCGCGTTATGTCGAATTCATCGGCAAGGAAATCCAGACCGCCTACCTGGAATCCTATTCCGAGTACGGGCAGAACCTGTTTGACCGCTATGTGACTTATGCCGACTTCTGGATTCAGGATCAGGAATACCGTGATCCGGAAACGGGCGATTTCCTGGATCGTTCGGCCCTTAATTCGGACCTGGAAAAGATCGAAAAGGCTGCCGGGATCAGCAATCCCAAGGACTTCCGCAACGAGATCGTCAACTTCGTGCTGCGCGCCCGTGCCAACAACAATGGCCGCAATCCGGACTGGACCAGCTATGAAAAGCTGCGTCGGGTGATCGAGATGAAGATGTTCTCCAGTACCGAGGACCTGCTGCCGGTCATCTCTTATGGTGCCAAGTCCTCAGCGGAGGAACAGCGCAAGCATGATAACTTTGTGGAACGCATGATGAAGCGCGGTTACACGGAAAAGCAGGTGCGCCTGCTGGCCGAGTGGTACCTGCGGGTGCGCAAGTCGCAGTAATCCTGCAATACCGGATGGATGGCTGCTCCCGTCCCGGATGATGCGGGGCGGTAGCTAACATACAAGGAGCGCAAGATGGCCTATATTGTCGACCGTCGTCTCAACAGCAAGAATAAAAGTCTGGTCAACCGGCAGCGCTTCCTGAAGCGTTATCACAAGCAGATTCGGGAGGCGGTATCCGATGCGGTGAGTCGCCGCAATATGACCGACATGGAGCAGGGCGATACCATCACCATTCCCCGGCGTGACATTTCCGAGCCGCATTTCCATCATGGAGACGGTGGCCAGCGCGAGATTGTCCATCCGGGTAACAAAGAATTTATCGAGGGCGACCGTATCCAGCGTCCACCCAAGGGGGGTGGGGGCGGCAGTGGCTCCGGTGATGCTTCCGACTCCGGTGAAGGCATTGATGATTTCGTGTTCCAGATTTCCCAGAGTGAATTTCTGGAGTACCTGTTTGAGGATCTGGCCCTGCCCAATATGGTCAAGCGCCAGCTCACCACTTCGGACAGCTTTGAAACCCGGCGTGCCGGTCACAGCGAGGTGGGTAATCCCAACCAGCTTAATATCGTACGTTCCATGCGCAGTGCCCATGCACGCCGGATTGCCCTGGGGGGCAAATCGCGCCGGCGTCGCCTTGAATTGCTGGCGGAGCTGGAAAAGCTGGATGAGGCGGATACGGAACAGCGTGAACTGCTGGAAGAGGAACTGGCACGCCTGAATGTGCGCCTGAACCGCATTCCGTTTCTGGATGATTTCGACCTCAAGTACAACCTGCATGTCCGGGTGCCGACCCCGTCCCCCAAGGCCGTCATGTTCTGCGTAATGGACGTGTCCGGCTCCATGACCCAGGACATCAAGGACACCGCCAAGCGTTTTTTCTTCCTGCTCTACCTCTTTCTGAAGAAAAACTACGAGAAGATCGAGGTGGTATTCATCCGCCACCATACCCAGGCCCAGGAAGTGGATGAGGAAACCTTTTTTTATTCACGCGAGACCGGCGGTACCGTGGTATCCAGCGCCCTGAACCTGATGGGTGACATCATTGCCGAGCGCTACTCGCCGAATGAATGGAACATCTACTGTGCCCAAGCATCGGACGGAGACAACTGGCAGGAGGACAACGAGCGCTGCCACAAGGCACTGACCGGCAGTGTGCTGCCGATGGTACAGTATTATACCTATATCGAGATCGGGGATCGTGAGCCACAGGGGCTGTGGCGGTTGTATGAGCATCTGCAGCAGGATTTCAGTGACCGTTTTGCGATCCAGCGGGTGCGCAACAATGCCGAGATTTATCCGGTATTCCGTGAGCTGTTCCGCAAAACCATGGAGGCCGAATAATGGTGCATGAGACGGGCCGGGAAAAAAACTGCATTTCCACCAGTTCGGAGTGGACCTTTGAGACCATTGAGCGCTATGACCGTGAAATTGCCCGCATTGCGCGTGAAAAGTTTCGCCTCGATACCTATCCGAACCAGATCGAGATCATCCGCTCGGACCAGATGATGGATGCCTATGCCTCGGTCGGCATGCCGGTATTTTATAACCACTGGTCCTATGGCAAGCATTTTGTCAATGTGGAACAGAACTACTCACGCGGACGCATGGGACTGGCTTACGAGATTGTGATCAATTCCAATCCCTGCATCGCCTACCTGATGGAGGAGAATACCCTGACCATGCAGGCACTGGTGATTGCGCATGCCTGTTACGGCCACAACTCATTTTTCAAGGGCAACTACCTGTTCCGGAGCTGGACTGATGCCGATGGCATTATTGACTATCTGGTCTTCGCCAAAAATTTCATCACCCAGTGCGAGCAGCGTCATGGCGTGGCAGAAGTTGAGCGCCTGCTGGATTCCTGCCATGCGCTGATGAATTACGGGGTTGACCGTTACAAGCGCCCGCGTCCGATTTCGGCTGCTGCGGAAAAACAGCGTCAGAAGGAGCGTGAGGAATATGTTCAGCGCCACCTGAATGACCTGTGGCGGACCTTGCCGCGCCTGAAGGAAAAACAGGATCAGGAACGTGAAATTCCGACCTTTCCTGCCGAGCCGCAGGAGAACCTGCTGTATTTCTTTGAAAAGAATGCACCGCACCTGGAAAGCTGGCAGCGTGAAATCATCCGCATTGTGCGCAAGATTGCCCAGTATTTCTACCCGCAGCGCCAGACCCAGGTAATGAACGAGGGCTGGGCCACGTTCTGGCATTACACCATCCTCAACGAAATGTATGACGAAGGGCTGGTGAATGAAGGGTTCATGATGGAGTTCCTGACCTCGCATACCAATGTGGTGATGCAGCCCGGCTTTGACAGCCCGTATTATTCCGGCATCAACCCGTATGCGCTCGGGTTTGCCATGATGCAGGACATCCGCCGTATCTGTGAGCGCCCGACTGACGAGGACCGGGAATGGTTCCCGGACATTGCCGGTTCAAACTGGATCAGCACCCTGGACAATGTGATGCGCAACTACCGGGATGAGAGTTTCATCCTGCAGTTCATGTCCCCGAAAATCATGCGGGACTTTCATTTCTTTGCCCTGGAGGATGATGACCGCCGCAATGCCATTGATGTGGTGGCCATTCACAATGAACGCGGTTATCGTGAACTGCGTGAACGCCTGTCCCAGCAGTACAACCTCAGCAGCAACGAGCCGGATATCCAGGTCGAGAGCGTGAATGTGCGTGGTGATCGCTCACTCACCCTGCACCATAACATGCACAATCGCCGTCCACTCAGTAATGAGACCTATGAAATGCTGCGCCATGCCCACCAGCTCTGGGGCTATGACGTGCACCTGCATTCGGTGGAACCCGATGGCCGCCGGGTCAGAAGTTACCACCTGCAGGGCGAGGCGACCTGACCGGAGGAATACCCGCCTGTTTCCCTGCATGGGCAAGGCGGGCTATAATCACGCCAGAATTTGTCGGGTGCTGACATGTCCGCCCGGCGGGGATTAATGTAAAATCCATCAGGGAACACTCAGGCAGCCGGGGTGTCGCAGAAGGGTAATGCATCAACTTTTTGGCAGGATATCATTTTGACTCAGGATTCCGGGAACAACCCGAACAAGTCCGGCACCCCGTGGTGGCTGATGCCATTCAAGGGACTGTGGTTTTCCCTGGTGGTTTTTGGCCGGTTGTTTCGCATCACGCTGATTGTGGTGCTGGTGGTGACCATGCTGGGCGGTATTGTATATGCCATGCAGCTGGACGAACAGGTGCGGGCCCAGTTTGAAGGCAAGCGCTGGGCCTTGCCGGCACGGGTGTTCGCCCGTCCGCTGGAGCTGTTTGAAGGCCAGCAGCTCTATGCCGATCATCTGGAACAGGAACTCAAGCTGCTCAGTTATGCCCAGCTGGAGAAACCGGTCGAGATCGGTCAGTACCAGCGTGACAAGGATGACTTCCTGATCAATACCCGGGGTTTCCAGTTTGCCGAGGACATGGAGCCGGCACGCAGCATCCGCATCAGCATCAGCAAGGGCAAGATCAAGACACTGGCCTACAATAACGGCCAGGAGCCGCTGCCGCTGATGCGTCTTGATCCGGTACTGATCGGCAACTTCTACCCCAGCCAGAAGGAAGACCGGGTGCTGGTGCGCATCCGTGATGTTTCCCCGGCCCTGATTGACGGGCTGATTGCGGTTGAGGACAAAAAATTCTACGAGCACCAGGGCGTCAATCCGCTGGCGATTGCGCGGGCCATGGTTGCCAACCTGAAAGCCGGCGAGACGGTACAGGGCGGCAGTACCATCACCCAGCAGCTGGTCAAGAACTTCTACCTCAGCAATGAGCGCAGCTGGCGACGCAAGCTCAAGGAGGCCATGATGGCCTTTCTGCTGGAGCTGCGTTACACCAAGCAGGAGATACTGGAAGCCTACCTGAATGAAATCTACCTGGGGCAGGATGGCGAGCGTGCCATTCACGGCTTCGGGCTGGCGGCCCAGTTCTATTACAACCGTTCAGTCAAGGACCTCAAGGCGGACCAGATCGCCATGCTGATCGGGCTGGCCAAGGGTGCAACCTACTATAATCCGCGCCGTTACCCGGAACGTGCCCTGCAACGGCGCAATCTGGTGCTGACCGTGATGGAGCAGGGCGGGGTACTCAACCACAGGGAAGCCGAGGCAGCCCGTGCCCGTCCGCTGGGGGTGAGCGAGGCTCCACCATCGGGAGCCAGCCCGTTTCCGGCCTATCTCGACCTGGTGCGGGAACAGCTGCAGCGTGATTACCGCGAGGAGGACCTGCGCACCGAGGGGCTGTTGATCTTCACTGCCATGGACCCGATCGTACAGCTGACGGCGGAGAAGGTGCTGGTCAAGCGGGTGGAAAATCTGGAAAAGAAATTCCGTACCCCGAAAAACAAGCTCAACAGCGCCATGGTCATCAGCACCATACAGAATGCCGAAGTGATTGCCCTGGTCGGGGGGCGCAATGTGCGTTATCCGGGTTATAACCGGGCTTTGTCGGCCAAGCGTCAGGTCGGCTCCCTGCTCAAGCCTTTCATTTATCTGGCTGCGCTGGAAAGCGGGGGCCAGTATGCCTCCCTGAATGCCCGTGTCAGTGACGGCCCGGTCACGGTCAAGGTCGGTCCCCGGCGTTACTGGGAGCCGGGTAACTATGACCAGCGTTTCGGCGGTTACATGACCACCATCCGGGCCCTGATACTGTCGCGCAATACCCCGGCGGTTCGGGTCGGGGTGGATGTGGGACTGGACAAGGTGATCCAGGAGCTGCATGACATGGGCTTCAAACAGGACATTCCGGCTTATCCTTCCATTCTGCTCGGCGCACTGGAGATGACGCCGCTGGAAATGCAGCAGCTTTACCAGACTCTCGCTGCCGATGGTACCTATTCCCCCCTGCATGCCATTCGTGAGGTCATGAATGGCCGGGGACAGGTGCTGACCCGTTATCCCCTGACTGTGGATCAGGTTGCCAAACCGGAAACGGTTGAGCTCATGCATTATGCCCTGAATCAGGTAACGACCAGCGGTACCGCCAGGGCGCTGCAGTCCATGCTGCCGTCCTGGAAGCGTGTCGGTGGCAAGACCGGCACCACCAATGACAAGAAAGACAGCTGGTTTGCCGGTTTTTCCGGCCAGCACGTGATGACGGTGTGGGTGGGGCGTGATGACAACCAGCCCACCAACATGACCGGGAGTACCGGGGCACTGTACATGTGGGGCGACATGATGAAGGTGCTGCCGTCCAAGCCGCTGCGGATCGGCCAGAACAACAAGCTGGTGTGGCTGAACATTGACCCGTATACCGGCCTGCGCCACAATCCGGCCTGCGGCAAGCCGGTGCGTGTCCCGTTCATCAAGGGGACCGAGCCCAGAAAGGTCAGCTATTGCGCACCACCGCAGATACAGCCGGCACAGCAGCCTGCCCAGGCCCCGGCTGCAGCACCGGTGCAGGCTTCCAGACCGCAACCCCGTCCGGCCCGGCAGCAGCCGGTGCGTTCAAACTGGGTGGATAACCTGATGCAATAATGAAAGACCGAGCATGAGAACAACAGTAAACCTGCGCCAGTCCCTGTTTCTGCTGGCTTCAGCGAGCATCGTCCTGACCCTGTCAGCCTGCAGTACGTCAGCTCCCATGGAGGAGCCGGCAGCCTTGCCGCCTTTTCCGGGGGGACAGCCGGACAGGCCGCCCCCCACGCCGTATCTCCCCGAACCGGAGGTTTATCCGGCCCCGGTCCGGCGTCCGGTCCCGGCCCCGGTCATTGTACAGCCCCTGCCGGAATTACAGCCGCTGCAGGTGGAAGTCATGCCGCAGGAAACGCCGGCACCCCGCCCGGCTCCAGCGCGCAGACCGGCAGATCCCCGGCCTGCCGTGCGCTATGTACCACCGCCAGCGGCTCCCCGGCCTTCCATGCCACCACAGCCTGCACCGCCACCCGTACCGGTTAGCCGGCCTGAAGCCCCCGTGCCGGTACGGCGTCCCGAGCCTGTTGTTCCGGATACGCCCCGGCCCGGTCTGTCCTATACCGTCAGGCCGGGAGCACCGGTTGTGACCCGGACTGCGCCAGCTCCGGTACAGACCCGTGCACTCGGGCGTGACGAATGGGTGAGTGTGGATGTGGAAACCCGGACACCTGCTGTCAGCAGCTCCCCGACGGAAAGCGTGACGACCACGGCTCCCGTGCGTCCGGCTCCGCCGCCGGCACCGGTTACCCTGGCTGTGAACACACCACCGGCCCCTGTCAGCCGGCCCCTGCCCACACCGGCTCCTGCCGTACCATTGCCACCGGTACCGTCTTCCTACAGTGAATCCCCCGCAGTGGCCGTGTTGCTGAAACAGGCCAACAACCAGATCAGTGGCGGCAAGAATGACCAGGCCGCTGCCACACTGGAGCGGGCGCTGCGCATCGCCCCGGACAATGCCATGCTGTGGTTGCGCCTTGCCGAGCTCAAGGAGCAGCAGGGCGACAGGACACAGGCCGCTTCCATGGCAAAAAAAGCGGTACAGCTGGCTCCCGGTGATGATGCCATCCGTCTGCGCGCCTTGCGCCTGACTGGCGGATGACGGACGGGCTGCTGGGGCAGGACGGTGCGATTGCCCGTCATATTGAGGGATTTCAGCCCCGTCCCCAGCAACAGGCCATGGCGCAGGCAATAACCGAACTGCTGCAGGCGCAGGGGGTACTGGTGATTGAGGCCGGTACCGGGGTGGGCAAGACCTTTGCCTATCTGGCACCGGTACTGGCGTCGGGAACAAAAGCCATTCTCTCCACCGGCAGCAAGACCCTGCAGGATCAGCTGTTTTTCAAGGACCTGCCCCTGATCCGCAAGGCACTGGGTGCCCCCCTGAAAACCGCGCTGCTCAAGGGACGCAGCAATTACCTCTGCCTGCATCGTCTCAACCTCACCTTGCTGGATGGTCGTCTGTCGGAGCGGCGGGCTGTCAGGCAGCTGAGCCGCATCCGGGACTGGGCCGGTGTGACCCGGACCGGTGATGTGGCGGAAATGACCGGCATTTCCCGTGAGTCGGAACTGTGGCCGGCCGTGACGTCGACGGTGGAAAACTGTCAGGGGGTTGCGTGTGGGGACTATCATGACTGCTTTGTGGTTCAGGCACGACGCAAGGCCATGGAGGCCGATGTGGTGGTGGTCAACCATCACCTGTTTTTTGCCGACATGGTGCTCAAGGAGGATGGATTCGGGGAGCTGCTGCCCGAGGCACAACTGGTGGTACTGGATGAGGCGCACCAGATTCCCGACATTGTGTCCACTTTTTTCAGTGAAACCCTGAGCAGTCGCCAGCTGCAGGAGTGGATCCGTGATACCCGGCTGGAAAGTCTGGAATCTGCTGCCGACATGCCGCAGATACGGGAGCAGCTCAACCGGCTGGACAAGGTGATACTGGATCTGCGGCTGGTTATGGATGCGCCGGGCCAGCGTGCCCCCTGGCAGCCGCTGCATGAGCAGGCGGGTGTACTGGAGCAGACCACGCTATTGCAACAAAGTCTGGACCTGCTGGCGGATTATCTGGGGCAGGCTGTGGAGCGCAGTCAGGAGCTGGCGTCCTCTCTGGAGCGCCTGCAGCAGTTTCGGCACACCCTGCAGCACCTGCAGCAGCCACAGGCCGACCGGGTGCAGTGGTACGAGACCTTCACACGCGGCTTTGCGCTCACCAGCACACCGCTGGATGTGGCCGGTCCGCTGCAGCGCTGTATGGAAACCCTGCCCTGTCGCTGGGTGCTGACTTCGGCCACGCTGGCGGTTGGTGATTCCTTCCGGCATTTTGTCAACCGGCTGGGACTGAGTGAGGCTGTCACGCTGCGGCTGGACAGCCCGTTTGACTACTGGCGTAACGCTTTGTTGTACCTGCCTCCGGATTTGCCCGAACCCCGGCACCCGGATTTCGTGTCAGCGCTGGTGCAGGCGGCAGTACCGGTTATTGAAGCCTGTGGCGGGCGTACTTTCATGCTGTTCACCAGTTATCGGGCACTGCATGAGGCTGCAGTCCAGCTGGAGGGCCTGCTGGAATTTCCGCTGCTGGTGCAGGGGGAATCGCCCCCGCGTGACATGATCGGGAAATTCCGCAGCCTGGGCAATGCCGTGCTGTTGGGGACCGCCAGTTTCTGGGAAGGTGTCGATGTGCGCGGTGAAGCCCTGAGCTGTGTGATTATCGACAAGCTGCCGTTTGCTGCACCCAATGACCCGGTGCTGGAGGCACGGCTGGACAGTCTGCGCCGCCAGGGCGAGAATCCGTTTCTGGAGCACCAGCTGCCCCAGGCGGTGATCAGTCTCAAGCAGGGAGTCGGGCGACTCATTCGTGACCAGCAGGATCGTGGTGTGCTGGTTTTGTGCGATACCCGGTTACTGAGCCGCAGCTATGGACGCCAGTTTCTGGACAGTCTGCCGCGTATGCCCCGAACCCGTAAACTGGCGGTTGTGCAACGTTTTTTTGCCAGCCATGAACCGATTGCACCGGACCCGCCCGAGACCGCCGAAACTTCGCCTGAAACTTCAGGAGACCCGTCCCCACCCCAGGACCGTGAATGAAACTGCTTGCCATTGATACCTCAACCGATGCCTGTTCTGCTGCCGTGTGGCAGGATGGCGGGATCGTTGCCGAATACGAAGTCAGCCCGCGAGCGCATACCCGTTTGATCCTGCCCATGGTGGAGCAGGTACTGACCCGTAGTGGCACGACCCTTAAAGCACTGGACGGGCTGGCATTCGGGCGTGGTCCCGGTGCTTTCAGCGGTGTGCGGATTGCTGCCGGGGTGGCTCAGGGGCTGGCTTTGGCTGCCGATTTGCCACTGATTCCGGTGTCCACCCTGGCGGCTCTGGCCCGGCAGGTGCATCAGCACCATGGTGCTGAAAAGGTGCTGGTGGCGATGGATGCCCGCATGGGCGAGGTTTACTGGGGGGCGTTTGTGATCCGGGATGGCCTGCCTGAAGGTCGGGGAGCGGAAGTTGTTACCGCCCCGGAAGCCGTTCCATGGCCCGAGGGCATGAGGGATGGGTCGGCACCGATATTCTCTGACTGGGTGGCGGTGGGGAGTGGCTGGCGTGAATACCCGCAGCTGTTGCAGAAGTTCCCCCAACTCGATGCAGTTTATCCGGACCGGCTGCCGCGTGCGGAAGACCTGCTGCCGCTGGCCCGGTCTGCATTATTGCGCAATGAAAGTGTCGATGTGGCGGTGGGAATACCGGTTTATCTGCGTAATAAAGTAGCTGAAACCACCCTGGAGCGGGAGCAGCGTTCCCGCCTGCCGTAAGCAAATAGTGAAAAAATCATGGATTTAGCCTTCAGGCGGGCTAATGTTTATTGCCCGTCTGGTCTGTCTGCATTACAGTGCAGGAAATTGTCGGAAGACCGGAACGGACAGACAAGGAATTTTACAATGACAAAATGGATCAGGTCCCTCAGCCTGCCGGTTCTGCTGGGGCTGGTATTTTGTAACCCGGTCCTGGCTGCCAAGCCGCCGGGTCTCGTGATTGATCTGGCTGATGCGGCCAGTTCGCGCCACCCCTGTGTGCGCATGTCGGTGAACAGATTGAACCAGCGTGCCGAACCTTTCAGTGATTCGATCGGTACCTATGCCCTCATCTATGATGTGGACAGCGCCATTATCCGGGCCGTGATTGCAGTGGAATCCTGTTATCAGGAAAAAGCCAAATCCCCCAAGGGAGCCATGGGGCTGATGCAGCTGATACCGGCCACGGCTGAACGCTTTGGTATTGAAGATGCCTGGAACAGCAACCAGAACATTCACGGTGGCACCCAGTACCTCAAATGGCTGATGAAGCGTTATGGCAATGACCTCATCAAGGTGTTTGCCGCCTATAACGCCGGGGAAGGGCGGGTGGACCGGTATGGCGGCATACCGCCTTTCCGGGAAACCCAAGCCTATGTGCGCAATGTGCTGATGGTGTTCTACAAGATCAAGTTCCACGAAGAGGAAGTGCTGTCGGTGCTGGAACAGCTGCCCAAGGGACGGGTGGAGCTGACACTCACGGATGAACTGATGCGCGGGGTGGCCGGCAAGCTGAATGTCGCCACATCCGGAGGCCGCAACACCGGCAAGGTGAACGGGAATGCGGCACCACCGGTTGGTACCCCTGCTGTCAGGCGACCGCCTGCAGCAGCAAAGGTGGCAACGCGGCCAGCACAGCCCGTACCCCGGCAGCAGGCACAAACACCGGTACGCAGGCCGCAACCGGCCAGGGCACCGCTGCCGCATGAAGTGGATATTTACATTCCCCCTCCCAACAGCCGGCCGATTCCACAACCACCGGCACCGGTGGCCCGGAACAGTAACGCGAATGCCGTTCAGGTCCGGCAGGCAGCAGCGCCTCAGGCTGCTTCCGCAGCAGTCAGGCAGGCGGCATCCCGGCCTGCGGTCAATCCCCAACTCAGGCTGCAACATGCCTTTTCCCGTGCCGTTGATGCCGCACCGGCCATGGCGGCAGGCGCGGCAGCAGGTGGACGGGTAACGGCCACCTTCAAGCCGGGCCGTGGCGGACTGGCGGCCAACCGGGCCATGGCACCACAGCTTTACAAGCAGCCCTGAGTCCGGCCTGATTTCGCACATGACTTGGGGTCGGGTTTGAGGCAGAATTCCCCGCTTTCAGGTCAGGGGTGAAAATAATATGAGCAGCGGGCTTTTCCGGTCGGGTATGGTCATCAGTGCCATGACCATGGTATCCCGAATTCTGGGGCTGGTCAGGGACATGGTGGTGGCGCGTTACTTCGAGGTCAACGGTGCGACCGATGCCTTTTTCGTGGCCTTCCGCATCCCCAACCTGCTGCGGCGTTTTTTTGCCGAAGGGGCCTTTTCGCTGGCCTTTGTCCCGGTGCTGTCCGAGTATCGCAAGACCCGTTCATCAGAAGCACTCAGGGACCTGATTGACCATGTGGCCGGGATGCTGGGGCTGGTACTGCTGCTGGTGAGTATCGGGGGCATGCTGGCCGCACCGTGGCTGATCGACGTGATTGCCACCGGTTTTGCCCACAAGGAAGGGGCACGTCCGGAGCTGGCGGCAGAACTGCTGCGCATCATGTTTCCCTACATCCTGTTTATTTCCCTGGCCGGTCTGGCCGGTGGCATCCTGAATACCTTCAAGCATTTTGCGGCTCCGGCATTTGCCCCGGCACTGCTGAATGTGATCCTGATCATTGCCGTGATCTGGGTGGCACCGTACTTTGATGAACCGCTGAAGGCGCTGGCCTGGGGCGTGTTTGTGGCCGGTATTGCCCAGATTGCGGTGCAGCTGCCGGCGCTGCGGCAACTCGGGCTGGTACCACGCTTCCGCTTTCGGCGCAGGCACGAAGGGGTCGGGCGCATCATGAAACTGATGGGACCGGCGCTGTTCGGCTCCTCCGTGGCCCAGATCAACCTGATCATCAATACCAATATCGCCTCGTTTCTGGCCGTGGGCAGCAATTCCTGGCTTTACTATTCGGACCGCTTTGTGGAGCTGCCGCTGGCGATTTTCGGTGTGGCACTCGGGACCGTGATCCTGCCCAAGCTGTCCGGTGACCATGCCCAGGCCGATACCGGGGCTTTTCGCCATACACTGGACTGGGCCTTGCGGCTGGCGTTGCTGATTGCGATTCCGGCCACCGTGGGGCTGGTCATGCTGGCCGAGCCGATTCTGGCCAGCGTGATGATGTACGGTGAGTTCCGCTGGAGCGATGTGCAGATGTCGGCCCTGAGTCTGATGACCTATGCGCTGGGTCTGCCGGCTTTTATTCTGGTCAAGGTGCTGGCTCCGGGCTTTTATGCGCGTCAGGACACGAAAACCCCGGTACGTATCGGGATCATTGCCATTTTTGCCAATATGGGCCTGAATCTGGTGATTGTGCTGCCCTGGTTCCTGTCCGGTGCCAGCGGAGCACATGCCGGGCTGGCACTGGCAACGGCACTGGCGGGCTTTGTCAATGCCGGGCTGTTGTACCTTACCCTGCGGCGAGAGGGCATGTTTGACCCCAGGTCAGGCTGGAGCAAGCATCTGCTGCGAATAATGGCAGGCTGTATCGTGCTGGCGCTGGCGCTGGCGCTGTTGATGCCGACGGATGCCTGGTGGCAGTCTGCCAGTGCCCTGACGCGGATGGCATGGCTGGGATTGCTGATTGTGGTTGCCGTTGTGTCGTATTTTGTCACCCTGAGATTGACCGGCCTGTCCTGGCGTCAGATGTTGGGGCGTCGTTGAGCCGGTTGCGGAGTGCCTGACGCATGAAAAAGACCCTGCTGTTTTTTCTGGTTCTGTTGCTGACCTTTGGGGTAGGGTGGGGGGTGAGCAGCTGGTATCTGGGGCAGGAGACCGAGCGTTTGCTGCGTCAGCATCTGGACCCGGAGCAGCACCTGTATGTATCGGATACGCTGGAGCTGACCCTGCTGGATTACCGCAAGTCCCTGTTCAGTACCCGGGCTCGTACCCTGCTGCACTTCCGCCAGCCGCCCCTGAACAACCGTCTGGGCAGTCTGCCCCTGATCCACGAGATTCGCCATGGTCCCCTGCTGTTCAATAACCAGCCCCGGCTTGCCGTCAGCGGCTGGCATACCCGGCTGGATGGGGCACAGCTGGACGAGAGCCAACGGGCACAGTGGCAGGCGGTTTTCCCCTCAGGCCAGTTCCCGGTCGTGGATGCCGAACTTGATTTCCGGCAGCAGCTGCATTATGCCCTGAAGTTTGGCCCGATAGCGCATCAAAACGAAGCAGGGCTCCAGACGGTGTTGGCACAGGGAGCGCTTTCAGGCAGCCTGGATACTCAGGCCGGTACCGGTACCTTGCAGGGAGCGCTGTCCGTTCTGGAACTGAATGGCAATACCTGGACGCTCAAGGCCCCGGTTGTGGCTTTGCAGGGGACGATTGCCCCGCTGGATGGCTACCCGCAGTTGCAGAACCTGGGACTGCACGGCAATGGTTTATCACTGGATATGGCGGATGGCGACATTATCACGCTGGATGGTGACCTGCAGTGGCAGATGCAGCAGGTCGAGGGTGAGCTGGAGGGCCGCTTGTCACTGTTGCTGGAAAATGTCAATGGCAGTCGTAACGGACTCACACAGCTGGATTGGCGCGCCGCCTGGCAGGGCGTCGATGCCAGGGGCCTTGGCCGCCTGCTGGGGTTGCAGGACCGGCTTGATAATCTGCAGGCCCGGCTGGACTGGAATGAGGAGAATACCGAATTGCGGGATGGTCAGCAGCATATGCAGGAACTGCTGCAGGCCCGGGAGGCCGCCCGGCTGGAGTACCGGCAGATATTGTTCCGGCAGGTACTGAAACCGGAACAGACACGGCTGGAATGGACGCTGGCAACCCGACAGGGCAATGATATTGCGCTGGAGTCCGCTGCCAGCCTGCAATGGACCGAAACCGGAGCCGGCTCCCTGAACCCCGTGCGTGCTGATGACTGGTTGCGGCCCCTGCGCGGTGCACTGAGCCTGCGTGCACCTGTTGACAGTATGCCGGTGGCATTACAGCCACTCCTGATGTATGCCCGAAGTCATCAGGGTTTACTGATGCGGGATGGGGAGTACCGGCTGGTGCTGAAACTGCAGGGTGACAGAGCCGAGCTCAATGGACGCACGCTGGCAGTGCAGGCGCTGCCGGGACATTTTTTTCCGCAATCCGCCATGAGTACCGATACCGGTGACCCGCTCATCCCGTCCGGGGTTCTAAGTCGGGTTGAGGCAGGGGAGCTGGGTGAAGGCATGCTGCAGCAGCTGCGCCAGGATCATCAGGTAACGCCGGAAGTTCTGCAGCTGCTGCAGCGGCTTTATGAAATGAACACGGCACTCAGGCAGGGCATACAGGGGCGGCGCGGGCAGCGCGGCAAGGCCGGACGCCGGCGCTGAATCAGCCATATCGGGTGAATGATCCGGTCCATGGCCTCTGGGTACAGCAAGAAGCGAGTCTGCGACGTACTTGACCTTGAGGTAAATGGTGAAAAACACAAAAAGAATCTGCACTCCTGCTTCACCAAAGAAGCGGCTGTCCTGCGTACCATCATCCTTGCCGATGGCAGCGCCAACAAGAGCGAGCTGGCCTTTCTGCGCGAGATCAAGGCTGAAGCCAAATCTGCAGTCAAGGCACTTGATAACCTGAGCGCCGAGTATGAAAAAGTCGCCAGACAAGGCGTTTGTGCCACCACCCCCGGCACGTCCTTATGCCGGAGGTGGTGGCCTGTCCTGTTTTACCGTCCCAGCAACGCTGCCAGTCCGGCTTCATCCAGAATGTCAACCCCCAGACGTTCGGCTTTTTCCAGCTTGGACCCGGCATTTTCCCCGGCAATCACGGCTGTGGTCTTTTTCGACACACTGCCGGATACCCTGGCTCCCCGTGCCTCCAAATCCGTCTGGATGGTCTCACGCGAGCGACTCAGGGTACCGGTGATGACATAGGTCCTGCCACTCAGGGGCAGAACCTCGGGAACACTGACCGCATAATCCTGCCAGTGCAGCCCCAGGGCGCGCAGATGATCAATGGTGCTGCGGTTATGCGGCTCCTGAAAAAAGGTCACGATACTGGCGGCAACAATCGGCCCCACATCCGGCACTTGTTCCAGTCCCTCCCGATCCGCCGCCATCAGGGCTTCCAGCGTACCGAAACGGCGTGCCAGCGCTTTGGCTGTGGCCTCCCCCACATCACGGATGCCCAGAGCAAAAATAAAGCGTTCCAGCGTGGTCGCCCTGCTTTTTTCCAGTGCCGCAATCAGGTTCCGGGCTGATTTCTCGCCCATGCGCTCCAGGCCGGCCACCGAAGCTGCTTCCAGCCGGTACAGGTCATCCACATGGCGGATCAGTTCACGCTCGAACAACTGCTCCACCAGCTTGTCACCCAGTCCGTCGATATTGATGGCCTTGCGCGAGGCAAAATGCTTGATGGCCTCCTTGACCTGGGCCGGGCAGTACAGGCCGCCGGAACAGCGGGCCACAGCCTCCCCCTCCGGGCGCACCACTTCGGAGTCACACACCGGGCAGCGTTCCGGCATGCGAACCGGGCGCGCATTCTCGGGACGCCGCTCCGGCAGCACACGTGCCACTTCCGGAATCACATCCCCGGCCCGACGCACAATCACGCTGTCACCGATGTGAATATCCTTGCGCTCGATCTCGTCCATATTATGCAGGGTGGCATTGCTGACCGTCACCCCGCCCACGAACACCGGCTCCAGCCGTGCCACCGGCGTCAGCGCACCGGTGCGCCCGACCTGAAACTCCACGTCCAGCAGGCGCGTTATCTCTTCCTGAGCCGGGAACTTGTGGGCAATGGCCCAGCGCGGGGCACGGCTGACAAAGCCCAGTGCCTGCTGCAGGGCAAAATCATTGACCTTGTACACCACCCCGTCAATGTCATAGGCCAGGGCGGCCCGTCCGGCTCCGATCCGGTGGTAATAAGCCAGGCACCCGGCAGCCCCCTGCACCACCGCGATTTCAGGATTGATGCGCATGCCCCAGCCTGCCAGCCGCTCCAGCACTGCCTGATGGGTCGGTGCCAGCTCAGGTCCCTCAGGCCGGGCCAGAGCGTAGGCATAAAAAGCCAGCGGACGCTGGGCCGCCAGGCGTGAATCCAGCTGGCGCAGGCTGCCGGCAGCGGCATTGCGTGGATTGACATAGGTTTTTGCGCCCTGATCCCGCATGCGCCGGTTCAGGGCCTCAAAACCGGCTTTCGGCATGTAGACCTCGCCGCGCACTTCCAGCAGCACCGGCCAGCCTTCCCCCATGAGCTGCAAGGGAATCGAGGGAATGGTGCGCACGTTGGCGGTGACATCCTCACCGGTCTCCCCGTCGCCGCGTGTCGCTGCACGCACCAGCACCCCATCCTGATAGATCAGGCTCAGGGCCAGCCCGTCCAGTTTGGGTTCGGCCACAAATTCAATCACGGTATCTGCCGCCAGTTTGAGTCGATCCTGAATGCGCTTTTCAAACGCTTCCAGCTCCTCGTCACTGAAGGCATTGGCCAGCGACAGCATCGGCAGCGCATGGCGCACCTCGGCAAATGCCGTCAGCGCATACCCGCCGACCCGCTGGGTGGGAGAGTCGGGGCTGAGCAGGGCCGGGTATTCATCCTCCAGTGCCTGCAGGCGTCGGAACAGACGGTCATATTCAGCATCCGGAATTTCCGGATCATCCAGCACATAATAGCGGTGGCTGTGGTGATTCAGTGCGGCACGCAACTGTGCGGCTTCTTCGGCGGCAGCCTGGGCTGCGGTCGGGACAGGTGGCAATTCTTGAGGCATGCATCCAGCCTGATGATGAAAATGAGGGGATGATAACCCAGTGTGGTGTGCAAGGCAGCCGGAAAAACCGGGAGTCCCGGCAGAAAACCGACGAGCGCAGCCAGGGCAGCGAGGGCATTGGGGGGAGGTGATCATGTGGGTCTTGACACAGGTCAGGGGCGATGGGGTCACAGGCATGGGGGGAGTCCCATAAATCCCCTTGATGCCTTAAGGCCGCCCGGGTTTTCAAGCGATTGCCCCGGGAAACCGGGTCAGTCCAGCAGCCGGGGCTGGCCGGTGTTTTCCAGCACGCTGAACCACAGTTCGCCGTGGGGATTGACCTGGCGGGTGCGCCCCTTGAGTGCCCGCATTGGAATATGCACCAGGCGTCCGTTCCAGTTACCGATCAGCAGACCCCCTTTACCGGCCATGGCCGCATGTACGGCAGCCCGTGCCAGCTGGTCGCAATACAGCTGATCAGAGGCATTCGGCGCGGCAGCACGGATCAGGTAGCTGGGTTCGATGTACTTCATGGCAAAGGGGATGCTGCGGCTGTCGAAGTATTCAGCAATGCGCTGTTTCAGGCAAGCTCCGATATCACCCAGATGCGGGTTTCCGGAGGCATCGGTGCCCTGGCCGGTGACCAGATGCTGGCCTGCGCCTTCTGCAACCACCACCACGGCATGGTTGCGCTCATACAGCCGTTTTTCCAGCAGGGCCAGCAGGCCGTTGGGGCCATCGAGCTGAAACGGCACTTCCGGAATCAGGCAGGCATTGGCATTCCCGGAGGCGACACAGGCGGTGGCGGCAATGAAACCGGCGGCACGCCCCATGAGCTTTACCAGCCCGATACCCTGCGGCATGCCATTGGCCTCCACCTCGGCGGCATTGATGGCCTTGACGGCCTCGGCCACTGCGGTATCAAAGCCGAAGGTGCGCCACACCCACGGAATGTCGTTATCAATGGTTTTGGGAATCCCGATCACGGCAATCCGGCTCTGGCGACGGCGAATCTCTTCCCACAGGGCCGTGCCCCCGCGCATGGAGCCATCCCCGCCGATCACGAACAGCATGTCAATACGGTGCCGCGCCAGATTGTCAACCAGCTCTGCTGTGGGCGGGGTACCGCGTGACGAGCCGAGTATGGTACCACCCTTGTCGTTGATGGCCGATACCCGTGCCGGAGTCAGTGTGATGGGCGGTTGGGCGGCATTGCCCAGCCCCTGGAAGCCGTAGCGGATGCCGAGAATATGCCGGCAGCCATACAGGTACCAGAGCTGCATCACCAGCCCGCGAATCACGGCATTGAGACCGGGGCAGAGTCCGCCACAGGTGACAATGGCAGCGCGTACCCTGCCGGTATCGAAAAACACCTGCTCACGCGGCCCGGCCAGTTCCATTGCCGCTGTGGCATCCGGCAGGTGGCCGGACGGCAGGCCGCTGTCAAATTCCGGCTGTACCCGCAGACGTTCACTGTCGCGGCGATAGCGCACCGCCATAACCCGGTGCAGGGGGTTGGAAAACAGGCACTCACCCAGTTGCTCAATGCTGAAATCCGTTTGCGGTTCTTCCGTATCCATCAGCGGTCCTCAGGAGTAGTACAGTGCGGGGCCGATGCCATCGGGTTGTGGCACGCTGCCGGTCAGGCCACGCCAGCCCTGGCGGGTATCCGGCTGGGTAAAGGTATTCAGCACCCGCTCCGGGTAATTGCTGAACACCCCGTCCACCCCCAGGGCCGCCATCCGCGCCAGATCGTCCGGTTCGTTCACGGTATAGGCACAAACCAGCAGTCCGCGTGCATGGGCATCCTCGACAAAGCGCCGGTCCAGCATGTCATGGCCCGGATTGACACTCACTGCCCCGAGGTCGGAGGCAAAACGTGCATCATCCAGCGGCAGGCCGTAACACAGCGCACCCAAGGCCAGTTCCGGGTCATACCGGGCCGCCTGCTGCAGTTCACGGTGGTTGAAGGAAGAGAGCAGGAACTGTGCCTTGTACCAGCGACAATCCGGCTGACTCAGCAGGCTCTGCAGGAAACGGGTCACCGGTTCGGCGGTGTCCGCCCCCTTGAGCTCAATATTCAGCAGGGCCTGCCCGGCGATCAGGTCACACACCTCGGCCAGCGTCGGAATCGGTTCACCGCCACCGGCATCCAGGCTGCGCAGGTAAGACAGGGGCTGATCCTGCAGACGGCCCCGGCCCGAAGTGGTTCGCTCCAGGCGGTCATCATGAAACACCAGCAATTCCCCGTCCAGCGCGTAGACATCCAGCTCAATGGCCGGTGCGCCCAGTTCCAGTGCCTTGCGGAAGGCGGCCAGGGTATTTTCCGGTGCATGCCCCATGGCTCCCCGGTGGGCGATACAAAGTAGCGAATGCATGTCGGGTGTCTCCGTTATCCGAATACGCGCTGCAACCGGCGCACCGCCTCTTCCACCCGGCTTCTCGGGGTGGCGAAATTGAAGCGCAGAAAGTTTTCCCCGCCGCTGCCGAACGTGGCACCGTGGCTGGCGGCGATACCGGCTTCCTGCTGCACTTTTTCCTGCACCTGTTCCGGGGTCAGGCCGGTGCCGGCGCAGTCCACCCAGGCCAGGTAGGTGGAGGCCATGTCCATGGAGCGGAATCCGCTCAGGGTATGGAGACCGGCATCAAACAGACGGCGGTTGGCATCCAGATACGGGATCAGCGCTTCCAGCCATGCTTCACCCTGCCGGTAGGCGGCGGTGGCCATCAGGACGCCGAAGCGGTTGGGTGAGGTACCGGAAGCCTGATGAGCCACCTTGAAGCGTGCCAGCAGGGCCGGGTCTTCAATGATCACATTACCGGTCAGGCCACCGGCGATATTGAAGGTCTTGGTCGTGGAGGTGAGTGTGGCCAGCCGGTTGCGGATTGCGGTATCCGCCAGCGCCATCGGCCGGTGCCGGTGGCCGGGATAGACCAGGTCATGGTGAATCTCGTCGGAAACCAGTAGCAGGTCATGTGCAATACAGAAATCGGCCAGCTGTTTGAGCTCCTGCTCACTCCAGACCCGCCCGCCCGGATTGTGCGGTGAACACAGGATCACCATTTTTTCATGACCGCGCAGTTGTGCAGCCAGAGTGTCCAGATCCATTTCATAACGCCCGTTGTGGTTGACCAGCCGTGATTCCACCACGTCGCGGCGGTTGGCGTGGATAATGCGGGCAAAGGCGTGATAGACCGGGGTGAACAGGATGACGCCATCGCCCGGATCGGTGAACGCCTGCAGGCACAGGGCGGTACCGGCCACCAGCCCGTGTACGGTCATGATCCATTCCGGGTCTACTGACCAGCCATGGCGTTGCTGCATCCAGCCGATGATGGCGGCCTTGTGTGCAGTTTCGTCACCGAAGTAGCCATGCACACCATGTGCCACTGCCCGGGCCAGCGACTCATTGACCGCCTGTGGCGGCCTGAAATCCATATCGGCCACCCACATGGGGATACCGTTGTCAGGCGAGACGCCATACAGCGGCTCCAGCATGTCCCATTTCAGGGAGTGGGTATGACGGCGGTCGATCAGTTCATTGAAATCCATGGCAGCCCCCTGCAGGCGGAGTAAAGGTACTGCCAAGTTACCGCAAGCCGGATGTGCCTGGCAAGGCGGGCAGGGTGTGGTGCGGGTGGATTGGCAGCATTCGGAAACGGATCATGTTACGGTACCGACAGAAGACACAGGAACACGGGGGCAGGGCGGGCATGGAGAAAAAACGCCGGATTCTGATGCGCGGGCTGGCGGGGTTGCTGGGATTGGTGCTGCTGATGGCGGGAACGGGCATTGGCTGGTTTCAGCTTTACCTGCCCTGGGTCACGGCACGCCAGTCTTTTCCGGCAGAAACCGGGGTCATCCATCTGACCGGGCTTGAACAGCCGGTTGAGGTTCGGCGCGATGCGTTGGGTGTGGCACATATCTACGCAGCCAGCGTGGATGACCTGTTTTTTGCCCAGGGGTATGTGCATGCCCAGGATCGCTTTTGGCAGATGGATGTCTGGCGGCATGTCGGTGCCGGGCGGCTGGCGGAAATGTTCGGGGATAGCCAGTTCGGTACCGATGTATTTCTGCGCTCTATGGGCTGGTACCGGGTGGCGGAACGGGAATGGGCACAGCTGGCACCGGCGTCACGTGCCTTGCTGCATGCTTATGCGGCGGGGGTCAACGCCTGGCTGGCCGGGCATCAGGGGGCGCGTGCCAGTCTGGAATATGCGCTGCTGGACTGGCTCAGCCCGGACTATCAGATCGAGCCCTGGGAGCCGGTACACACCCTGACCTGGGGTAAGGCCATGGCCTGGGATTTACGCGGCAACCTGGAGCAGGAGCTGGAACGGGCACAGTTGCTGCAGACCTTGAGTCTGGCACAGGTGCAGGTGCTGTATCCGGATTACCCGGCAGACCATCCCCTGACGGTGCCATCAGCGTCACCGGTGTCGGTATCTGTTGCCGATACCACATCCGGGATACCTGCCGGCACGGTTCCTGGCCCGGTGCTGCCGCCGACCCTGCTGACGGCAGTGCAGGAGAATACCCGCCAGCTGGACACATGGCTGGGGCCGGGCGGAAGTGCAATCGGTTCCAATGCCTGGGTGGTGTCGGGCCGCCTGACCCGCAGCGGGCTGCCCCTGCTGGCCAATGATCCGCATCTGGGTGTGGAGTTGCCTTCGATCTGGTATCGCAACAGTCTGCATTGCCGCCCGCAGACGCCGGCCTGTCGCTGGGATGTGAACGGCTTCAGTTTTGCCGGGGTGCCGGGGGTGGTGATCGGTCATAACCGGGATATTGCCTGGGGCCTGACCAATCTGGGGGCCGATGTCATGGACCTGTTTCTGGAGCGGGTATCGGCGGATGACGCCATGCAGTATGCGGTACCGGGTGGCTGGGAACCCTTTGTCACCCGTACTGAAACGATTCGTATTGCCGGAGCGCCAGACCGCCAGGTTCAGGTGCGCAGTACCCGGCACGGTCCGGTGATTTCGGATTTTTACGCCGCCCCCCCGGCCCGCTCGACAGCCGGTGCCACGGCGACAGCGGAAACAACCGTGGCGGCACTGGCCTGGACCGCGCTGGAACCGGCCAGCCCGTTTGAGGCCATGTGGCAGCTCAATCTGGCGCGTAACTGGGCGGAATTCCGGGCTGCAGCCGCACATTTTCAGGCCCCGGCCCAGAACCTGCTGTACGCGGATGCCAAAGGGCATATCGGTTATCAGGCACCGGGGCACATTCCATTACGTAACAGCGGGGATGGCTGGCTGCCGGTGGCAGGCTGGGACGGGGTGCATGACTGGCAGGGCACGGTACCGTTTGCGGATCTGCCACGGGTGCTTGATCCGGCGGAAGGCTTTCTGGTTTCGGCCAATAACCGGGTGGCGGCAGGGGCTTATCCGTTTCTGACCCGAGACTGGGATACGGGTTTTCGTGCCCGGCGGATTGTGGCATTGCTGCAGGGACAACGGCAGCTGACCCGTGCCGATATGGTGCGCATGCAGGCCGATGCCCACAATGCCATGGCCGCTCTGCTGGTACCGCGCCTGCTGGCACTGAAACCGGCATTTACTACCCTCAGGGAGCGTGAGGCACTGGCGCTGCTCAGGGGCTGGGATTATCAGGATCGGGCGGATTCGGCGGGAGCGGCCCTGTTTGCCACGTTCTGGGCGCAGCTGCTGCTCAATACTTTTGCGGATCAGGTACCCACCGGCATTGATGGTGGCAACCGCTGGTATGAGGTGGTGCGCCGGTTGCTGCCGGAGCCGGACAGTGACTGGTGGGATAATGTGGACACACCGGAGCGGGAAGGGGGGGATGACCAGCTGGTCCATGCTTTCCGCACCGCGCTGGCAGCACTGACCGCCCGGCTGGGTGATGATCCGTCTGCGTGGCGCTGGGAGCGGCTGCATACCGTGACTTTTCGTCATGGTACGCTGGGCCGTTCCGGTATCGGGCCGGTGGAGCGCCTGTTTAATCTCAAGCCGGTGGGTGTGGGGGGCAACGGGGCGGCGATTAATGCCACCGGCTGGCATATCGGCAACCCGGCGGTGAACTGGCTGCCATCCCTGCGCATGGTGGTGACACCGGGAGACTGGGAGCAGTCGGTCGCCATTCTCACGACGGGCCAGTCCGGCCATGCTTTTCACCCGCACTATGCCGATATGCTGCCGCTCTGGGCGGCCCACCGGCAGGCACGGATGGCTCCCCCCGTGACGAAAGGAGCAGTGCTGCGGTTGTTGCCAGATACGGATTCCATCGCCCGAAAGGCGCAGTGAGTTCTTCACCTGTCGAGAATTGTGACAATATCAGCACTTGGCAGCCCCTGCCTGATGAAAAGCAGGGGAGTTGCCAAGTCGGGTTCAGGCCTGTTGCAGGGTCGGGTAATCGGTATAACCCTGAGCCGTGCCACCAAAGAAGGTGCTGCTGTCAGCTTCATTCAGGGGAGCACTCGTCTGCAGGCGGGCGACAAAATCCGGGTTGGCCAGCACCATCTGGCCATAGGCTTCCATATCGGCCAGGCCCGAGGCGATATCGCTGCCAATCTTGTCTCTTGGCTGTCCCGGCCGGTTCAGGATCAGCACACGGCTCCAGCGCTGGCGCAGGTCTGCCAGCAGGGCCTCGTCACCATGATGCAGAATGTGCAGGTAAGCCAGTCCCAGCTGATCCAGTTCACGGACCAGATGATGGTACAGCGCCGGTCCTTCCGCCCCTTCATCAATCCCCCACAAGGCCGAGCCTGGTGACAGGCGGATGGCTGTACGGTCAGCGCCGATCTCCTCTGCAATCGCCGTGGCGACCTCAATGGCAAAGCGGGTACGGTTTTCGATGGAACCGCCGTACTCATCCGTGCGTGTATTGGCGCTGGGGGCGAAAAACTGCTGTATCAGATAGCCATTGGCACCGTGAATCTCCACCCCATCCGCGCCGGCATCCACCGCACAGCGGGCAGCGTGGCGGAAATCCTGTACGGTCTGGCGCACTTCTGCCGTGCTGAGGGCGCGGGGTTCGGGAATGTCCAGCATGCCTTTGGCCGTGAACATCTGGGCATCGGGTGCAATGGCGGAAGGGGCCACGCCCTGACGGTGATGCGGGGTATTGTCCGGGTGCGACATGCGTCCGGCGTGCATCAGCTGGATGAAGAGATGTCCGCCCCGGGCATGCACGGCGTCAGTCACCGCTTTCCAGCCCCTGCGGTGTGCGTCGGTGTAAATACCCGGTGTGGTCAGGTAGCCTTGGCCATCGTCCGAGGGCTGGGTTCCTTCGGCCACGATCAGACCGATGGCGGCACGCTGGGCATAATAGTCGGCAGCCAGTTCCCCCGGTGTGCCGTCAGGATGGGCACGGGAACGGGTCATGGGGGCCATCACCAGCCGGTTGGGCAGGGTATAACGGCCAACACGGATCGGTTCGAATAACACTTTCATGATAACTCCGGATGATTTTTTATGAATCGGATTATAGTGGGCCTGTCGGTGGCGTAAACCGGGTCTGATGGGAAACAGTGATCCATAAATGGGACAATGGGGCTGATTCGGGCAAAATGCCTGTCAGGGTGGCACAGGCTGCGTGGGAGTTTGCGGCAGTGTGCGCTCAGTCACCCGGCTGGCCGGCATCACGGGTTGTGAGCAGATAGCCCAGGTGGGTGGCCGGCTCCAGCCTGCCGGGGTCCTGACGCCAGTTGAGCTTGTGTACCGGTGTGGCATCACTGTCGATAAAGGCCCGGCCTTCCGGAGTCAGCGCCTGATTCATGCCCAGCCGGTTCTGCAGCCATTCCGCCCCGGTGTCATACAGGACATCCCGCTCCCGCCACTGGTTGGCCAGGGCCGGATGCCGTTCCAGGGTGTCACCGAACTGATACATGGGCAGCGGGTAGGGGCGCAGTTTCAGGGTGTCGCTGACCAGTGGGTGAAACCAGATGCGGTTGGGCAGCAGGCCGCGTTTGCGCAGGCTGGTCAGGCGCCGGATCAGCTGCCGCCGCCAGCCGGTCTGAGGGGGGAAGTGGCGTTGGGCGAAGAAAGTTTCCATATCCCGGCTCCAGCCCTGCAACAGCGGGCTTTGCGGAGTGGCGGCCAGAAACCAGTTGGTCATCAGGCGGTCAGGGCGCTGGCTGGCAAAGGCAAAAAAACCCTGCTGCAGTCGGGGTGGCAGCCATGCCGGCAGTGGTTGCACACAGAACAGGGTGGCATCGGCCCAGACCCCGCCATGTGCCCGCAACAGGCGCAGCCGTACCAGATCGGTAAACAGCTGTACCGGCATGTCCGGACGGGGTTCAATATCCTGCACCGTGATCCACTGTGACAGCTGGCTGCGCTCCAGCAGTCGCACTTCCCAGTCCGGATGCCGTGCACGCCAGGAAGCGACACAGTGCCCGACCACAAAGGGCAGTCTGGTGCTGCCTTGGTCCCAGTAAATCCAGATGATGCGTGGCAGGTTCATGTTCATGATCGTGGCTCCCTGATGACCGGGCACAGGATAGAAGTTGCGGGTAATAATGACAAGCCGATGCCGTACTCAGGGCAGGCCTGTGGCGGGCTGTATTGACGGAGTGGCAGTATCAGACTGATACCGGCTTATTGTGGCAGACAGGCAGCAGCCATTGCGGTACATTGCCTGCACTTTATGCGGGTAAGGTTTCCGGAAACGGGTGCCCGACAACCAGGAAGGAGTCATTGATGTCAGAACGTTTGCGTGCCACGCTGATCGGGTATGTGGCCGTGATGTTGTGGGGCCTGCTGGCGCTGCTTACGCGCCTGACCGGGGGGCAGATTCCGCCGTTTCAGCTGCTGGCCATGACCTTCGGCATTGCCTTTATGCTCATGTGCCTGAACTGGTGGCGCAGGGGCGTATCGGGGCTGGCCCATGCACGTCAGCCCTGGCAGGCCTGGGTGATCGGGGTAGGGGGCTATTTCGGCTACCACTTCTGCTATTTTCTGGCCATGAGCAAGGCGCCAGCAGTGGAGGTGAGCCTGCTGGCCTACCTCTGGCCCTTGCTGATTGTGTTGTTTGCCAGCCTGCTGCCGGGGGAGCGGCTGCTGAAGCGTTATCTGCTCGGTGCCGTCGTTGCCCTGTTCGGCTGCTGGCTGCTGGTCGGTGGAAAGTCGGGGGGCTTCAGCCCTGAATACCTGTCCGGTTATCTGCTGGCGCTGGCCTGTGCCCTGATCTGGTCAAGTTATTCCGTGCTGAGCCGACTGGTGAGCCGGGTGCCCACCGATGCCGTGGGCTGGTTCTGTGCCGTGACCGCACTACTGGCGCTGCCGTGCCACCTGTTGTGGGAAACCACGGTCTGGCCGGAAAGTGCCATGCAGTGGCTCGGGATCATCGGCCTTGGCATCGGCCCCATGGGTATTGCCTTTTTCACCTGGGATTACGGTATCAAGCATGGCAACCTGTCACTGCTGGGCGTGCTGGCCTATTCCGCACCGCTGATTTCGACCCTGGTGCTGGTGCTGGCCGGTATGGCAGAAAACGGGCCGACCCTGTGGCTGGCCTGTGCGGCCATTGTGGCCGGTTCGCTGATTGCCGGGTGGCAGGGGCGCAGGTGAAAACACCCCTGTGGAGAAAGGGCCGGCGATGACGGGGCAGATTCCGGCCCTCAGTCCATCACCAGCGTGCCGACACCCTGGTCGGTCAGCAGTTCCAGCAGCACGGCATGCTCCACGCGTCCGTCAAGGATGCAGGCACTGCCCACCCCGCCATGAATGGCGTCGGTGGCGCAGGCCAGCTTGGGCAGCATGCCGCCATGAATGGTGCCGTCGGCGGTCAGGCGCTTGATGTCGGCCCGGCTCAGGGTGTCAATCAGCTGGCCCTGCTTGTCCAGTACCCCCGGAATATTGGTCAGCAGCAACAGCTTTTCCGCCTGCAGCACTTCGGCCATTTTACCGGCCACCAGATCGGCGTTGATATTGTAGGTGGCACCGTCGATGCCGACACCGATCGGGGCGATGACGGGGATGAAGCGATCTTCTTCCAGCAGGCGTACCGCACGCGGATTGATTTTCTCGACTTCGCCCACATACCCCAGGTCGACGGTTTCCAGCAGCTGATCATCCGCACCGTGCCGTTCCAGCATCAACTTGCGGGCCTGGATCAGGTTGCCGTCCTTGCCGGTCAGGCCGATGGCACGTCCGCCGGCCTGATTGATCATGTTGACGATCTGCTGGTTGACCAGCCCGCCCAGCACCATCTGCACCACGTCCATGGTTTCCTCGTCGGTGACGCGCATGCCGTCGATGAACTGGCTGTCTTTCCCGATGCGCTTGAGCAGGGCACCGATCTGGGGGCCGCCGCCGTGTACCACGACCGGATTGATGCCGATCTGTTTCAGCAGCACGATGTCACGGGCAAAACCCTGCTTGAGGTTTTCCTCGGTCATGGCGTTGCCACCGTACTTGATGACAATGGTTTTGCCGCTGTACTGCTGGATGTAGGGCAGGGCTTCAATCAGGATATTGGCTGTTTCCTGGGCGGTATTCATCACATCGGCTCCTGGGTGAGTGGGGGAAAGCGCGCAGTATAACCTTTCAGGCCAAACAATAAAGAACTGTGGCAGGCTGTGGGACCAGGCGGGCTGGCGGGGCAGGGGGCAAATTGGTGTATTGTTTGTTTTTTATGCACGTCGCCCGGTTTTAGTTGTTATACTGGGGCCTTGAATCGGCATATCAATGGGGGTGGCTTATGGATTATGGACTGGTGATTGTGGGAGGAGGCATGACCGGTCTGGCGCTGGCTGCCTTGCTGGCTGATTCGGGACTGCACATTGCCGTGCTGGAAAACCACCCCCCCCGGCCATGGACTGCGGATGCGCCTTTTGACTCACGGGTTTCGGCCCTGAGCCCGGCTTCCTGCCGCCTGCTGCAGCAGGTCGGGGCCTGGGAGGGGGTTCTGGCACGTCGGGCCTGCGCCTATGAGTCCATGGTGGTCTGGGATGCCACCGGTTCCGGTGAGGTCCGTTTCGGTGCCGACGAGATGGGTGAGCCCGCCCTGGGCTACATCGTGGAAAACCGGATTGTGCAGCTGGCCCTGCTGGATGTTCTGGCACGGAAAACCCCGGTTGATCTGCTTTTTTCGGCTCCGATGCGGGATTTTGTCATCCGGAACGGGCAGGTTTGCGTTGAGCTGGAAGACAACCGGGTACTGGGTTGTCAGTTGCTGGTGGGAGCCGATGGTGCAAATTCACTGACAAGAAACCGGTCCGGTCTGGACTGGAAACAGGACGATCCGGGCCAGAAGGCACTGGTCGGCACGGTTGTGACGGCCAGGCCCCATCAACAGACGGCCTGGCAGCGTTTCATGCCGGATGGTCCGCTGGCTTTCCTGCCGCTGGCACAGGCACACACCTGTTCCATGGTCTGGACCCTGCCGTCCGATCTGGCTGATGCCTGCCTGGGGCAGGATGAGGCGTCACTGCGTACCCGGATTGCTGCCGGTCTGGACCAGTGTCTGGGTGAGGTGGTCTCGGTGGATGCACTGGGAGCCTTCCCGTTGCAGAGTGCCCATGCGCCTTCCTGTGTGGCCGAGCGTCTGGCCCTGATCGGAGATGCCGCTCATGTGGTGCACCCGCTGGCAGGACAGGGCGTCAATCTTGGTTTCAAGGATGTTGCTGCCCTGGCGGCGGTGGTACGCAACAGCCCGGACCCGGGTGCTGTTGGTGTGCTGCGCCGGTATGAGCGCAGCCGCAAGGGCGATAATCTGCTGACCCGGCACGCCATGGACGGATTCCGGCTGTTGTTCGGTAACCGTTCGCCCCTGCTGACGCCGCTGCGCAACGGCGGCATGCAGTGGGTGGATCGTCTGCCGCTGCTGAAGCAGCGTCTGGCACGTCAGGCGATGGGTCTCTGATGCCTCAGGCCCGACCCTGTGTATCGGGCGGGCCGGCTTCCGGCATCGGATGGGTGCCGGCCTGCCGGATCAGGTGATTGAGCCGGGTGATGAAGGTCCGGAACTGGGTGGTGTCCGGTTTGTTCTGCCATAAAAACAGGAAGTTTTCATTGGTATGACGTTGCCGGAACACGGTGAGGCGGGCGGTGTAAAGGAAAAACCGGTACAGCAGTACCAGGGCAGCGCCCCCAAACGGTAGCGCCAGCAGCAGCAGAATGATGGAGGCATATTTCTGGCTCAGCAGCAGCAGCAGCAGGGTCAGTGCCGTCATGAACAGACTGTTGAGCAGCCATTTGATGGAAAAGGACGTCGAGTAGGTCGGATTGGCCTGCAGCAGTTCCAGCGGGATAAGGGTTTCATGGGAACGGAGCAGGGATCTTTCGCGCACCAGCAGAAAGCGGGAGTCCTTGATGACAAATTCACGGGTTCCGAACAGCCAGTGGCGCTGTTTCAGGTAGGCATGGTTTGTCGAAGGTGTCTGCATGTTGAAAAGGCCGGTATTCACTTGCACCGGATTATGGTCAGGCCATCGTGATATTGCCATGTTTTCCCGACAGTCTGCCGGAAGGTTAGGAAAGATTAAACCTGAGAGGATAGTATTATGTATGGATACATTCTGCCCTTGGGGCCAAAGCGGGTATCCGGGGTTGTAATGATCATGATGGCGATACTCCTGCAGGCCGGGGTGGCTGCGGACGGGAAGCAGGTTCCGCCAAGCGAGGGGGCGGGGGTGGTCAAACTGGTGGCGACATTGCATGAAGGTCCGACGTTTGCAAAAGTGACCTGGTTTGTATATCGTCTGGACAACATTTACCGGCCTGTCAGGGTGGTGCCGCGCCATATGGTGACGCTCAACCTGAAGCCCGGCAGTTATAAGGTGACTGCCCGCATGGATGAGATTGAACGCAGTCGTATGTTTGACCTGTCTCCCAACTCGGAGCGGGAAGTCGTGATTCCGATGGATTGAGCCCGGTGCCGGTCCTTAAACGTCAATAACGCCAACAAGGTTGAGTGTGTCAGTGAGTGATCAGTATGCGGTTCTGGGCCACCCGGTAAAACACAGCAAGTCGCCTGCCATCCATGCCCTGTTTGCGCAGCAGACCGGGCAGGATATCCGTTATGAGGCCCTGATGCCGGCCCGGGACGGGTTCGGGGCTTTTGCCGCCGACCTGCAGGCCCGCGGTTTCCGGGGTTGCAATGTCACCCTGCCCTTCAAGCAGGAGGCCTGGGCGCTGGCAAGCGATCTCAGTGCGCATGCACGCCAGGCCGGGGCCGTGAATACCCTGAGCTTTCAGCCGGATGGCCGTATTCAGGGCGCAAATACCGACGGTGTCGGTCTGGTGCGTGACCTGAAACGCTTCGGGATAGTGCCTGCGGGGCTGCGTGTCCTGCTGCTGGGCGCTGGCGGGGCCTCACGCGGGGTGCTGCAGCCCCTGCTGGAACAGGGACTGGTACAGCTGCACATTGCCAACCGCACCCCGGAAAAAGCCGGGGAACTGGCTCGGGCCTTTGCGGCATTCGGCCCGGTCAGCGGCGGCGGTTACGCTGCGCTGACCGGGCATTTCGACCTGATTATCAATGCCACGGCTGCCAGCATTGCCGGGGACCTGCCGCCCCTGCCCCCCGGCATACTGGTGGATGGCGGCAGCTGTTATGACATGATGTATGGTGCTGCACCGACACCCTTCATGCAATGGGCCACGGCACACGGGGCCGACAAGGTGCTGGACGGTCTGGGCATGCTGGTGGAGCAGGCCGCCGAATCGTTCTGCATCTGGCGTGGTGTGTACCCGGAAACCAACCCGGTACTGGAAACCATCCGCAGCAGCCTGCAGTAATCACTGCCATCACCAGACCGGCTCAGGCCGGTCCCGGTACCTCGAACCCCTGATGCCGCAGCATGGCGGCCAGGCGGATCAGCGGCAGGCCGATCAGGGCATTGGGATCATCCCCGTTCAGGCGCTGAAACAGACTGATGCCGAGTCCCTCGGACTTGAAGCTGCCGGCACATTGATAGGGCTGCTCCCGGTGCAGGTAGTTTTCAATCTCACGCTCACTCAGCACCCGGAATTCAACCGCAAACGGCTCCACTTCCAGCTGATAATCCTGCGTGCGGCTGTCATACAGGCACAGGCCGGTCAAAAACCGGACCGTTTGGCCGGAGCTGGCCCGCAGCTGCTCCCGTGCACAGGCATGATCCCCCGGCTTGCCGAGAATCTGCTCCCCGATCACGGCGCACTGATCCGAACCGATCACCAGTGCATCCGGGTAGCGCTCTGCCACGGCACGTGCCTTGTCCAGCGCCAGCCGCCGCACCATGGCTGCCGCGCTTTCGCCATCATGGCGGGTTTCATCAATGGCCGGGGCGGCACACTCAAACGGCAGCCCCAGTTTCCCCAGCAGCTCACGCCGAAAGGGAGAAGTGGAACCCAGCACCAAGGTTCTGATCATGGCATATCCTCAACCGCAGGATTAAAAAACAGGGCCAAGCATAACGGCAGTTTTTAAACCCTGCCAGCCGCTGGCGTAATCTTGCATCCCCTGCTTGCTGGGGTATAGTTGCGCGTTTCTGGCATCATCCGGATATTGTATGGATACTCCCGTTCTACAGGCTCATGCCCTTAATAAAACCATTATGATGAGTCACGGTTCCGATACTGACGGCGTCTCGACCGGCCCCCTGGCGATTCTGAAACAGGTGTCCCTGAGCGTCCCGCCTGCCGGCTCGCTGGCCATTACCGGTGCCTCCGGTTCCGGCAAAAGCACCCTGCTCGGGTTGTTGGCCGGGCTGGATGAACCCAGCAGCGGAAGCGTGGAGCTGTTCGGGGAGGACCTGAGCGGCAAGACCGAGGACGAGCGTGCCGCCTTGCGACTGGGGCGGGTCGGATTTGTGTTTCAGTCTTTTCATTTGCTGGAACACCTGACCGCGCTGGAAAACGTGATGCTGCCATTGGAACTGGCGGCTCATCCGGCAGCCGATCTGCGTCCCAGGGCAGAACAGGCACTGGTCGAGGTGGGGCTGGCACAGCGCCTGCACCAGCCAGTGGTGCGCCTCTCCGGTGGCGAGCAGCAGCGTGTGGCACTGGCACGGGCATTTGTGACCCGTCCGGGCCTGCTGTTCGCGGATGAGCCCACCGGCAATCTGGACCGGAACACCGGGCATGAGGTGGTTGAGCGCCTGTTCGCCCTGCAGCATGACCACCAGACCAGTCTGGTGCTGGTCACGCATGATGAAGAACTGGCGGCCCGGTGTCAGCACTGGTACCGGCTGGTGGATGGTGAACTGGAGGCGGTAAAGCCATGAAGGGAATACACCTGGGGGCGGCCCTGACCCAGTGGCAGCGGCGCTGGCGACTTCCGGAAATGAAGCTGCTGTTTCTGGCCCTGCTGGTGTCGGCCATGGCGGTCTCATCCGTTGGCTTTTTTACCAGCCGGGTGGAACAGGCCATGCTGAGTCAGGCCAGCCAGATGCTGGGTGGTGACCTGGTGCTGGAATCCGCCCGCCCGTTTGACACTGCCTACGCGGCTGAGGCCGGGAAGTTGCAACTGCGTCAGGCAGAGTCCATCAGTTTTCGCAGCATGGCATCAGCCGGCGAGCGGTTCCAGCTGGTGGCGGTGGATGCCATTTCCAGTGCCTACCCGTTGCAGGGACAGTTTGAGGTGGCTGACAGCCCGGGTGCACCGGCCCGCGAGATTGCCCGCAGCGAACTGCGCTCCGGCGAGGTCTGGGCCGGCCAGCGCCTGTTTACCGAGCTGGGGGTCCGTCCCGGCGATACCATACAGCTGGGGCAGCGTCAGTTCACCCTGCGTCAGGTGCTGGTGCATGATCCGGTCGCGGGGGATTCGCTGTTTGAGCTGGCCCCGGCGCTGGTGATGCCGCTGGAAGATCTGGAATCAACCGGCCTGCTGTCTCCGGCCAGCCGGGCACGCTTCCAGCTCATGTTTGCCGGCCCGCCATCCCGTGTTGATACCTTGCGCCAGCATCTGGCTCCCCGGCTGGAGGCCACTGAACGGATCCGCTCCCTGGCCGACGGGGCACCAACCATCCGCCAGTCCTACGAGCGTGCCAACCGCTTTCTGGGGCTGGCGGCCCTGTTCAGTGTCGTGCTGGCCGGGGCTGCAATCGCCCTGACGGTGGCCAGCCTGATCCGTCATGAAACCCCGACCGTGGCCGTGTTGAAGGCTTTCGGGCTGCAACGCGCTGCCATCCTGCGTGATTACCTGACCAGCCTGTGGATGCTGGCCCTGCTGGCGGCACTGGCCGGAGCCCTGCTGGGCTATGTGCTGCAGTGGCTGGTGGGGGGCTGGCTCGGTTCCTTTGCCGGGATTGCGCTGCCACCGGCCCGGCTGCAGCCTGTGCTGGTGGCGCTGCTGACCGCACTGGTCATGGTGACGGGATTTTCCCTGCCTTACCTTGTCAGCCTGATGGAAACGCCTGCCATGCAGATTCTGCGTGGCAACCTGCACACCAATCGTCCACTCGGGTGGCTGCTGGCGCTCTGCATCCTGCCCGCTGTTTTTATTCTGCTGTGGCTGCAGGCCGGGGAGCTGAAACTGGCAGTATGGCTGTTTCTGGGCTTGCTGACCGGGCTGCTGGTCTTCTGGGGCGTGACCCGACTGGCACTGGCCGGGCTGTTGCGTCTGGGGCTGCGTCCGGGCTGGGAGTGGCTGGCACCCCTGCGCCATTCACGCCGCTCCAGCCTGCTGGTGGTGGTATTTGCCACCGGCCTGTTTACCCTGCTGCTGCTGGCCAGCCTGCGTACCGACCTGATCGGGCGCTGGCAGGACAGCCTGCCGGTGGATGCACCCAATTATTTCATGATCAATATTCAACCCGGCGAGCGGGCCGGGCTGGAGCAGTTTCTGGCTGAACAGAAGCTGAAGGCGGAGTTGTTCCCCATGATTCGGGGACGTCTGACCCTGATCAATGGTGAGCCGGTGACTGTGGATCAGTATGAAGACCCGCGCTCCAGACGCCTGCTGGAGCGCGAGTTCAACCTGTCCGAACTGGTGGCGCTGCCTGACAGCAACCGCTTGCTGGCCGGGGAATGGTTTCCGCAGGCGGGTGCCCCCGGTTTGACGGTCGAGGAGGGGATTGCCGCGTCGTTGCGCTTTGGCCTTGGGGATCGCCTGACCTTTGATGTGGCCGGGCAGGTGTTTGAAGAGCCGGTGACCAGCATCCGGGAAGTGCGTTGGGACAGCATGGAACCCAACTTTTTCGTGGCTGCTTCCGGTGGCGCACTGGAAAAAATGCCGCGTACCTTCATCACCAGCCTGTATATCCCGCCCGGCCAGGAGGACAGCATTTCCCGGCTGGTGCAAAACTTTCCCGGTGTGACCGTGATTGATACCGGAGCCATTCTGGCTCAGGTGCGCGAGCTGGTGGGACAGGCCACGTTTGCGGTGCAGGGTATTTTCCTGTTTACCCTGGTGGCGGGTGTGGTGGTGCTGTTTGCCGCCCTGCAGTCCCAGCGTCCGGAGCGGCGGCAGGAACTGGCTGTGTTGAAGTCACTGGGGGCCGGTCATCGTTTGCTGCGCCGCCGCATCTGGCTGGAATTTCTGCTGCTGGGTGCGCTGGCCGGACTGCTGGCCGGACTGCTGGCCATGCTGGGCAGTAATCTGGCCGGTATCTACCTGTTCAGTCTGGATGTGCGTCTCAACCCGCTGCTGCTGCTGGCCGGAACCCTGTCCGGTGCCCTGCTGGTCGGGGCTGCTGCCTGGTTCAATCTGCGCAGCCTGCTGGATACTGCACCCATGGCCTTGTTTCGGGGTTGAGGCGCGATATCAGGGGCTGGCAGTGAAATGCCGGCCCCTGCAGCCTTCGGGACGGTTTTTCTTGACGTAAATGCTGATTATTCTCATGTCTGGTTTGATATTTCACAATGCAAAAATATTAGAATTTTATAATATATTGATAATTAAAAACCAAACATTCAGAGAGAATAAAATATGTTGAGATTTCGCAAGGCACTCGGGGAGGCCTATTCCCCGATGTATTTTCTGGCTGCACTGGGTTCCGGTGGATTGGCAGTCAGTTTTTTCATGTACTTGATGTTCCTGACCCCGCACCCGGAGACACCGATTCCCGTTTACGAGTCCTGGCTGGCGACGCTGCAGACCGGGAACCCGGTTATGCAGGGCATGATCGTGACGGCCCTGGCGGGTGTCATACTGTTCACGCTGCTGCATCTGCGGCTGCTGTTCTGGAATGTCCGTGAGTTCCGGCTGTTTCGGCGTACTTCAGCTTATCAGCGCCTGAAGCAGTCCAATGCGGAAGTGCAGCTGATGGCCATTCCGCTGACTTTTGCCATGACCATCAATGTCGGTTTCATCGTCGGGGCGCTGTTCGTGCCGGCTTTGTGGACAGTGGTTGAGTACCTGTTTCCTTTCGCCATTATTGCTTTCGGTGTGGCCGGGTATTATACGCTGCTGATTTTTGTCAATTTCATGAGCCGGGTGCTGGTTACAGGTAACTTCGACTGTGCCCGTAACAACAGCCTGAGTCAGATGCTGTCCATTTTTGCCTTTACCATGGTGGGTGTCGGGTTCTCGGCCAGTGCTGCCATGAGCCAGGTCAGGCTGACTTCCGGCATTGCCATGGTGCTGGCACTGATGTTCCTTTCCATGGCTGCGGTAGTGGCACTGGCCCAGTTTGTCATGGGGTTTCGTGCCATGTTTCAGCACGGTATTGATCGTGAAGGGGCTGTCTCGCTGTGGATCATCATCCCGATCATTACCCTGAGCGGGATTGCGATCTATCGTATCGGCATGGGCATGCATCACAACTTCGGTGTCCATCTGGACCCGGTCGGTAATCTGGCTTTGCTCTCGGTATTTGTCAGCATCCAGGGGCTGTTCGGTGTGCTGGGTTATGTCGTAATGCGCAAACTGGGCTACTTCCGCGAGTTTGTTTCCGGGACGGGTAAAAGTGTGGCGTCCTATGCCCTGATCTGTCCCGGTGTTGCGAGCTTTGTGATGGCCTTTTTCTTTATCCATGCCGGTCTGGTGGCATCCGGTCTGCTGGTGAAGTTTTCACCGGCTCACCTGATATTGCTGGTGCCGCTGGTACTGCTGCAGCTGCAGACCATCCTTACCCTGTGGCGGCTGAACGGCAAACTGCTGTCACCCGAAGTAACGCCGGCTCCTGCCGGTAAAACTGCACTCCAGTCTGCCCGGGGCGTCTGAGCATAACGGGCATGCACCGGGAATCAGGCGGCATTACCATGTCATGATTCCCGGTGCCGTGCTTTTTGAGGGTGATGGAGATCAGGTCTCGGGGCCTGACGGTTCGTAAACTTCCCCTGAATTGCTGTATTTTTCAGTAAATGCATTATTGACCGGCAAGTCGGGCATCATGGTCGTGTCTGCGGCTGTGCTGCCAGAATCGCCCGTGCCCGCTGGCGGACCGGCTCATCGACCATGGCACCGTCGACTGCTACGGCACCATCACCGGAGGCCAGTACCCGCCGTGCCCAATCGACCTCGGCAGCACTGGGTGCAAAGGCGTTCTGTACCGCAGCAATCTGGCGCGGATGGATACAGAGCTTGCCCCCCATGCCGAGGTCACGGGCATGACGGGCATCCGCCTGGACTATGGCCGGATCATCCAGCCGGGTGGTGACACCATCAAGAGGGGCGGCAATACCGGCCAGCCGTGAGGCCAGCACCAGTTCAAAGCGTGCCGGCAGGAGGACTTCGCGCTGATGTTCACAGCCCAGGTCAGCACAGAAATCCACCGAGCCGAATACCAGCTGTTCTACGCCGGGCAGGGCAGCAATGGCACGGGCCTGAGCCAGCCCGCCGGCGGTTTCAATCAAGGCCAGTACCGGAATCTGCCCGCCAAGGGCGGCCACCACCCCGGCCACCACATCGGGCTGTTCCGCCTTGGGCAGCATGACGGCGGCAGGCAGCAGCTGGCGCACTGCTGCCAGATCGGCCGCATGCCAGCGTGTGTGAGCGGCATTGATGCGCACCATGACGGGCAGGGGGGTGAAATCACGGCGCAGGGCCATTCGTGCAGCATCTCTGGCATCTGCTGCCACCGCATCTTCTAGGTCAAGAATAATGCCATCGGCCCCCGAGGCTGCTGCTTTGGCAAAACGCTCGGGACGATTGGCCGGAACAAACAGGGGCGTGCGTGTGTGAGGCAATGGCGCTGTTACCATGTCGCCCGTGCCTCCATGGCAATAGGGCCATCACTGCGGGCGCTCCAGAGTGTCAGCTCATCCCCGTCCGGTGTGGCATGAATGCTGAAGTCGCTGTTGTTGAACAGGGGAGACAGACTGCGGAAACGAAAGCGGGCTGGTGGCTGGTGGCGCAGATCGGCGGCATACTGCAGCAATAAAGTGGCCTGCAGGGGACCATGTACAACCAGCCCCGGATAGCCCTCAACCTCGCGTGCATAAGGCAGATCGTAATGAATGCGGTGCCCGTTGAAGCTCAGGGCGGAGTAGCGGAACAGCCAGGGCGCACCGGGATGGATACGGCGGTTGTGAACGCCGGTTGGGGCCGGGGTTGTACCGTTTGTGCCACTGGCGGGTTTGTCCGTGTCAGTGGCTGCCGTGCGATAAACAATGTCCTGGCGCTCGTTCAGGGCCAGACGGCCATTGCTGCTGATGGCGTGTTCAACCGTAACAAAGCACAGCGCACCACTACGCCCCTGTTTGAGGGTGACATCACGGATGGTCGAGTGGCGTGTGATGGCTTCACCGATGCGGATCGGTTCATGAAACACCAGCTCACCCCCGGCCCACATGCGCCGGGGCAGCGGCACGGGTGGCAGAAAGCCGCCACGGGCCGGGTGGCCGTCCTCTCCCAATTCGGCTGTCGCGGCGGCCGGCTGGGCCAGGCACAGATGAATCAGCAGCGGGGCTTCCGCACCGGGGCTGAGGTCCGAGCTGCGGTCAAAGGTGGCATTGAACTGGCGTACCCGCTCCGGGGACAGGGTCTGGGTGGCGCTTTCGCTCTGGCCGATCCAGCTTCTGAGGTGTTCAAGGTCAATCGTCATGTTCAGGCTCCTGTTTTTTCAAGGGGGGAACGGCACCGTAATGGCGGGTTTCGCCGACAAACAGTGCGCCGGGAGCAGGCAGGGCAACCGGACCATTCGGTGTGTCAACGGTAATGCGCCGCAGTTGCGGATGTGCTGACAGGCCCGCCATGTCGTTGACGGAGGCCAGCGCAATATCGGCACGCAGCAGGGTGGCAATGGCCGTTTCCGCATCCAGGGTGGCAAAGCGGGCGGCCAGCAGGGCATCGGTTTCTGCCCGGTTTCTGACCCGGTCGACATTGGTGGCAAAACGCGGGTCGGTGCCCAGTGCCGCATCGCCGATGAATATTTCGCACAGTGCAGCCCATTCGCGGTCACTCTGCACCGAGATCAGAATCGGGTGCTGATCCCGGCTGTAAAACACTCCATAGGGGGCAATGGACGGATGTGCCAGCCCGATGCGCCGGGGCGTATGGCCCCCTTCGTGATTGAGCAGCGGTACCGTGAGCCATTCCGCCATCACATCGAACATGGATACCGTGATCTGTGAACCCGTGCCGGTGATGCCGCGCCGGATCAGGGCTTCCAGAATGGCAGCATGGGCGGTGGCACCGGTGGCAATATCGACGATGGAGATACCCACGCGGGCCGCCTGTTCCGGCCCGCCGGTGATGGAGCACAGTCCGGATTCAGCCTGGATCAGCAGGTCATAGGCCTTGCGTTGTGCCAGCGGGCCTTCTTCGCCGTAACCGCTGATGGCACAGCTGATCAGGCGCGGGAACGCCTGTGCCAGCCGTTCGGCATCAAATCCCAGTTTTGCCAGGGCACCGGGTTTGAGGTTGTGCACCAGCACGTCAGCCTGGGCCAGCAGGCGGGTCAGTTGCTGTTGGTCACGGGTTTGGCGCAAATCCAGCGTGACCGTATCCTTGCCCCGGTTAAGCCAGACAAAATAGCTGCTCTGCCCGGCGGCAGCGGTGTCGTAACCACGGGCAAAGTCACCTTCAGGGCGTTCGACCTTGATGACATGGGCACCGGCATCGGCCAGACGGGCGGTGGCAAAGGGGGCAGCCACGGCCTGTTCCACCGCGACCACTTCGAGACCGGCCAGTGGCAGCGGGGAAGGGGGGGGCATCAGAACGACCTCGGCAGGTCAAGCACATGCTCGGCCACATAGCTCAGGATCAGGTTGGTCGAGATCGGTGCCACCTGGTACAGGCGGGTTTCGCGGAATTTGCGCTCAATATCGTATTCTGCGGCAAAGCCGAAGCCCCCATGGAACTGCAGGCAGGCATTGGCCGCCTCCCAGGACGCTTTGGCTGCCAGGTATTTGGCCATATTGGCCTGGGCACCGCAAGGCAGGCCCGCATCATAGCGGCGACAGGCCTCATAACGCATCAGGTTGGCCGCTTCAATTTCAATGAAGGCTTCGGCAATCGGAAACTGGACCCCCTGGTTCTGGCCGATCGGACGCCCGAAGACCTGACGCTCCCGGACGTAGCCGGTCACCTTGTCGGTGAACCAGTAGCCGTCACCAATGCACTCGGCCGCAATCAGGGTGCGCTCGGCATTGAGACCGGTCAGAATGTATTTGAAACCCTGGCCTTCTTCACCGATGCGGTTTTCTGCCGGAATTTCCAGGTCATCAAAGAACAGTTCGTTGGTTTCATGGTTGACCATATTCAGGATCGGCTGCACCGACATGCCGTTCTGCAGGGCCGCCTTGATGTCGACCAGAAAGATGGACAGGCCCTCGGATTTCTTTTTAACCTCATTCAGGGGGGTGGTACGCGCCAGCAGGATCATCAGGTCGGAGTGTTGCACCCGGCTGATCCAGACCTTCTGGCCATTGATGACATAGCGGTCGCCTTGTCTGACGGCGGTGGTCTTGATGCGGGTCGTGTCGGTGCCGGTGGTGGGTTCGGTCACACCCATGGACTGCAGGCGCAATTCACCGGCGGCAATTCTGGGCAGGTAGTACTGGCGTTGTTCCTCGCTGCCATGCCGGATCAGGGTGTTCATATTGTACATCTGGCCGTGGCAGGCACCGGAGTTGCCACCGGCACGGTTGATTTCCTCCATGATGACCGAGGCTTCCGTCAGCCCGAGGCCGGAGCCGCCGTACTGTTCGGGGATCAGGGCCGCCATCCAGCCAGCCTGGGTCAGTGCATCGACAAAAGCTTCCGGGTAGCCACGGGCTTCATCAATCTTGCGGTGGTATTCAGGGGGGAAACTGGCGCACAGGGCGCGCACGGCATCACGAATATCCTGATGGCTTGCTTCGGTATGGTCTGGCATGGGGCCGCCTCCTCGGGTCACGGACGGATGAGTTGGGATGGTTGGTTTGGAATACGGGTCATTAAATGCTGTCTGCCAGTATTAATCAAATATATGTTTTGACTGGAAGTCATATAAAAGTTATATATTTGGGGGTTGTATCAGGCGGGATGCACAAACTGCCGTGAACTTTTCTGCCACCGGCCATTCAGGAATCTGCTGACTGTTCCGGCACACACGGGCACGTACAGGTGTTGTATGGATCTTCGACAATTGCGCTATTTTCTGGAAATCGTTGAGCGGGGCTCGCTGACCCGAGCCTCGGAAACCCTGCATGTGGCCCAGCCGGCGCTGTCTTTTCACCTGCGCAATATGGAGGAACACCTGGGGGCTCGTCTGCTGTTTCGCAGTGCCAGCGGTGTGCGGCCTACGGAGGCGGGTGAGTTGCTGGCCCGGCGGGCGCGCCTGATCCTGAATGAGGTGGCACGTACCGAAGATGAAATCTGCAATCTGGAGCAGGACCCGTCCGGCCAGCTGCGTATCGGTCTGCCGGGTACCATCGGCGACATTATCACCCTGCCGCTGATTCAGCGTCTCCGGGCGCATTACCCGCGTATCACCCTGAATATTGCCGAAGCCATGAGCGGTTTTGTCGCGCACTGGCTGGTTGAGGGGCGGGTTGATCTGGCCGTGCTGTATACCCGCCCGCAGCAGCCAGGCATGGTGGCGGAACCGCTGCTGGAGGAAGAACTGGTGGTGGTGTTTCCACCCGGAACCGCAGGTCGGACAGACATGCCGCTTGCGGCAATGGCTGATGTCGCGCTGGTGCTGCCGAGCCCTGAACACGGACTGCGCATAATGATTGATGCGGTGTTGCAGCCGCTGGCTATTCGCCCGGTGATTGCGCTGGAGATTGATTCCTACCGCAATATCAAACGCCTGGTGGCGGCAGGTTATGGTGCTTCGATTCTGCCCAGGCATGCGGTAGCTCCGGAAGTTGCCGACGGGCGCTTGCAGGCCAGACGCATCAGTGCACCGGGTCTGTGGCGTGCCGCCTGGCTGGTGCATGCTGCCAATCGCCCGGTGACGCGGGTGCAGGCGGTGGTGTCCGGGGTGCTGAGGGATGTGGTGCGGGAGCTGCTGGCCAGCGGGGAATGGGCGGCAGCGCGGGTGCCTGAAGTGTCTGTTGGCAGGGGGGCTGGCCGGTAGCGTGGCAGCGGGCAGGGTGTACGCCGCTTATCCGTAAAATTTGTCCGCCTGATGTGCATGCGGTATATTAATCTTTGCTGAGTCTCCTTTATATCTTCTTAAAAGCCGGTCGCTGAAGACCGGCTTTCGTTTTTACCGGGTCCATACTTTTCTGGTGGTCCGGTATCCATCCCGGTAAAATCCCGGTTCGGCAGCTGTGCTGCCCCGTTGTACAGTATCTGTATGCTGTGCTGACTGATTTGCTGATACCGAGGTAATACTGTGAGCGATACCGGGAATGACCATCCGCTGGTCAACCGCAAGGAAAATCCTTTTCTCAACCTGCTGGTCAATATCCTGATTCCGGCCTTCATCCTGTTCTTTCTGGCCAATGACCGCTATCTGGGGCCGCACCTGGGCTTTGTGGTCGCCCTGTCATTTCCGTTGCTTTACGGACTGCATGATTTCTTCAGCCAGAAAAAAATGAACTGGATTTCCCTGCTGGGGGTGGTGAATGTGGCCCTGACCGGTGGTATCGGGCTGCTGAAACTGGATAACCAGTGGCTGGCCATCAAGGAGGCGGCGGTTCCGGCCGTGATCGGCCTGATCGTGCTGGGTTCGCTCAAGACCCGTTATCCCCTGATCCGGACGCTGTTTTACAATGACCTGATCCTGGATACCGGCAAGGTGGATCAGGCACTGGAGCAGCATCGCAGCAAGCCGGACTTTGATGCCCTGCTGGTGCGTGCCACGGTGATTCTGTCTTCCTCGTTTCTGCTGTCATCCATCCTGAACTTTATCCTCGCACGCCTGATTGTGGTCAGTGAGCCGGGATCTGAAGCCTATAACCAGGAATTGGGCAAGATGACCCTGATGAGTTACCCGGTTATCGTGGTGCCGTCGATGCTGATCATGGTGTTCGCCTTCTGGATACTGTACCGCGGCATCCGGCGTCTGACGGGGCTTGAGGCAGAGGATATCTTCAGGATCAAGTGATTGCCGATTCGCCGATGTTGGGCATATTGTTTGATTTTATGGCATTTTTTTGACAGTTTGCACTTTATTCTGTGTTTTTTTGGCAGATATGTCGATAAAGGGAGTTACAAAGTTAACATTTTTGTACTATATTCGTGTTGCTCGCGAGGGAAACCAATCACCTTAACTGAGGGAGGTGGTATGCGGGCGACTTTGACTCCCGGAGATTAATATTAGCCCATTTTCTCCGGGAGCTTTTTCCCTCCTGCTGCAGGAAGCCTGTTTCACCGATTTTCCTGTCTTCAGATCGTTTTTTTCCTCGACCCGGCGTTGGGGTTGCTTGTAATGCCGCCCGGCTTGGTTATCATGCTCCGGTTAAAAAAATAAACGGTTTGTTGCATGTCACGTTTCAGGAAATTTCTGCTCATCCTCATTGTCCTGCTGATCTGCCTGATGATTGCATGGTGGCTGTATCGCTGGCTGGTATTGACACCGATGCCGGCACCAGCGCCCCCGGAAAAGCCGTTATCCGCCCCCGAACCCGTCAGCAGCGTGATTCTTGATCCGGCGGTACGGCAGGTTCGTGCACCGGCTCCGCTGCTGGAGCTGCCGGTTTACAACCCCGGCCATCGTCCCCCGGTCGGCATCAATGTCAACGAGCTGCACCATGAGGATGCCAGTTTTCCGTTTGTGGACCTGTTCCGGCAGGCTGACCCGTTTCAGGACAATATTCTCGAACTGGACTCCGACGGGGTGGAATATGATGCCAATGGCTGGCCCATCCGCCTGAATGGTAAAGAAGCCGGCACCAAGTTCATCGGCAAGATGCCGCCACAGGCGCTGTATGAGGGGGATTACATCCTGCTTTATGATGGTCAGGGTGAGCTGCGTTACGGTGCCGGTGTGGAGCGGGTCAGCGCCGGGCCGGGGCGCGAGCTGCTGCGTTTTCATGCGGGGGAGGATGGCGAGATCAATGCCGGTCTGGTGATTACCCGCTCTCTGGAGCAGGATCCGCTGCGCAATATCCGCATTCTGCCAACCGGTGGCATCTGCAGTTACAATCCGGTCAGGTATGTGACCGATGCGTCGGCCTGCGAGGAGCCAAAGCAGTACCTGGATTTTGAGCACTACTACAACAGCATTGTTTTCAATCCGACCTATCTGGATTTCATCAAGCCGTTCAGCACCCTGCGCTTCATGGCCATGTCCGGTATCACCCGCAACCCGGAGCGTTACTGGAATGAGCGCCCCAACCTGCAGGAGGCAAGCTGGGGCGGGGGTTATGGCGAGCGCGGTGCACCGCTGGAAATTCAGGTGGCGCTGGCCAACCGCATGCATCAGGATGCCTGGTTCAACCTGCCGCATGCCGCCGATGATGACTATGTGCGTCAGTTTGCCACCTATGTGCGTGACAACCTGGATCCCGGACTCAATATCTATGTCGAGTACACCAACGAGGTCTGGAACACCACATTTTCGCACAGCGAATATACCCAGAAAAAAGGCATAGAAGCCGGTTACAGCATCAATTCGGTGGAGGCCGGGTTCCAGTATTATGTACAGCGGGCCGGCGAAGTTTTTGCCATCTGGGAAGACGTATTCGGGGGGCGTGAGCGTCTCACCCGCGTGATCGGCTCCTGGGATACGCGCCCGGACATTTCGCGCCGGCTACTGGGGCAGTATGGCGGCTACAAGCATGCCGATGCTATGGCCATTGCCCCGTATTTTGGCGGTAATATCAAGGGCTACCGGGAAGCCCGGACGGTGGATCAGATTTTCGACCTGACCACTGATCCCGACTCGTTCCGTTCCCTGGCCCAGGTACTGGATCATGTTCGGGAGCAGGCAGAGATCGCCCGTGAGTACGGAGTGCGCCTGCTGGCTTATGAAGGGGGGCAGGGACTGGTGGACTGGGTGACCCGTGAGCCGGACCAGCATCCCAATCCGCTGTTTTTCGCCGCCAACCGTGACCCGCGCATGGGGCCGCTGTATACCGAGCTGCTGCAGGGCTGGAAGGATGCCGGTGGTGACCTGTTTGTCGCCTTTGCTTCTCCCCGCACCTGCCAGTGGTTTGGCTGCTGGGGCCTGAAGGAGTACATCCGCCAGCCGGTGGAAACCGCTTACAAATATGCGGCCGTGCTGGATTTTATCCAGCGCCATGAAGACTGGCAGCTGCAGCACAATAAAACCGGGCCTGAGCCGGAGCAGGTGGCCGCACAGGCGCAGACCGATGCGGCCAGACACGAGCGGACACCGGATGAACCCATTATTGTTTTCCGCCCGGCCAAAGACCCGGAACGGTATTTCTTTCTGGAAAATCCGCGTACCCTGGACACCCTCATCAGCGGCAGCTCCTGGGCCAAGCGCAACCTGTTCGGCAAGTGGCAGGGCAAGTGGGACAGGGACTATCTCTACCTGACTGTCCGGGTTTATGATGAAAACCGGGTGGCGGATTCGGAGGATCCGACCCAGGATGATTCGATCGAAGTCTATATCGATGCTGATAACAGCCGTTTGCCGCACTATGACGGCAAAAATGATTTCCGGCTGATATTTGCCTGGGGGCGGGACCGGGTTTTCATTGATCCGAAGTCGCCGCCGGGGACTACGGATGAGGGGCTGGAGTACAGCATGCAGGCAACCGATGACGGTTATGAGCTGCAGGCCCGGATTCCCTGGAAAATGCTGAAGGTGGATGTTGATGTCCGGCACCGGCTCGGTGTGGAAATACAGGTCAATGATGATGATGATGGCGGGGAGCGGGAACAGAAGATTTCCTGGCTGGCCCGAGAGGACAATGCCATGAATGATCCACGCCTGTTCGGTGTGGTTTTGATCAGTGGCCGTTAAGCTTGTACAGTATCAGAGGAGCGGGTACTATCATGAACCCTGCCAGGGTTAAACCGTTTGTTGCCAGAGGACGCTTATGACTGCAATCAGTGAAAACAATTCAGATAGGGAACCGAATCCGGATCAGGCCGGTGAAACGCGCCAGGTCAGTCTGCGGATTCGTACTGTCAGCTCTGACGCCCCCATGCGCTGGCTGGAAAAGGGCGTGGCTGATTTTCGGGCCATGCTGGTGCCCAGTTTCCTGACGGGCATGGTTTATGTGATTGTCGGTATTGTCATGATGTGGGCTGCCTGGTCCTATCCGATTTTTGTCACCACCCTGGCTGCCGGTTTCCTGATTATCGGGCCGCTGGTGGCGGTGGGTTTTTACTGTATGAGCAGTGAGCTGGAAAAAGGCAACCGTCCCAACATGCGGGTCGGCACCCTGCTGGGCTGGCAGTTCATGAAGCGCAATTTTGTCAGTCTGAGCAGCTTTGCCATGATGCTGGCGGTGCTGATGGGGGCATGGGCTCTGGTGTCGGCAGTGACCGTGGCACTGTTTATGGACAGTATCGTGGTTGGCAGGGATTTTCTGGATACCCTGATCCGCCAGCATAATCTGGTGCCGTTTTTCCTGGTTTATGTCCTGACCGGTGGCGTGATCGCCGTGATTGCCTTCTCCATCAGCGTGATTGCCGCGCCCCTGATCACTGACCGCCAGGTGGACTTTGTAACGGCCATGATTACCAGTGTCGAAGCCGTCAAGAAGAACCCGAAAGCCATGGCGACCTGGGCCTTCATGATTGCTGCCATGGTTGTGCTCGGATTTCTGTTCGGCGTGGTAGGGCTGGCCGTGACCCTGCCGATTGTCGGGCATGCCAGCTGGCACGTGTACCGTGATCTGGTGGAGGCTGCCTGACGGATTCGACAGGTTCAGCTGACTGAACCGGAGGCCGGTCTGCCGACAGGGCGGGCCGGTACTTGCCGGATTGATTGTGATTTCGGCCATATTATTTCCTGCCCTTTGTCATGAGCCCCCGGATGTTCGATCCCGTCATCTTTTCCGCAGAAATTCCGGCTCAGGTCTGTTTCGGGATGACAAACGTCCGGATTCTGAAAGCTTTTTGTCATGGCCCGTCTTTAGTATGCCGCTTGTTTACCCCCTAAAGCCCTGATTATCTACCCAAACAGGGGAGTTGTGGGCATGGGACCGGTTGGACAGAATGAATCCTGTTTGGCCAAATTAATGCCGAATATTCCCGTTCTGGCCGTGTAAAGACGAAAAGAGCATCCGGGAGGAGAGATGATGGATTCCGATGTTGCCTTGAGGCCGGCGGGCTGTGAGCGAGGCGATACCGGAATCCTTCATTTTACGCATTTTACGGCTTTGAACTTACAGGAGATCCCTTCATGACAACCCGTCAAGAGCTGGCCAATGCCATCCGCGTCCTGGCAATGGATGCCGTGCAGAAGGCCAATTCAGGCCATCCCGGTGCCCCCATGGGAATGGCTGATATTGCCGAGGTGCTTTGGAACGATTTCATGCGCCATAATCCGGCCAATCCGCAATGGGTCAACCGGGACCGTTTTGTCATGTCCAACGGCCATGGCTCCATGCTGCCGTATGCCGTGTTGCACCTGACTGGCTATGACCTGCCCATGAGTGAGCTGGAAAACTTTCGTCAGTTGCATTCCAGAACACCGGGACATCCGGAATACGGTTATACCCCCGGTATCGAAACCACGACCGGGCCGCTGGGGCAGGGGGTAGCTAATGCCGTGGGCATGGCGCTGGCCGAAAAGGTACTGGCGGCCCAGTTCAACAAACCCGGCCATGAGATTGTGGATCACCACACTTATGTGTTCCTGGGAGATGGCTGCTTGATGGAAGGGATTTCCCACGAGGTCTGTTCGCTGGCGGGTGCTCTGGGGCTGGGCAAGCTGATCTGTGTCTATGATGACAATGGCATCTCGATTGATGGCGATGTGGTGGGCTGGTTCCGTGACAATACCCCGGAGCGTTTTGAAGCCTATGGCTGGCATGTTATCCGCGAAGTGGATGGCCATGATCCCGATGCGGTGCGGGTAGCACTGGCGGATGCCCGTCTGGAAGAAGAGCGTCCCAGCCTGATCTGCTGCAAGACCGTGATCGGCAAGGGTGCGCCCAACAAGGAAGGCGGGCATGATGTGCACGGTGCACCGCTGGGTGCTGATGAGATTGCCGCAGCCCGCAGGAATCTGGGCTGGAAGCATGAGCCGTTTGTGATTCCGGATGCCATTTATGCAGGCTGGAATGCACGGAAGCAGGGGGCAGCTGCCGAAAGTGAGTGGGAAACAAAATTCAAGGCCTACCGGGCCGCCTACCCGGCAGAGGCTGCCGAGTTCCAGCGCCGGATAGCCGGTGAACTGCCTGACAACTGGACAGAAGCGGCGCAGAAGGCCGTTGAGGCCATCCAGGCCAAAGCTGAATCCCCGGCAACCCGGGTTGCCTCCAGGAATGCCCTGAATGCGTTTGCACCGCTGCTGCCGGAGTTTCTGGGCGGGTCAGCCGATCTGAGTCCTTCCAACAATACCTTCAACGAATGCAGTAAGGGCATCAACTCCATGCACGGCCCCGAGCAGGATTTCAGCGGTAACTACCTGTCCTACGGGGTCCGCGAATTCGGCATGAGCGCAATCATGAATGGAATTGCCCTGCACGGTGGTTTCATCCCGTATGGAGCCACCTTCCTGATGTTCTCGGAATATGCCCGTAATGCCCTGCGCATGGCGGCATTGATGAAAATTCGTTCCATTTTTGTGTATACCCATGATTCCATCGGTCTGGGCGAGGATGGCCCGACCCATCAGGGAGTGGAGCAGACCGCTTCCCTGCGCCTGATTCCGCGCATGTCGGTGTGGCGGCCCTGTGACGGTGTGGAAACCGTGGTGGCCTGGCGGGCTGCCATCGAGCAGCGCCAGGGACCCAGCTGCCTGATCCTGACGCGCCAGAACCTGCCACACCAGCAGCGTGATGCCGGGCAGTTGGCCGCCATTGCCAGGGGAGGGTATGTGCTCAAGGATTGTGACGGTACGCCACAAGCCATTATCATTGCCACGGGTTCCGAAGTGGCACTGGCCATGGCGGCAGCAGACAAACTTACCGGACGCCGGGTGCGTGTGGTTTCCATGCCCTCGACCGATACTTTCGCAGCCCAGGATGAGGCTTATCGTGAATCGGTACTGCCGGCGTCAGTCACGGCACGGGTTGCTGTCGAGGCCGGTGCCACCGGTGGCTGGTATCAGTACGTGGGGCTGGCGGGCAAGGTGATCGGGATTGACACTTTCGGTGAGTCTGCCCCGGCCGGCGTCCTGTTCAAGCACTTCGGCTTTACGGTTGAGCATGTGGTTGCTGCGGTGGAAAGCGTGCTGTAAGTTTCTCATTACGGCAAAAATACAGATAAGATTTCAAGGAGTATCGAATGACAATCAGAGTAGGCATCAACGGTTTCGGGCGCATCGGGCGCATGGCTTTCCGGGCCATCAGCAAGGATTTTGCCGGCCAGCTTGAGGTGGTGGGTATCAATGACCTGCTGGACAATGACTATCTGGCCTATATGCTCAAGTATGATTCCGTGCATGGCCGTTTCAACGGTGACATTCGGGTCGAAGGCGATACCATGATCGTGAACGGCAGGAACATCCGTCTCACCGCCGAGCGTGATCCGGCCAACCTGAAATGGGGTGAGCTGGGCGTGGATGTGGTGCTGGAGTGTACCGGCTTTTTCCTGACCGAGGAAGGCTGCCGCAAGCATGTACAGGCCGGAGCCAAAAAAGTGGTCATGTCGGCACCATCCAAGGACAGTACCCCGATGTTTGTCTATGGTGTCAATCACGGCGTGTATGCCGGGCAGGCCATTGTTTCCGCCGCGTCCTGCACCACCAACTGTCTGGCACCGGTTGCCAAGGTATTGAATGACAACTGGGGTATCAAACGTGGCCTGATGACCACGGTGCATGCCGCCACTGCAACCCAGAAAACCGTGGATGGCCCTTCCCTGAAGGACTGGCGTGGCGGGCGCGGGATTCTGGAAAACATCATTCCATCCTCCACCGGAGCGGCCAAGGCCGTGGGCAAGGTATTGCCGGAACTCAATGGCAAGCTGACCGGCATGGCATTCCGGGTACCAACCTCCGATGTCTCGGTGGTGGACCTGACCGTGGAGCTGAAAAAGGGCGCCTCCTATGACATCATCTGTGCCGCCATGAAAGCCGCTTCCGAAGGCGAGCTGAAGGGTGTGCTGGGTTATACGGACGAGAAAGTGGTTGCCACCGATTTCCGGGGGCATTCCGCACCATCCACTTTTGATGCTGAAGCCGGTATTGCGCTTGATGATACTTTCGTCAAGGTTGTGTCCTGGTATGACAATGAGTACGGCTATACCTGCAACATGCTGCGCTTTGTCGGGCATGTGGCCGGAAACTGAGGTTTAGCCCGCCGGTTTGTGCCGGTCCTGCCCTGATTCTTTCTCTCCCACCGTGCGAGGGAAGCAGGGCAGGATTGGTACCGGCCTGGGCAGATCATTCAATTAAATCTGCTGAACCCGATGCACTTGATGGCAACACTGCTTGGGATTTACTTGAATGATTTAAAATTTCAAGGAGTTGTGTCATGGCTTTCATCAAAATGACAGACCTGGACCTCAAGGGCAAGCGTGTCCTGATCCGCGCCGACCTGAACGTGCCGGTTAAGGATGGTGTTGTCACTTCCGATGCACGCATCAGCGCATCCATGCCGACCATTGAGCATGCACTCAAGGCCGGAGCAAAAGTCATGGTCACCTCCCATCTCGGGCGACCCACCGAGGGCGAATGGTCCGGGGAAGTCTCGCTCAAGCCGATTGCCGAGAATATTGCCGCCCGTCTGGGACATGAGGTGCGCCTGATCCGGGATTGGGTTGATGGAGGTTTCGAGGTAGGGGAGGGTGAGCTGGTGGTGCTGGAAAACTGCCGCATCAATCCGGGTGAAAAGAAAAACCGGGAAGAAACCGCCCGCAAGTATGCTGCCCTGTGTGATGTATTCGTCATGGATGCGTTCGGAACCGCCCACCGTGCCGAGGCATCGACCTATGGGGTGGGCCTGTTTGCGCCGGTAGCGGCTGCCGGCATGCTGCTGAGTGCGGAACTGGACGCATTGTCGCAGGCACTGGCAAATCCGGCCCGTCCGATGGTGGCCATTGTCGGCGGCTCCAAGGTATCGACCAAACTGACCGTGCTGGAAGCCCTGTCGGAAAAGGTTGACCAGTTGGTGGTTGGTGGTGGTATTGCCAACACCTTTCTGAAGGCAGCCAGAAAAAATATAGGCAAGTCCCTGTGTGAAGCAGACCTGGTACCGACAGCGCAGGCCCTGATGACTAAAATGGCGGCACGCGGGGCCGATATTCCGGTGGCAACCGATGTGGTGTGCGGCAAGCGTTTTGATGCAGCGGAGCCTGCGGTGTTGAAATCGGCGGATGATGTGCAGGACGATGACATGATATTTGATATCGGTCCGCAATCTGCACAGGTGCTGGCTGATATTATTGCCAAAGCCGGCACCATCATCTGGAATGGCCCGGTCGGGGTGTTCGAGTTTGATCAGTTCGGGGAAGGTACCAGAACCCTTTCCATGGCGATTGCCAATGCCCCCGGCTTCTCGCTTGCCGGTGGTGGTGACACCATTGCCGCAATCCAGAAATATGACATTTATGACCGGATTTCCTACATTTCCACCGCCGGTGGTGCTTTTCTGGAATACCTGGAAGGTAAAAAGCTGCCGGCGGTCGAGATGCTGGAGCAGCGTGCTGCCGGTTAAAGGGATTGTCCGGCCTGCCGTGCATCAATCAGGGAGGAAGCAGGTCGTTGGGCCGGCATGATGTGAATGGGTACCGGGCTGTTGCCGGAGTCCCTGGCCGATCCGGGGTGACCAGCCGTGTGGCAGCTGGATTATTGATAACGGCGGATATCATCAATAATGGTGGGACTGTCATGGACCTTCCGGCAAGCGGTGCACCACGGTCCGGTGACCAAAAGCGATATTTGATGGGGACCACAGGGGAACAAGCCCGCTGAAAATCCACCGTGTGGGTGAGCACCACAACGGTTGACGGGTTTGGTTTCCTGTGCTGGTCCCTGATTTTTGTTGAAAACAGATTGAGGAGAAAAACGATGGCTTTGATTTCTATGCGGCAGTTGCTGGATCATGCCGCCGAGCATGGCTACGGCATGCCGGCCTTCAATGTCAACAATATGGAGCAGATCCATGCCATCATGCAGGCGGCTGATGCGGTGGATTCGCCGGTCATCCTGCAGGGTTCTGCCGGTGCCCGCGCTTATGCCGGGGAGCCTTTTCTGCGTCATCTGGTTCTGGCTGCGGCGGAAATGTACCCGCACATTCCGATCGCCATGCATCAGGACCATGGTTCCGAGCCGGCAGTCTGTATCCGCTCGATCCAGTCCGGGTTTACCTCGGTCATGATGGATGGTTCCCTGATGGCCGACATGAAAACGCCGTCCAGCTACGATTACAATGTCGATGTCACCCGCACGGTGGTTGATATTGCCCATGCCTGCGGGGTGTCGGTCGAGGGGGAGCTGGGCTGTCTCGGTTCGCTGGAAACCGGCATGATGGGTGAAGAGGACGGGCATGGCTCTGATGAACAGATGGATCACAGCCAGTTGCTGACCGATCCGGAAGAGGCGGCTGATTTTGTCCGCAAGACCGGTGTGGATGCCCTGGCGATTGCCATCGGGACTTCGCACGGGGCCTACAAGTTCACCCGCCCGCCGACTGGCGATATTCTGGCGATTCAGCGTGTAAAGGAAATCCATGCCCGCATTCCGAATACGCACCTGGTCATGCATGGTTCATCTTCCGTACCACAGGACTGGCTGGAAATTATCAACAACTATGGTGGTGACATGGGGCAGACCTATGGTGTGCCGGTTGGGGAAATCGTGGAAGGGATCCGGAACGGGGTACGCAAGGTCAATATCGATACCGATCTGCGCATGGCCTCCACCGGCTCCATCCGCAGGCATCTGCATGATAATCCGTCCAACTTTGACCCGCGCAAGTACCTGAAGGAAGCCACCAAAGGGATGACGGCGATCTGCAAGGCACGTTTTGAATCCTTTGGTTCAGCGGGTAATGCCGGGAAGATCAAGCCGCTGTCGCTGGAAACCATGTTTATTCGTTACCGGAACGGTGAGCTGAACCCGAAAGTTGCCTGACATTTCAGTGTTTGAACGGTAAACAGATGATACCTGAAAAGGGGGCTTTGGCCTCCTTTTTTTATTTCCCATGCATCAGGTGTGGTGCGGGCAGATATGCACCGAGTCTGTGCGCATGTCCTGATGCAGTGCACAAGCCCTGAAATATCGGTTACGGTGCATGGAATCGGGGTGTGTTTTACGGTAACGTTGCCCGGTTTGTGAATCTGGAAATCTTTCATGCTGACCGTACTGCGCTCCTCCTGGCCCCTGATGCTGGGAATTCTGCTGATCATGACCGGCAATGGCCTGCAGGGCACACTGCTGGGGGTGCGCGGCTCGCTTGAAGACATCAATACCTACTGGATGGGCTTGGTTATGTCGGCCTATTTCGTCGGCTTTCTGGGCGGGGCGCAGCTGACGCCGATCCTGCTGCGGCGTGTGGGCCATGTGCGTGTGTTTGCGGCGCTGGGGTCCTTGGTGTCTGCGGCCTTTATTCTGTATGCGGTTTATGTGAACCCGGTTTACTGGTGGTTTCTGCGGTTACTGGTGGGTTTCTGCATGTCGGGCCTGTATGTAGTGGCAGAAAGCTGGATCAATGATTCCAGTACCTCCAGCAATCGGGGGCAGGCGCTGTCGCTCTATACCATCATGCAGATGGCCGGGATTGTGATCGGTCAGCTGCTGCTGAATCTGTCCGACCCCGGTGGCTATGACCTGTTTGTGCTGATTTCGGTACTGGTTTCCATTGCCTTTGCGCCTATTCTGCTTTCCACCAGTCCGGCCCCGGGGTTTCAGATGGCCAAACCCATGACCCTGCGTGAGTTGCTGAATGTCTCACCTCTGGGTTGTGTCGGTATTTTCCTGATGGGGGGGGTGTATTCCGCCCTGTTCGGGATGGCACCGATCTATGCCACCGAGGCCGATATGAGCATTGCCCTGATATCCTATTTCACCACCTCGATTTATCTGGGCGGCCTGTTGCTGCAATACCCGATCGGGTGGCTTTCCGACCGCATGGATCGCCGGGTTCTGATCACGATCATCACCGCCCTGTGTACCGCTTTTTCCCTGCTGGGTGTCGTGGCCGCCAGTGCGGGTGGTTCGCCCTGGTTTCTGGTCGGGGTGGCCTTTTTCATCGGGGGCACGGCCAATCCGCTTTATCCCCTCCTGATCGCTTACACCAACGACCATCTGGAGTATGAGCAGATGGCATCCGCGTCCGGTGGACTGCTGTTCATCAACGGTGTCGGTGCCATGGGGGGGCCGATTCTGGTCGGTTATCTGATGGGCTGGATCGGTACACACGGCTTTTTCGTTTTTATGGCGGTGCTGACGGGAATGATCAGTTTCTACAGCCTGTACCGCATGACCCAGACCGATTCCATCGCCGTGAGCGAGACGGCTCCCTATATGCCCCTGTCCGGCTCATCGACCCAGGTTGCCACCGAGATTGCGCTGGATGTCATGGAGCCGGAGCTGCCACAGGAGCGCAAAGGCAGCTCGGGTGACGCGGCGGTTACCGGCACGACACCATGACCACCGCAGGGGTGCCGGCATTCCGCTACCGGCCACCGGCGGATACCGGACTGGATATGCTGTACCGGGATGATGACCTGTTGCTGCTCAACAAGCCGGCTGGCCTGCTGTCGGTACCGGGACGGGGGGCGGCGCATCAGGACAGCCTGATCAGCCGGGTGCAGCGGGAGTATCCGCAGGCACGGATTGTGCACCGCCTGGATATGGAAACTTCCGGTATTCTGCTGCTGGCACTGGGGAAGGCGATGGAGCGCCGGCTCAGCATTCTGTTTCAGACCCGTCAGGTTGACAAGCGTTATCAGGCTTGGGTCGAAGGACTGGTGGCCGCTGATGAGGGTCGTATTGAACTGCCGCTGAGTGCGGACTGGCCCCGGCGCCCACGCCAGCAGGTGGATACGGTCCGGGGCAAGCCGGCCCTGACCCGTTATCGGGTGCTGGCACGTGATCCTGCGACCCGGCGTACCCGGTTGCTGCTTGAGCCGGTGACCGGGCGCTCGCATCAGTTGCGGGTGCACCTGCTGAGCCTGGGGCATCCGGTGGTGGGCGACCGGCTTTATGGTCAGCCGCCGGGAGCGGAAGGGCGGATGTTGCTGCATGCCTGTGAGCTGGGATTTATTCATCCGCTGCTGGCACGGGAGCTGCGGGTGCAGAGTCCGGTACCGTTCTGATGGATGCAACAAGAGTGAGCTGCACCGACCTTTTTGGCCTGAGTCATGGCTCGGTTTGAGCGGGTGTCGGGTTCGTACCGGTCCGTCTGTGCCGGTAAAACCGGTACAGTAATAATACCGTGCCGCCTGCCAACAGAATCAGGCCTGCCGGTATCAGGTACCAGAACTTCTGGAAAAGTCCCGTCACCGAGGCAGAAAATCCCGGTGTCGGGCCGACGCCGGTGATCAGGGTTGTGAGTCCGTATGCAGCCATGCGATCAGTAGCCGCATTGAAGTCGTCATAAGTGTACCCCGGCTTGAAATGCACTGTGCCCAGCAGGGTTTGGGCTACCGGAAGCAGGTTCTGCACCAGTGCCCGGTTTGTCACCAGGTTCAGGCTGATATGGCCCTCCCGCCCCAGTGTCCGGGTCTGGTAGCTGATTCCCTGAGCCATGCCTTCCGGCTGTTCGCTGTTTTGGGTCGCAAGGGACCAGTGCAGTTGATGGCGTTCCGGGTTATATTGCGGTGAAGCAATCCAGTACATTTCCTGCAGGTCGGGATGTTGCTCCCGGATAACGCTCAACAGGGCACCGGCAGTCCATTGACCGTTTCGGGTCTCATCATCGCGGATGTGGCCGCTGTCCTCATAATGCATTATGGCGAACCACTCGCTGTTATCCAGCGGGAAAATCATGCCCTGCAGACGATCCGGCAAGGGATTGCGCATGGCCCGCAGCAGTGCTCTGGATGCCGGTTCAGGGATGAAAGCGTACCCCGCTGGCAGTGACAGGGTGGCCTGTTGTGCCAGATCAATGGTGGCAGGACCGGGTACGGCCACACGGTTGGCGGCGGTAAAGGCCCTGCTCAGCGGTTGTTGAAACAGGTCGTCTGCGTGTTCTTCATGGACTTCGACTTCATCGGCTTCAGGTTCATCCGTTGTGTCCTGCGCCTCATCAGTTTCCCGTTCAAGCTGGCGCGGGTCGGGCGACATCATCAGTGGATAGGCCGTATCTGTATTGCGACCCTGCAGCAGGCTGTCCAGGGGTGAGCTGGATGGGGCGTTGGGTTCAGGTTGCAGCGGGGCAGTGGCTGCAGCAGTCGGGGGATCGGCGGTGTCTGCCACTACCGCTTGCAGGGGGATACCAGGCAAGCCGGTCAGCAGCAGGGCAGCCAGCAACGTGGTCATGGATTTGGCTCGTGTCTTCATCAATACCCCGGTATCCCTTTGATGCTTTTTGATGCTTTCCGGTCTGTTTTCAGTCATGCGGCTGGAGTTTACTGCCGGAGAGCAGCGGGGTCATGGGATTTCTTTGATGGTGACAGGGGATGAACCGCCAGACGATCTGGTGATTGTCTGGCGGTTTCAGGTATGTGATGCTGTTTTGGGCTTGGGCTTGGGCTTGGGCTTGGGCTTGGGCTTGGGCTTGGGCTTGGGCT
>DAOPKY010000014.1:0-77261 GCA_035391465.1 Thiolinea sp. | reverse complement strand
GAACCTCACTAAAAAAACGCTGCAAACGCCGGTAACGGGATGTCACGTCCGCAGTACCACCCATCGCTACCGCCAGACGGCTTAAATCCATACGCTGGATACGTAACACCGCCAGCAGCAGACTGACAAAACAAGCGAGCCGGGGCTTGCCCCAACCCAGATGATCTTTTAGGCTGTTCCGTAGTCCGTCGGCTAAATCCATTGCAACCTCCTTTGTTTGGTCACAAGAGGGTGCAACAGATTGTCGGCGGACTTCAACTCGCTAAATCAGTCAGTTATGATTTTTGTCGTGTACAGAGGTAGTGGCATATGGTTTTAGGGTTGGTTACATTATTGCTTTGCTATAAGTAAAAATAATATTTAAGAAGGTTTGTTGAATGAACCAATCAAATTATCTGGTTTCAAGGGGAGCTGCCGTTCTGATCCTGTCTTTGTTTCTCGGTGCCTGTGGAGACAGTGGCGGAAATGATAATGCGGATTTTAACCGCAAGCCGGTGGCGGCTGCCGGACCGGATCAGACCGTGACTGTGGGGCAGGAGGTCGAACTGGATGGCAGTGGCAGTCGTGATGCTGATGGTGACACGCTGAGCTATCACTGGAGTGTTTCCGCTGCTCCGGTCGGGGCCGGTGTCAGCCTGTTATTGTCTGATACCGTCAGGCCCCGTTTCCTGGCCTCTGTTGATGGTATTTATACCCTGAAACTGGTGGTATCGGATGGCAGGCTGCAGAGCACAGCCGATTATGTCGCAGTGACGGCTGATGCGAAGGTGACGAATCAGGCACCACAGGCGGAAGCCGGGTCAGACCGTTATGTCCGTTTCGGACAGGCGACCAGTCTGGATGCCGGGACAAGCCACGATCCGGATGGTGATGCCCTGTCTTTCCGGTGGACCCTGGATGCCAGTCCGGCAGACAGTGTGGTCAGCCCGACCGATACCAATGTAGCCATCCTTTCCTTCACGCCCGATGTGGCGGGGGATTACCAGTTCAGTGTCACTGTCAGTGATGGCAGCCTGAGTGATACGGCTACTGTGGTTCTGCATGCCAGTCGGCCCGTCACGCGCCTGGATTACCGGGTGCTGGATGCCGAATACAGCCGTACCCTGGACCGGCTGGTCATGGTGGCTACCAATCCGAACCGCCTGTATGTGCGTGATCCGGCCAGTGGTGATGAAGCCGCACTGGATCTGCCTCAGGTTCCGACCAGCGTTTCAGTCAGCCCGGATGGCCTTTCTGCTGCCGTGGCCCATGATGCCTGGGTGTCGCTGGTTGATCTGGAGCAGGGGGTTCTGAAGCGTACCTGGCCCGTTTCCAGCGACAGTGTTGATGTTGTTCTCGGCGGCAATAACCATGCCTATGTGTTCCCGCTCACGGATCAGTGGAGCAGGATACACAGTATCAACCTGACAGACGGTACGGACTCCACCAGTCTTGGCGATTACATTTTTGCCGGGACCCAAGCCAGACTGCATCCGGATGGTCAGCGGATCTATGGTGCCGACAATGGCCTGTCACCATCAGACCTGGAAACCTATGCCATCAGCACCGGTGCGGCAAGCTATCTGTATGACTCCCCTTACCATGGTGATCATGAGGTCTGTGGCAACCTGTGGATATCCGCGGACGGGCTGCGCATCTTTACCCGCTGTGGCAATGTTTTCCGGGCTTCGGAAGTCCGGGAACAGGACATGCTTTATAACGGCAGTCTGGATCAGCTGGTCGGTGTTCAGTCCCTGGATCATTCAGGGGCAGCGGGCAAAGTGTTGGCCATTCCGGCGGCACGGTATGCCTGGGACAATGAAATGAGCAGCGAGGATACCGAGCTGCAGCAGTATGATTATGATTACCTCGCCTTTGAAAGCCGCAAATCCCTGCCGCCTTTTCTGGTCGATGGCAAGCCGCATGCGGGGCATGGCCGTTTCGTATTCTACGATGCCGCTGGCGAGCATTATTATGTGATCCTGCAGGCAGATGACTCCTCCGGTTTGCAGCAGGATTACGGTATTGTCGGTTACTGACGGACAATCTGTCATGGTGCGTTCCGGGGTTGATGCAAATGCACGACAACTTGCCATCAATCCCGGCCTTTCCTCCTTCAGTCACGATCGGGGTTTATATTTTATTTATTTATGATAATATTTATTTATAATAACCGATACCCCAAGACTCAACCACAATACCCAAAACAAAAGGATCAGAGTTATGACAGCTTGTGCCAGTCGACCAACGACCCATTTTCAACCCCAGACAACCCGCACCGATTCGGCATGCTCAAAGACACGGGAGTATGGTCAGGAGCAGAAAGCCGAACGTTCCTTTGGGTCCAGAGTACAAAAACACTTCTCGGGTGGTGCCGAGGGCAAATGCCTGCAGAACATTATCAAGCAGCAGCTGGGCTCGATCAGGAATGATGGTGGTGAATCCCGGCGCAGTACCGGCAGCCAGTGTGGCAGTAAAAAAGCCGGTTCCGGCAACGAGAGTCACCGGAATTCGCAGGAGATTGGCAGGCATTCCGGCAAAGGGAGGTGCCAGACCGGTGGCAGCAATGACATCGGCAGGGGCGGGCATGGCTGGAAGGGACATTTCGGCCATGTTGATTCCGGCAAGCTTCATGGTGGCCGGCATGTGCAGGGCTCCGGTGACGGGGGGCGGTCTGACGGTCGCCAGTGCAATGGCGCTGGAAACGTGCCTGGAACCGGTGGCGGTGGCACGGTGGAGGCCACGGAAGACGGCGTTACCCTGCAGGTGAAAGGCCTGTTGCAGGGTGCCTATCGAGCCAATATCGGCGGCCTGATGGCTGATACACTGCGTGAGCAGTCCCTGTTGCCGGAAGATCAGCCGTATGGCAGCTATGGCTATAACGGCACGGAAACCCTCTCGGCTGTCACCCTGGAAACCACGGGTAACAATGCTCCGGTAGACTGGGTGCTGGTTGAGCTGCGTGATGTCAATAACCCGGATACCGTTATCAGCACGCAGGCTGCCGTTATCCAGCGTGACGGTGATGTGGCCAACGCCGATACCAATACAACCGATCTGCATTTTGATGTGCCGGAAGGGGAGTATTTCGTCACACTGGCACACCGCAATCACCTGGATGTGACCACCTCCAGCGCAGTCAGCCTGACCGGTGCGGATGGGACATTAATTGACTTCACCAACCCGGATACCGTCAGCGGGGAGGAATTTACCGTGGTTGATGGCCAGGCTGCCCTGTGGGCCGGTGACGCCAATGGTGATAACAGCGTGACCGCTTTTGGTCCGGGCAATGATGCCAACAGTCTGCTGTCCGACATCCTGAAGGCAGACGGTAATATCAATGGTTCCTTTGATTATGCTGCTCCCGGTTATCTGAGTTCGGACCTTGACCTGAATGGCGTCACGACCTACGGCAGTGATAACAGCGATCAGACCTTGTTGAACAACAATACGGCGACTGTGGCAGAGAACAGCTCGGGTGCCGGTAATTATGTCATCAAGGGTACGACCCAACGCGCCTGACGGATTCAGCCCTGAATCAGGGCAGTGCTCATGAAAATATCCCGCCATGGCAAACCGAATCAGGGTATGCCGATTCGACCGTGGCGGGTTTTCTGTGCGTGGGCAGTATGGTGATGTCATCACTTGCTGTGCCCGTCATGGCTCCCGCCTTTTCCAGATCATCGTGCACAGGTTTCGGAAAAATTTCCGGAAACTTCGATCATTGCACTGATGGGGTAATTAATTACCAGTCATCAGTTCCTGCTGCAGGAAACTGGCAAGTATCCGGCAACAAGGCTACCATCAGGCCAGCCTTATTTTGTATTCGTTGATGAAGCGTGCTGCAAGCTTCAAAGTAGCCGTTTTCATTGTCCCATCAATAGAACCACGATAATGCATGACAATCTGGACAACCGAACATGTTGCCGCCCTGGCACCTGATGCTGCTTCACTCAAGGCGGGCGAAAAACTGGGCCAGCCACAACGCTGGCAAACTTTGGGACAGGCTGATGGCGTGGTCTGGGGTGAAATCCGGGGTAGTGGCAAGAACCCCTACCAGACCATTATTGTTCCGGTGGAGTCCGCTTTCAAATGTTCCTGCCCCAGCCGCAAGTTTCCCTGTAAACATGGCTTGGGTTTGGCGCTGGTACTGGCTGCCAGCCCCGACACGCTGACTGCGGGCGAGCCGCCGGCATGGGTGCAGGAGTGGCTGGGCAAGCGCGAGCAGCGCGCCCGAAACAAGGCGGAGAAGGCTGCTGCCCGGAATGCGCCTGTTGATGAAGTCACCCTGAAAAAACGCGCTGCCGCCCAGCAAAAGCGCCAGCTTGCCCGCGAAGACAAGATGAATGCGGGCATTGAAGAGCTGCAGCGCTGGTTGTTTGATCTGATTCGTCAGGGCCTGTCCCAACAGGATGATGATCAATGGCAGCGCATGGCCGCGCGCATGGTTGATGCCCAGGCCCCCGGTCTGGCGCGCCGTCTGCAGCAGGCGGCCAGTCTGCGCTATCAGGGGGGGGCATGGCAGGAAAACCTGCTGGCGGCACTGGCACGGCTGCATCTGCTGCTGGAAGCCTGGCAGCGGCGCGACCACTTGCCTGCGGATGTGCAGGCCGATGTGCAGGCCCAGATCGGCATCACTCAGGAAAAGGATGCCCTGCAAGTGCTGCCGGGGGTCAGTGATCACTGGCAGGTCATGGGACAGGCGCAGGATGATGATGGACAAATGCGTATCCAGCGTACCTGGCTGTATGGGCTGAATACACAGCGTTTTGCCCTGCTGCTGGATTTTGCCGTGCAAAACCAGGCGATGACCTTATATCCCAGTGTCGGCAGCAGGCTGGAAGGTGAGGTGGTTTTCTATCCTTCGGCGGTTCCCCTGCGGGCCTTGCCTCCCGTTTCCGGCCCATCCCCTGCCTCGGTGCATCAGGATAACGTGGGCGTATTTACTCCGCTGACTGCAAATTTTATTGCTTACAGCACGGCACTGGCCCGGTGTCCCTGGTTGGGCCATTTCCCGTTTGCCATTGCGGATGCCATCCCGGTGCGCCATGAGGAACAGTGGTGGCTGGTTGATGCTGCGCAGCATGTTGTACCACTCACGATCAGTGATGAGCAGGCGTGGATTTTGCTGGGCCGAAGCGGTGGTCATGTGCTGAATATCTTTGGCGAGTGGGATGGTCATGCATTGCAGGTCTGTGATGCATCCCGGTCAGCAACCCTCCGGGAGGTTTGATATGTCATTGCAGCAGGATTTGCTCAGGATCGCCTTGCTGGGCACCGAACGCCAGCACCCGCCCTTGCAGGGCGATGCGGCCCTGCAGCCTTATCTGGCACAGCTGTACCCGGCAGGGCAGGTTGCAGCAGAGGCTCCGGAGGCGGCTTTCCTGGGGGTTGCGGCACTGGCGCTGCAGTACCAGGCAGCAGGCCGTCTGCCCGCACAGTTCAGTGGTGTCCTGCCAACCCCTGATAATCAGCCTGAACCGGGTCCGTCGCTGATTCCGGCGGCTGCCGAAATGCACTTGGGCCGCCTGCTGGCGGACAGTCAGTTGCGTCCGTTACTGGCAGGCTGGCTGATACAGGTTGCAAAGCAGCATCGACAGGTACCGGTGAGTTTTATCCCGGTATTGATGGAGCAGGCTCGCCAGAGCCGTGACCTGCGTCCTGCCATCAGTGCGGTACTGGGGCCGCGCGGGTACTGGCTGACGACGCAGCATGAGGACTGGCGCAATCTGGTGATATTGCCGCTGGATACGCTGAAGGTAGCGGATACGGCGGATATTGAGGCACTGGTGTGGGAAGAGGGCAGCCCGGACCAGCGCTGCGAATACCTGCAGCAGATACGCAGCCGGAGTCCTGCCCAGGCGCTTGCACAGCTGCAGGCGGTATGGAAACAGGAGGCTGCCCCGGTGCGGCTGGCCCTGTTGCAGGCGCTGCGCACCAACCTGAGTCCGGACGATGAGCCTTGGCTGGAAAGTTGCCTGGATGACCGCAGCAAGGGCGTACGCCAGCTGGCGGCGGAATTGCTGGGGGCATTGCCGGATTCGGCTTTCAGTCAGCGCATGCAGACCCTGTTGCTCGGCTGGCTGGATGTGGAGGTCCGTCCCGGCCTGCTCAGCCGTCTGGGGGGTAAAAAGCAACTGCAGGTTCGGCTGCCGGAAACCTGGGATAAGACCTGGCTGCGTGATGGTATCGAGGAAAAACCACCCCGTGGACAGGGGGCCAAGGCCTGGTGGCTGGAACAGGCCCTGGCTTTTGTGCCGCCGTGGGTGTGGACACAACGCTGGCAGCTGCATCCGGCGGAACTGCTGGTCCTGGTGCAGGACAGTGACTGGAAGGAGGCCCTGCTCGGTGGTCTGCAGGCTGCCTTGCTGCGTTACCCCGACAGTACCTGGGCACAGTTGTGGCTGACCCGGGAGGACTCACATCATTCCCTGTGGCAGGTGCTGAGTCCGGCGGAAGCAGAAGCCACCGCCCTGACCCTGTTGCAGCAGAACAGTACACTGAAGCAGCTGGATGTGCTGGTCCGGTTGTCCCATCCCTGGAGCCGGGGCTTTTCCCTGAAGGTGCTGGCATTGCTGGCGGTACGCCTGACCCGTAAACACCAGCAGGTCTACATGGCCCATGCTGCCTGTCGCCACCTCGGTTATTATTTTCACCCGGATTGCGTGGATGATTTTACCCGCCAGCTGCAGGAGCCGCTGCAGCTTGAGGAACATGCGTTTCACCGTCTCCTGAACGACACCCTGTTTATCTTGCGTTTCCGTGCCGATATGCTCGCCGCGCTGGAAACCGTACCGCCAAAGGACCCATCATGAGTGATCACCCGAAATCGGCCCAAGCTCAGGCCATCCTGCGTCAGCACGCTGAAACCGAATTTGCGCACGAGCTGGAGGCCCTGCGGACACAGGACCGCCATGCCCGCCCACCCAACTGGCAGCTGTCGCCGTGGGCGGTGCGCACCTACCTGCTGGGTGGCACGATTGAGGGGGGCGTGGAGATCAGCCCCAAATACATTGGCAAGCCGCGCCTGATGGAAATCGCCATTTCCACACTGGCGACCGACCGGGCCCTGCTGTTGTATGGCCTGCCAGGAACCGCCAAGTCGTGGGTGTCAGAGCACCTCGCTGCCGCCGTCTCCGGGCGTTCCACCCTGATTGTGCAGGGCACGGCCGGTACCGGTGAGGAGGCGATGCGCTATAACTGGAACTATGCACAGCTGATTGCCAAAGGGCCGTCACAGGAGGCATTGATTGCCAGTCCGGTGATGCACGCCATGCAGCACGGTCTGGTCGCGCGGGTGGAAGAGCTGACCCGTATTCCGGCTGATGTGCAGGATACCCTGATCACCATTCTGTCGGAAAAGGCACTGCCGATCCCCGAGCTCAACACCGAATGTCAGGCACAAAAGGGCTTTAACCTGATCGCCACTGCCAATAACCGTGACAAGGGGGTGAACGAGCTGTCCAGCGCGTTGAAGCGCCGTTTCAATACCGTGATCCTGCCGATTCCGGATACCCTGGAGGAGGAAGCCAGCATTGTTGACCGGCGTGTAGCCAGCCTGGGACGTGCGCTGGAACTGCCGGCGGAAAAACCGGCACTGACAGAGATTCGCCGTGTGGTTACCATTTTTCGCGAGCTGCGCAGCGGGGTAACTGATGATGGCAAAACCAAACTGAAAGTACCTTCCGGCACACTCAGCACGGCGGAAGCCATTTCGGTGGTGGGCAGCGGTATGGCGCTGGCGGCACATTTCGGCGATGGCAGCCTGACTGCCAGTGATCTGGCTGCCGGTCTGGTCGGCGCTGTTGTCAAGGACCCGGTGCAGGATAGTGTGGTCTGGAAAGAGTACCTGGAAACCGTGGTGAAGGAGCGCAGCGACTGGAAGGACCTGTATCGGGCGTGTAAAGACGTATTGTAAGGGGTCTTATCGCATGTCACACCACGTTTTCGGCATTCGCCACCACGGCCCTGGCTCGGCCCGCAGTTTGGTAAAGGCACTGACCGCTTTACAGCCGGATTGCATTCTGGTGGAAGGGCCACCCGAAGCTGATGTCTTGCTGAGCCTGGCCGACCATGCGCAGATGCAGCCTCCGGTGGCTCTGCTGATTTATGCACCGGATGAGCCGCAGCGGGCGGTTTATTACCCTTTTGCGGCATTCTCACCGGAATGGCAGGCGATTCGTTATGCCCTGCAGCAGCAGGTTCCGGTGCGCTTCATGGACCTGCCGATCAGTAACTGCTTTGCCTGTGACAAGGCGGCGGAAGCACCAGCGACTTCGGCAGCAGAGTCTGTGCCGGAAACGCCTGAGTCTGCCGCTGCGACTGTCTCCGAACCCGATACCCTGATTCGTCATGACCCATTGGCCTTGCTGGCCGAGGCAGCAGGTTATGCCGACAGCGAACGCTGGTGGGAGCACATGGTTGAAGAGCGGCATGATTCCGGGACCCTGTTCGAGGCCATTCTGGAAGCGATGACCGCCCTGCGTGAGGAAGTGGATACCCATGCACCGCGTGCACCTGCTGAACATGCGCGTGAACAGCTGCGTGAAGCCCACATGCGCAAATGCATCCGGCAGGCACAGAAGGATGGCTTCAAAACCATTGCCGTGGTCTGCGGGGCCTGGCACGCACCGGTGCTGCAGACCCTGCCGACCGCCAGGGCGGATAATGCCCTGCTCAAAGGACTTCCAAAGCTGAAAACCGCTGCCACCTGGGTGCCCTGGACACATGAGCGCCTGAGCAATGCCAGCGGTTACGGGGCGGGGGTGGATGCGCCCGGTTGGTATGCCCATCTCTGGCATGCTTCGCGCCCGGCCTTCACTGCAGAAGATGCACCGGAAATGGCCGGCAGTCAGCTCACCACCCGCTGGCTGACCCGTGCTGCCCACACGTTCCGCGAACAGGGCATGGATATTTCCTCAGCCCATGTCATCGAGGCGGTGCGGCTGGCCGAAACGCTTGCTGCCATGCGCCAGCGTCCTTTGCCCGGTCTGGCTGAAATGAATGAATCGGTGCAAAGCGTGATGTTGTTTGGTGATGCCCTGCCGATGCAGTTACTGCAGCGCAAGCTGCTGATCGGTGAAGCGCTGGGTGAGGTACCGGATGAAACACCGCAGACACCGTTGCAGCAGGACCTGACGCGGGAGCAAAAGCGCCTGCGTCTCAAGCCTTCCGCCAGTGATACCGGGCTGACGCTGGACCTGCGTAAACCCAGTGACCTGGAGCGCAGTTACCTGTTGCGGCGTCTGGGCATGCTCGATATTCCCTGGGGGAAGGGTGGTAATACGGCACGGGGCAAAGGCACGTTCAAAGAAAGCTGGCGTCTCCTGTGGCAGCCGGAATTTGCCATCCGGCTGATTGAGGCCGGATTCTGGGGCAATACCCTGGCAACGGCAGCGACCCGGCGGCTGCTTGATCAGGCCCGGGAGACAACGTCGCTGGAACAGCTGGCTGCCATGGCACATGCTTCCCTGTATGCCAATCTGCCGGAGGCGGTCGATGTGCTGATGCTGCGCCTGCAGAGTGAGGCGGCTGTCAGCAGCGACATTTTCCACCTGATGCAGGCCCTGCCGGAGCTGGTGCGTCTGCTGCGCTATGGTGATGTGCGCAAGACCTCACTGGAACAGGTGAGCCAGGTGGTTTCCGGCATGGTGACACGCATTTGCATCGGGTTGCCGAATGCCTGCAGTGCACTCAATGAGGAAGCTGCCGAGGCCGTGTTCAGGCAGATTCAGGCGATACAGGATGCGCTCAACCTGCTGGCTGAAGAGGATTTCAGCGCTCAATGGGTGCAGACCCTGCAGACCCTGCTGGATCAGAACGGGCTCCATGCCCTGCTGGCCGGGCGCTGCTGCCGTCTGCTGCTGCAGGCCGGGATACTGGACGATGCAGAAAGTGCCCGGCGCTTCGGGCTTGCCCTGTCCGGTGCCAATGACCCTGCTCAGGCTGCCGGCTGGCTGGATGGTTTTCTGCGCGACAGTGGCCAGTTGCTGGTGTATGACGAAACATTGTGGAACCTGATTGATCAGTGGGTCTGCCAGTTGAATGCGGTGGTCTTTCAACAGCTGTTGCCGGTATTGCGGCGCACATTCGCCACCTTTACGGCTCCCGAACGGCGACAGATGGGGGAGCGGGTCAGGGAGGGGAAAGCGGCCCTGCCTGCAGCAGCGGTAGCTCGTGACCTTGATGCTGCACAGGCGGCGGCGGCTTTGCCACTGGTGGCAATGATACTGGGACTGGATGTGGAGGTAACGGATGCAGCCTGAAGCAAGACAGCAACGCTGGCGTCTGATTCTGGGGGGTGGTGAATCCGATGGTATCGGCTGCACCCTGAGCAGCACGGAAGAGGGTATCGACAGCTGTCTGGCCGCTGTTTACGGCGATGGTGACGGTAGTCGGGGCAGTGGACGACGGGGTGGTCTGGGTAGTTCTGCACCGAATGTTACCCGTTGGCTGGGCGATATCCGCCAGTATTTTCCATCGTCGGTGGTGCGTGTGATCCAGCAGGATGCCATTGAGCGTCTGGGCTTGCAGCAATTGCTGCTGGAGCCTGAAGTGCTGGCAGCGGTGGAGGCCGATATTCATCTGGTGGCCACCCTGATCTCCCTCAAGGATGTGATCCCTGCCAAAACCAGGGATACTGCCCGGCAGGTGGTCAATCAGGTCGTAGAGGACCTGCTGCGTCGCCTGCAGCAGCCGATGCAGCAAGCAGTCAAAGGTGCGCTCAATCGGGCGGTACGCAATCACCGTCCGCGTTTTCGGGAGATTGACTGGAATCGTACCATCCGTGCCAATATCCGGAATTACCTGCCCGAGTACAATACGATTGTGCCGGACAAGCTGGTGGGCTACGGGCGCAAGCGTTCTGCGCTGAAAGAGGTGGTGCTGTGTATCGACCAGAGTGGCTCAATGGCTCCGTCTGTGGTGTATTCGAGTATTTTTGCCGCTGTCATGGCCTCGATTCCGGCCCTGAGTACCCGCATGGTGGTTTTCGATACCTCGATTGTCGACCTGACTGACGAGCTGCATGATGATCCGGTGGATCTGCTGTTTGGTCTGGCGCTGGGGGGCGGTACTGATATCAACCGGGCACTGGGCTATTGTCAGGGGCTGATTTCCCGTCCGGAAGATACCGTGCTGATCCTGATCAGTGACCTGTACGAAGGCGGCAACAGCAGCGAGATGCTCAAGCGCACCGCGCAGCTGGTGGCGTCCGGGGTGCAGATGATTGCGCTGCTGGCGCTGAGCGATGAAGGCGCACCATTTTATGATCATGCCATGGCGACGAAATATGCTGCTTTGGGCGTACCGACCTTCGCCTGTACCCCGGATCAGTTTCCGGAGTTGATGGCCAATGCGCTCATGAAGCAGGATATGGGGCAATGGGCTGCCAAAGAGGGGATTGTGCTGCAGCAGTAAGCCTTGTGGCTTGCCTGGTTGTTACTCCCCCCGGCCCCAGAGCAGTTTGGCGGCCAGCAGTGCAAAAGGCCAGCTGTGCCAGAACAGGTCGAATATATCGATTGGCCGTGTGAGCGTGCCGTTGCCCAGCATTTTCAGCTTTTCCCACAGGTGGGGTTCGGGCACAAAAGGGGCAAAACCGAGCAGTGCAGTGATCAGAATCACGGGTATCCAGGGAAGCTGGGCCAGCAGGTGACGCAGTTTGTTCATGAGTATTGTGCGGTACAAAAAACGGGCATGGTAGAGGCTGATTGCCATCAGGGCAAGTGCTGTAGCCGGCTTTCCGAGCTGACACGGCCAGCGGCAGCCAGTTGGCCGTGGCAGGGGCGCAACGGTGCCCGGTTATGCCTATAGTTGCCAGTCCACTGCTTCCCGGCCTTGCCGTGCCAGAAAGGTATTGCAGCGTGAAAACGGGCGGCTACCAAAAAAACCCCGGCGGGCAGACAGGGGGGAGGGGTGGGCGCTCTCGATCACCTGATGCCGTGTGGTATCAATGAGCGATACCTTTTTCTGTGCCTGTGCTCCCCAGAGTATGAATACTGTCGGCTGTGGCTGGTTGCTGACGGCCTGAATAATGGCATCGGTCAACATTTCCCAGCCTTTTTTCTGATGACTGCCGGCTTTGCCCTCTTCCACACTCAGCACGGTGTTGAGCAGCAGCACCCCCTGTGCCGCCCAGGGCTGCAGATAGCCGGTATGGCGGTTGTCCACACCCAGATCACTCAACAGCTCCCTGTTAATGTTATTGAGTGAACGTGGCAGGGGTTTGACTTGCGGCAGTACCGAGAAAGAAAGGCCATGCGCATGCCCGGCAGTAGGGTAAGGGTCCTGGCCCAGAATCACGACACGGACTTGATCCAGCGCGGTACTGGCCAGGGCATTGAAGCGCAGCGGCTCCGGTGGCAGGATGGATTTCCCGGCCTGTTGCTCGGCCTGCAGGAAAGCCTGCAGCTTAAGCAACGCAGGCTGGTTCAGCACCTGCTTCAGGGCCGGCTCCCAGGAGGGATGCATCTGTGATGTTATATTCATCATGGGCTGGTGGGGTTGTTGCGGGCCTGTTCATGGGGCGGGAACCCCTCACCTGAGGCAGGCAAGGGGCATGAGGTTTTGAGGCCGGAGCCTTATGGCGTCATGATGCGCTTACATGTTCGGGTAGTTCGGGCCACCGCCACCTTCCGGCGTTACCCAGACAATGTTCTGGGTCGGGTCCTTGATATCGCAGGTTTTGCAGTGCACGCAGTTCTGCGCATTGATCTGCAGGCGCATATCCCCGTCCTTGCTGCTTTCGTCCGGCACGAATTCATACACACCGGCCGGACAGTAACGCTGTTCGGGGCCATCATACAGTGCCAGATTGATGCGTACAGGGACGCTCGGGTCCTTGAGTGTCAGGTGGCAGGGCTGATCTTCTTCGTGATTGGTACCGGAGAGAAAGACCGATGACAGCCGGTCAAAAGTCAGCACGCCATCCGGTTTGGGGTACTGGATTGGTTTGGCCTTGTCCTTGGTCAGCAGGGTTTCATTGTCGGCATGGCCATGTTTGATGGTCCAGGGTGCCTTGCCTTTGAACAGCACCTGATCAATGCCGGTATATAGGGTACCGAGCCACAGGCCCCATTTAAAGCTGGGACGGACATTGCGTGCAGTGTGCAGTTCACGGTAGACCCAGGACTTGTTGAGCTTTTCGGTATAGTGGGTCAACTCGGCGTTTTCCACCGGGGTTTTGTCCGTCAGTGTTTCAAAGGCGGCTTCAGCCGCCAGCATGCCGGATTTCATCGCGGTATGGGTGCCCTTGATCTTGGGCATGTTCAGGGTGCCGGCCTCACAGCCGATCAGCGTCCCGCCGGGGAAGGTCATTTTGGGCAGGCATTGCAGGCCGCCTTCATTCAGGGCGCGTGCACCATAGGAAATGCGGCGGCCACCCTTGAAGGTGTCACGGATATCCGGGTGGGTCTTGAAACGCTGGAACTCCTCGAACGGACTGAGGTAGGGATTGCGGTAATCCAGACCGACCACAAAGCCGACAGCGACCTGATTGTCTTCCAGGTGGTAAATGAAGGAGCCGCCATAGGTATCCGGCTTGAGTGGCCAGCCGGCCGTGTGGATCACCCGTCCGGGATGGTGCTGTGCCGGATCAACCTCCCAGAGCTCCTTGATGCCGATACCATAGGTCTGCGGTTCCACGTCCGCGTCAAGATTGAAGCGGCCCTTAAGCTGCTTGCCCAGATGTCCCCGGCAGCCTTCGGCAAAGAAGGTGTAACGGGCACGCAGTTCCATGCCCGGCTCGAACTGCGGTCCCGGTGTACCATCGTGATTGATGCCCATGTCACCGGTGATCACGCCACCGATACTGCCATCCTCGTTGTCGATCAGGGTGGCGGCAGTGAAACCGGGATAGATTTCCACTTCCAGTGCTTCGGCCTGCTCTCCCAGCCAGCGGCACAGGTTGCCCAGACTGATGATGTAATTGCCCTCATTGTGCATGACGGGTGGCATGAAAACCTTGGGTGTTGCGAGGCTGCCGGTCTCGCTCAGGAACAGCATGCTTTCTTCAGTGACGGGGGTGTTGAGTGGTGCACCGCGCTCCTTCCAGTTGGGAAACAGCTCGTTCAGTGCCGTGGGTTCGAGGATGGCACCTGACAGGATGTGGGCACCGATTTCTGATCCTTTTTCGACCAGACAGACCGAAATTTCCCTGCCGTGGTCTTCTGCCAGCTGTTTGAGGCGGATGGCCGCGCTCAGGCCAGCGGGACCACCGCCGACAATCAGCACGTCATATTCCATGACCTCGCGTTCAATCGTATCCATGGTTGCTCCTCCGGTGGTAATTGGCTCGTGATTCTACGGGGTGGGGCTGGTTAACACCAAAAAAACACCATGCCAGCGCTGATGGCTGGCATGAATGATTTACCGGGCTGGTGGTATTGGTATTGCCCCGGTACCAGGTCATTCCAGTGCTTTGGTCAGCTCCGGTACGGCATTGAACAGGTCGGCAACCAGGCCGTAATCGGCTACCTGGAAGATCGGGGCGTCTTCATCCTTGTTGATGGCGACAATTACCTTGGAGTCCTTCATCCCGGCCAGATGCTGGATGGCCCCGGAGATGCCGACGGCGATATAAAGCTCGGGTGCCACAATCTTGCCGGTCTGGCCAACCTGCCAGTCATTGGGTGCGTAGCCGGCATCCACGGCGGCACGGGAAGCTCCCACCGCAGCGCCCAGCCTGTCAGCCAGCGTGGTGATCAGCTCGAAGTTGTCGGCAGAGCCGACGCCACGACCGCCGGAAACGATGACTTTGGCCGAAGTCAGCTCGGGGCGGTCACTTTTCTGGACTTCGTTGCCGAGCCATTCCGGCACAATGGCCGAATCGACCGCTGCGATGGTTTCCACCGGTGCATTGCCGGTTGTGGCAGCCGCATCGAAGTTGGCGGTACGCACGGTCAGGACTTTCCTGCTGTCGCTGGAAACCACGGTCTGGATGGCATTGCCGGCGTAGATCGGGCGCTTGAATTCATTCGGTCCGATGATGTCCATGACATCGGAAATCACCATGACATCCAGCAGAGCAGCCACGCGTGGGGCGATATTTTTACCAAAGGCATTGGCGGGGAACACGATGTGATCGTAGTTGCCGGCCAGACTGACGATCAGGTCGGCCATCGGTTCGGCCTGACCCTGGGCGTAGTTGTCACTGCTGACACACAGCACCTTGCTCAGGCCGTCCAGTTTGGCCAGTTCGGCTGCTGCCGTCTCGGCACTGGACGAGGCGCACAGGCCATGTACATCGCCACCCAGTGCCCTGGCAGCGCTCAGGGTTTTTGCGGTGACATCTGCAGCCAGCTGGCCGGCGATGACATCAGCTACCAGTAAAACACTCATCAGATCACCCCCGCTTCATTTTTCAGTTTCTCAACCAGTTCGGCCACCGAAGCCACCTTGACCCCGGCACTGCGTGCCGGTGGCTCAACCACCTGCTTGACGGTCAGGCGCGGGCTGACATCCACGCCGTAGTCGGCGGGTGTCTTGACATCCAGCGGCTTTTTCTTGGCCTTCATGATGTTCGGCAGCTTGACATAGCGCGGTTCGTTCAGGCGCAGGTCGGCCGTGATCACGGCGGGCAGGCCGATTTTCAGGGTCTGCATGCCGTCGTCCACCTCACGGGTGATACTGGCGCTGTCGCCGTCAAGCTCGACTTTGGATGCAAAGGTGGCCTGGGGCCAGCCCAGCAGAGCTGCCAGCATCTGGCCGGTGGCATTCATGTCGTTGTCGATGGCCTGCTTCCCGAGGATGACCAGACCGGGCTTTTCTTCTTCAACCACTTTGGCCAGCAGCTTTGCGACTGCCAGCGGCTCAATATCCACATCCACCGAGTCGGCCGCCTGAATCAGGATGGCCCGGTCTGCTCCCATGGCCAGTGCGGTGCGCAGGGTTTCCTGGGCCTTGTCGACACCGATGGAGACCACCACGATTTCCGTGGCCTTACCGGCTTCCTGCAGGCGAATGGCTTCCTCGACGGCAATTTCGTCAAAGGGGTTGATGGACATTTTGACGTTGTTGAGTTCAACGCCGGACTGATCACTCTTGACCCGCGCCTTGACGCTGTAGTCAATCACCCGTTTGACAGGCACTAAAACTTTCATCGCTCTTCCTTGGGTTGGATAGTGAAGGTTTTTCAGGGTAAATGCCTGACATGGTAACGCCATGAGCGGGTGTAGGGAAGTGCAAATTATGCCGGGTTTCCAGAAGGAAAAAGCCCTGCTGATCAGCGATCGGCAGGGCAAAAGGCGCAGGTATTCCTGTACGCGGGTACAGCCCTACGCTCTCACGGAGCCATCCATATCCCAGGATTGCAGTCGGTCAATGTTCGGATTGGCAATGGCTGCACCGAGGTAGTAGTTGCTGAAGCCGGAGCTTGGCTGCCAGCTGTCGGGTTTGAAATTGAGATTCACCACGCCGACACTGGAACTCCAGAAGCGGTGCTGGCCCTGGTCATTCAGTCCCAGGTAAATGGCATTCCAGCCCTGCTCGTCACTGGTGTTATCCCCCGGCTTGTCGAAATAGTAGCTGTTGCCCGGTATCAGCGTATCGCCCTTGGCCGGATCAAACAGGGCTGTTTCCCCGGCCAGATTGCTGACACCATTGACGGTGATTGTACCTGCCTGGGCCGTGCGCACCTTGCCGATAAAGCCGCCGTCATAGTTGCCGTCCTGCTGGTCATACCAGCCGGACAGGGTGATCTGGCCGACATTGCGGTTGAAATCGTCTTCTCCGATGGTTTCCAGAGTGGCCTTCAGGTTGAAGATGGCCATGGGGGTGGCACAGTCAACCGAATAGCGCTCGGGATGATTGAACAGGTCGTTCAGGGCATCGGAAGGCCGGATTGCATTACCCTGATTATCGCTGGTACGGGCCAGCATGAAACGCTGCCCACCCCGGTTCACCACTTCCCAGAACTGGTTGCGCTCCAGAACGGTTTCCTGCTGCTGCCAGCCGTATTTGTCGGTATACAGGCGGTTTTCAGGCGGGTTGACTGCCGCGTCTCGAATCTTGACCAGCTGCAGGCCCGGATCGAAATCCCAGCCCTTTCCGGCACTTTCCACATTGTTGATCATGCTTTCCCGGAAGCGCAGGGCATAGATGTCATCACCGCTCAGCCGTGATTGTGAGACGGTCTGACCCTGTGCATCGGTGACAATGATTGTGTCGTTGCTGCTGATCTGGTTGTTGCCGCTGCTGTCGAGTACGCTGACCTGATAACCGGCGGGCACGACGCCCTGACTGCCGGTTGCAAACATGCCTGCCAGAATGCTGTTTTGCTGGGCATTAAGTGCCAGTTTTGCCGGCTCGGGGGCCGGAACCGGTGCTGGCGTTGGGACCGGAGCAGGTATCGGTACCGGGTTGGGAACCGGTGCGGGCACGGGAGCCGGAACCGGGTTAGGTGCTGGAACCGGTGCAGGCACGGGAGCCGGAACCGGATTGGGCGTCGGTGCAGGCACGGGAGCCGGTGTTGGTGCCGGCGTGGGGCCATTGCCGTACTGAAGCTGCTGCAGTAACTGCAGGATCAGCTGGATCAGCTGGTTCTGGACATTACCGGAACCAAACAGGCTGCTGGTGCCGGTACCGGCAAGGTTGCTGAAGCGCGATGTCCCGGTACCAGAGGCATTGCCGGTATTGGCAGTGGATGACACCTGGCTGGTATTGGTAAGCCAGGGGCGGCTGAAACTGGTACTTTGTGTGGATCCGACAGGCATTTGACTGCTCCCTCAGGGTATTTTTGTTTTGCGGAATCGTGGCAGTTCTGGTTGTTGCTTGCCGACGATAAATTCAATACCCTGCAGTGTATGGCAGCCCGGCAGGCCGGATTAAATGTTGTCATGATGATTGGCCTTTTTTGAGGGACAATCAGCCCTCTGCCGGCTGTCCGGCATCTTCCAGAATCAGGGCGGCTCCTTTTTCAGCGACCATCATGACCGGTGCATTGATATTGCCCGAGGTGATGACGGGAAAAACCGAGGCATCCACCACCCGCAGACCCTGCAGTCCGTGGACTCGCAGACGCGCATCAACAACCGCCTGCTTCGGGTCCGGTCCCATGGTACAGGTGCCGACCGGGTGGTGAATCGTACCGGCACGGGCCTGCAGATCGTCCATGACCTGTTCATCGGTTTGTGTCTCGGGGCCGGGGAGGTACTCCCGTTCAATGATGGCCTGCATGGCTCTGGTGGCAGCCAGACGGCGCAGAATCCGGTGCCCGGCCAGCGCTTCCTGCCGGTCATGGGGCGTGGACAGGTAGTTGGACACAATGGCAGGGGTATCCAGCGGGTCGGGGGAGCTGATGCTGATCTGACCCCGGCTGTCGGGGCGACAGGCATTCCAGGTCATGGAAAACGCGGAAAACGGGTCCGGATTCGGAATCCGGCGTGGTTTGTCCGGATCGGGCTGCCAGGTCAGTGCATTGAAGTAAAGTTGCAGGTTGGGGGCCGTCTGGTGCGGGTCGCTGCGGATGAAGCCGCCACATTGATTCACGCCCAGGGACAACGGGCCGCTGCGGGTTGTGAGGTATTGCCACAGCGCCCTGAACTTGCCGCCCGGCGTGTGCAGTTCATTGTTCAGCGTACGGGAATGGCAGCGATAGTAATGGGTCTGGGCCAGATGATCCTGCAGGTTGCGGCCTGTCATGGGGGCGGCCCGGACTACGGGAATGCCGACGTGCTGCAACAGGGCCGGGTCGCCGATACCGGACAGTTGCAGCAGTTTTGGCGAATTGACGCTACCGGCGCTCACAATGACCTCATGGCGGGCATAAGCCGTGCGTTTCTCCCCGTGCTGCAGGTATTCGATGCCGTAGACCCGCGGACGGGCATGGCTGGCATGCTGCCGGGGAAACAGCAGGCGCAGGGCCTGGGCCTGCAGGCGCACGCTCAGGTTGGGCCGGGTCAGGGCCGGACGCAGGAAGGCCGTGGCACTGGAGATGCGCCGGCCTCGTTGCAGGGTCAGCGGGTAGACACCGATGCCCTCCATGTTTTCGCCATTGAAATCCGGTGTGTGCCTGAAGCCCAGCTCATCAGTGGCCGCAAAGAAGCTTTGTGACAGGGGATGGATGCGGGGGGTGATATCGCTGACGGGAAGTGGCCCGTCGCTGCCATGCCAGACTGACGAGCCGCGTGCATCATGCTCCATGTGCCGGAACCAGGGCAGTACCTCACGCCAGGACCAGCCCGGATTGCCCATGGCGGCCCAGTGATCGAAATCCTGCGGCAGCCCGCGGATATGGACCATGGCATTAATGGCGCTGGAGCCACCCAGTACCTTGCCACCTGGCCAGTATAGCTTGCGGTTATTGAGGCCGGGGTCGGGGGCGGTTTCGTATGACCAGTTCACATGCGGGTTATGGAAGCTGTGACCATAACCCAGCGGCACATGCAGCCAGGGGTTGAGATCGGCCCCGCCAGCCTCCAACAGCAGCACGCGGTATTTTCCGCCCGCAGACAGCCGGTTGGCCAGAATGCAACCGGCGGAACCGGCACCAATAATAATAAAGTCAAATGAATTCATTCCATCCATGGTTCTTCACGCATATCCAGATGCAGCTGAACACCGGTACAGGGGGCATCATGAACTCATCCCGTCGTTCCACGCTCAGGCCAGGCGTATCCGGCGGAATGATGCAGCCCTCCTCCCGGCAAACGGGGTTGACAGGCAACCGGGTGTGGAAGTCATCCCGGCACCTGATGTATTCAGTATGCCACCCGCCTGCCCGAGATTCATCTGTAAAATGGCAGCGGACTGCCGCGCATTACCTGTCTGCAGTCGTATTGGGACGTATCGGGTGGACAGGCGTTTCCTGGTTACTACCGGAATGCTACTTAAATGCGCTGCCCTGACCAGCGCTTCAGGGCGGTCGGGTGGCACCAGCTGCTGCTGTTATTAACCGTTCCGTTCCGGTTTACCGTTTGCAAACGTAACGATTTTGACTATGCTCAGAACCTTGGGGTTAAGAGGGCAAATCCCGGCTTTTGCGTCCAGAGTGCTGCAGGATGCCTTGCTGCCCCCACAATCCACAGGGGATGTCGGGTGTGTTTGTGAGTACATTGAGGTTGTGATGGCAGGTGATATTATGCATATCCTTTCTTCACCGGGGTCGGGTGATTCCGGTGTTTCCGACGGTTTTTTGATGGCCGCAGCCGGAAATGATCAGGCAGCATCAACGCCACTGGTGCGCAAAAGTCCGCAGACCATTCTGGTTGCTGATGATTCCATGACGGAACGTGCCAACCTGTCCCGCATTCTGCGCGGAGCCGGGTATGAGGTGCTGATGGCGGTATCGGGCAATGAGGCTTTCGATCTGGCTGTCCGGCATGAGCCGGATGCGGTGTTTCTCGACATCATCATGGAGGACGGTGACGGTTATAAAACCTGTCGCCAGCTTAAACGCCATGAAGCCACCGCAGACATCCCCGTCATCATGGTGTCCAGCAAGACCAACCCGGTAGACCGGCAGTGGGCCATGAAACTGGGGGCTGCTGCCTACGTGGTCAAGCCCTATACCGATACCGATATTCTGGCATCGCTGGCCCGACTTTGAGTGTCTGAGTGTGCATTGAAAGCTGCCGTGCCAGCCTGGTCCGGTTTCGATACAAACCGCCGGTACCCTGTGTCCGGCATTACAACACATGGAGCCATTGGCATGCCGCAATCGGCATTTTATTACCCGGTTGGCAAGTACCGTATTGTCATTGAGCCCGGAACGGCCTCGGAGGTCCTGTCTCAAACCGTGGTTTACCCTGTTCCCTTTGCACCGGACTGGTGTGCCGGTCTGGTCAACGTGCGTGGAGATATTTTCCCCGTGCTGGATATGCATCATGTCCTGTTGGGAGAGGCCAAAGTACGGCGGGTGTTCCGTTATCTGCTGTGGCTGCAGCATGAGGCCATGGCTCCGGTGGTGGTCGGTTGTGATGACCTGCCACGCCAGCTGGAGCAGACGGCATCAAGGGATAATGTGCAGGAGGGGACCGGACAGGACATGCCGGTCTGGGTCGAGCGTGTCTGGCACCAGGACGGGTGCCTGTGGCTGCAGCTCGATCATGCGCGTCTGTTGCGTCTGGCGGGGCGCAGCAGTGCGTGAGTGTGTGGATACCTGAGTCAGGGTATGGATAAGCGGGAGGGAGCGATGAAGCGAGGAGCAGGAAGGTTGGCAGGCTGGATAATCTGGTTGGTGGGTGCCGGGTTGCTGTCGGCAGTGCCGGGGGGGATTGCCGGGGAGGGGGTGACGGATGAGCAGATTGTACTGGGGACGGTATTGGATCTGGAGGGGCGTTCTCAGGGGCTGGGACAGGGGATGTTGCAGGGGATGCAGGCGGCTCTGGAGGGACAGTCGGTCGGTGCACGGCGCATTGTGCTGCTCAGTGCCAATGATTCCTATACACCCACCCGAACCGTGGAGGCCACCCGACGCCTGATGGCGCAGGGTGTTTTCCTGTTTGCGGGCAATGTCGGTACTCCCACTGCAGCCGTATCCCTGCCCCTGCTGGCCAGCGCCGGTATTCCTGCCGTCGGTTTTTTCAGTGGCGCGGGCTTATTGCGTCCGGGGGAGGGCGACATCCTGAATTTCCGTGCCAGCTATGCCCAGGAGACGGCGGCGGTGATCCGCAAGGTGCTGGGGTTCGGCGTGGACCCGCTTCAGGTGTGTGCCTTTGTCCAGAATGATGCCTATGGCATGGCGGGTATTCAGGGGCTGCGTGAGGCGCTGCAGGACGAAGAGGGAATGGCGCTGCCCCTGAAGGCGCTCCGGGACATGCTGGCCATGGAGGGTGATGATCCGGAGCGCAATAATATTGGTCCGGTCGGTGTTTACACCCGCAATACGTTTACTGCACGCAGCGGTTATGACTCGCTCAAGCACTGGGAGCAGCAGTCGGGCAAGCCCTGCCGTCTGGTGGTAACGGTCGGTACCTATGAGGCGGTCGGGCGTTTCATCGCCTATGCCAGAGGAAAGGGGGAGCGCTGGCTGTTCAGCGCGGTATCGTTCACCGGGGCAGACAACCTGCTGGATACCCTGAACCGTTTCGGTATTGAAGACCGGGTTGTGATGACTGAAGTGACGCCCTCCGCGGTGGACAGTGCCCTGCCGATTGTGCAGGAGGCACGGACTGCGCTGGGGGAGCAGCTTGGGCAGGTATCGCTGGAAGGGTATATTGTCGGACGTATGGTATTGTATGGCCTGCAGTCCGTTGCTGAACAGGGACTGCCCATGGAGCGGCAGAATTTTCTGAAGGTTTTCAGGGGGCGGCGTTTTCTGCTGGGCGGATTGCCCATGGATTTTCAGGATGACAACCAGGGTTCGGATTTTGTGGCTGTCACCCTGTTGTCAAAGGGCCGGTGGGTGCCGGCAACAGACCCGGTCTGGAAAGGATGGTTGGAATGAGTGAGATACAACAAGGGCAGCAAAAGCAGCGTCCGGCAGGTTTCTGGAACAGAATTACAGTGGCCCAGCGGATATTTCTGCTGGTGCTGGTCCCTTTGCTGCTGCTGTTTCTGATCGGCAGTGGCTCCATTTTTGCCCTGAACCAGAACCAGAATGCCATCCGCGACATTCGGGACCGGGTGGTGGCGATTGATGTGGGTAACAACCTGCTCAACGGTATCCAGAGCGAGTTCGAGATATTGCTGCATGAGGTTTCCAACGGTCAGCGCACCTGGGCGGAAGGGCTGGAGCACCTGATGCGTCTGAAAACCACACTGGAGCAGGAAGTCTTCCCGCATTACCGCAGTGCCAAGGAAGGTCAGGACAGCGAACTGCGCGAGAAAAACTTTCAGCAGCTGATGACGGTGCTGGATCAGGGCATCGGGCAGATGCGGGCAGAGGACCGTGGGGCGCTGGAACTTTACCTGCTCAATGATCTGGAGGCGGATTACGGTCCGGTGCGTGATCATTTTGCCAAGGGGGTACAGGAGGATATCCAGCGCGTGTACCAGACGTTTGATGTAGCGAGTCTGGAGGCGCGGAACTTCCTGATCGAGGCTTTTGCGCTGATTGTGGCGGGCATGATACTGGTGGCTTTGCTGGGCTACCTGATCTACCGTTCCATCTCCTCCCAGGTCTCACACCTGACCGGTACCATCCGCGACATTGCCGCCGGGGACCTGAATGCACGGGTGCAACTGGGCGGGCACAATGAACTGGTGGAGCTGGGTGATGCCTTTGACGGTATGGTGGAAGAGCGCATCGCCACCCAGAAAAAAATCAATGCCGACCACCAGCGCCTCAACAACTCCGTTTTTGCACTGCTGGAAGCCGTGGCTGACCTGAGTGAAAAAAACCTGACCGTGCGTGCCACCGTGACCGAGGATGCCACCGGCCCGCTGGCTGATGCGATCAACCAGCTGGCAGAGGATACCGGTGATGTGCTGGCGGAGGTGCGGGGTATTGCGCTGTCGGTGGAGTCCGCCTCGGCTGAGGTTGACCGGCATGCACTGTCGGTCAATGAGTTGGCTGCACTGGAGCGTACCGAAGCCCAGGAGACCCTGGACCAGATGGGCCTGATTCTGGGGAGGCTGGATTCAATCGCCGCCTCAGCCCGGCAGGCCGACACCATGGCCACCAGTACCGGTGCAACCCTGCGCGAGGCCCGGCAGTCGGTTTCCCGCACCCTGGACAGCATGTCCGGTATCCGCGATACCGCACGGGAAACCGGCAAGCGCCTGAAACGTCTGGGCGAACGGACCCAGGAAATCTCGCGCATTATCGACATTATCGGCACCATCTCCGAACGTACCACCGTGCTGGCCCTGAATGCCAGCATGCAGGCCAATGCTGCCGGGGAGGCCGGGCGCGGTTTTTCGCTGATTGCCGAGGAAATCCAGCACCTGTCGGAAAATGCCCGCGAGTCCACTGACCAGATCAATGTGCTGGTGCGCAATATTCAGCAGGAAGCCAATGCCACCATCACCACCATGGACGAAACCATTGCCGAAGTCGCTGAGGGTTCCAGCCGTGCCGAAGCGGCGGCACAACAGATGGAAACCACGCTGGAGGCTACAAACCAGCTGGTGCGTTCGGTAGAGCAGATTGCCAGCGACTCCGGCCAGCAGGTTGCCGTCAGCCGGGAGTTGCAGGGCCGGGCGGGGCGGATTCTGGAAGCGGCTGAAAAAACCGGCAGTGAAATTTCATCATTGACCCGCCTGACCCGGCAGATGGCGGAGTACGGGCAGCAGCTGGTGCGTTCGGTCAGTGTGTTCCGTCTGGAACCTTGAGACTTTGATAAAGGGGGATTGCGGCATGGATGCAGAGCGTACAGCGCTGAGTGCCGAGCTGGAAGACGTTGCCCTGCAGCTGGTTTCCGTTGAACCTGACGCCGAAGTGGCTGTTGTGCTGGTCCGGGTCAGGGATGAATATGAGCGGCTGAAGCTGGCTGCCGGGATGCACGAGTGGCCTGAGCTGGGCGCTGTGCTGGACTGGGTGCTGGGGGGCATCCGGCAGCCCGATGCTCCGGTGACGGCGCTGCTGGCACAGGGCCGGTTTGTCTCCTGGCTGGAGTTGACCGCACTGGCCTTGCAGGAGCCGGAGGATGCCGGTCATCTGGGCCTGCTGGTGGCGGAGTTGACCGAGGCTGACTGGCCGGAGCCACTGGACATCAGCTTGTTGCAGGCGTTTCTGCTCAGCCTGCGGGTAGCGGTGGATGAGGCGCCGGAAGCGCCGGATCAGGTGCCGGCCACCCCGGTACTGGCTTTCAGTCCGGGCATCCATCCGGAATTGCTCCAGGCTTATCTGGATGAAACGCCGGCTCAGGTGACGGAGCTGGCGCAGCTGCTGCACCGGGTTGCTGCCGGTGAAGCGAGTGCTGCCCTGCGCGCTCAGGCAGCGCGTCTGGCGCATACCATCAAGGGGGCCAGTGGTGTGGTCGGGGTGGACGCGATTGCGGGTTTCACCCACCGGCTGGAGGATGTGCTGGAGTTTCCGCTCACTCCGGTGCCGGAAGGGCTGGGGCCGGTACTGGAGGCTGCGGCGGACTGTCTGGAAACCATGTACGAACAGTTGCAGGGTGATGGCAGTCTGCCGCCGGAGCAGGCCGGACTGGATCAGGCGTTGCAGCACTGGATCGGGCAGCTGGCCGGTGTGCGGGAAGCAGCGGCGGTACCGTCACTGGCGGATGAGGCCGCGCTGCGGGATGTGCTGGCTGCGTTGGGGCAGGAAGCTGCCGATGACGAGCGTGGGGCAGCGGTTGCTGCCGGTGGTGAAGCGGTGCCCGAAGGTCCGGGGCTGCCTGTACGGCAGGAAAGGCGCATCGGTGAGGATCGCATTCAGCGCCTGCTCAATCTGGCCGGTGAACTGATCACTTCATCCAGTCACTCGGCGGAACTGCTGCTGCAGGCCCGTCAGCTGGGCAAGCAGTTGTACCAGCAGGATGAACAGGTACGTCTGCGGCTGGAGGAGCTGGAAGGCCGGATGGCGCAGCAGGAGCGCGAGCTTGTCTCCGGCACCGCACAGCGTCGGGAAGCCGTGCCGGGTGCCTTGGCGCTGGAGGCTTACAGCGATGTACAGGGTACGGTCAACCTGCTGGTGGAGGCCGTGGCGGACAGCCGTGAACTGGCCGGTGAGCTGGATCAGCGGGTTCGGCGTCTGACGGATGAGCTGTATCAGCAGCAGCGTATCCAGCGGCTGTTGGGTGAGGTGGTTCTGTCGGCACGTCTGGTTCCGTTTGGCCAGCTGGTGCCGCGTCTGGAACGCATTGTGCGTGAAACCTGCCGCCGTACCGGCAGGCAGGCCGGTATCACGGTGCACGGACAGCAGGTGCAGGTGGACGGCGATATTCTCAAGGGCCTGTCTGAGGCATTGCTGCATCTGTTGCGCAATGCGGTGGACCATGGCATCGAAGCACCAAAGGCACGCAGTGCACAGGGCAAGCCTGATGCAGGTCGGATCACGCTGGACGTGAGCCGGCGCGGGAACGATATTATGCTGGCACTGGAGGATGATGGTGCCGGTCTTGATGCTGCAGCGATCCGGGCACGGGCCATTGAGCGCGGTCTTCTGGGGGCTGATGAGGCGATAACGGATGAAGAGGCCCTGCGTCTTCTGCTGCTGCCGGGTTTCAGTACCCGTGATGCCGTCAGCGATGTGTCCGGGCGCGGAGTAGGGCTGGATGTGGTGCGGGTGGCGGTGGAAAACCTGCGCGGAACCCTGGAGCTGTCCGGAACGCCGGGGCAGGGCAGCCGTTTTCGTATCAGGGTACCCCAGACCCTGATTGCCACCCATGCACTGGTGGTGGCGGTGGGCGAGCATTTGCTGGCGATTCCGGCGGATGCGGTGGAGCAACTGCTGTTTGTGACCCCCGAGCAGTGCCATCAGGATGAAAACGGTCAGTGGCAGATTGACAGTGGCCGTTACCGGTTGCCGGTGACTGCCCTGGGCGACCTGCTGGGCTGGCCGGGTGCTGAATTCAGTGCCGAACGGACTCACACGCTGGTGATCTGCCGCAGCGAAAAGCAGGTTTACGCCCTGCAGGTGGATGAGGTTCTGCCTTCGCGTGATATTGTGCTCAAGACGCTGGCTCCCTGGCTCAGTCAGGTGCCGAACATTCAGGGAGCCTGCATTCTGGCCAATGGCGCAGTGGCGGTGGTGCTGGATATGAGCCGCCTGCTGCATGAATTCGAACATGGCCGCCTGACCCGTACGCAGCCGGAGTCTGCTGCCGTGCTGCCGGTTCGGGCTGCGGCTGTTGCCAGCCTGCTGGTGGTGGATGACTCGCTCAGTAACCGCAAGTCCATGCAGCTGATGCTGGAGGGGCTGGGCTATCGGGTTCTGACTGCAGTGGATGGCCTGGATGCCCTGCAGCTCCTGAATGAGCAGGCGGTTGATATGGTGTTGACCGATATGGAGATGCCGCGCATGAACGGGCTGGAGATGACCCAGGCGATTCGGATATGGCCGGAAAAGCGCCATTTGCCGGTGATCATGGTAACATCACGCACGACCCGCAAGCACCGGGATATGGCCCGGCAGGCCGGTGTGGATGGCTATCTGACCAAGCCGGTACAGCGCCCGGTGCTGGAGCAGCAGCTGCAGAAGTGGTTGGGGACGCAGCTGGCGGTGGCTTGAGCAATGACCTGAGCAATGGAATTGAACAGGAGGATGCATGTCCCAGTCTGAAGCGACAATTGGCGTTTGTTTGCACGATCTGGCGGCACGGGAAGCGGCTGTCATCCGGCGTGTCATGGCGTTCAGTGCCTCACAGGGACGGCGCTATGAGGAGTGTGAGCTGCCGCATGCCAGTCTGCTGGTGGTGAGTGATGATACGCTGGTGCAACTGGATGCCCTTAATCCGCAGGGCTGCATGATTGTGCGCATTGCTGACCGGGAATCATCGGAACCCCGGGATGTGATGCTGGAGCGGCCTTTGCTGGTGACTCGGGTGCTGCGGAGTTTGGATGAGGCGCGTGCCTTGCTGCTGCAGGCTGTTCCGGCACCGGACACGAGTGCAGCACCGGATGTGGCGGCTGACTCAGGGCCCGGGCCGATACCTGATCCACCAGCTGCAGGGCAGGTGGAAACGCCACCGCCTTTGCCGGCTATGGGAGTTCTTCCGAATCCTGCGGCTGTACGGGTGGACACACCGCCACCACTGCTACCTGCCGGGCAGTTGGCGGAAACACCACCCCCTCCTTTGCCATCATCGCCCGCCGGCTTGTCGGTTGCTCCGGTCCCTGATATCACCGGGATGCCGCCACCCTTGCCGCCTGAGCCGGTATCGGTAGTACCCGCATCGCCCGTTGTCACACCGCCGTCTGTTACCACACACCTGGCGCTGGTGGTGGATGACAGTGCCGCCATCCGCAAGCAACTGGAGCTGGAGTTGCGGCAGGCGGGAATTGCTGCCGAGTTCGCCGAGGATGGGGAGCAGGCGCTGGAAAGGGTGCAGGCAGGCCGCCATGACCTGATTTTTCTGGATATTGTAATGCCGGGGCTGGATGGTTATGAGGTCTGCCGCCGTCTGCGCCAGCGTGAGGGCTTGAAAAAGATACCGATCATCATGCTGAGCGCCAAAACCTCACCGCTGGATGAAGTGCAGGGCGTTATTGCCGGTGCCACCACTTATCTGACCAAACCGGTACGTTCCGAGCAGCTGCAGAAAACCCTGCAGCGGGTTTCCATGTGGCTGGATAATTTTAAACTGGCGCGTTAATCGGGATTTATCCTGCTGATAGAAAATAAAACAGGTTTCTGGTCATGTACTTGCATGCTAGACCTCTTGCGAAAGACTGTAACCGTAATACGACAGGTTACCTTGAAATCACCGGGCCGGACACTCGCAGTTCAGGCAGGATTCGGGCATCAGGCGCTATAACGGAGAGTAAAAAAACGGGTTGACCCAAACCTGACCCCATCCGGAGCCGACATGAAAACAATCAATAATAACAACAAGAAACGTTGGATTTTACCCGCCCTGCTACCCACCCTGTTGCTGGGTATGACTGCCGTGATGCCTGCTGTAGCGCAGAATCCGGCATTCCGGAATACCCATAACACACCGCAACCTGCCGGACAGCTGCAGTCATCCACCAGTACGGGCCAGGATGTGGCCAGCTGGTATCAGGGCAGGAAGCAGGCACGACAACGCTCCCCCTCGTCTGTCTCCGTGCTGCAGACTGAAGCACAAAACGGCAATCCCGACTCTCAATACCAGCTGGCCCTGCTGTATCACAGCGGGCAGGGTGTTGCCAAAGACCTGAATCAGGCACTGACGTGGTATGCCAGAGCGGCAGAGGCTGGCAACAACAACGCCCAGTATGCACTGGCGCTGTTATACCGTAGCGGTGAGGTACCGATGGATACGCAGGTTTCACTCCAGTGGCAGCAGAGTGCAGCAAGCAAAGGCAATATTGAGGCCATGTACGGGCTGGGTGTGCTGTATGCCAATGGCCAGTATGTGGCTCGGGACGTAAAACAGGCCCGGTTCTGGCTGGTGGAGGCCGCCCGTCGGGGGCATCAGGGGGCTGGACTGGTGCTGGCCGGGATGGAGCCGGAAGCTGCCGGAGTTGCCGGTGCACGCGGGGTGCCGGGACAGGAGATGGGGAGTGCGGCTGCGGTGTTGACCCGGACTGCAGAGGCGGAGACCGCATCAACGGTTGAACACCACGAGTCATCGGTCAATCTGGACGGGCGCAGCCCCGAGGAAATCCGGCGGCTGGCATTCCGGGGAGATGCCGCAGCCCAGATGATGCTCGGGGCCATGTATGAGGACGGTGCCTACGGTGTGGCACAGGATCCGGGCAAGGCGCTGGAATGGTACCTGAAGGCGGCACGCCAGGGCTTTGTCAAGGCCCAGCATAATCTGGCATTGCTTTATGAAGACGGGCGCGGTGTGGAACAGGATTTCCGTCAGGCTGCGATCTGGTACAAAAAGGCGGCGGATGCCGGTTTTTCCGAAGCCCAGAATAATCTGGCCGTACTTTATATTCTCGGGCGGGGCGTGGAACAGAATGCCGGCAAAGCCGAGTTGCTGCTGCAGCAGGCCGTTGCACAGGGCAACGAGAACGCCGTGCGCAACCTGACCCTGCTGCACGGGCAGGGCTGATCCGGACTCAGCTCTGTTTGGAGCCGCCGTGGCAGCGTGGTGAATCCGCCACCCTGCCATCCCTTGCGGTATATTCGTCCGGTGTCAGCGTATGCAGTGCCAGGGCATGAATGCGGCCTGACAGCTCTTCGGCCAGCACCTGATTCACCCGGCGGTGGCGCGCCACCAGTTTCAGGCCGTCAAATGCGGGGCTGACCACCGTGACCTTGAAATGGGACTCCGATCCGGGTGGTACGCTGTGCATGTGGCTTTCATTCACCACCTCAAGAACGGCCGGATTCAGGGCCTGCTGCAGTTTGGTTTCGATCTGTTGCTGAACGGTCATGGAATTTCCCCCGGTTGCGGTCATTGTGCCTGCCATGGTTAACTTGAATCTGATTACAACTGCGTATATTTTCAGAAAAATTTGGTATCCCAATGGCAAGCATGAATCAAAAACAAAACTTTGACAAATTGACCCAGTTTCTGGAGCGAAAAATCGTCGGCCAGAAATCCCTGATCAACCGGCTGCTGATTGCCCTGCTGGCAGATGGCCACCTGCTGGTGGAAGGCGCACCGGGCCTGGCCAAGACCCGCGCCATCCACATGCTCGGTCAGGGCATTGAAGGCGATTTTCACCGGGTCCAGTTCACCCCCGACCTGCTGCCGGCAGACATTACCGGTACCGAGGTCTTTCATCCCAATGATGCCAGCTTCCAGTTTCAGAAAGGGCCGCTGTTCCATAACCTGATTCTGGCTGACGAAATCAACCGTGCCCCGGCCAAAGTGCAGTCCGCCCTGCTGGAAGCCATGGCCGAGCGCCAGATCACCGTGGCCGGGACCACCTGGAAACTGCCGGACCCCTTTCTGGTCATGGCGACCCAGAATCCGATTGAGCAGGAAGGCACCTACCACCTGCCTGAAGCCCAGCTGGACCGGTTTCTGATGCAGGTGATTGTGGGGTATCCCGGTCCTGAGGAGGAGCGCCTGATCCTGTTGCTGGGGCGCAAGGAGGCCATGCAGGAAGTGACAAAGGACAAGCCGCCGGAGCAGCCGGTGGTGAGCCGCGAGCAGATTCGGGCCGCCCGGCGCGAGGTGCTGGAAGTGTATATGGCCGAAAATGTGGAAAAATACCTGTTGCAGCTGATCCTGGCCACCCGCCAGCCCGAGCGTTACGGCGGTGCACTGGCCGGCAGTATCGCCTATGGAGCCAGCCCGCGTGCCACGCTGGCGCTGGACCGTTGTGCACGTGCTCATGCCTGGCTGGCCGGGCATGATTATGTCAGCCCGGAGGATGTGCAGAATGTGGCTCATGACGTGCTGCGCCATCGTTTGCTGCTGACTTTCGAGGCCGAGGCGGATGGCATGACCGCCACGCACGTGATCAATGAACTGCTGTCACTGGTGGCTGTTCCCTGATGCCGGGCCGGGACGGCGAGGGGCTGGTATTCAGTACGTTGCAGTCATTATTGCGCCTGCAGCCCCAGGTTGAGATTCTGAACCTGATCCGGCGTCATCACGCACGGGCGCGTAATGTGGGTCTGCACCGTTCGGTGTTCAAGGGGCGCGGCATGGATTTCGCCGAGTCACGCCTGTATCAGCCGGGCGATGACATCCGCACCATTGACTGGCGCGTGACAGCCCGCAGCGGTCGGGTGCACACCAAGGTGTTCCAGGAGGAGCGTGAGCGTCCGGTGCTGATCTGGCTGGATTTGCGCCCGGCGATGTTCTTCGCTACCCGTGGGCGCTTTAAAAGCGTGCTGGCCAGCGAGGTTGCCGGGCTGCTGGTATGGAAGACCATTGCCCAGGGTGACCGGGCGGGCGGGGTCGTGCAATCCGGTAGCGATTATGCCGAGTTCAAGCCGGCGCGCAGCCGGGGGGCCGCTTTGAATTTCATGCGCCATATGGCCCAGTTCACCCGCAGGGAGGGACGGGAGGCCGGTCAGGGTCGGGAGCAGGTAGCGCTGGAAGACAGCTGGCGACGGCTATGCCGTGTTGCTGAACAGGGTGCGGAGGTGTTTGTGATCAGCGACTTCCGCGAGGCCGAAGCCCAGTCCCTGCAGCAGCTGGCACGGATCAACCGCCAGGCCCCTGTCACCCTGATTGCCATCCGTGACCCGTTTGAGCAGGTGATACCGGAGCAGGGCAGTTACCGTTTTACGGATGGTGCCGGTCACAGTCTGTGGGTCAATCTGGGCCTGAAAAGCTGGCGCGAGCGCTATCTGGCGCGTGGACGCCAGACCAGTGCCAGTCTGCAGGAGTTTGCCCGCAAGCACCGCATGACGCTGGTACAGCTGTCGACGGCGGATGAAGAGTTGATCCGGCTGCAGAAGCTGGCAGGCGGTGTGCGATGAATCCGGAGTTGCCGCTGCGTGATATTCACCTGCCGGGCGGGATCAGTGTCTGGCCGCCTGCACCGGGCTGGTGGTTGTTGACGGCCCTGATATTGCTGCTGGTATTTTTGCTGCTGCACCGTGTGTGGCGCTGGTGGCAGCGTCGCAGGGAGCGCAAGGCCATGTTACAGCCCGCCCTGCAGGAGCTGGAGCGGTTGGAGTCCCTGTATCGGGATGACCCGCAGACCCTGCTGCGTGAGCTGTCCGCCCTGATGCGCCGGATTGCCATTACTTTTGAGGGGCGGCCTGTGACGGCGGGTCTGAGCGGGGCACGCTGGCTGGCGTTTCTGAACCGCCAGACCGGTGATCAGGTGTTCAGTGAGCAGTTTGCCCATGCCCTGACCGAGGCACCCTACCAGCAGCAGAGTGTGGCCGATGTCCATGCGCTGGCGGGTGAAATACGGCGCTGGATCAGGCAACAGGAGACGGGTCATGTATGAGTTCAGCTGGTGGTGGATGTTTGTTCTGTTGCCCCTGCCCTGGCTGGTGCGCTGGCTGCTGAAGCCGGCCAGTCCGTCCGGGGTGGCTCTGCGGGTACCGTTTCTGCAGGATTTTCTGCAGTCCGGGGCTGTCAGGGGCCAGAACCTGCTGGCGCGGCTGGCCTTGCTGTGTGCGGCACTGGCCTGGCTGGGGCTGATCGCGGCGGTGGCGCGTCCGGTTTGGGTCGGTGATGCCGTGGCGCTGCCGGCTGCCGGACGTGACCTGATGCTGGCCGTGGATTTGTCCGGCAGCATGCAGGAGCAGGATTTCCGCATCAATCAACAGGTGGTTGACCGTCTGGCGGCAACCAAGCTGGTGGCCAGCGAGTTTATCAGCCAGCGGGTCGGTGATCGGGTCGGTTTGGTTCTGTTCGGGGATCAGGCCTACCTGCAGGCACCGCTGACCTTTGATCGTGAGACGGTGCGCACGCTGCTGCGTGAGTCGGCCATCGGGCTGGCCGGGGAGCGTACCGCCATCGGTGATGCCATCGGGCTGGCGATCAAGCGCCTGCAGGACAGTCCGGAGAAAAACCGGGTGCTGATCCTGATGACGGACGGGGCCAATACCGCCGGTAGTGTCAGCCCGCTGGAGGCTGCGGAAATGGCGGCGGTGGAAGGACTGAAGATTTATACCGTCGGTATCGGCTCGGAAAGCCAGAATGCCCGCAATGTGCTCGGTTTCAATCTGGTCAACCCGAATGCCGAGCTGGATGAACGCCTGCTGCGTGCGGTGGCGGCCAAAACCGGCGGCCAGTATTTCCGGGCGCGTGATACCGAGGAGTTTCAGCGTATTTATGCCGAACTGGACCGCCTGGAGCCGGTTGAGGTAGAGGCAGGCGAGTGGCGACCGCAGCAGGAGCTGTTCCGCTGGCCCCTGCTGGCCGCGTTGGGGCTGGGGCTGGGGGCCTTTCTGCTGCGTCTGGAGGCTGGCTTGTGATGGCTGATCTGCATTTTCTGTTTCCACACTGGCTGTGGCTGCTGCTGCTGATTCCCCTGCTGTGGCTGTTTTACTGGCTGCGCGGGCGCGATAACAGTGGCTGGGACACCCTGGTTGATCCGGCGCTGGCTCCCTTTGTCCTGAGCGGGCGGGCACGCAAGCGCCGCCTTCCGGCTTTTGTGCTGGCTTCCCTGCTAACCCTGCTGGCTGTGCTGTCCATGGCCGGCCCGGCCTGGGAAAAGCGTGAAACCCCCACCTTCCGGCTGCAGCAGTCGGTGGTAGTGGGGCTGGACCTGTCGATTTCCATGCTGGCACAGGATGTGGCACCGAATCGCATGGACCGGGCACGTTTCAAGCTGCTCGACCTGCTCAAGCTGCGCCGGGATGGGCAGACCGGACTGGTGGTGTTTGCCGGGGATGCCTTTGTGGTTGCTCCCCTGACGGATGACACCCGCACCATTGCTGCACAGGTCCAGAATCTGGGACCGGACATCATGCCGGTACAGGGCAGCCGTCTGGAACTGGCGATCAGCAAGGCGGTGGAGCTGCTGCAGCAGGCCAAAAGCCCACAGGGCGGCATCCTGCTGGTCACGGACGGGGTATCTGATGCCGGACGGGCGCGGCTGGCCGCAGCGGATGCCCTCAAGGCCGGTTACACGGTATCGATACTGGCGCTGGGAACCGGCAAGGGGGCACCGATACCGCTGGCCAATGGCAGCTTTCTGATGGATGCGGGGGGGCGCACGGTGATGCCGGGGCTGGATGAAGCCGCCCTGCGCAGCATCGCCAGTGACGGTGGCGGACTGTATCGTCAGGCACAGATCGGGGATGCGGACCTGCAGCAGCTGGAGAGTTTCTGGACCTCGGCACTGGATGGCGCCGAGCTGGTCAGCGGTCAGGAGCGCCAGTTTGATCAGTGGTTCAACGAAGGCGTGTGGCTGGCATTGCTGCTGGTGCCGTTCATGGCCCTGCTGTTTCGGCGTGGCTGGCTGGCTGGTGTGTTGTGTGTGCTGATGCTGCAGCCGCCGCAGCCGGTGCAGGCTGCCACCTGGGAAGACCTGTGGCAGACACCGGACCAGCAGGGCATTGCCGCCTATGAAGCGGGTGATGCTGCCGGGGCCGCACAGCTGTTCCGTGATCCGGACTGGAAAGCGGCAGCGGCCTACAAGGCGGGTGATTACGAGCGTGCAGCGCAGCTTTATGCCAACAGCCGCACGCTGGACGGGCTGTATAATCATGGCAACGCGCTGGCCCGTCTGGGGCGTTATCCGGAGGCGATTGCCGCTTATGAGCAGGTGTTGGCACAGCAGCCCGATCATGAGGACGCCCGTTACAATCTTGAACTGCTGAAACAGAAGCAGCAGGAGCAGCAACGGCAACAGCAGCAATCCGGCGGGCAGCAGCATCAGGAGCAGGGTCAGCCTCAGCAGCAACAGGCCGGTGATGGCTCCAGCCGCTCACAACCACAGAACGATGCAGCACAGCAGCAACAGGATTCACAACAACAGCAGAATGCCCGGCAGGACGAGCAGCAGCAGGATCAGCAGGCTCAGGGTGAAGATCAGCAGCAGGAGCGCGACGGTGAAGGGCAGGCGTCACCGCCACAGGAATCACAGGCGAGTGCCGCCGATCGTGAGCAGAAACAGGCAACCGAGCAGTGGCTGCGGCGCATTCCGGATGATCCGGCCGGTCTGTGGCGGCGCAAGTTCTATTACCAGTACCAGCAGCGGGCCCGGCAACCGACAGGAGATGGGTGGTGAAACGTGTAATGTTCCAGGGCTGCCTGCTGCTCTGCCTGCTGCTGCAGGCCACGCTGGTACTGGCTGCGGTGTCGGTTACGCCGGACCGTAATCCGGTCGGACTGGGCGAGGAGTTTGAACTGGAGTTTGTGGCCACGGGTGCCAGTCCCGGCAGCCCGGATTTTTCGCCCCTGAGCCAGGATTTTCAGGTGGTCGGTACCTCCACCAGCCAGAATTTTTCCATGGTGAACGGCAGTTTCAGCCAGCAGACGGTGTGGAAGGTGCGCCTGTTTGCCAATCGTACCGGCAAGCTCAGCATCCCTGCCCTGCGTTTCGGTACTGATCGCAGCCCCTCCATCGACATCATGGTCATGGATCAGGTGCCGGGCGGCAGTGCCGGCAGCCTGATCGGCAAGGATGATGTTATCGTCGAGCTGGTGCCGGAAACGGCCACACCCTACGTGCAGCAGCAGGTTGTGGTGACCCAGCGCCTGCTGCATGCCATTCCGCTGCAGCGCAATCGTGCCAGCATGACGCATCCGGAAATTGCCGGCGGCAAGGGGGCGATGCAGCAGTTGGGCGGGGTGAAACAGTATGTCACCGAGCGCAAGGGACGGCGTTACAATGTCATCGAACGCCGTTATGCCGTGTTTGCGCAGGCCAGTGGTGAGCTGGTGCTGGGCAAGACCATTTTTGAGGGTGTGCTGGATCAGGGCGGACCGCGCAGTTTTGATCCGTTTGATTTCTCCGGGGGAGGCCGGCTGATCCGGCGTCTGTCCGAACCGCTGACCCTGACGGTTCAGCCCCAGCCTGCAACCGTGACCGGCAGCTGGCTGCCGGCGCGCAAGCTGACCCTGAATGCCTACTGGGACAAGCCGCTGGACCAGCTCAAGGCCGGGGAGCCGGTCACGCTCACCCTGGCCATTATTGCCGAAGGGCTGCTGGCGGAGCAGCTGCCAGCGCTGGAGCTCAAGGTGCCAAATGGCATCAAGTCCTATGCCAATCAGCCGGAATTCCGCAATGATGTCAATGACAGCACCATGATCGGCATCCGTCAGGAAAAATGGGTGCTGGTACCGACCGGGGGGGGGGCGTTCGATATTCCGGCGCTGGAGCTGCCGTGGTGGAATGTAGCGGATGGCCGGATGGAGCTGGCACAGCTGAAGGCCGAGCATGTCAGGGTGGCGGGTGAGCCCCTGACCGCGCCCGCTGTTGCACCGGTCAGCCCGCCTGCCGGGAGTCCGGAAGCGCAGACCGCAGCACGGGTGCCGGCACCGTCCGGGCTGGAGTCGGACAGTGATCCGGGATCGCTGCCGGATGCGGGCAGCATGGGCTGGCTGTTGTGGGTCGGGCTTGGCACTGTGCTTGTGGCTCTGGTCAGCCTGTTCTGGTCTCTGCGCCAGCAGCGCCAGCGCTCGGGCGTGCAGCGGGCACGTACCGGGCAGCGGGTGGGGGCACTGGCGCGTCTGAAAAAAGCCTGCCAGTCCAATAATGCCGCTGCTGCCCAAGCCGCCCTGCAGGACTGGATGCGTGAGGAGCCGGGACTGTTGCCGGCGACCATGGCTCATTTGCGTACCCGTGCTGACCCGGCCTTGCGTCGGGCACTGGACCAGCTCAATGCGGCACTGTATGCCGGTGAGCGTGAGCCGTGGCGGGGTATCGGGTTGTGGCAGGCGCTGCAGGGCTTCCATCCCGAGGCACCGGGGCGCAGCCCGGATACGGCATCAGGTGCCGGCGGGCTGGCGTCGCTGTATCCGGAGTAACTGCATGGCTGCAGGCCGGTTCAGGGTTGGCGCTCCGGAGTGTCAGAAAACATCCATATGTTGCATCAGTGCCCGGTTCTGCAGGTAAAGTGCCTGAAAAATACGGTGATGGCGCTGGTACATGCGGGCCAGTTCCGGGCGTGGCGTGATCACTTCCCGCACCGGGTTGATGTGCTCCACATCCGGCAGGACCAGATGCCCGACCTGGAAAGCTGCCAGCAGGGCATTGCCCAGCTCGCCGCCGAAATGGTTCTCGCGTACAATCTGGCGCAGGCCGGTAATGTCGCTGGTAGCCTGCAGCCAGCTGCGGTTGTGGGTGCCCTGGCCATCGGCATGGATCATTTGGGTGGGTTCGGCCTGCTGGAGTGCCTGGATATTGGCGGCCATGGTATGGCTGACGCCTTCCAGCAGGGAGCGAAAAATGTCGGAACGGTTGTGGGAGAGCTTGAGGCCGAACAGGATGGCTTTGGCTTGGGGGTCGTGTACCGGCGTGCGTGCGCCCTGAAACCAGGGCAGGGTGATAAGTTCATCAGCACCCGCCGGGCTCTGGCCGGCTTCGTAGGACATGTCCTCAAAGGCATGGTGTTCGTCCGGCTGGCCGTGGCGCAGACCGCGAAAGCTTTGCAGCAGTTCCCCCATCAGACACCTGCTGTCAGGAAACAGGTAGGGCAGCTTCCACAGACCCGTATCGTTGCGGCATTGCCTGACCGGCTGGATCAGGCTGACTTCGGTGCCGTAATGAATGGTCATGTTACCGGGTTGGGTGGCACCGTTCTTGAGGGTTTCCGTCAGCCGGGCGCTGCTGCCGGTCAGCACCGACAGGCCGGCATTCAATCCGGTCAGCGCGGCGGCTTCCCGGCTGAGTTCTCCGGCAATTTCACCGGGCCACTGCAGTTCGGGCATCCAGTTCCGGGCCCCGACGCTGGCCAGCATATCCTCTGCCCAGTTCATGGCGGCTGTTTCGAATACGCCGCTCAGGGCTGCACTGTGGTAGTCGGTGACAAAATGACCGGTCAGGCGTTGCAGCAGGTAGCTGTTGCCGACGGCCAGATAACGTGCCTTTATGCCCAGTTCCGGGTGCTGGCGTAACAGGGCATGCAGGAGCGGCAGCAGGGCGCTGGCATGCAGCGGCAGGTTGCCGTGACTTTGCAGCTGCCGGTCCGGCCACTGCCGGCGCAGTGCCGCCACTCCGGTTTCAGCACGGCTGTCGAGCTGGCCCAGAATGGCCGGGTGCAGGGGGTTGAATGCCTGATCCAGCAGCAGCAGCGTTTTTTCCGGCAGGCTGCAGCAGAGCGCATCAATGGCTTTGGGTCTGATCCTGCTTTGCTCCAGAAGCTGGTGAATAACGCTGACAAAACCCGGCCACCAGTCTTCCTGTGCGGCATGTTCGGCCAAACCGGCTGCCGGCTGGCGGATTGCGTGATGGTGCCGGGCGGTGGCGCTGATTTTTCCGTGCCGGTCCAGCAGGACACCCCGGACGGAGAAGTTTCCGACATCAATGCCAATGACATGGCTCATGGTCAGTCTACCTTTTTGTCATTCTTGTTGGGGCAGCTTGTTCCGCCAGATGATGGAGAGCCCGTTGATGCACTGCTCAGCGGAACCATTTTTTTTCATCAGTTATTTTTATTAATGGCTCAATCCTGCCTGCAAATACCCGCTGGCATAAGCAATCCGGACATCTTTCGGTAACATCGGCATCAGGCTGCAACGTTAACCCTGAGCGGGTGATGCGGCATGGGGCAAGGCCCGTTGGTACCGGAAGGGTTAAAGGTCGGTAATCAGGAGCGCAGCCATTGCATTTTTGCCGTACACTACGGTAAGTTCCGGGTGGATGCCGGTTCAGGGGTTCAGTGTCAGGCATTATTAATTCTGAGTATAAGGCCGGACAAGAGGTTGGTCTTTTTCCGGTGGCTGGGCTATAGTTCACCCCGACCATTAACTGGTCAGACAGGCATCCTCACTGTTTGCAGTTTATTAAATAATGAATTGCCCTGATGGCAATGCTTAGGAGTTGGCATGCTGGAAACCTATTTGCCCATTCTGGTCTTTCTGGCGGTCAGTGCTGCGCTGGCTGGTGTGCTGCTGGGGTTGGGGCTGCTGATGGGGCCACGCCGTCCTGATGCCGAGAAGGACTCTCCCTTTGAGTGTGGGTTTGAGGCTTTTGAAGATGCGCGCATGAATTTCGATGTGCGTTATTATCTGGTTGCCATCCTGTTCATCATCTTTGACCTTGAAATCGCCTTCCTGTTTCCCTGGGCCGTGGTACTGGACAAAATCGGTACGGAGGGGCTGGTGGCCATGGCCATTTTCCTCGGTATCCTGATCATCGGTTTTGTGTATGAGTGGAAGAAGGGGGCGCTGGAATGGGAATAGAGGGCGTACTGGAAAAAGGGTTTGTCACCACCAGTGCCGACAAGCTGATCAACTGGGCACGTACCGGCTCCATGTGGCCCGTGACTTTCGGGCTGGCCTGCTGTGCGGTGGAAATGATGCACGCCGGGGCCGCGCGCTATGATCTGGACCGCTTCGGTATTGTATTCCGGCCCAGTCCGCGCCAGTCGGATGTGATGATCGTGGCCGGCACCCTGACCAACAAGATGGCACCGGCCCTGCGCAAGGTTTACGACCAGATGGCCGAACCACGCTGGGTCATCTCCATGGGTTCCTGCGCCAATGGTGGCGGGTACTACCACTATTCCTATGCAGTGGTGCGTGGTTGTGACCGCATCGTGCCGGTGGATATTTATGTTCCGGGTTGCCCGCCCACTGCCGAAGCCCTGCTGTACGGGATCATCCAGCTGCAGAATAAAATCCGCCGCACCAATACCATAGCCAGATAAATCATGGATAATCGACTGGAAAGCCTGAAAACCTATCTTCAGGAGCAACTCAAGGGCTATAAGCCGTTTACGGTCACACTGGCTTATGACGAGCTGACGCTGGAAGTGGATGCGGATGACTGGCTTGAAGTCGCCAGTTTTCTGTGTCAGGACAGTGCGCTGGCGTTTCAGCAGTTGAGTGATCTGTGCGGTGTGGATTATCTGGCCTGGGGCCGGAATGAGTGGGATACCGGGGGTGCCAGTTCTGAAGGCTTCAGCCGTGCGGTATCCGGACGTCCGGACCCGTTTGACTTTGAGGCTGATACACCGGATGGCGAGCGGGCGGCGGATGATATGGCACCCGGTCGGCGCTTTGCCGTGGTGGCACACCTGCTGTCTTTCCGGCACAACCGGCGCATGCGCCTGAAAACCTTCTGCAAGGACAATGATTTCCCGCTGGTGCCGAGTCTGGTCGGTATCTGGGCTTCTGCCAACTGGTATGAGCGTGAGGCTTTTGACCTGTTCGGTATCCTGTTCAACAACCATCCCGACCTGCGCCGCCTGCTGACGGATTACGGTTTTATCGGGCATCCGTTCCGCAAGGATTTCCCGCTCTCGGGGCAGGTTGAAGTCCGTTATGATCCGGAGCAGAAGCGTGTGATCTATGAACCGGTTTCGATACCACCCCGTACCCTGGTGCCACGGGTGGTGCGCAGTGGTGCCGACGCTGATGCCGGGGTCGATGCCATTCCGGGAGAACAGGATCATGGCTGAGATTCGCAACTTCACCCTTAACTTCGGACCGGCCCATCCGGCAGCCCATGGTGTGTTGCGGCTGGTGCTGGAAATGGATGGCGAAGTCATTGTCCGTGCCGACCCGCATGTGGGATTGCTGCACCGGGGCACGGAAAAACTGGCCGAGAGCAAGCCCTATAACCAGAGTATCGGTTATATGGACCGGCTCGACTATGTATCCATGATGTGCAACGAGCATGGCTATGTGCTGGCCATCGAGAAGCTGCTGGGCGTGGAGCCGCCGCTGCGGGCGCAGTACATCCGGGTCATGTTCGACGAAGTGACGCGCATCCTCAACCACCTGATGTGGATCGGGGCGCACGGGCTGGATGTCGGGGCCATGACCATGTTTCTGTATGCCTTCCGCGAGCGTGAAGACCTGATTGATGCCTATGAGGCGGTTTCGGGTTCGCGCATGCATGCCACCTATTACCGTCCCGGTGGGGTCGGGCGTGACCTGCCGGACAGCATGCCGCAGTACGAACCGTCACGCTGGCGCAGTGAAAAGGACCTCAAGCGTCTCAACAGCAACCGCGAAGGCAGCCTGCTGGATTTTCTGGAGGATTTCACCCGCCGTTTTCCGGCCTGTGTCGATGAGTATGAAACCCTGCTGACGGATAACCGTATCTGGAAGCAGCGCTTGGTTGGTATCGGGGTGGTCAGCCCGGAGCGTGCCCTGCAGCTGGGACTGAGCGGGCCGATGCTGCGTGGTTCGGGCGTGGAATGGGATCTGCGCAGGAAACAGCCCTACGCAGTCTATGACCGGTTGGATTTTGCCATTCCGGTCGGGGCGAATGGGGACAGCTATGACCGCTATCTGGTGCGTATGGAAGAAATGCGCCAGTCCAATGACATTATCCGTCAGTGCATTGACTGGCTGCGTGCCAATCCGGGGCCGGTAATGCTGGAAGGGCACCGGATCACGCCGCCGCAGCGGGTGGACATGAAGCAGGATATGGAAGCGCTGATCCAGCATTTCAAGCTCATGACCGAGGGTTACAGCTTGCCGGTGGGCGAGGTTTATACCGCCATTGAACACCCCAAGGGGGAGTTTGGCTGTTATCTGGTCTCGGACGGTGCCAACAAGCCCTACCGGCTCAAGATTCGTGCGCCGGGTTTTGCCCATCTGTCGGCCATGGATGAAATGGTGCGCGGGCATATGCTGGCGGATGTGGTAACAATAATCGGTACCCAGGATATTGTGTTCGGGGAGGTGGACAGGTAATGGTGACAACGGACAACAACAATGGCAGCGCTGTCCTGAGTGATTATGAAGTGGCCGAAATTGAAAAATGGCTGGCCCGCTATCCGGCTGACCAGCGTCAGTCGGCGGTGCTGGGGGCTTTGCGCGCCGTGATGCATGAAGATCATTATGTGTCGGTACCGAAAATGGATGCGGTAGCAGCTTATCTGGGCATGCCGGCCATTGCCGTGTACGAGGTCGCCAGTTTTTACTCCATGTTCGAGCTGGATGAAAAATCCGCGGCGAAATACAGCATTTCCGTCTGCACCAATATCTCCTGCATGCTGCGTGGCGGTGAGGCCATTCTGGCCCATGTTGAAAAGAAACTGGGCATTCGGCTCGGGGAGAGCACGCCGGATCGGCGCTTTTTCCTCAAGCGTGAGGAGGAGTGTCTGGCGGCCTGCTGCAATGCACCCATGATGCAGATCAATCACGTCTATCATACTGACCTGACCCCACAGCGGGTGGATCAGATTCTGGATGGACTGGAGTAGCGCATGACCGATCAGGTTTGTTTCGTGACGCGCCAGTTTGGTGACAAATCCCACACACTGGACAGTTATCTCAAGGTCGGGGGCTATGAAGCCTGGAAGCAGATTCTGCAGGAGCAGACACCCCGTGAGCAGGTTATCGAGGAGATCAAGGTTTCCGGTCTGCGCGGGCGGGGCGGCGCGGGGTTTCCGACCGGGCTGAAGTGGAGTTTCATGCCCCACAAAATGCCGGGGCAGAAGTACCTGGTCTGCAACTCGGATGAGTCCGAGCCGGGTACCTGCAAGGATCGTGACATCCTGCGTTTCAATCCGCATGCACTGGTCGAGGGCATGGCCATTGCCGCTTATGCCATCGGGGCCACGGTGGGATACAACTACATGCGCGGTGAGTTCATGGATGCGCCTTTCCTGCGTTTTGAGCAGGCCGTGCGCGAAGCTTATGAACAGGGGCTGCTGGGGCAGAATATTCAGGGTTCCGGTATTGATTTTGACCTGCACGGCAGTCTGGGAGCCGGGGCCTACATCTGTGGTGAGGAAACGGCACTGCTGGAGTCGCTGGAAGGCAGGAAGGGCCAACCACGCTTCAAGCCGCCCTTTCCTGCCGGTTTCGGGCTTTACGGGCGTCCGACCACCATCAACAATACCGAGTCGCTGGCATCCATCCCGGCCATCCTGCGCAATGGTGCACGCTGGTTTGCCGATCTGGGGGTGGAAAAGTCCGGCGGCGAAAAGCTGTTTTCCGTCTCCGGACATGTTGCCCGTCCGGGAAACTTCGAGGTGCCCATGGGTATTCCGTTCCGGGAGTTGCTGGCGCTGGCCGGCGGTGTCTGGAAAGGACGGCAGCTCAAGGCCGTCATTCCCGGCGGCTCCTCGGTGCCGGTGGTGCCGGGAGAAGTGATGCTGGGGTTGAGCATGGACTATGAGTCGATCCAGAAAGGCGGGTCGATGCTGGGTTCCGGGGCCGTGATTGTCATGGATGAGTACACCGATATGGTGAAAGCATTGCAGCGCATCTCCCGGTTCTATTTTTCCGAATCCTGCGGCCAGTGCACCCCCTGCCGCGAAGGGACCGGCTGGCTGTATCGGCTGCTGACCCGGATTGTGGAAGGCAAGGGACGCATGGAGGACATTGAACGCCTGGATCAGGTCGCACGCAGAATCGAGGGCCGTACCATCTGTGCCCTGGGGGATGCGGCGGCGATGCCGGTGTGGAGCTTTGTGAATCATTTCCGGCCCGAGTTCGAGCACTATGTGCGTCATGGTCACAGCATGGTGGTCGTGCCGGCGCAGGAGGCAGCATGAGCACAGACAACGTCACCATTGAGGTTGATGGTCGCCCGCTGGAAGCTCCCAGAGGCAGCATGCTGATCGAGGCCATGGATGAGGCCGGTATCCGGGTGCCGCGCTTCTGTTACCACAAAAAGCTTTCGGTCGCCGCCAACTGCCGTATGTGTCTGGTGGATGTGGAGCGTTCCGCCAAACCCTTGCCGGCCTGTGCGACACCGGTGACTGAGGGCATGAAGGTTTCCACCCGCTCCGAACGCGCCAGGGCTGCCCAGCGTGATGTCATGGCGTTTCTGCTCATTAATCATCCGCTGGATTGCCCCATCTGTGACCAGGGGGGCGAGTGCGAGCTGCAGGACAATGCGGTCGGGTTCGGGCGCAGTACCTCGGAATATGCTGAAATCAAGCGCGTGGTTCGGGACAAGGACATTGGCCCGCTGATTGAAACCGAGATGACGCGTTGCATTCAGTGTACCCGTTGTGTCCGTTTCGGTGAGGAAGTGGCCGGTATGCGGGAACTGGGAGCGACCGGGCGCGGGGAGCAGATGGAGATCGGCACCTATGTGGCCAGAACCGTGGTATCAGAGCTGTCCGGTAATGTGATCGATCTGTGTCCGGTTGGAGCACTGACGGCCAAACCCTCGCGCTATAAGGCCAGAGCCTGGGAGATGATTACCCATGACAGCATTGCACCGCATGATTCCGTCGGCTCCCATATTGCCGTGCACACGTTCGACGGCAGGGTAATCCGGGTGGTGCCACGCAATAATGAAGCGGTGAACGAGTGCTGGCTTTCAGACCGGGATCGTTTCAGTTATCAGGGGCTGGCGAGTCCTGAGCGCCTGACTGCACCCATGTTGCGTCAGGAAGACGGCAGCTGGCAGGCAGTGGACTGGGACACGGCACTCAACGCCGTGGCAGCGGTCCTGCGCAAGGTGGAGCCGGCCCGTATCGGCGCACTGGCCTCGCCGGGAGCCACGCTGGAGGAACTGTACCTGTTCCAGAAGCTCATGCGGGCGCTGGGTGTGGGCAATATTGATCATCGTCTGCAACAGCTGGACTTTTCTGATCAGGAGCGGGTTTCCACCGCCCCGGCTTTGGGTTGCAGTATTGCCGGGTTGGAGCAGCAACAGGCAGTTTTGCTGATCGGGGCCAATTCGCGTCAGGACCAGCCATTATTGAACCACCGCCTGCGCAAGGCCAGCCTGAAAGGGGCGCAGGTCATGGCGGTCAACCCTTATCGGGTGGCCTATAACTTCGATGTGCTTCAGCGTGCCGTGGCACCGGCTGACATGGTGACGGAACTGGCCGCGATTGCACAGGCCGTCAGTGAGCTGCGTGATCAGCCGCTGCCGGATACCGTGGCTCCGCTGTGTGCCGAACTGACGGTCAGCGAGACGGCACGGCAGATAGCCCGCTCCCTGTGTGAGGCGGAACAGGCCATGGTGCTGATGGGTAATTTGGCCATGCAGCATGCCGGTATGGCGGATTTGCGGGCGCTGTCATCGGTGATTTCGAGCCTGAGCGGCGCACGTTGTGGTTATCTGCCGGCCAGTGCCAACAGTGTGGGTGCCTGGCTGGCCGGTGTGGTGCCGCATCGGGCCGCTGCCGGTCTGGAAACTGCGGTAAAGGGGCGGGATGTCATGGCCATGCTGCAGGCGGCCTTGCCGGCTTATGTGCTCCTGCATGCCGAGCCGGAGGATTTCAATAATCCCCTGCTGGCCGGGCAGGCCTTTGCTGCCGCCGAGCAGGTGATTGTGATTGCGCCGTTCGCCAGTGACCGTATGCGCGAATATGCCAGCATTCTGCTGCCGGCCAGTGCCTTTACCGAGACTTCGGGGACTTTTGTAAACGCCGAGGGCCAGTGGCAGAGTTTCAGGGGGGTGACCCCGCCGCCGGGACAGGCCCGTCCGGGCTGGAAAATCCTGCGGGTGCTGGGGAACCGTCTGGCATTGCCGGAGTTTGATTATGTCAATGCGCGTGAAGTGCTGGCTGAACTCCGGCTGGAACTGCAGGGGGTACGCCCGGATAACAGTTACTGCATTGAGCAGCCACTGAAGCCGGGTGCACGGGAGGCCGGCTGGCAGCGTGTCGGTGAGGTGCATATGTACCGTCATGACGGGCTGGTGCGCCGTGCTTCGGCCCTGCAGGCGCTGGTGCCGCCCGCTGTGGCACGCCTGCATCCGGAGGACATGGCCGGTCTGGGTCTGGTGGATGGCGGGCGTGTACGGGTGCAGCAGCAGGCGGCGCTGGAGCTGCCAGTGCAGGCGGATGAGGGCGTTCCGCGCTCTTGCGTCCATATCATGGGCGGGCTGGATGCCACTTATCCGCTCGGGGGACTGTCGGGGCGGCTGGAACTGAGTCCGGTGGTCGGGGAGATTGAGGCATGAGCTGGTTTGCATCCGTGTGGCAGCTGGTTCCCGAGATGCTGCAGACCCTGATTGTACTGCTGCTCAAAGTGGTGGCCATCCTGATTCCGCTGATTCTGGCCGTGGCCTATACCACACTGGCCGAGCGCAAGGTCATTGGCTATATGCAGGCACGTCTGGGACCCAACCGGGTTGGGCCACGGGGGGTATTTCAGCCTTTTGCCGACGTGCTGAAGCTTTTGTTCAAGGAAGTCATCATCCCGGATCGCTCCAACCGTTACCTGTTTCTGCTGGCTCCAATGCTGGCGCTGATACCGGCGTTTGCCGCCTGGGCGGTCATCCCGTTTTCGGAGAATATGGTGCTGGCAGACATCAATGCCGGGCTGCTGTTCATGATGGCGCTGACTTCTGTCGGGGTGTACGGAGTGATTCTGGCCGGCTGGGGAGCCAATTCCAAGTATTCGATGCTGTCGGCCATGCGTATCGGGGCGCAGGTGATTTCCTATGAAATTGCCATGGGGTTTGCGCTGGTGGGGGTGTTGATGGCTTCCAACAGCCTGAACCTGAACGATATTGTGCGTGCTCAGTCCGGTGGTGTCACGCACTGGTTTCTCTGGCCGCTGTTTGGATTGTTCGTGGTGTATTTTATTGCCGGGGTGGCGGAAACCAACCGGGCACCTTTCGATGTGGCGGAAGGTGAGTCGGAGATTGTGGCCGGCTTCCATGTCGAGTATTCAGGCATGGCGTTTGCGCTGTTCTTCCTGGCTGAATATGCCAATATGATCCTGATTTCGACCCTGACCTCGATCATGTTTCTGGGGGGCTGGTTGTCGCCGTTCGAGAGTTGGGACAGCCTGATCGCCATTCCTTATATCGGGATGGTTTTTGGTAACGGGATTCACTGGCTGCTGCTCAAGGCTGCTTTTTTTCTGCTGCTGTACCTGTGGTTCCGGGCCACTTTTCCGCGCTATCGCTATGACCAGATCATGCGTCTGGGCTGGAAGGTGCTGATCCCGGTGACATTGGTGTGGATATTTGCCGAGATGCTGGCGGTGGGAATGGGCTGGAAGCCATGGCTGTAAGGAGTGCAAGATGGGTATGAATGTCAGCAGACAGCTGAAGTTCTATTTCAAGGCTTTTACCCTGGCCGAGCTGCGCAAGGGCATGGCGGTGACCGGACGTTACTTCTTTCGCCGTAAAGTGACGGTGCAGTATCCGGAGCAGAAAACCCCGATTTCACCCCGCTTCCGTGGCCATCACGCCCTGCGGCGCTATCCGAATGGTGAAGAGCGCTGCATTGCCTGCAAACTGTGTGAGGCCGTCTGTCCGGCCCTGGCCATCAAGATTGAGCTGCAGGAGCGACCGGACGGGACCCGGCGCACCACGCGCTATGACATTGACATGTTCAAGTGCATTTACTGCGGTTTCTGTGAGGAGGCCTGCCCGGTGGACGCAATTGTGGAAACCGATATTTTTGAGTATCACTTTGAAAACCGGGGTGAAAACATCATGACCAAGGACAGGCTGCTGGCTATGGGGGACCGATATGAGGCTCGCATTGAGCGCATGAAAACAGCTGATGCGCCCTATCGCTGAGCGGGAGATGCCATGAGTTTTGAACAAGTGCTTTTTTACCTGTTTTCTGCCGTGCTGCTGGCGGCGGCGGCGGGCATGGTGACGGTGCGCAATCCGGTTTTCGCCGCCTTGCTGCTGATCCTGTGTTTTTTCACCAGCGCGGCCCTGTGGATTCTGCTGCAGGCCGAATTTCTGGGTATTGTTCTGGTGCTGGTGTATGTGGGAGCAGTGATGGTGTTGTTCCTGTTTGTGATCATGATGATTGACATTAATCAGGCCGAGCTGCGTGAAGGTTTTGTCCGCTATCTCCCGGTCGGCCTGTTTGTGGCGGTGGTGGTGGCGCTGGAGATGATTCTGGTGCTGCAGTCGGCCGGTTTCGGGCTCAGCGACCGCTATCAGGGCGTGCAGCATCCGCCGGATTACAGTAATACCGAAGCACTGGGTGAGCTGTTGTATTCGGATTACCTGTATCCGCTGGAGATTGCTGCCGTGATCCTGCTGGTGGCGATTGTGGCGGCGATTGTGCTGACCCTGCGCCGGCGGCCCGATGCCCGTTCCCAGAATATCAGCCAGCAGGTGCGGGTGGAGCGCAGTGAGCGGGTGCGTCTGGTCCGGATGGCATCCGAACAGCCTCAGGAAAGGAAAACCCCATGATAACCGTGACACATTATTTGGTCGTGGCGGCCATTCTGTTTGCCATCAGTGTGGCCGGCATGTTCCTGAACCGCAAGAATATGCTGCTGTTGCTGATGTGTATCGAGCTGATGCTGCTGGCGGTGAACCTGAATTTCGTGGCCTTCTCGCAATACCTGAATGACATGGGGGGGCAGGTATTCGTGTTTTTCATTCTGACGGTGGCTGCTGCCGAGGCGGCTATCGGGCTTGCCATTCTGGTCACGCTGTTCCGTAACCGCAAAACCATCAATGTCCAGAACCTGGACAGCCTCAAGGGGTGAGCATGGAAACTCTTGCGCTGTTGATTCCGTTACTGCCGCTGTTGGCTGCCATTGTCACCGGTCTGTTCGGCAGGCAGGTCGGACGCCGGGGGGCGCACTGGCTGACCACCGGCTCGGTGGCGCTGTCTTTCCTGCTGTCCGTGCTGATGTGGCAGCAGGTCTCGCTCGGGCATGCTCCTTTTGAGCACACCTTGTATGTCTGGTCCGTGATCGATGGTGTCACGATGGAGGTTGGCTTTCTGGTCGACAACCTCACCGTCATGATGATGCTGGTGGTGACTTTTGTTTCCCTGATGGTGCATGTTTACACCATCGGCTACATGCATGATGATCCGGGCTACCAGCGTTTTTTCAGTTATATTTCGTTGTTCACCTTCGCCATGCTCATGCTGGTGATGAGCAACAATTTCCTGCAGCTGTTTTTCGGTTGGGAAGCGGTGGGGCTGGTGTCCTACCTTCTGATCGGTTTCTGGTTCAAGAAAGATTCCGCTGTCTACGCCAACATGAAGGCCTTTCTGGTCAATCGGGTCGGGGATTTCGGCTTCATTCTCGGGATTGCCACCATCCTGATCTATACCAACTCATTTAATTACCTGGATGTGTTCCGGCAGTTTCAGGTGGCCAGCAACCTGCCGTTTGAGCCGGGCCACCTGCCGGGGCTGGAGAATACCGGTGCCCTGAACGTAGCCATGATCCTGCTGTTTGTGGGGGCGATGGGCAAGTCGGCCCAGGTACCGCTGCATGTGTGGCTGCCGGACTCGATGGAGGGCCCGACCCCGATTTCCGCCCTGATTCACGCGGCAACCATGGTCACGGCAGGCATCTTCATGGTGGCGCGCATGTCACCCCTGTATGAAATGTCGGAGATGGCGCTCAACCTGATTCTGGTGGTGGGGGCAACGACGGCCTTTTTCATGGGGCTGGTCGGGATCGTGCAGAATGACATCAAGCGTGTCGTGGCTTACTCCACCCTGTCCCAGTTGGGCTACATGACGGTGGCACTGGGAGCGTCTGCGTATTCGGTGGCGGTTTTCCACCTCATGACGCATGCGTTTTTCAAGGCGCTGCTGTTTCTGGCTGCCGGTTCGGTGATCATGGCCATGCACCATGAGCAGGACATGCGCCGGATGGGTGGGCTCAGGCGCTACATGCCGATTACTTACTGGACCGCGCTGGCCGGTTCGCTGGCATTGATCGGTTTCCCCGGCTTTTCCGGATTTTTCTCCAAAGACCTGATCATCGAAGCGGTGCATGAGTCGGAGCTGGCTGCTGCCGGTTATGCGTATATACTGCTGCTGCTGGGTGTTTTTGTGACCGCTTTTTATACCTTTCGCATGTTTTTCATGGTATTTCACGGGACCGAGCGCATGGATGACCATACCCTGAGCCACCTGCACGAGTCGCCGAAAGTGGTCACCATTCCCCTGATCCTGCTGGCGATTCCCGCCGTACTGGCCGGGTATCTGGTCGGCCCCATGGTCTATGGTGATTTTTTCCGCCAGTTACTGCCTTCGGATGCCGTCAGTGTCAGCTCCATCATGGTGCATGCAAACCACCAGACCTTGCCGGTCGAGGATTTTCACGGTGCTTTCAGCCTGATGCTGCATGGCTTGCTGGCACCGCCATTCTGGCTGGCCATGGCCGGTGTGGGGGTGGCCTGGTACATCTACCTGCGTGATGATTCCTGGGCCGAGCGTTTCCGGACGCGTTTCAGCTGGTTGTACCGGCTGCTGGAAAATAAATACTACCTGGATGATTTCAACCAGAAGGTGTTTGCCAATGGCGCATTGTATCTGGGGAACAGCTTTCTGACCCTGATTGAGCGTCTGGTGATCGACGGTCTGATCGTGAACGGTCTGGGGCGGGTGGTGCGCTGGCTGGCGGGCTGGTTACGGCGTTTCCAGACCGGCTATCTGTACCAGTATGCTTTTACCATGGTGCTCGGGATGGCCCTGTTGCTGGGCTGGCTCCTGTTTGCCGTATCCGCCTGAACCCTGTGTCCGGATAGTGATGAAGGAAAACTGTATTTATGCTTGATTGGCCCATCCTGAGCTTCCTGATCTGGTTCCCCATACTGGGTGGAGCCGGGGTTCTGCTGGCGGGAGAACGCAACGGTGTCAGGCAGCTGGCACTGGCCGTGACCGTGCTGACCTTTCTGGTGAGCCTGCTGTTGTATGCCCATTACGATTTGGCGCGCTCGGGCATGCAGTTTGCCGAGCAGCTGCCCTGGATCAATGCTTTCGGTATCCGTATCGACTACGCACTGGCAGCGGACGGGATTGCCATCCCCCTGATCATCCTCAACAGCTTTATCACCATTCTGGTCATTCTGGCCGGCTGGGAGGTGATTCAGTATCGCCCGGCACAGTACATGGCGGCTTTCCTGATCATGGAAGGGCTGGTGAACGGCGTGTTTGCAGCACAGGATGCGATCCTGTTCTACATTTTCTTTGAGGGCATGCTGATTCCGATGTTCCTGATCATCGGTATCTGGGGCGGGCCGAACCGGGTTTATGCCACCATTAAATTCTTCCTGTATACCTTTCTGGGTTCGGTGTTTCTGCTGGTCAGCCTGATTTACCTGTACCAGCAGTCCGGCAGTTTTGCCCTGCAGGACATGTATCGAATACGGGGCATTGATATGGATGCCCAATTGCTGATTTTTCTGTCATTTCTGTTTGCCTTCGGGGTCAAGATTCCGATGTGGCCGGTACATACCTGGTTACCGGATGCACACGTCGAAGCCCCGACCGGCGGCTCGGTGATTCTGGCAGCCATTACCCTGAAAGTGGGGGGGTATGCTTTCCTGCGCTTCCTGCTGCCGATTGTGAGTGACATGGCGGCTGAATATGCCTGGGTCATTGTTCTGCTGTCGCTCTGGACCATTGTCTATATCGGTTTTGTCGCGCTGGTTCAGGCTGACATGAAGAAACTGATTGCCTACTCCTCCATTGCCCACATGGCCTTTGTGACTCTGGGCTTTTTCCTGATTTTCCCGATTCAGCGCCTGCTGCCCGGCACGGACTCCAACGGTGCCATTATGGCACTGCAGGGCGGGATGATGCAGATGGTTTCGCACGGTTTTGTATCCGGGGCCATGTTCCTGTGTATCGGGGTGCTGTATGACCGCATGCACACACGCGAAATCAGTGCCTATGGTGGCGTGGCCAATCGCATGCCCTGGTTTGCAGCCTTTTTCGTGCTGTTTTCCATGGCCAATGCCGGTCTGCCGGGTACGTCCGGGTTTGTGGGCGAGTTCATGGTTATTCTGGCCAGTGCCAAGGCCAATATCTGGATTGCGGTCATTGCTGCGCTGACCCTGATTCTGGGGGCGGCCTATTCCCTCTGGCTGGTGCGCCGCCTGCTGTTCGGCGAGGTCCGGACCGATGCGGTCAACCAGCTGAAGGACCTGAATCGGCGCGAGTTTGTGGTGCTGTCACTGCTGGCGGCGGCGGTGCTGTGGCTGGGACTCTGGCCCAGACCGCTTACCGATCTGATGGAGCCTTCACTGCACCAGCTCATGGAGCAGGTGATGCTGTCTGATACAAGTACCAACAAGCCGGGGAATTAAGCCATGATGTCGCCCTTCGATTACGCCATGCCCGAGATTTTCCTGCTCGCGGCAGCCTGCGTGGTGCTGTTGCTGGATATTTTCCTGACCCGAGACCTGCGCGAGGTGACTTATCTGGCGGCCCAGGCCAGCCTGCTGGCCACAGCCGGCGTGGTCTATACCCATGCATTCACGGGTGATGAGCGCCTGGTGGGGTTGGGTCGGCACTATGTGATCGATGAGCTGGGTGGGGTGTTGAAGATCAGCATCCTGCTGCTGACCATGGTGGTGTTTGTCTATGCCCGCAAGTTCCTGCGCGACCAGGCCATGTGGCGCGGGGAGTTTTTCGTACTGTCGCTCACTGCGGTGCTGGGCATGATGATCATGGTTTCGGGATATAACCTGCTGGTGCTGTATCTCGGGCTGGAGCTGCTGGCCCTGTCCATGTACGCACTGGTCGCCATGCGCCGTGATGACAGCAGGGCCAACGAGGCCGCCATGAAGTATTTTGTGCTGGGGGCGATTGCTTCCGGGTTGCTGCTGTATGGTCTGTCCATGCTGTATGGCCTGACCGGGGAGTTGTCCATTCGCCAGATTCATGAGTTCCTGCTGGGTGTGCCGGGCATTACCGGCAATCTGCCCCTGCTGTTCACGCTGGTATTTCTGGTGGCTGCAGTGGCCTTCAAGTTTGGTGCCATGCCGTTTCACATGTGGCTGCCCGATGTTTACCACGGTGCGCCGACGATCGTGACCCTGTTTCTGGGCAGTGTTCCCAAGATTGCCGCTTTTGCACTGCTGATGCGCCTGCTGGCCGAAGGGCTGGCTTCGCTGTCGTTCGGCTGGTCACAGCTGTTTCTGGTGCTGGGGCTGCTGTCGGTGGCCGGCGGCAATCTGGTGGCCATTGCCCAGACCAGTTTCAAGCGCATGCTGGCCTATTCCACCATCGCCCATATGGGTTTTATCCTGATGGGGGCGATGACGGCAACGCATGGTGGTTACAGCGCCGCAATGTTTTATGTGCTGGTATATGCGTTGATGGCGGCCGGGGCTTTCGGGGTGCTGGTGGTCATGGGACGTGAGGGTTTTGAGGCCGACAGTCTGGATGACCTCAAGGGCCTGAACGAGCGAAATCCCTGGCTGGCTTTCATCATGCTGCTGTTGCTGTTTTCCATGGCCGGTATCCCGCCGACCGTGGGCTTTTATGCCAAACTGGCCGTTATCAAGGCAGTGGTGGATGCGGATCTGGTCTGGGCAGCAGTGATCATGGTGGTGATGTCGGTTGCGGGGGCTTATTACTACCTGCGGGCCATCAAGATGATGTACTTCGACAAGCCCGAACCTGACAGTGCCGGCTCCGTGGGCGCTGACGTGGGTCTGGACTGCCGGATCGTGATGGGGCTGAATGGTGTGCTGATGCTGATACTGGGGATTTTTCCGGGTGTTCTGATGGGTGTTTGTTCGATGGCGTTACAGGCCAGCAGTTTATGAGTCTTTTGTTCGTACAGGGTATTTACCTGCTGATCCTGCTGGGGCTGGCCAATCTGCCCTGGTTCAGTCAGCGCTGTTTTCTGGTGCTGGAATGCCCGGTCAAGCGGGTCTGGGTGCGCCTGCTGGAGTGGCTGGTTCTGTTTTTTGTCGCTCTGGGCCTCGGGCTGGCACTGGAGCAGCGGCAGATGGGTGCCCGGCATGCCCAGGACTGGGAGTTTTTTGTGGTTATGCTCTGTCTGTTCATGGTGGCGGCTTTTCCGGGGTTTATCTACCGTTATATCCGCTGAAAATGCCCTGAAAAAGTGGGTGGCGGTGGTCGTGAAATAATTTTTAAAAAAGCCGGAACCGGGCTTGCAACCCTGCGCAAATTTGTCTATAGTTCACGCCTCTGATGCGGGGTGGAGCAGTCTGGCAGCTCGTCGGGCTCATAACCCGAAGGTCGCAGGTTCAAATCCTGCCCCCGCTACCAAAATCATAAAAAAGCCCCTGTTAAGGGGCTTTTTTATTACCCCCTGAACAAGGGAGCAGGTCTGATGCAGGAACAGCTCGACAATCTGATTCAAACGACGGTAACCGGAATGGGCTATATCCTTTGGGGCCATGAGTACCGTAGCTATGCAGAAAGTGCGCTGCTTCGCATTTTTATTGATTCCGATCAGGGTATTACCGTGGATGACTGCGGGCGGGTCAGCCAGCAGCTCGGGGCGGTACTGGATGTGGAAGACCTGATTCCGGTGGCTTATGTACTGGAAGTATCCTCACCCGGTCTGGATCGTGTCCTGTTCCATCCGGTGCAGTACCAGCGCTATATCGGTCAGAACCTCAAGGTCCGTACCCACATGCCGGTAGCCGGCAAGCGTAATTTTGTCGGTGTCCTGCAGGCTGCGGATGAAGCGGGTATCGGCCTTGCTGTCGAGGGTGAACCGATTGAAATTCCCTATGATGCGATAGCGCGTGGCCGCTTGCAGTACGTCATGCCTGCCCAACCCAAGAAAGGCAAGAAAAGGAGTGTCGCTGGTTCATGAACAAAGAAATCCTCTATGTTGTTGATGCCGTTTCCAATGAAAAGGATGTTGGCAAGGAGCTGATCTTTGAGGCCGTTGAAACAGCGCTCGAAATGGCGACGCGCAAACGCTATGGCATGCAGATGGATGTACGGGTACAGGTGGACCGGCAGACTGGTGATTACCTGACCTTCCGGCGCTGGAAGGTGCTGGATGATGAAGATCCGGAGTTTGAAAGCCCCGAGCGCCAGATTCTGTTGAGCTACGCCACAAGCCGGGGGCTGAATGTTCAGATCGGTGACTACGTGGAAGAGCCGATTGATTCGGTGGAGTTTGGCCGTATTGCTGCCCAGACTGCCAAGCAGGTCATTGTCGCCAAAGTGCGTGAGGCCGAGCGTGAAAAGCAGGTGTCTGTTTACCGTGACCGGGTGGGCGAGTTGCTGATGGGGACGGTCAAGCGCATTGATCGCAAGGGGATATTTCTGGATTTGGGCGGTAATGCCGAAGCCCTGATTCCGCGTGAGGAAATGATCCTGCGCGAAAATGCCCATGTCGGTGCACGCATGCGCGGTTTCCTGAAGGAAATCCGGCAGGAGCCACGCGGCCCGATGATTATCGTCAGTCGTACCGACGTGAATTTCCTGATTGAACTGATGAAGCTGGAAGTGCCCGAGATCAATCAGGAGATGATCGAGATCATGGGGGCAGCGCGTGATCCGGGCCTGCGCGCCAAGATTGCGGTGCGGGCCAACCTGCCCAATATCGATCCGGTCGGAGCCTGTGTCGGCATGCGCGGTTCCCGTATCCAGACCGTGACCACCGAGTTGAATGGTGAGCGTGTTGACATTGTGCTGTGGGATGAGGATATTGCGACTTATGTCATGAACTCCATGGCCCCGGCAGAGGTACTCTCCATTGTGGTGGATGAAGAAAACCGGACCATGGACATCGGGGTGGATCAGGAAAAGCTGTCACAGGCCATCGGCAAGGGCGGGCAGAATGTCCGGCTGGCCAGTGAGCTGACCGGCTGGATACTGAATGTCATGAGTGTCGATGAGGCCGAAGCCAAAACCGCCGCTGAGCAGCAGGCCATCCTGGAGCTGTTTGTCAACAGGCTGGATGTGGATGAGGAAGTCGCCATCGTTCTGGTGGAGGAAGGCTTCTCTACCCTGGAAGAAGTGGCTTATGTGGCTCGGGAAGAATTCCTTGAAATCGAAGCTTTCGATGAAGAAATCATTGACGAACTGCGTAATCGTGCCCGGACTGCGCTGTTGACCGAGGCCATTGCCAAGGATACGCCGATTCCGGCAGATGATCTTCTGGACATGGACGGAATGGACAAGGACCTCGCCTATGTGCTGGCAGGGATGGGCATCCGGACCATGGAAGATCTGGCTGAGCAGTCTGTCGATGAACTGCTGGAGATTGATGGAATGGATGAAGAGCGGGCGGGAACCCTGATCATGACCGCACGTGCGCCATGGTTTGAGGATGAGCAGTCCTGAGCATGACGGGAGGACGAAATGTCAGATATTGAAGTGAAAGAACTCGCCGCAATGGTGAAGGCTCCCGTTGATGTATTGCTGCGTCAGCTGAAGCGGGCGGGTATTGATGTGAGCCGGCCTGAGGACAAGATAACCGACAGCCAGAAGCTGATGCTGCTGGAGCGGATGAATGAGGGTACGGAAACCGTGACTGCGGGTGGTGGCAAGAAAATTACCCTGAAAAAACGCGATGCGTCAGGCACTTTACGCAAGAACGCCGGTGTGGATGTACGCAGGAAAAAGACTATCGTCGGACGCCGCTCCGGTGCTGATGATACCGTTCATGATCCTGAAGCCGAGCGCCGTGCCGAGGAGCTGGCCCGCAAGGCTGAGGCTGATCGGCAGGCGCGCGAACAGCTGATCCAGAAAGCGGAGCGTGAGCGGCGTGAACTGGAAGCCCTGCGCATGCGCGATTTGCGCCGTCAGCAGGAATCTGGCGGCAGTACGGAATCAACGGCTGCTCCTGCCTCAACGGGTGCAGATGACACAGCCGGGCCGGTAACGACTCCGGATTCCGTTACTCCGACACCGGCCGGATCGGCTGCGGTGGTGGAGCCTGCAGCAGCGCCCGAAGCAGTGGCTGCTGCCGAAACACCGGCTTCTGAGCAGACTCCGGCGACCGGAGTGGCGTCAGCCCCGGTTGCTGCAGACGTGTCAGCGGTATCCGGTACGGAAGCCGTTTCCACTGCTCCGGCTGCTGAGAGCGCTGCTGCGCCAGCCACGGATCGGGAGGCCACTGATGCCGTAGCCACGCCGGTCGGGGTGGTGCCGGAATCTGAAGTGTCCGACATGAGCGGTCTGGAACGGCGTAATGTGGTGGCGGAAGCTGCCAGGCAGGAAGCCGCCGCCGCACTCAAGCGTCGCCCGTCACGTGCCAAGCCCAAGCAGACCCTGGCACCGAAAAATACCATTGATCAGGGCAGCAGCGAGACTGATACGCCTGATACAAACACTGACTCTTCTGACGTGTCTGTCAATACCCGCAAAAAGAATGACCGCAAGAAGGTCAAGACCCGCGGGCGTGAAAATGAACGTCAGCCTACCGTGCGGCGCAAGGGTGGCCGGCGTGATGCCGGAGCGGTTGAGCGTCAGGTCAAGCACGGGTTTGAAAAGCCCACGGCTCCGGTGGTGCGCGAGATTGAAGTACCGGCTTCCATTGTGGTTTCCGATCTGGCCCAGAAGCTGGCCATTCGTGCTACCGACATTATCAAGTCGATGATGCGCATGGGCATGATGGTAACGATTAACCAGTCGATTGATCAGGAAACCGCCATTCTGGTGGCTGAGGAGCTTGGGCATAAAGCACTGCCGATGCAGGAAATGGATGATGCCGCCATTCTGGCCACCATGATGGATGATGCGACTGACTTTGATCTGGAAGTCCGTCCGCCGGTTGTCACCATTATGGGGCATGTGGACCATGGCAAGACCTCGCTGCTGGATTATATCCGTGAAACCCGTGTAGCCTCCGGTGAGGCCGGCGGGATTACCCAGCATATCGGTGCCTATCATGTGGATACGGACCATGGCACGGTGACTTTCCTGGATACGCCGGGGCATGCGGCCTTTACCAAGATGCGTGCCCGCGGGGCACAGGTAACGGATATTGTGGTGCTGATTGTGGCAGCCGATGATGGCGTCATGCCGCAGACCAAAGAGGCAATCCAGCATGCAAAAGCGGCCAGTGTACCGATGGTGGTGGTCATCAACAAGATGGACAAGCCCGAAGCCGACCCGGACCGGGTCCTGAGTGAGCTGGCCCAGCAGGATGTCCTGACCGAAGACTGGGGGGGGGACATTCCGGTGGTGCGTGTGTCCGCCAAAACCGGACTGGGCATTGATGCCTTGCTGGAAACCCTGCTGCTGGTGGCGGAGGTGCAGGAGTTGCGTGCTTCCCCGGATGCGCCGGCCAGGGGTAATGTCATTGAGGCCAGCATGGAGCGCGGGCGCGGTGCGGTGGCTACCGTTCTGATTCGGGAAGGAACCCTGCATAAGGGTGACATCCTGTTGTGCGGTGCCGAATATGGACGTGTGCGTGCCATGTTTGATGAGTCCGGACGCCCGGTCAGGGAGGCTGGCCCCTCAATCCCGGTTTCCGTTCTGGGCCTTTCCGGTGCACCCGGTGCCGGGGATGAGGCGCTGGTAGTGGCGGATGAGCGCAAGGCGCGTGAGATTGCCTCCCTGCGTCGTGACCGGCAGCGTGATACCCGTCTGGCCGAGCAGCAAAGTGCCAAGCTGGACAATGTCTTCAGCCAGATGCAGGCGGGTGAGCGCGCCCAGGTCAACCTGCTGGTCAAGGCCGATGTTCAGGGCAGTGTGGAAGCCATTCGCAGCGAGTTGCTGGGGCTGTCCACCGATGAGGTGGAAGTCCGCATTCTGTCTTCCGGCATTGGCGGCCTGAATGAAGGTGATATTGATCTGGCTGTGGCTTCCGGTGCGACTGTGGTGGCCTTTAATGTGCGTGCGGACTCCGCTGCCCGCCGGACTGCCCAGGATAATGAAGTCGAGATCCGTTATTACAGTGTCATCTACGATGTCATCAATGACGTCAAGGATGCCATGAGCGGCATGCTGTCGCCGGAAACCCGTGAGGTCTTTCTGGGATTGGCCGAGGTGCGCAATGTCTTCCGTGCCTCCGACTATGGTCAGGTGGCCGGCTGTCTGGTGGTCGAGGGTACTGTGCGACGCGGTAATCCGATCCGGGTATTGCGTGACAATGTGGTGATCTTCGAGGGTGAACTGGAGTCACTGCGGCGTCACCGTGATGATGTGAACGAGGTCAACATGGGCACCGAGTGCGGTATTGCGGTCAAGAACTACAATGACGTGCGTGTGGGAGATCAGATTGAGGTCTTCGAGCAGGTGCAGGTGGCACGGAAAATCTGATGGCAAGGCATGCATCTCGGGGTTACTCCCGTGCCGAACGGGTGGCCGAACAGCTGCAACGCGATGTGGCCATCCTGATCCGGGAACGGGTCAAGGACCCGCGAGTGGGGATGGTCACGGTACTGGATGTGACGGTCTCCAAGGACCTGGCTCATGCCAAAGTCTGGTTTGATGTGCTGGACACCGGGCATGCCCGTGAGGTTGAAGCAAGCCTGAACCATGCCGCCGGTTTTCTGCGCCGCGAACTGGGCAAGGGCCTGAAATTGCGGGTTACACCGGAGCTGCGTTTTATCTATGATGATACCCAGAGCCGGGGCAACCAGCTTTCGGCCCTGATTGAACGGGTGGTCGCGGAAGACCGCGCTGCCCATGAGGATCATGAGGGTGAGGATGCTGCAGCTGCGAATGATCAGGCTGCGGACACTGCCGGGCCAAACACCTCCCGTTCCTGATTCGCCGGTATGGGAATGGCACGCAGGCATCGGCGTCCGCTGAACGGTATTTTATTGCTGGATAAACCCGTCGGTATTTCCAGCAACAAGGCGTTGCAACAGACGCGCTTTTTGTTTGAGGCGGAAAAAGCCGGGCATACCGGCAGCCTTGACCCGCTGGCCTCCGGCATGTTGCCCATCTGTTTTGGCGAGGCCACCAAACTGTCAGCATTCCTGCTGGATGCCCACAAGTCCTATGTCACAACCGCCCGGCTCGGGTTTACCAGTACCACCGGTGATGCCGAGGGCGAACTGCAGCCTGCCGGTACTGTTCCTCCTTTATCCCTGAGCCTGCTGGAATCGGCACTGGCCCCGTTTCGGGGGGAGATCAGTCAGGTTCCACCCATGTATTCTGCCCTGAAACAGGATGGCCAGCCACTTTATCGCCTGGCACGTGCCGGTATCGCGGTGGAGCGCAAGGCCCGTACTGTCACCATTCATGAGCTGGTACTGGAGGGATTTACGGCTGACAGCCTGATGCTGACAGTGCAATGCAGCAAGGGGACCTATATTCGGACGCTGGTGGAAGATATCGGTCTTGCCCTGGGTTGTGGTGCTTATGTCGTGCGGCTGGCACGTGAGTGGGTGAATCCGTTTCAGGCGTTGCCGATGCATGCGCCAGAAGTTTTGCAGGCAGCTTATGAACAGGGTGGGTTGGCGGCCCTGGATGCGCTGCTGCTGCCAATGGATGCCGCTCTGCCACATTTACAGGCTGTTACGCTGGAGTCGGCCTTGATGCTGCGTTTTCGACAGGGACAGAAGCTGGGACGGACTGTGTTGGAAGGGTACCCGGTACAAATCGGTGATCTGGTACGGGTTTACGGGCCGGAGCAGCAGTTTCTGGGACTGGCCGAGGTACTGGATCGGGGGCTGGCTCCCCGGCGGGTGCTGGGCTGATTATGTTGCCTTGATGACTGCCTTGATGGGGGGATGCAGCTGGTCTGGTTTTCCTGCTGCTTTATGGCTTTTGTCTGTGATTTGGCTTCCGTTACCCGGCTTTTGCTCATCAGAATGCATGATCCGGGGGTAAAACGGTTTATCTGTGTGGGGCAGATGACCGTTCAACTTTCGGGAGTGTTTATGTCAGCAGTCAAAGCCTTTTCATGGTGGCAGTGTACGCTGTTTGGGGTTTGCTGGGGGTTATTGCTGGTTCCGGCTTATTTTGCGGCTTTCGGAGCCTGGCTGATCGGGTCGATGTTACCGGAGTTTCATGCGCCGGTGGATATTGTCCTGACCCTGATCATGGGGGTGTCCCTGTTTGTGCTGATGCTGATTGCGGTATATACCGGCTGGCATTTCCTCAAGAGGTCACGCAGTTTCAGTCGACTGTTGGGTCTGGTGCTGGCGGGGGTGCTGTTGGTCCCACTGGTTTCGGCCACCGGAGCATTGGTATCCTATACCCAGTTGAGCGAGTCCTGGCAGGCCGGTCAGCAGGGTTGAAAGTGGCCGGATAATTCCTTTTGTTGTTCTGCAGGGGCAGTGTTATACTCGGGCGCTTTTTAGCAACCTTAATAATCTGGAGCTTTGGACGATGTCTCTGAATGCAGAACAAAAGGCGGAAATTGTCAATCAACACCGCCGTTCAGATACGGATACCGGGTCGCCGGAGGTGCAGGTTGCGCTGTTGACAGCGAGAATCAAGCACCTGACCGACCACTTTGCCGAACACAAGCATGACCACCATTCCCGGCGTGGCATGCTGAAAATGGTTAACCAGCGCCGCAAGCTGCTGGATTACCTGAAGGGTAAAGACCTTTCCCGTTATCAACAGCTTATCGAAAGTCTGGGCTTGCGCCGTTAAGGGGCAGGTTGGAAAAACGCCGCAGTCCTTGCGGTGTTTTTCATTCAGCCGGTAATATCCGCTCAATGTCACACAGGAAGGTTGTTTATAAGTATTTGTACAGCGTGGGTACGAATATTTATCAACAGCCTGCCCGTGACATTTCCTTTATCCAGTTTATTTTTTTATTACAGGATCAATAATGTCAAAAACCGTCAAGTCATTTGAGTATGGGCAGCATACCATCCGCATTGAAACCGGGGAGGTTGCCCGCCAGTCCACCGCCGCTGTTATGGTCTCCATGGATGATACCGTGGTTCTGGTAACGGTGGTCGGTCAGAAGAGCGCACGGGAGGGGCAGGATTTCTTCCCGCTCACCGTCAACTATCAGGAAAAGTTCTATGCTGCAGGCCGGGTACCCGGTGGTTTTTTCAAGCGTGAGGCCCGCCCGAGTGAGGATGAAACCCTGACAGCACGCCTGATAGACCGCCCGATCCGGCCTTTGTTCCCGGAAGGTTTTGTTAATGAGGTGCAGGTGGTTGCCACGGTCATGTCCCTGAATCCGGCCATTCCTGCGGACATTCCGGCCATGCTGGGGGCTTCTGCTGCGCTGCGCCTGTCCGGTATTCCTTTTGCAGGGCCGATCGGGGCGGCACGGGTAGGCTATTGCAATGGCGAATACCTGCTGAATCCGTCTCCCAAAGCGCTGGAGACCTCTGATCTGGAGCTGGTGGTGGCCGGGACCGCTGATGCGGTACTGATGGTGGAATCCGAAGCCAAAATGCTGAGTGAGGATATCATGCTGGGTGCCGTGGTATATGGCCACGAGCAGATGCAGATTGCCATCAATGCCATCAATGAGCTGGCAGCCGAGGTGGGTAGCCCGGCTTGGGACTGGAGTGCGCCGGCAACCGACACCGAACTGGTTTCGAGCATCAGTGCACAGTGTGAGGCTGATCTGGTGGAAGCTTTCCAGATCGCCGACAAAATGGAGCGCCATGACCGCATTGAGGCGATTCAGGCTGCCATGAAGACAAAGCTGCTGCCGGCTGAAGGGGCAACCGGGCCATCTGAAGACCTGCTCAAAACGGAATTCAAGAACCTGGAGAAAAAGGTGGTGCGGGGCCGGATACTGGACGGTCAGCCACGTATTGACGGTCGTGATCTTACCACCGTGCGTCCCATATCGGTCCGGGTTGGCGTGCTGCCGCGCGCTCATGGTTCTGCACTGTTCACCCGCGGTGAAACCCAGGCTATTGTGGTGGCTACACTGGGTACCGAGCGTGATTCGCAGATTATTGATGCCGTGGCCGGGGAGTACAAGGATGCTTTCCTGTTCCATTATAACTTCCCGCCCTACAGCGTGGGCGAAACCGGCATGATGGGCTCTCCCAAGCGTCGTGAAATCGGCCATGGCCGTCTGGCCAAGCGGGGTGTCAAGGCCACCCTGCCGAAGATGGAGGATTTCCCCTATGTAATTCGTTGCGTCTCCGAGATCACTGAGTCCAATGGCTCCAGTTCCATGGCCAGTGTCTGCGGCAGCTCGCTGGCGCTGATGGATGCCGGGGTGCCGGTATCGGCTCCGGTGGCGGGGATTGCCATGGGGCTGATCAAGGAAGAGGAGCGTTTTGCCGTTCTGACCGATATTCTCGGGGATGAGGATCATCTGGGCGACATGGACTTCAAGGTGGCCGGCTCCCGGGACGGTATCACTGCCCTGCAGATGGACATCAAGATCAACGGTATCACCAGGGAAATCATGCAGCAGGCGCTGGAGCAGGCCAAGGCCGGTCGTCTCCATATTCTGGGCGAGATGGAAAAGGTGATTGCAGCACCGCGTGATGACCTGTCCGAGTACGCACCGCGTTACGTCACCATGAAGATCAATCCGGAGAAAATCCGTGAAGTGATTGGCAAGGGGGGGGAAACCATTCGCAGCATTACCGAACAGACCGGGGCTACCATCGATATCAATGACGATGGTTTCATCAAGATTGCTGCTGTGGATGCACATGCTGCCTATGCAGCCAAAACCATGATTGAGGACATTACTGCCGAGGTTGAGCTGAACAGGACCTATAGTGGCAAGGTGGCCCGCATTATGGATTTCGGTGCTTTTGTCACCATTCTCCCCGGCAAGGATGGTCTGTTGCACATTTCCCAGATCAGTCAGGAACGGGTGGCCAATGTCACTGATTACCTGCAGGTCGGGGACAATGTTCGGGTCAAGGTGATCGAGATCGACCGCCAGGGTCGCATGCGCCTGAGCATGAAGGAAGCCGATCCGGCCTGATCCGCCGTGATCTGAAAGTGATGCTCATGCCCGGATGTGGAGCCTTCTGCATCCGGGCATGGTTTGGGTTTGGAGCCGTGCCGTGTGCTTATTCCGGCAATTCCGACTCCGGCAGTGCGTTTTCTTCGGTATAAATTTCCAGTGCCGCATTCTCAATCAGATAGCCCGCCTGTGCCAGTTCGGTATCCGAAAGTGTGACCTTCATGTCACCGCTGACCCAGACCGGTTCGTAAATCTGTTCCATGGGAATGCTTTTTCCTGTCTGCGGCTGGACCAGAACGGTCTGGTTCACCGGGGGCGGTGGTGAGTGAATACAGCTGCCGAAATAGGGAACCAGCAGGAATTCCCCGACCTGTCCGTTACGTTCATCCAGCGGGGAAACAAAACCGGGAATGCGTACCCGCAGACCGTTAAGCTGATCATTGGCCGGTGCGTTATTGAATTCCTCCATGATCTTGTCGAGCAGCACCCTTTCTTCCGGTGAGCCCTCCGGGGTATTGTCGATCAGCTCCTGATACTTGAGCATGACCTTTTCAGGATCATACTCTTCCGGAATGAGATCATCCCACAGTATCTGGCGCACCCCTTCCCGGGAAGGGGTTGGGGTGGTGATCAGGGTTTTGATGTCCGTGCCGATTTCCGGTGCATTATCCGGCAGTTTGACGGCAGCAGCATCCATATTGCCGGCCTGACGCGGTGGCATCAGGTCGTCGGTGCCGGATGCCTGAGTCCGGGAGGTGTCGGCAGTGTTCTGTTGTGATGATTCTTCACCACAGCCGCCCAGTCCCGACCCGATGATCAGCAACAGGGCCATCACGCCCGGCCTGTATGGCACTTTCATTTTCATATCCTCACGGTCAAACCGTCCTGCAGGGAGCGTCGGTAGGCAATCATGCCTGGAATAGTGCTGAATATAATGGCCAGTCCCACGACAAGCAACAGCAGCAGGCCATCCGTTGCCTGCGGGAGCCAGCTGCGCAGGTGCAAACCGTATTCGGCAGCGACCCAGGGTTGTGCCAGCTGTACCCCGAGTACCACCAGTAACGCACCCAGCAGAACACCCAGAACCGCCAGTATCAGCGCTTCCAGCACGAACAGCAGAAAGACCTGATGCGGATGAGCGCCGACAGCACGCAGGATCGCCATTTCACGGCGGCGCTCATTCAGGGTCGAGAGCAGGGTGGTGAGCATGCCCAGCAGCCCGGCAACCAGTACAAACAGGGTAATAATGCGCAGGATGACTTCAAACTGGCTGATGGCGCGCCACAATTCCGCCAGTGCAATACCCGGTACCACGGCCAGCAGGGCTTCACGCCCGTAATCATTGATTTCGCGCTGCAGGCGGAAAGCGGCACTGCGGGTTTTCAGGCCCACCAGAAACGCGGTAATGGCCTCGGGCTGCAGGTCCATGCGGGCGGCCCGTTCGGCAGAAATCTCAAAGCCCGGTACCGGTGCTCCGGCCTTCCAGTCTATGTGAATCGCCTCAATGCCTTCCAGGGTAACATGTACGGTGCGATCGACCGGGGTGCCGGTGGGCTGGAGGATACCGGCCACCGTAAAGGGTTTATTGTCATGCTCGGTAAAACTGGTGGCCCCGGCTCCGTGTGCCACCACAATGGCATCGCCCACCTGATAGCCCAGTTTTCGTGCTACTTCTGCCCCCAGCACCGCATCATAAATCCCGGTAAATTCCTGCCCTTCCACCAGTTCCAGCGCGTGTTTGTCACCGTAACGGTAATGGCGGAAGTAATCGTTGTTGGTGCCCAGAACCCGGTAGCCACGATGCGAGTCCCCCAGCGCCAGCGGTACTGTCCAGTCGACCCAGCGGTGCCGGGCAACATGCTGATAGCTGTCCCAGCTGATATTGTTGGTGGCATTACCGATACGGAACACACTGTACAGCATCAGTTGAATCGGACCACTGCGCGCACCGACAACCAGATCGGTGCCGGACAGGGTGTTCATGAAACTGTGACGGGCTTCCTTGCGGATGTACTCGACCCCAAGCAGCAGGGCGACGCTGATGGCAATCGACAGCAGGGTCAGGAGCAGACTGGCCCGACGGTTCCACAGGCTGCGCCAGGTCAGTTTGAACAGAATCATGCCTGATTGACCTCGCTCAGTTCCAGGACACGCGGAAAATGCCTGGCAATCCCGGCATCGTGGCTGACAAACAGAATGGTGCTGTGCTGAGCATCCGCCTCGCGGAACAGCAGCTCAAGGAAGCGGTCCCGGCTGTCGGCATCCAGAGCCGAGGTGGGCTCATCAGCAATAATCAGCGCCGGACGCCCGATCAGGGCACGTGCCACGGCGACCCGCTGCTGCTGGCCGACGCTGAGTTCAGTCACCGGGCACTGCAACAGGGCTGGCTCCAGCTGCAGGTGCTCCAGCAGATGCAGGGCGGTGGCCCGGCTATCGCCGGCCTGCTGACGGCGACGGATTGAGAAATGGCAGGGCAGCAGCACGTTATCGAGCAGGGACAGGTAGGGCAGCAGGTTGAACTGTTGGAAGATGACTCCCATATGATCGGCCCGCAGGCGGTCCCGTGCCGGGGCACTCAAGGCATGGGCCGATTGGCCAAGCAGGTGCAACCCCCCCTGTTGTGGCCTGAGGATGCCGGCCAGCAGGTTCAACAGGGTGGTTTTGCCGCTGCCACTGGCCCCGCGCAGAAAAACGTGTTCGCCTTCGCGCACGCTCAGCTGCGGAATATTGAGCACATCCTGCTGCCGGCCCGGCCAGCGGAAACGGAGTTGCTGCAGCTCAATGACGCTCATGGCACCAGACTGATCACTCCATCCTGCTCCAGCACCTGACTTCCAGCGCTGTCTGCTGTCAGCCATTCCACCTGCAGCTGGTTGAAGCCCTGCGGGAAGTGTTGGAACAGGCGTGTTTCCAACCGGGTCAGGGCTTGTGGCTGGGTGCAGTCAAACTGCCAGAGTACCGTGACATCGCTGTGGCCGCCGGCCCCGTCTTCATGCTCGTGCTCATGATCACCCGCATTCCCGGCATCCTGATGTGCTTCGTGCTCATGATCATCACCCCCATCATCGGTATCCTGTTTTTCCTGTTCAGCATCCTGATGTGCTTCGTGCTCATGGTCATCATCCTGCTGACCTTCAGACTCATGGTTATGCTCATCATCCCCATGATCGTCACCATGCTTTTCCTCGTGGTGGCGGGCAACCTGTACCGATTCAATCTCGACCCTGCTCTGGGTGCATTCGGCTTCTTTGCTGCCCGGGAATAGTGTGCTGCCGTCTTCCAGGATTTCAACCGCACTGTGGATGGCCTGATGCTGTGCCTCCGTGCTGGCAATATGCTCAAAACCGAACAGGTTGGCTGCCGGGCTGTCGAGCGTGATTTCAAGGCCACTGCGGGTAGTGGCGACAGTGAGGCGGGCGGCTCCGTGCTCGTGAGCGTTGTGCTGTTCCCGGCTCTGTTGTTCATCTTCGCTGCTGTCGTTGTCATCGGTCCCGGCTGCCAGGGCGTTCAGGGGCAATTGCAGGGCCAGTAGTGCAATGCCGGTTGATAACAGTCGTTTATTGCGGAGATTGTTGATGCTCATGTGATGGCAGGCCTGTTGTTTAAGGGAAGCCCAGCATACCAAAATGCAATGATGTTGCAATTACTTTGTGGCACAAGCCGGGCAGGCACCTTTCAAACTTAATTCCACCGATTCGAGCTGATAGCCGGGTGGCAGATTGAACAACAGTGCCGGTTGCAGGTTTTCCAGACAATAGACGTGATCACAGCGGGTACAGTGGAAATGGGCATGTGGTGTCGACAGGTGTGGCTGGGCATTGTAAAGCCAGCCGCGCTCCGGTGCTGCAATACGATGGGCCAGCTTCTGCCGGACCAGCCAGTCCAGTGCCCGGTACAGGGTTACGCGGTCAAATGGCAGGCCCTGCTGCTGGGCACGGGCTTCAATTTCCTGATGGCTGAGTGCAGCATCATGTTCCAGCAGAATGCCCAGGGTGTTGATGCGGGCATCGGTGATGCGGCCTCGGGTTTGTGCCATCAGGGTTCTGGCCAGGGTACGGGTTTGTTCCAGTGTCATGAGTTTTCAGCAATATCTGCAATTTTATTGCATTTCAGTGGGATGGTGTACTCTGTTTCAGTATTTGACGGCCTCGGTGATGTGCGTTTCCAGCTGCTGCTGGACCGCTTCCTGGTCCACCATCTGTCCATCACGAGTGGTGATGTGGAAAACGTCTTCGGCCTGTTCGCCCAGGGTGCTGATCTGGGCGCTGTGGACCCGGATGCCTTCCCGGTCCAGCACTTCGCCGATGCGTGACAGCAGACCGGGCATGTCACCGGTGTTGACTTCCATCAGTGTTACCTGTTTTTCCGGATTCTGGTGGAAGCTGATCCGGGTCGGTACGTCAAAATTGCGCAGAATACGGCGCTGACGATGGTGGTGTGGCTGGTAGGCGGTCTCAAGACCGAGGTTGTGGCGAATGGTATCGGTAATGCGCTGCTGGTCATCGGGGGTTGTGACCAGGGTGTTGTCCGGTCCGAGCACATGCAGGGTGTAGAGGCTGCGGGTACCCCCCTCCAGCGCGACCAGTCGCGCCTGCACAATATTGAGGTTGAGCTGCTCCAGGCTGGAAACCACACGCGAAAACAGGTGTGGAAATTCCTTGCTGTAGACAAAGATGACATTGCTGCTGGCCGACGTGGTGGTTCGCAGCTCCACCAGCGGCAGGTTGGCGCTGGAGGTTGTCAGGATGTGCTTGGCATGCCAGCAGATGGACTCCACCGAATGCTGCAGCAGGTATTCTTCCCCCAGCTGAGCCCAGAAATCCTGACACTGCGTTTCGCTGAAGCCGTCCGGCACCAGTTCTTCCAGGGCCGTGCCACATTTTTCCTGCAGCAGCAGGGCGGTCTGGCTGGCTAGCGGGGCGTGCCTGCGCAGCAGCTTGCGTGTTCCCAGATAAAGCTCGCTCAGCAGCGACTGTTTCCAGCTGTTCCAGAGCTTGGGGTTGGTACCCTTGATATCGGCAATGGTGAGCAGGAACAGGTAGTCCAGCCGGCTTTGCTCCATCACCTGGGTAGCAAACTCCTGCAGCACGGCCGGGTCACTGATGTCCTTGCGCTGGGCTGTCATGCTCAGGAGCAGGTGGTTTCGTACCAGCCACTTGACCAGCAGCGAATCATGCAGGTTGAGGCCATGTTCACGGCTGAACAGATAGGCATCCTCGGCTCCCAGCACGGAGTGATCCCCGTTGCGCCCCTTGGCGATGTCATGGAACAGGGCTGCCAGATACAGGAGTTCAGGTTTGGGCAGGTTGCGGAATACCTCACCGGCCAGCGGAATTTCACGTGCACCCTTGTCGGTACTGTAACGGCGTACATTGCCGAGCACCATGAGCGTGTGTTCATCCACGGTATAGGCATGGAACAGGTCGTACTGCATGCGTCCGACAATATTGGCAAAGGGTGGCAGGTAAGCTGCCAGCACGCCATAGCGGTTCATGAGCCGGAACACATGGGTCACGCCGCTGGACTGGCGCAGTATCTGCATGAATATCTGACGGTGCCAGGCCTGACTGCGAAAGCCGGCATCAATGCGATGCAGGTTGTGGCGCATCAGGCGGATGGTTTCCGGTGCCAGCCCGGTCAGGCCGCGCGTGGTCTGCAGGATCAGGAAGATTTCCAGCAGTGCGGTCGGATACAGGACAAAGGTATCCGGGGAGTTGACGGCCAGCAGTGCACCTTCGCGTACATACCATTCACCGACCATGGCCGGCTGGTTGGAAGGGCTGTCCAGCAGCTTGCGTTGAAAGTAACCCAGCAGCACGTCGGTAAGGCGTTCCAGCCGGGTGATGGTCTTGTAATAGTGCTGCATGAAGGCTTCCACGGCTTCATTGCGCTGACCCTGCGGGTAGCCGAAGCTCTCTGCCAGCGTGTGCTGGTAATCAAACAGCAGCCGGTCCTCCTTGCGCCCGGTCAGGCTGTGCAGCTTGAAACGCACCCGCCACAGGAAGGCGCGCCCCTCACGCAGGGTCTCGTATTCCTCCCGTTCCAGCAGGTTGCGCTCATGCAGCTCCAGCAGCGACAGCCGCCCGTATTCACGCTCCAGAATCCAGGAAATCATGTGGATGTCGCGCAGACCGCCCGGTCCTTCCTTGAGGTTGGGTTCCACCCGGTAGGCGGTATCGCCGAACTTGAGATAACGCTGCTGCTGCTCCTCCAGCTTGGCGCGGAAGAAACGCTCACTGTCCCACATGTTCCGGGGCAGAATGCCCTGGCGCAGGCGGAAGAAGGCATTTTCATCCCCGCACAGAAAGCGTGATTCGAGCAGGTTGGTGATGACGGTCAGGTCTTTGTCGGCTTCTTCCAGACACTGTTCCAGCGTGCGTACACTGTGCCCGACCTCCAGCCCCATATCCCATAGAAAAGTCAGGAAGGCCGAAAGTTTCTGTGCCTGCTCCGGGTCCGGCTCCGTCGCCAGCAGGATCAGCAGATCAATGTCCGAGGCCGGATGCAGTTCACAGCGCCCGTAGCCCCCGACCGCAATCAGGCTGGCATCCGTCAGGCTTCCCAGACCCCGGCAGTTCCAGGCATCGCAGGCAATGCGATCAATCAGGCCGGTATGCTCATGCAGCAGGGCGTGAATGTCCTGACCCTGCTCGAACAGCTGGTTGAGCTGTTCCCGTGCCTGCTTGAGCAGGGTGGCACAGTCGGCTGCCTGAAGGGGAGCCGGGTGGGTGGCGAGAAACGCCCGGTAAAGCTTGTCCAGAACCGGTGCAGAGGGTGTATTCATTGAATGCGGTTTTCCCAGCCGGTTTCTTCCGGGCGCAGGGTCAGCACTTCATAGCCATCCTCCGTGACCAGTATCATGTGTTCCCACTGGGCTGACAGCTTGTGGTCCTTGGTCACGGCAGTCCACTGGTCCGGCAGAATCTTGAGGTCCGGTTTGCCCTGATTGATCATGGGTTCGATGGTAAAAATCATGCCCGGCTCCAGCACCAGTCCTTCACCGGCCTTGCCGTAATGCAGCACCTGCGGTTCTTCATGGAAGCGCAGGCCGATACCATGACCACAGAACTCCCGCACCACCGAGCAGTAGTTTTTTTCTGCGTATTGCTGAATGGTTTCACCAATATCGCCCAGGGTAGCACCGGGACGCACGGCACGGATGCCCAGATACATGCAGTGCTGGGCAATATCCGACAGGCGCTTGCCGGCAACAGTTGGTTGGCCGGCATGGAACATCTTGCTGGTGTCGCCGTGAAAACCTTCCTTGATGACGGTAATGTCGATATTGAGCGAGTCCCCTTTTTTCAGGCGCTTGTCGCTGGGAATGCCGTGACATATCTGATGATTGATTGAAGTACAGATGGATTTGGGGTAGGGAGGGTTGCCATAACCCAGCGGAGCCGGAATGGCCTGCTGAACATCCACGATATAATCATGGCAGAGCTGGTTCAGCTCATTGGTACTGACGCCGGGTTTGACATGGGGTTCAATCATGATCAAAACGTCGGATGCCAGCTTTCCGGCAACACGCATTTTCTCAATTTCTTCTGCATTTTTAATGTGAACAGCCATCAAAAGACTTCCAGGTAGCACTTCAAAGCGAATCATGGTATAAAGCGCACGCCAATTTGGCAAACAACTTTGCCGGATTGGGGTTTATACCCTTATTTAATGAAACCACACATGCACCGGCACAGGTCGCAGGGTGCCCGTCAGCCTTAAGGCACGCGGGTTGCGGACTGGGGTGCATGGAGGCGTAACCCGAAACAGGAGATTACCATGCCTAAAGTGACCATGCGTCAGATGCTGGAGGCCGGTGTCCATTTTGGCCACCAGACCCGTTACTGGAACCCGAAGATGGCACCCTACATCTTTGGCGAGCGCAACCGCATTCATATTGTCAACCTGGAACTGACCCTGCCGATGTTCAACGATGCCATGAACTTTGTTGGCAAGCTGGCTGCGCGGGGTGGCAAGGTGCTGTTTGTCGGCACCAAGCGTTCTGCGCGTGAGGCGGTGCGTGAGTCGGCCCAGGCCTGCAAGATGCCTTATGTCAACCATCGCTGGCTGGGCGGGATGCTGACTAACTTCAAGACGGTCAAGCAGTCGATCCGCCGTCTCAAGGATCTGGAAAAAATGGCGGAAGATGGCACCATCGAACGCTTGGGCAAGCGGGAAGTCCTGACGTTGCAGCGTGAGCAGGAAAAGCTGGAGCGCAGTCTGGGCGGTATCAAGGATATGAAAGGCCTGCCGGATGCCATTTTCGTCATTGACGTGGGCTATGAAAAGATTGCCGTGCAGGAAGCCCGGAAGCTGGGTATTCCGATTATCGGTGTTGTCGATACCAACAACTCGCTGGAGAGCGTGGATTACGTGATTCCAGGCAATGATGACGCGATTCGCGCCATCCAGCTGTATGTGACTGCTGTTTCGGATGCGGTCAAGGAAGGTCACGTCAGCGCGGCCATCACCGGTGATGAAGAGCGTCTGCCGGATGAGGCGACGGAAGCCGATGTTGAGGCTGCCATCGAAGCGGCTCCAGCGGCTCCAGCGGCTCCGGTTCCCGCTGTGGCACAGGCGGATGAAGCCGCTGAAAAGTAAGTCGGGCTGTTGGAACACAAACTGAAATTCAGGAGATAGAAAAATGGCAATTACTGCTGCAATGGTCAAGGAGCTGCGCGAGCGTACCGGTGCCGGCATGATGGAGTGCAAGAAAGCACTGACTGAAGCCAACGGGGATATGGAAGCCGCCATTGAGCTGATGCGCAAGTCCGGTGCGGCCAAGGCTGACAAGAAAGCCGGTCGTACAGCGGCTGAGGGTCGGGTCGTGATTGCACTGTCCGATGACGGCAAGCGCGCAGTCATCGTGGAAGTCAACAGTGAAACTGACTTCGTAGCCAGTGATGATAATTTCGTTAATTTTGCGGATGCGGTTGCTGCTGCCGTGCTGGCTGCCCAGCCGGCTGCCATGGATGCCGTTGCCGGGCTGAAGCTGGCCGGTGGCCAGACTGTGGAAGAAGCCCGTACCGCCCTGATCGCCAAGATCGGTGAAAATATTCAGGTACGCCGTTTTGAACGGGTGGATGCCGGTGCCGGCACCTTGGGTCTGTACCAGCATGGTGCCAGGATCGGTGTTGTGACCGTCCTCAATGGGGGTGATGCCGAAGTGGGCAAGGATGTGTCCATGCACATTGCAGCCAGCCGTCCGGTCTGTGTGGATGAAAGCGGTGTTCCGGCAGAGGTGGTCAGCAAGGAGCGTGAAATCCAGATTGATATCGCCATGCAGAGCGGCAAGCCGCGTGAGATTGCTGAAAAGATGGTGGAAGGTCGGATGCGCAAGTTCCTGGCGGAAATCACCCTGGTCGGTCAGCCATTCGTCAAGAACCCGGACCAGACCGTGGCCCAGATGTTGAAGGAAAAGGGTGCATCGGTTGCCAGCTTTGTGCGTCTGGAAGTCGGCGAAGGCATCGAGAAGAAGCAGGAAAACTTTGCTGACGAGGTTGCGGCCCAGGCGGCAGCAGCAGGACGTTAGACTTCCTGTTTTCCGGCAGTTCACAAAAAAGAGGGAGCTTCGGCTCCCTTTTTTTGTCCCTGTCTTTCGGGTATGGCAGGAAGGGTTATCAGGTTGGGTATTCATGCCCTGGCCCGGCGTATCGGGCATCTGCCCTGGGTTGGGAGGCTGGCGAGCCGGCTGGCCGGAGGGCTGGGATACCAGCTGGCGACCAGCCGAAGCTGAGTCCAGTCACAGTCCTGTAAATCGCAAATTTTACTTTCAGGGCAAACCGGCTAGAATGACTGCCCTGTATTTTTCAGCGATATGGCCGAGGACAGCATGAGCAGCCCCAATAATCTCGTCACCCTGATGGATACCACCCTGCGCGATGGTGAGCAGACCCAGGGGGTGTCTTTTGCTCCCCAGGAGAAACTCAGCATTGCCAAGGCGCTGTTGGGGGTTTTGAAGGTGGACCGGATCGAGGTGGCATCTGCCGGTGTCTCCCAGGGGGAGAAAGGTGCCGTGACCCGTATCAATACCTGGGCCAAAGCCAATGGTTTTGAGGGCCGGGTCGAGGTACTGGGCTTTGTGGATCACACCCGCAGTGTGGACTGGATCGGTGAGACTGGCGGCGGGGTCATCAACCTGCTGACCAAGGGCAGTGAAAAGCATTGCCGCAACCAGCTGCGCAAGACCCTGGAGCAGCATGTGGCCGATATTCGCCGTACTGTTGCCTATGCCCATGAGCGTGGGTTGGCGGTGAATGTGTATCTGGAGGACTGGTCCAACGGTTACGCCGACAAGCCCGAGTATGTGTTTGCCCTGATGGACGAGCTGAAAATGCTGGGTATCCGGCATTTCATGCTCCCGGATACGCTGGGGGTCATGGCGCCGGACGAGGTGTTTGCCAGCCTGTCGGACATGATCACGCGCTATCCGGCCTGCCAGTTCGATTTTCACCCCCACAATGACTATGGTCTGGCGATTGCGAATGTGATGGCGGCAGTCAAGGCCGGTGTCCGCTCGATTCACGGCACGGTCAACTGCCTGGGTGAACGGGCCGGGAATGTCTCCATTGCCGAGGTGGCGGTGGTGCTGCGTGACAAGATGGGGATTGAGACCGCGCTGGATGAGAGCAAAATATTTTCCATCAGCGATATGGTGGAAACCTTCTCCGGCAAGCGGCTGGCGGCCAACACCCCGATTGTCGGGGATGATGTGTTTACCCAGACGGCGGGTATCCATGCTGACGGGGACCAGAAAGGCGGGCTGTATGAAACACGTCTCAGCCCCGAGCGCTTCTCCCGTACCCGCAGTTATGCACTGGGCAAGCTGGCGGGCAAGGCGTCGCTGGCCAAGAATCTGGAGGCACTGGGCATCACCCTGTCGGCGGAAGACCAGCAGAAACTGCTGGAGCGCATTGTCAGCATGGGCGATTCCAAACAGAACATGACCCTGGATGACCTGCCGTTCATTATTGCCGATGTGATGGAGAATGCCGATTTCCAGCATATCCGCCTGCTGGACTGTCACGTGGCCAGTTCACTGCACTGGGACTCCGACTGCAAGGTGGTCTTTGAGCTGAACGGGGTCGAATGCCGGGGGCGGGGCTTTGGCAATGGTGGCTTTGATGCGTTTATCAAGGCGGTGAGCGGCGTATTGCTGGCGCAGGAGGACTTTGTCATGCCTGAGCTGGCTGATTACGAGATTCATATTCCCAAGGGCGGCATGGCTGATGCGCTGACCGAGTGCATCATTACCTGGCGGCTGGAAAGCGGCAAGCGGGTGCGGACCCGTGGCGTGCATGCCAATCAGGTTTTTGCCGCCATTCTGGCTGCGCTGCGTCTGATCAATATGCAGCTGCACGAGCGCCAGCATGGTTCTTTGGCGGTTGTCTCGGCGTCGGCGTCGGCGGCGGCCTGAGGGGCCGGAGTAGCCCTTGTTTGCATCAGATACGCAGCTGTTCGGCTGGCTGAGTACGGTTTTGCTGCTGCTGGATGGCATTATTGTGGTGGTGCTGGTGCCGAAGGTCATTATGCAGCGGCGCGAGTCGGGCGCCACCCTGGCCTGGGTGCTGGTGATTGTGCTGCTGCCTTTTATTGGTCTGCTGGGGTTCTGGCTGTTTGGTACCACGCGCCTGCGGATGCGCCGCCGCAAGCGCCGTAAGGCGGAAGAAGCACTGGCCCATTCACTGGCACGGGTTCAGCCGGATGTGGAAGGTGTCCGGCAAATCGGCGATATTCCCCCCTCACTGCTGAAACTGGTACACAAGCTGGACCGGGTCGGCCCGTTGCAGGGGAACGCGGTGCAGATGATGCGTGCCGGGGAAGACGTTTTCAACGCGCTGGAGCAGGCTTTTGATGCTGCGAATCATCATATCCATCTGGTCTATTACATCTGGGAGGCGGATCGTACCGGTGCCCGGTTGCGTGATGCGCTGGCGCGGGCGGCAAGGCGGGGCGTGGAAGTGCGCCTGCTGCTGGATGATGTCGGTTCACGGCTTGCCAGACCGCCTTTTTTCCGGACATTACAGGAGGCCGGCGGGCAGGTGGAACGCTTTTTGTGCGTCAATCTGCTCAGTCGCCGTCTGACCCTGAACAACCGCAATCACCGCAAGGTGGTGGTGGTCGATGGCCGGGTGGCGTTCACGGGGGGGATGAATGTGGGGGACGATTATGCCGGGCTGGGAGAGCCCTGGCAGGATTTGCATGCGCGTATTGAGGGGCCGGTGGTGTATTCGCTGCAGGAGGTGTTCTGTCAGGACTGGTACCACGCTACCGCTGAGGACCTGGTCAGTAGCGCCTATTTCCCGGTCATGAATGATGTCGGCTCACTTTGTGCCCAGTTTCTTGCCAGTGGTCCGGCAGATGAGCGTTGGCAGAATATTCATCTGGTCCTGTTCGCCGCCATGAATCTGGCGCGTCAACGTATCTGGATTGAAACCCCCTATTTTGTACCCGATCGTCCCATCCTGATGGCCCTGCAGACCGCTGCCCTGCGTGGTGTGGATGTGCGCCTGCTGGTTCCGAGGCGTTCCGATCACTGGCTGGTGACACTGGCGGGGCGTTCCTTTATGGATGACTTACTGGCGGCGGGGGTGCGGGTGTTTGAAATGCATGATGCCATGACGCATGCCAAGGCCGTGACCATGGACGGTAACTTTGCCACGCTCGGCTCGGCCAATATGGACCAGCGCAGTTTCCGCCTGAACTTTGAGGGTAACCTGTTTTTTTATGGTGTGGAGCTTGCCATGCAGCTGGAGCAGGATTTTTGTGAGCTGTGCACCCGTGCACAGGAGGTTACAATGGTGCAGCGCCGAATGTTGAGCAAGCCGCAGCGGCTGCTGGAAAGTCTGGTGCGGGTATTTGCGCCATTGCTGTAAACCTGTTCAGTACACATTTTATGTTTATCCCGCTGCCAGCCTGAAGGTCAGGGCCAGTCCGTTGATACAGTGGCGCTTGCCGGTCGGGGCTGAACCCATCATCAAAGATATGCCCGATGTCCGCCACAGCGGCGGCAATGGACTTCGGTACGGCGCATGAACCAGGCATTGTCTTCCTGTGTACCGACGGCATTGTCCAGTGCCTGATAGAAACTGGGCCAGCCGGTACCGCTGTCGAATTTGGTGGCGGCGTCATAGACCGGCAGGCCACAGCCGGTGCAATGGAATAGATTGGGGCGTTTTTCATCCAGCAGCGGGCTGGTATGGGTGCGCTCGGCATACGCGCCAACTTAAGCCCATAAGCCATTGATCAAACATGGCTTACCCCCAGTTTCCGGCAGATCTTGATCCAGCCCATAACCTTTGTCGGCAGGGCTTGCAAGCCCCGCTTTCGCCGACGTTCTGCCAAACTTTTCAGGCAATCCTCTGTAAACTGTGCTGAGGGCGGGAAGCAACCCTTTATCCCAGCCCTCAGGTCATCAGCGACCGTTTGCCACAAACGCCAGTCAGTGAGTTGGCGGGGTGCATCCATTTTCCTGCACGCAGCCGGGAAGCGTCGTTGCATGATTTTCTCTGTCACCGCCGCGTAGAGCAACTTGCCATGCAGATACAGTTCAGCCAGTTGGGAGCCTTTGCGAGCACGTAACTCATCTATCTGCAACAGGCTCTTCATGCGTTTGATCAGCAGTTCCACTTGCCATCTGATCCGATACAAGGCTGACGCGGTTTCTGTGTCCAGCAGTTCCGGTGGTAATGAGGTCAGTACCAGAACCCATTCACTCAAATAAAGCACTTTATCGCTGGCGGTTCGCCCCTTTCTTTGCGCCCGCTGTTTAGCCTGACGCCGGGCTTGTTCAGCCTGCTCCAGTGGCAGCGGTATGGCATGAACAAACACCCGGATGCGTTGATTCCCCCGGCACATGTCAGCAGCAATGCAAAACTGACCCACTGATGACAATTCAAAACTGACCCA
>DAOPKY010000013.1:48390-77536 GCA_035391465.1 Thiolinea sp. | reverse complement strand
TCCGGCATCCGTGGCAGATGGTATGCGCTTTTTTTCAGCACCTTGAAATCACTGGGCGTTAAACATATACCATCCTTGTTGTTGATGTTGTTATCAGCCCGCAGCCTGAGGGATGAAAGGCTCGCGGGCTTTTTTATGCATATCCGGATACTTGCCGGCATGTCATTCATGCCCGCCGGATAAACTGGCAATACCCCGTCTTTTTTTTGAAGTTAAAACAATAAAGCCACTTCCGGATTATCTGCCGGCATGGTTCGAACTCGAATGATTTTTATCTTTCTCCTGTTCTCTGATCTCATCAGTTGAGTTCCGTCCACCTGTTTTGAGTCTGCCCACCGGGACCCAAGCTCCCCGCAGGGGCAAGATACGTTGAGCCTCCGGGCGAATAAGTTACAGTGTTTTGCTCGCCGTCATTTATGGCGGTAGCACAAACACCTATCTTGCCGATTTCCAGTGTGTTGGTGTTATAGCACTAATGTTGAAAAATGTTAACAAAATAACGATAAAATATTGTTTTATAACTAAATCCAACTAAATCCAACTAAATCTAACAACCAACAACAAAGTATTATTTAAAAATATAATAATTAACCAGAATTTTGACAATCCAACTATAGTGCTGTAAAAACAACTAAAACTAACAACCAACAACAAGGCAGATGTTATGACGGACTTGTTGGAAGTTCTGCGCAACAGCGCTGCGGAAAATCCTGAAGGTCGGGTGAGGGGTGCTGGTCTTCAGTTTTTTCTGGCCCGTAAAAGTGAGATTGCCGCTGCCGTTATCGAACGTTGGCCTTATAAAGAAATTTATGATGCACTATCTAAAAATGAAAAAAAGTTACCGCTGAGCTACAGGTCATTCTGTACCTATATTTGGCGTTATATTACTAAAGAGGGGCTATCCGTTTTTCAGAAAAGTCAGCCATTGGCTAATGTATCATCTACGGGTTCTCCTGATCCGAATCTGTCACCAAAAGTAAAACCAGAAAATAATTCAGCCATGCCGCGAGGCTATGGCAACAAGCCCAAATACCAGGGCTATGGCGGTGATGATGATGAGGTTGATATTTCTGATTTGCTGACCCCGGTTGATAATTTTACCCCGTAAGCAATTAATCATGAAAAAGACAATAGTCCCCCCCCGGTTTCAGGCATAAAAAAACCGGGACAAGGCCCGGCTTTCTGCTGGTTGGGGAGGGTTCAGGCGGCTTGCTGATTTCCGGCCTTCATTTCTTCACGGATAACGCGCCGTAATGTGGCCTCATCCAGTGCCTGGCTGGCCAGACTGGCCCGCAAGGTTTGATTAACAAGGGTCTGATAACCAATTCCTTCGGCTTCTGCCCGGTTCCGGAAAGTTTCCAGAATGTCATCATCAAGCCATATCGTGATGCGGGTTTTCCCGCTTGCAGGAACTACAGCGCCGCGCTTGCCCTGCGAAAGGTCATACTCATCTTTCATAACTGCGCTTCTCCCGGTTGGTTGCCTTGCGTGCTGATATGATCCTGATGTGATCACCACGCCATGTGTAAACAACAGCCAGTATACGGCCAAACATGTCAAGCCCGCCCCGGTTCCCGCCCGTTGCAACATAACACCGGCCATTTCCCGCTGGTGGCCGCTCACGTCCCCGGGACCTGCATGCCAGTTTCTTCCCCGGCTTGCTGATACCGTTGATCATCCTCATCAGGCCAAACTTTGCCCCATTGATTGACGGAAAAACCGACATATCCTAAATTGATATCGTACCTACAAACGAGGAATGACAATGGCAACCATGACCGCTGCCGAACTGCTGTCTCAGCAGGCAAAGCAGCTACCGGAAAGCATCGCCCTTGAAGTGCTTGACTTCATGGAGTTTCTGAAAACCAAGCGGGATAGACGCCAGCCCAATGAAGAAACCCTTGCTGCATTGAAAACAGAAACATTCAGCCGTGCTAACAGCTTTCAGGAATTGCTGAATGAGGCTGATTGAATTTACCAGCCAGTTCAAGCGTGACCTCAAGCGTGCCAAACGTGACCCACGAAAAGACACGGAGAAACTTCAAAAGGTTGTCGAGACCCTGCAAGAACAGGGTTCTCTTTCCTCAGAGTACAGACCTCACCCGTTGTCCGGCCAATGGATCCCCGCTTGGGAATGTCATGTTCAGCCTGATTTCTTGCTGATTTACCGGATAACTGATGAATTTGTTTACCTGATTCGTTGCGGGTCACATTCAGACCTGTTCTAAGCCGGTTCCCACCGTTGCAACATAACCCGGCCATTTCCCACTGGTGGTTGCTCACGTCCCCGGCCTGCGTGCCGTCCAGGCTGAACCGTGGCCCGCCCTGCTGCAAGCCCGGCAGGTACCGCCCTGATCCGGCTGGCCAGTGTCCGGGCTTTCGGCTGGTGTACCAGTAACGGCTTATTGATCGGGCAGGCACAAAAAAACCGGGACAAGGCCCGGCTTTCTGGTGGTTGGGGATGGTTCAGGCCGCTTGCTGGTTCCCGCTGTCACAGTCACAATAAAACTGACCCACTGAGTCAATTGAAAACTGACCCACCTGTGATGAACAGTCGCCTGCTTTACCGTATTGGAAAGGCAGGTGGCCATGCTGACACAGGAGCAAGACATGGAGATCAGGATATTGAAACGGCGCTCTTTCGGGTCTGCCTTCCGTGCTGAAATGATTCTGATAATGTTTTCATCACGATAAACATGCACAACCACCACTACACGACTTTTGGCGTCTATCTCACCCCGGCTATTTCCCGCTGCTGCGCGCTCACTTCCCCGGTCTGTGCGCCGGGTAATGCGCTTGCCGCTGCGAGTCACAGCACCGGGTGTGGAATACTGATCCAGCGTTGGATGGTGGTGAGTGCAGCGGCGTTAAGGCCGGTTACTGGTCCGAAAAGTGATGACCTGCCCGCCTTCGCGTAACTGGTCCAGGTAGTCGGCCCAAGCCTGCAGCATCTCCCGGCGTTCGTCCAGGTACTCGGCCCGGTTGTAAGCCGCCCGTATCGGGTCCTTGTCCTTGTGGGCAAGTTGCCGCTCGATGGCATCCGGATTGAACCGGCCCATCTGGTTCAACAGGCTGGAAGCCATGCCCCGGAAACCGTGGGGTGTCATCGTATCGTTGTCATAGCCCATGGTCCTTAGTGCCACCCTCAGCCCGTTATCACTCAAGGGCCTGGATGCACCTCTGGCGCTGGGGAAAACGTAACGGAAATGGCCGGTAAATGGCTGTAACTCCTCCAGGATGGCGACAGCTTGTCGGGATAGTGGAACAATGTGAACCGACTGGTTGGCCTGCTTGATGTGGGTTGGCGCTTTCATACGTTTTATCGGAATGGTCCAGGTGGCGGTGTCCAGGTCGATTTCAGTCCATTCCGCCGCCCGTAACTCCCCTGGCCTCAACATCACCAGCGAAGATAAGCGCAAGGCGCAACGAACCACAAATGAACCTTGATAGGTGTCCATATCCCGCATCAGCTGCCCGACCTTTACCGGGTCCGTGATAGTGGCAAAATGCCGTTTTGCCCTTGGCCTCAATATGATGTTGTTATCAATATCAGCAGCAGGGTTCCTGTTGGCCAGTTCCATCGTTACCGCATACTTGTAAACCTGCAGGATGTACTGTTTAACGCGCCTTGCCACGTCTTCAGCACCCCGATCCGCCACCCGCTTCACAATACTGATAATGTCCCCTGGCGTAACCTCATTAATGTTCAAGGCTCCGATCCAGGGATAAATGTCTTTTTCCAGATAACGCCTGGTGCGGGTGATGTGACTTTCAGACCAGCCCGGTACGGAACGCTGGAACCACTCATCAGCGGTAACCTGAAAGCTGGTGCTGGTAAGGTCCACTCTGCTGGCCTTCATGCGCCGTTTGTGGCTGGATGGATCAACACCACGTGCCAGCAAGGCCCGCGCCTCCTCATGCTTGCGTCTGGCTTCCTGCAGGCTGGTTTCCGGATAGGTTCCTATGCTCAGGGTTTTCTGTCTGCCATCCATGCGGTAGTTGTAGCGCCAGCACTTTTTGAGGCTATCAACCATCAGGAATAATCCCCCGCCATCGGAATAAAAGGCGGGTCTGCCATCGGGTTTGTGCTTGAAGTGCTTAACCTTTGAATCTGTTAGCTTTCTGTTCATTTTGTTTGTATCTCTACGCGGAAACTGTGAAATACAAACAATAATGCAAACATTTGTATGGCATACCATGGAACATGGTGACACACCATGAGACACGGAAAACACTTCAAGTGGTTGTTTTTTTGAAGGTTTGGAACACTGTGGAACAGTATGAAACAGGGAAATGGTCGGGGCGAGAGGATTTGAACCTCCGACCCCCACAACCCCATTGTGGTGCGCTACCAAACTGCGCTACGCCCCGACCGGAAGAGCGTGAAGAGTACCTCAACCCGGCAATTATCTCAAGCTTAAATCAGCTCTTCAGTACCTGCAGCACTTTTTCCAGCTCGAACAGCAGTGTTTTCAGCTGCTCAGTCTCAGCCGGGCCGTTCACCGCTGCGGTGGCAGGCTGGGTGGCGGGTTCGGCAAGCCCCCCACCCATGATTCGCTGGCGTGCGCCACTGATGGTGTAGCCCTCCTCATACAGAAGGCCACGAATCTGGCGGATCAGGGTGACATCCTCACGCTGATAATAGCGCCGGTTGCCACGCCGTTTCATGGGTTTCAGGGATGGAAATTCCTGCTCCCAGTAGCGCAGCACATGTGACTTGACGGCACACAATTCACTGACTTCACCAATGGTGAAATAACGTTTGGAAGGTATCGCAGGTAACTCACTGTTCGGAATGTGCGCGTCCTGCATAAATTTCCACCCGTTGTTTCAGTTTCTGCCCTGGACGGAAAGTCACCACCCGACGAGCCTCGACCGGGATTTCCTCCCCGGTCTTGGGGTTACGCCCGGGACGCTCGGACTTGTCACGCAGCATGAAATTGCCAAACCCGGATAATTTGACATTCTGCCCCCGGCCCAACGCCATGCGGATTTCGTCAAAAAACATCTCTACCAGATCCTTGGCCTCCCGCTTGTTCAATCCCAACTGCTCATAAAGATGCTCGACCATATCAGCCTTGGTCAACGTCATCATGCTTGTCTCCTTGTCAGCGTAGGGTGGCCCCGGTTGCATCATGCAGGGCAGCCACAATTATATCGATGATCCGATTGACTTCATCGTCGGAAAGAGTGCGGGAAAAGTCTTGTAAAATCAAGCTTAGTGCAACACTTTTTTGATGTTCTTCCACACCTTTGCCGGCGTAAACGTCGAAAATGTTCCAGCCGCTCAACTGCGGGGGGGCCGTGCGTGTGATCACCTCATCGAGGCTGCTGGAGATGACCGACTTATCCAGCACCAGCGCCAGATCACGGCGAATGGCCGGGAACCGACTGACAGCCTGATATTTCGGTACCTGACGGGAACACAACACGGCCATATCCAGCTCGAACAGGTAAACCGGCTGGTCCAGCCCCAGCTTTTTCTCCAGCTGTGGATGCAAAGCCCCCACCCAGCCCACCGGCTGCTCACGGGTAACAATGCGGGCACTCTGCCCCGGGTGCAGGGCCGGATGGGCCATGGGGATAAAATGAAACGCATGGTCCGAAGCCAATGCCAGTACCGCCTCCACATCCCCCTTGATATCAAAGAAATCCGCCTTGCGGGCCGGGATTCCCCATTGTTCCGCAGCTGCCGACCCGGTAATGATACCGGACAGGCAGCGTTGCTGGCTGATACTGCCGTCTTCCGCACGCCCGAACACCGGGCCGATTTCAAACAGGCGTACCCGGCTCTGCTGGCGGTTGAGGTTGTACTGCAGCACCGGAATCAGTCCGGACCAGATGGAAGTGCGCATATGGCTCAGTTCACTGGAAATCGGGTTGGCCAGCTCAATCACCGTCGGTGCACCGGACAGCAGCGCCTCCATCTGCGGGTCCACAAAGCTGTAGGTCACGGCTTCCTGATAGTCACGCCCGACCAGAACCTGACGCAGATCCAGGGCTTGCAAAGCACTTTCAAGGCCAAGCGTCATCCGTGGCGGCAGGGCACGCAGCTGATCCGGAATCGCATCATAGCCATAAATACGTGCCAGTTCCTCAATCAGGTCGGCTTCCAGACGCAGGTCAAAACGTGCCAGTGGTACCGTCACCGCCCAACCATGCTCCCGGTCTTCCACAATACAGCCGAGGCGCTGCAGGATGCTTTCCACCGTGGCATCCGGCAGCTGCAGTCCCAGCAAGCGACCGATACGTGCCCGGCGCAACCCGATCTGCACCGGTACCATCAGGCTGTCGTCAGTGCAGCAATCCACAACCGGCCCCGGCTCCCCGCCACCAATCGACAGGATCAGGGCCGTGGCACGCTCAATGGCTTTCAGTGGCAGGTCGGTCGCCACCCCACGCTCGAAACGGTAGGAAGAATCCGTCTGCAGGCCATAGGCACGGGCCTGCCCGGCCATTTTTTCCGGGCGGAAATGTGCAGCTTCCAGAAACACATGGGTGGTACTGTCGGTAACGGCGGTTGCCTCCCCGCCCATGATGCCGGCCATGGCCACAGCCTTGCGCTCATCGGCAATCACCAGGGTACCGGCATTCAGGCTGACTTCCTGACCATCCAGCAGGGTGAGCGTCTCGCCTTCCCTGGCATAGCGGGCCTGAATGCCGCCATCCAGCCGCTCCAGATCAAAGGCATGCATGGGCTGCCCCAGCTCCAGCATCACGTAATTGGTGACATCCACCAGCAGCGAGCGGCTGCGCAGGCCGTTACGCCGCAGTTTTTCCTGCATCCACAGCGGTGTCCGGGCCGCAACATCAATCCCGCGAATAATGCGCCCGACATAACGCGGACAGGCATCAGCGGCTGGCAGGCTGACTGACCGCACCTCCTCATGCACCGCAGGCTGGGGCGGAATCGCGGGCGGGTGCAGCGCCTCCCCGGTCAGCGCGCTGACTTCACGGGCCAGCCCGGCCACCGACAGGCAGTCCCCCCGGTTCGGGGTAATGCCGAGCTCCAGCACCTGATCCGTCAGACCAAGGTAACTGCGCACATCCTGCCCCACCGGTGCATCCTCCGGCAGCGCCAGCAACCCCTCGGACTTCTCCGCCATACCCAGCTCGGCGGCAGAACACAGCATGCCCTCGGATGCCATACCGCGCAGCCTGCCTTTCTTGATCGTCAGCGGCTTGCCTTCCGGCAGCGGCAGGACCGCTCCGATCAGCGCCAGCGGTGCCTTGAGACCGGCACGGGCATTGGGTGCGCCACAGACAATCTGCAGCAGGGACTCCTGACCATAGTCGACCTGACATACCTTGAGGCGATCCGCATCCGGGTGTTTCTCAATGGACACAATCCGGCCCACCACCACACTGCTGAAATCCGTGGCCACCGGCTCCAGTGCTTCCACTTCACAACCGGAGCGGGTCAGCTTTTCCCCGATTGCGGCAAAGTCGAGTGCAGGATCAATCCATTCACGCAGCCATTGTTCACTAATTTTCATATCCGGTTTTTCCCATCCAGAACTTAACGGAATTGCCGCAGGAAGCGCACATCGTTTTCAAACAGTACACGCAGGTCATTGATCTGGTAGCGCAGCATGGTCAGGCGCTCAACACCGAAGCCAAAGGCAAAGCCGGTGTACTTCTCGCTGTCGATACCGACATTCTCCAGCACATTGGGATGGACCATGCCGCAGCCCATCACCTCCAGCCAGCCGGTATGCGAGCACACCCGGCACCCCTTGCCATGGCAGTGCACACAGGTGATGTCGGTTTCCGCCGACGGTTCCGTGAACGGGAAGAAGCTGGCCCGGAAGCGGGTCTTGAGGTCATCAACCTCGAAAAAGGCACGGAAAAAGGCCGCCAGAATCGCCTTGAGGTCGGCAAAGGTGGTTTCATCATCCACCATCAGCCCTTCAACCTGATGAAACATCGGGCTGTGGGTCAGGTCCGAATCGCAACGGTAAACCCGTCCCGGCGCAATAATGCGGATCGGTGGCGGGTTTTCCTGCATGAAGCGGATCTGTACCGGTGAGGTGTGCGTGCGCAGCAGCAATCCCTGCTCCCGATCCTGCCCCCCCAAGAAGAAGGTATCCAGCATGGCACGGGCCGGGTGGTGGTCCGGAAAGTTCAGGGCAGTAAAATTGTGGAAGTCATCCTCGATTTCCGGACCTTCAGCCAGTCCGAATCCGAGTTGGGCAAAAATAGTCTGGATACGCTGAATGGTGATGCTGATCGGATGCATGCTGCCGAGGCCATCACCGCGTCCGGGCAGGGTCACATCGATGGACTCATCCTGCAGACGTGCATTCAGGGCTTCCTGCTGCAGGCTTTCGCGCCGGGCCTCCAGCGCCGCATTCAGGCTTTCCTTGGCCCGGTTGATTTCCTGGCCGGCAGCTTTGCGCTCTTCCGGTGGCAGCCGGCCCAGCTGTTTGAGTTCAGCCGTCAGCAGTCCGGACTTGCCCAGATAGTGCACCCGCACCTGATCCAGTGCAGCCAGATTGTCGGCCCGGGAAATCTGTTCATGTGCGCTACCCATCATTTCCAGCAAACTTTGCACAATGACTTCCTTTTGAATTGGGGTATGAAAAAGTGAAAGCGGGGATGGCAGAAGCCTTCCCCGCTTTCAGACTTGACAGATAAACCCTGAAGGTTTAATCAGACAGCAAGGGCAGCTTTTGCTTTTTCAGCCAGCTGACCAAAGGCAGTGATGTCATGCACGGCAAGATCGGCAAGTACCTTGCGATCCACCTCAATTCCCGCCTTGTGCAGACCGTCCATGAAACGGCTGTAGGAAAGCTCGAACTGACGGGCCGCCGCATTGATACGGACAATCCACAGGGCACGGAACTGGCGCTTGCGCTGCCGACGGTCGCGGTAGGCATACTGACCGGCCTTGATGACTGCCTGATGTGCAACCCGATAGGTACGGCTGCGGGCACCGTAGTAACCCTTGGCCTTTTTCAGAACTTTCTTGTGACGGGCATTGGCCTGTACACCACGTTTAACTCTTGCCATGTTTCAGTCCCTCCTCAGGCATAAGGCAACATACGTTGAACCAGTGCGGTATCCGACTTGTGCACCCGGTTTTCGCCCACCCGCAGGTGACGCTTGCGCTTGGTACTCTTTTTGGTCAGGATATGGCGCAGGTGAGACTGCTTGCGTTTAAACGTGCCATTGGCCGTCTTGCGGAAGCGCTTGGCCGCTCCGCTGTTGGTCTTGATCTTAGGCATCTTCAACTCCTTTTCAGAGGTTTGCTACAACATCCCGCAAGAGTGCCTGGCCTTGACGGGATGATACGAAAACTATTTTTTCTTCGGGGCCATGACCATGATCATCTGGCGGCCTTCCAGTTTGGGAAACTGCTCCACTGCTGCCAGTTCAACCAGTTCATTCTCGACCCGTTTAAGCAGCTCCATACCCAGTTCGCGATGTGCCATTTCACGCCCCCGGAAACGAACCGTTACCTTGATTTTGTCCCCCTCTTCGAGGAACTCGGTCAGCTTGCGCAGCTTGATCCTGTAATCGCCTTCATCCGTGCCGGGACGGAACTTGATTTCCTTGATCTGGGTCTGCTTCTGTTTCTTGCGTGCGGCAGCAGCCTTTTTGCTCTCATCAAAACGGAACTTGCCGTAATTCATGATGCGACAGACCGGCGGCTTGGCGGTCGGCACGATCTCTACCAGATCCAGCCCGTCTTCATCGGCCATGGCCTGGGCTTCATCGGTTGAAACAACTCCCTTGTTTTCACCTTCCGCATCAATCAGGCGAACTTTCGGAACCCGAATGTCACTATTGATACGATGTTCTTTTTCCAGAGCGATGAGCGTAATCCTCCCAAATAAATCAAGCGGTGCGATTTGCCGTTTCGGTTTTCAGGCGTTCCAGTATTTCGGCAACCGAAACGGAACCCATATCCTGCCCCGAACGCGTACGCACAGCCACTGACTGTGTTTCCACTTCCCGATCCCCTACCACCAGAAGGTAAGGCACCCGTTGCATGGTGTGTTCGCGGATTTTAAAGCCAATCTTTTCATTTCTCAAGTCTGCAACGGCGCGAATACCCTGGTCACGTAACTGTTTTTCAACAGATTTGGCAAAATCCGCCTGATTATCGGTGATATTCATCACCACTGCCTGTACCGGCGCCAGCCAGAGCGGGAACTTGCCGACATAATGCTCAATCAGAATACCGACAAAACGCTCCAGGGAACCGAACAGGGCACGGTGCAGCATAACCGGGCGCTGACGTGAATTATCCTCGGCGACATAGGAAATATCAAAACGCTCCGGCAGGTTCATATCCACCTGCAGGGTACCGCACTGCCAGTCGCGCCCGATGGCATCCCGCAGCACAAACTCCAGCTTCGGACCATAGAAAGCCCCCTCACCGGGAAACAGCTGATAAGGCAATCCCAGGTGATCAAGGGCAATGGCCAGGGCATTTTCCAGCTTGTCCCAGATTGCATCGGTGCCGATACGGTTTTCCGGGCGCGTGGAGAGTTTGATCACCACATCCTCAAAACCGAAGTCCCGGTAAATGTCCATGACCAGCCCGATCACGCTTTTGCACTCATCTTCCATCTGGTCTTCGGTGCAGAAGATATGGGCATCATCCTGTGTAAAATGCCGTACCCGCAGCAGGCCGTGCAGGGCACCGGAGGGTTCATAGCGGTGCACCTTGCCGAACTCGGCCATGCGCAGCGGCAGGTCGCGGTAACTTTTGAGTCCCTGGGCAAACATCAGCACCCCGCCCGGACAGTTCATGGGCTTGAGGGCGAATACGCGCTCATCCTCGGTCTGGGTGGTGAACATGTTCTCGCGGTAGTTGAACCAATGCCCGGACACTTCCCAGAGCGAACGGTCCATCACATCCGGGGTGTTGATTTCGACGTAGCCGGCCTTTTCCTGCCGGGCGCGCATGTAATTGATCAGCTGCTGAAAGATGGTCCAGCCTTTGGGATGCCAGAATACCGCCCCCGGTGCTTCCTCGTGGAAGTGGAACAGGTCCAGCTGCCGCCCGAGCTTGCGGTGGTCGCGCTTTTCCGCCTCTTCCAGGAAAGTCAGGTACTGCTTCAGTTCCTTGCTGCTGCCCCAAGCCGTACCATAAATGCGTTGCAGCATTTCATTCTTCGAGTCCCCGCGCCAGTAAGCTCCGGCAACCTTCATGACCCGTACCGCCGGGATTTTGCCGGTACTGGGCACATGCGGCCCGCGGCACAGGTCGATGAAATCGCCCTGTCTGTAGAGCGACAGTTCTTCCCCGGCAGGAATGCCCTCAATGATTCTGGCCTTGTAGACCTCACCCATATCCTGGAAAAAACGGATGGCTTCATCACGGCCCATGACACTGCGCTCAACCGGAATATCCTGCTTTACCAGTTCCTGCATGCGCGCATCAATGGCCTGCAGGTCTTCCGGCGTAAAGGATTCCTCACGGGCGAAATCATAATAAAAACCGTTTTCCACAACCGGCCCGATGGTGACCTGGGTTTCCGGGAACAGCTGTTTCACGGCCTGCGCCATCAGGTGGGCGGAAGAATGGCGGATAATATCCAGTCCTTCCTCATCTTTGGCAGTCACAATGGCCAGCGTGCTGTCAGCGCTGATGACATGGCTGGTATCAACCAGTTGACCATTAACCTTACCGGCCAGTGCCGCTTTGGCCAGACCGGCACCAATACCGGCAGCGATGTCCTGAACGGAAACGGGATGATTAAAAGCACGCTGGCTTCCATCGGGGAGGGTAATGACAGGCATTGTTTTTCTCCAGTGGTGATCCACACAACAGATCACATGTTTAAAATTCAATATTCCAATAGAAAGGCTTGGACTTTGGCTACATTCCCGACAGTATCTCGGGCACACTCACACTGAACAGGCAGTTACTGTGCATTGCAGCAAAGCCGGAGCGTGAGAGTAGCAATGCTGGCTCCGGACTGCAAGCATTACCCCCGGATCGGCCGCTTTTAATCGCCCAATACCTGATTCCGGTCCCCGAGCGCCACATCCTGGGCATGATGCGTGACCAGCAGCACGGTTTTGCCTGCCGCCCTGGCGGTGTCCCGCACCCACTGCCCGGCCAGGGCATGCGTCTGCGGGTCCAGCTCGGCAAACGGCTCATCCAGCAATACCAGCGGCTCCGGACGCAACAGGGTGCGCAGCAGAGCCACGCGCTGGCGCTGACCGCCGGACAGGGTGGCCGGCATGCGTGCCAGCAGGGTCTCAATCCCCAGTGCCTCAGCCCCGTCCCGAAGCGCCTGCTCCCAGGCCGCCGTGCGCTGTCGGCCCATACCGAGGCCCAGATTGCGCCACACGGAGACATGCTCGAACAGGTTGTGATCCTGAAACAGCATGCTCACCGGGCGCTGTGCCACCGCCAGCGGCAGCAGGGAACGGCCCTGCCAGCGAATATCGCCCCGGTCCGGTGTTTCAAAACCGGCCAGCAGCATCAGCAGCGTGGTCTTGCCGGCCCCACTGCGCCCCTGCAGGGTCAGAATGGCACCGCTTTCCAGCTGAAAGTCATAATCCAGCGCCCAGTCCTCACGGGCAATCCGGACCTGACTTACTTCAAGCATGCGCCCTCTCCCGATCCAGTACCCAGACCAGCAGGCCACACACTCCCAGCAGCAGCAAGGAAGCCAGCGCTGCCTCCTGCATGCGGTAAGTCGAGGCATAGCGATAAATCAACCAAGGCAACGTGGTCCAGTCTTTATCACCGAACAGGGCAAAAACCGCCACATCCCCCATCGCCAGCAGCAGCGCCAGGGCAAAGGCGGCACGCAGACTCCCGCCCAGCCAGCGCCACTCCAGCGTCAGACGCTCCTGCCAGGCCAGCTTCAGCCCGGCGCACAGAGGGGCATACTGGGCATCAAACTGTAACAGACGCGGACGCAACTGCTGGACCGCAAACGGCAGGGTCAGGGCCAGATTCAGCAGCACCACCAACACCGGCCCCCAGTGCTCCAGCCGCAGCCGGGGCAAGGCAAATACGTACCAGCCCACCGACAGCACCATGGCCGGGGCCGTCAGGGCATGAGTCGAAAGCCACTCCAGCAACTGCCGTCGCCGGTGACGGCCCTGCAGCTGTGCCAGCCGCTGCGGCCACAGCACCAGCCAGGCCAGCAGCGTGGCCGGAACGGCACAGGCCAGCGCCAGCAGCAGGCTGTTCCACAAAGCCTGCAGCAGCGGCAAAAGCCGAAGACTGGCCGGAATGTGTGCCAGTACCGGCAACAGCACCAGCAGCGGCAGCAGCAGGAACAGCGCACACAGCAGATAGACCCCGCCATGCCACAGCCCCCCCCAGCGCCCCGGTACCGGTACTTGGCTCCCGCCCTGCTCCAGCACCAGCCAGCTACCGCCCCCGAGCCGCCCCAGCAGGGCAAACAAAGTCCCGGCAATGGTGAACTGCACCCAGGCCAGCGTCAGGGCTTCGGGCAGATTGAAGTCGTATTTCAATGCCTGATAGATTGCCAGTTCCAGTGTGGTGGCCTGCGGTCCGCCCCCCAGGGCCAGCACCACGGCAAAGCTGTTGAAACACAGGACAAACACAAAGCCGGCCAGCACCAGCAGCCGCCCACGCACCATGGGCCACTCCACCAGCTGCCAGCGTGTCAGGGCAGGCAGCTTGAGCAGCAGTGCCAGCCGCCAGGCGGTATCCGGAATCTGCAACAGCTGCAGATACAGCGCCCGCACCACAAACGGCAGATTCAAAAATACATGTGCCAGCAAAATACCTTGCAGCCCGTACAGGTTCCAGTCCGGCCCCAGCAGGGGCGAAAGCCGGCCCGAATGCCCCAGCAGCAGTACCAGTCCGGTGATCAGCACCAGCGTGGGCAGCACAAAGCACAACAGGCACAGAGCCAGAAAGGCACGCCGAAACCACAGGCCGGGCAGGTAATACAGCGCACGAGCCACCGGATAGCCGAACAGCACCGCCAACCCGGCACTCAGGGCTGCCTGTTTGAGTGAAAACCACAGGATGCCGTAAAAATACGGATCACGCAGGGTGGCCGGATCAGCAACCTGACCGGAGAAGCCGATCAGACCATAAAACGCCACCCCGGTAATCAATACCAGCCCCGTCAATCCGGCCAGAGCCGGAATCTGCCCTGTACCCCCCCGGTAACCGTGCATCAGCCGCCGCAGTGCCTCAGTCCTTCACCGCCGCACTGCGCCACCGGGCAATCCAGTCCTTGCGTGATTCGGCCACCGCCTCGGGGGTGAAGCCGATACGCCGGGGACGGATCAGTTCGCTGAATACCGGTGGCAGCTTCACCTCATCAATCACCGGCAGCATCCAGTTGGTCACCGGAATAATGGCCTGGGCCTCGGGCGAAATCAGGAATTGCAGAAACTGCTGCGCCAGTACCGGTTGCTGCGAGGTTTTCAGGCGTGCTGCCAGCTCCACTTGGGCCACATGGCCTTCATCAAACAGGGCAGCGTGGTACTGATCTTTGCCTTCCGTGATTACATGGTAGGCGGGCGAGCTGCTGTAACTGAGCACATAATCCGCACCCCCTTCCAGAAACATGCTGTAGGCCTCCCACCAGCCCTTGGTCACGGTCACGGTATGCCGTGCCAGCTGCTTCCAGGCAGCATCCGACTGATCACCATACACCGCCTGCATCCACAGCATCAGGCCCTGACCGGGTGTGCTGGTACGCGGGTCCTCATAAATCACCCTGGCATCCGAATCCACCAGCGCCTTGAGCGAGGTCACAGGCTCCTTGACCCGGCTGCTGTCATAGACAAAAGCGAAATAACCGTAATCAAAGGGCAGGAAATCCGGATCCTGCCATGCCAGAACCGGGCTGAGGTCATCCAGTGGTACCGCATGCGCGGCAATCAGACCGGTGGCACGGGTCTCCACCAGCAAACCGTCATCAATACCGAGGATCACATCAGCCTTGGTCCTCTCACCTTCAATGCGCAGGCGGTTAAGAATGCTGACCCCGTCCTCGGCTCCGACAAACCGGAGGTCACAGTCACACTGGGCTTCAAATGCCTTTTCCAGCTGTGGTCCCGGCCCCCATTCGGAGACAAAGGAATCATAGGTATAGACCGTCAGCTCCGCAGCCGACAGGGGGCTGGCCATAACCGCCGCCATCGACAGGACGGACAGGCCCGGTAATGCAGAAGACTTGAATGCAAAAGGCTTGTTCATGAAAAGTTGTTTCCTTGACGCCAAGGGTTGATGCGCAGGGACACAACGGCATGGGGGATGGGGCTGAAAAGACTCTTCCCTCCGCCGGCATGATCCGGTTCAGGTTCCGCGGGTTCACCATCTGGTATCTCAGCCACAGGCCCTGCCTGTGACACCCCGAGAGCACGGGTGCCAGTCTAGCAAATGCCGACAGCAGCGACAATCCGGGTTGGCAGGTTAAGCAGGCGGGAATTACCGCCGCAGGTCGCCCGGAGGAATATCGGGAGCGTCAGGGTTCCCGGTGAGGGGGGCGCAACACCGGGATGGTTCTATAACCAGCCCTTGTGCTTGAAAAACAGGTAAGGCGCAATCCCCGAGATCACCATCAGCCCGATCGCCCACGGGTAGCCCAGCAGCCACTCCAGTTCCGGCATGTGTTTGAAGTTCATCCCGTACAGACTCGCCACCAGCGTCGGGGGCAGAAAGACCACCGAGGCAATGGAGAAAATCTTGATGATCTGGTTCTGCTGTATGCTGATGAAACCCTGGGTCGAGGCCATCAGGAAGTTGATCTTGTCAAACAGGAAAGTGGTGTGGGACATCAAACCCTCGATATCGCGCATCACCTCGCGCATGGTTTCCAGATACTCCGGATTTTCGCGCAGGTGACGCAGCAGAAAGGAAATGTCACGCTGGGTATCCATCAGGCACAGGCGGATCTTGCCGTTGCTGTCCTCCAGCCGGGCCAGCTCACTGATGGCCTCTTCCAGATCGGAAAGGTCGGTTTCCTCCTCCAGCACCTGATGCCCCAGGGTTTCCAGCTCGTGGTGAATGTCCTCCAAGTGGTCGGCATGATTCTCGACCTTGTGCTCCAGCATGGTGACCAGCAGCTCGGCAGCGTCACGGCAGGCCACCTGCCCGCGACGGGCACGCAGGCGGAACAGGCGAAAATCCGGCAGCTTCTCGTCCCGCAGCGTGATCAGGCGCTCCCCCTGCAGGATGAAAGCCACCGACTCGGTATTGGGACGCCCTTCATCCTGATACATGAACAGCGAGTGTACATGCAGGCCGGTCTGGTCGATGTAGCAGCGTGCCGATGACTCGATCTCGTCCACATCCTCGAACTCGGGCAGATCAGTATGGAGGAGGGCTTCCAGCAGATCGCGTTCGGACTCATCCGGGTCACACATGTCGACCCAGTTCACTTCGGCCAGCTGTTCACGCAGGCGGGCTTCATCGACCTTGACCTGACGGATAAAACTGTTTTCGATATTGAATAGCCTGAGCATGGGTCACTCCCTCGTCAATGTGCTGCGATTCTAACGCATCGGCCCGCTCAGGGAAGGAGTATTTCCTGCCCATGGCCTGACAGGCACCGGACAGACCGTGCCCGGAACACACAGGAGCGGGAAACAGGAAGGAATAAATACAGGAAATTCAGCATCAGACCGGCTGTCTGGCAACCGGTCAGGGAATGTGATCCCGGAAACGGGTTACATGAACAGGCAGATATCGGACTCGCCGGCAAACTCGAAGAAGGTTGCTGCCCCACCGTATTCGATGCCTTCAAGAAAATCGCCGGTCTCCATTTCAAACAGGTCCACCGTCATCTGGCAGGCAATCATCCTCACTTCAGCCTCCTGGCACAGCTCACGCAGCTCCGCCAGATCGGCCACCCCCTTTTCCGCCATTTTCTTTTTCATCATGGACGTCATCATGGCCTGCATGCCAGGCAGCCCCTGCAGCAGCACCGGCACCGGGAACGGCATCGGCATGGCCGGGTTGCCCAGTGAAGTCACCTGCAGGTTCATGTTCTTTTTCAACAGCTGCAGCCCGTAGAAAGTGAAGAAAATCTGTACTTCATAACCCAGAGCGGCTGCCGTGGAAGCCAGAATAAACGGAGGATACCCCCAGTCCAGCGTCCCCTTGGTAGCGATAATGGCTAGTTTTTTCTCAGACATTGGTAGTGACCTCTCAAAAATGACAATAATTAACGAGTCACCCCGTGTCCGTGACTCATCCTCTCTTCAAATATTTCCGAACACCCGGCCCCGGCCATCAGGCTGCCTGTGGCAGCACGACTTTCATGCCGGACTGGTACCACTGTACAATGCCGCCTGCCAGATTGATCGCCTCAACGCCGGTATTCTGTTTCAAAAACAGGCAGGCCTGGGCGGAACGGCTGCCGGTGCGGCAATAAAATACAATGGTTTCATCGGCAGCGAACGCATTCAGATGCAATGGCAGGGTATGCAGCGGCATCAGCTCCGCCCCCTCGATAATGCCCTGGCCGAACTCGGCGGAAGACCTGACATCGACCAGCCTGATTTTCCTGTCCGCATCCAGCATCACCTTGAGGCCGGCAGCGTCTGTTTCCTGAATTCCGAACATGATGTCCCAATCAATATTAAATAATTCTTATATTCTAATTTTTCCCATCAGAAAGTCAAGCAGGAACCCACTGGTCATCAGGCACTCCAACTTGCATGCAGGCCATGCTTTGTTGCACCCTTTCATCCTGAACGGATCGCTGCTACGGATAGCCACAGGAGTACACATCATCATGTTTCCCATGTCCCGTTTTCCTTTTTCCCTGTTGATGCTCGGGGTATTCGCACTGCCGCTGGCCTCCCCGCTGCAGGCCGAGCTTGACCTGAGCATTCCGGACATCGGCAGCCTGCCGGCCGGTAGCGCCGCCACAACCCTGGGGCAGGTCAATGCACAGGAAACCGGGCGACAGCTGGTACGCAAGCTGCGCAGTATCCGCCCCATCATCGAAGACCCGGAACTGTCCCAGTGGCTGCGCCGGCTGGGTCAGCGTCTGGCACCGCCTGCCGGACTCAGTGCCGACAAGCTGCTGGTCCTGATGGAAAACAACAGTGACATCAATGCCTATTCCATGCTTGGCGGTGTCATCGTCATCAATTCCGGGCTGATCCTCAGCACCGACTCGGAAAGTGAACTGGCTGCAGTGCTGGCACACGAAATCGCCCATGTGTCCCAGAATCACCTGGAGCGCATGCGGGCTGAAAATACCATGAGTCCCTGGGTCACCGGACTGGGCATTCTGGCCGGAGCAGCAGCAGCCAGCCAGGATTCGGATGCCGGTCAGGCCATTCTCTCCGGCACCCTCGCCTATCAGGCCCACCAGCAGATCGTATTCAGCCAGCGCGCCGAATCAGAGGCCGACCGGGTCGGGTTGCGAGCGCTGGCTGCCGCCGGTTTCGATCCCATGGGCATGCCGCAGTTCATGGAAAAGCTGGATCGCAGCCAGAACAACCCGTATGGGGAGCTGGGTAAATACCTGAGCTCCCATCCGCTCAGCATCGACCGCCTCAGCGATACCCGCAGCCGTGCCCGGCAGCAGGGGGGTGCCAGGGGGCGCGAGAATCCCGATTATGCCTTTGCACGTGAAAAACTGCGTCAGCTGGTCAGTCCGGGGTCTGCTGCCGGTGCCGCACCCTACCCGACCCTGCCCGGCTATGTCGAGGGACTCAAGCAGCTCCGGCGCAATAATGCCGCAGCCACGCTGAAGCTCGCCAATGCCAGCCAGCCCGTCGCCCTGGCGCTGCTGCAAGCCCAGGCCCTGCTGGACCTGCAGCAGCAGGCGCAGGCTCAACAGCTGCTGAATCCCTGGTACCAGCGCAATCCGCAGGATGAGGCCGTCGCCCTGCTGCTGGCCCAAAGTCTGGTGGCTGCCGGCCAGCCGGACCGGGCCTGGCAGGTCATCAGCCGCGTCAGCCTCAGCGAATCCACCAGTCTGGAGTTTCTGGAAGGCGCACAGACCATTGCCCGGCAGGCGGGCCTGTCTGGTGAGGCCATGCTTTACAATGCCGAACGCAGCCTGCGCCTGGGTGAGTATGTCCATGGCAAGGCCACCCTGCAACAGGCCCTGAAAATCAGTACCCTGTCACCCCAGACCAGAGCCAGGACACTGGTGCTGCTGCGCAGTTTCCAGCTGGCCGAGCGTAACAAGGGGCTGCTGGGTCGCTGACGGAAAACAAACACGACCTTTACGGCGTATTGTGCCTTATTGTAAGCTCGGATGATAATTTGACTTATGTCAATGACTTGTATTTTCGACTTTGTCCGATGCCGGCCACAAGGCTCGCGCATGACAAAACCGCACCCGTGTTTGTAGTTTACCCTGGAGAGGAGGTTGTACCCCATGCGGAAATCCAGACCCCTGACGGCATCACTTGCCGTGTTGATTCTGGCGGCCACCACGGGCCTGTCAGGTGTCAGCGCTGCCGAAGGTGAAGTCAGCGAGGAAGCACTTGCCAAAGGCAGGGAGATTGCCTTTGACATCATGACAGGCAACTGTCTGGCCTGCCACATGATGGCCGGCGGAGAAATGCCCGGCAACATCGGTCCGCCACTGGTTGCCATGAGGGCGCGCTTTCCGGACCGGGCCAAGCTGCGTGAGCAGATTGCCGACTCCCGGATCAGCAACCCCAAAACCATCATGCCACCTTTCGGTGCCCATGGCATCCTGAGCGACGAAGAGCTGGATATGGTCACGGACTTCGTCCAGTCACTGTAGATTATTCTTGTTGGAGAGCGGAAAAACATGAAACGCAGAATTTTTCTGAAAGGAACCCTTGCAGCCAGTGCAACCGGCATGGCAGCCAACGCCGGGCTGCTGGCCTCCCGAGCAGCGGCAGCGACCGAAGCAGCCGCAGCAACCGGGGCGACAGCAGCCGAAGCCGTAACGGCAGAGGCAGCCACTGTCGCCGCTGATACCGTCAGCACGGCGTTCAGCGCCACCACGCTGGAAGACACCCTGAAAGCCCTGGATGTTACACCGGAGGAGTCGGACCAGGTCTCACTGGATGCCCCGGACATTGCCGAAAACGGTGTCGTCGTGCCGGTCACGGTCAAAACCAGGGCAGAAAACGTCTCGGAAATTGCCATTGTGGTGGCTGATAACCCGACACCGCTGGCCGCCATCTTCACCTTCCCGGAAGGCGGTGCCACCATGGCATCCACCCGTCTCAAGATGGGCAAGACCTCAAACGTGCTGGCGCTGGTCAAATCCGGCGACAAGGTGCTGATGGCCAAAAAAGAAGTCAAGGTTACCATCGGTGGCTGTGGCGGTTAATGCGCGGTTAACAGAAAGTTAAGGAGAGAGACATGAGCGGAATCAAACTGAAAGCCAAGGCAAAAGATGGCGTGGTCGAGGTCAAGGCCCTGATGAACCACCCGATGGAAACCGGACAGCGCAAGGACTCCAAAACCGGTGAGAAAATCCCGGCCCACTTCATCAAACAGGTCGAGGTCAGCGTCAATGGCAGGGAAGTCATGAAGGCCTATTGGGGACCCTCGGTTTCAAAAAACCCCTACATTGCCTTTGAGTGTGCCGGCAGCACCGGTGACACCATCACCCTGAGCTGGGTGGACAACAAGGATGAAAAGGACTCGATCGAAGACAAAATCGGCTGACCGGAGACTCGCATGAAACTGATGAAAACCGTACTGGTGGGTCTTTCACTTACCGGCCTGGTAGCGGCTGCCGCCGTGCAGGCCACACCGGAAGAGGACCGGGCAGCCTTTCAGAAATTTTTCACCGACAAATTCAAGAACAGCATCAGGGACAAAAACCCTGAAAACTTTATCCACGGTGCCCTGGCCCTGAGTGAGGATGCCTTTTCCCAGTGGCAGGAAATCGATGGTGACTTCCCGCCCTACGGGGATGCGATGGATCATGGCAGGGAACTCTGGGAAAAGCCGTTCGCCAATGGCAAATCCTTCAAGGACTGTTTCAAGGAAGACCTGAACATGATCCGGGCTTCTTTCCCGCGCTATGACGAGGAAAAGGACACCATTCTGACCCTGGAAGGGGAAATCAACGCCTGCCGCGAGGCCAATGGCGAAAAGCCCTTTGCCTGGAAAAAAGGGGATATTGCTGCAGTTTCCGCCTATATCTCCCATGAAGGCCGGGGCCAGAAAATCGATGTCAAGATTCCAAACGAAAAGGCCGAAGCCTGGTACGAAAAAGGCAAGGCATTCTTCTACACCAAACGCGGCCAGCTCAATATGGCCTGTGCCGACTGCCATATCGCCTACAGCGGCAACTACATCCGCGCCGAACTGCTAAGCCCGGCCTACGGACAGATCAGCCACTTCCCGACATTCCGGGCCAAGTGGGATGAACTCGGCACCCTGCACCGCCGCTATGGCGGCTGTAACGAACAGGTCCGCGCCAAACCGTTTGCACCACAAAGCGATGAATACAAGGCCCTGGAGTACTTCCATACCTACATGTCCAACGGCCTGGAATGGAACGGACCGGCTTTCCGGAAATAGGCCCGAACCGGCACCTGCCGTTATCATCACGGCACCCGGGAGGCGAAGCCTTCACCTCTCGGGTCCGGACATGGCGCCAGCTCACGCCCTGCCTTAAAACTCTGTCTGGGTTCCGACCAGTACCTGATAACTGTCAGTGTCACCGGTGGCAGTGAGCGGCTTGGCAATATCCACATGCAGCACTTTGCCGGTACTGGAGCGGGTGGAAACAATCCGCAGGCCCACACCGACATCCCCCAGCCACTCTGCCGGCTGGCCACGGCCCCAGGCACCACCGGCATCCGCAAACACGGCAGCTCCGATGCGCGCCGCCCGCATGGGGTACCAGTCGAAATAAAAGCGCCGCTCCGCAGACAGCAACAGTGAGCGATCCCCGCCCTGAAAACCGGTCGGATAGCCGCGCAGGCCGCTGTCACCACCCAATACCAGCTGTTCCCCCGGCAACAGGTTATCAGCGTAACGAAATACACCGGCCAGATGCCAGCCACTGCGATCATCAGTGAAATGGTTCCATTCCCCCCTGGCACTCAGGCGTCCGCCACTGAGCTGGCCGGTGCCGATCCAGGTACTGCCTTCCAGCTCCAGCAGGCCCAGCTGCCGGTCCCCCGGCATGAAACCCTTGCTGTAGGCGGCATCCAGTTTCAGGTAATCCCCCTCCGACCCCAGGCCCCGGCTCAACCAGCCGGCACTGATCGTGAAGCGGTGTCCGAGCGCAATATCCTCGGTTCTGCCCATGGTACGGAAGTTTTCCCGGGTGATGAAATCATCCTGCACATACTCATAGCCGATCCAGGGGTAGGACTGCACGATGTCGGGTGCTGCATACGCACTGGTATCGGTCGGAAACCAGGACTGCTGCAGGTATTGCCATCCGAGCAGATAACGTTCGGTATGGTCCCCCTGCCTGCCGCCAGACCAGCCATAAAACAGCTTGCCGGAACGCTTGTCCTCACCGATACGCCGTGCCACCTCACCCTGTTCATAAAACGGAACTTCCTGTTCCAGTGCCTTGACTTCCAGCCCCCAGGCTTCACGGCTGTCAAAGGCATAAAAAGGCAGTTCCAGGTCCAGCAGATAACCACGGCCATCCGAATTGTTCAGTAACCCGAAAGTCAGCTCATGCCGGGTGCCGAACAGACCGGGATCATGGTAGCCCAGCTTGGTCTCACTGCGATTGCTGTCCTGCTGATAGCTGAAACCCAGCGCCTTGCCCCAGCCCAGCAGGTTATGTTCCTCGATTTTAATCCCGCCACTGGTCTCGCCCCCCGAATGACCGGCATCCAGCCCCGGCATCAGGGTCCAGTTGTCGGAGGTACGCACCTGAATATCCACTTCCCCGCCACACACCTGAACGGGGGTGATCACGGCCTCCTTGAGATAATGCCGTGCCCGCAGCAGTCGCTCCGACTCGCGCAGCCGGGCGGCATCAAAAGCCTCCCCGGACCGGAACAGCAGGTGACGCTGAACCACTTCAGCGCGGGTATTGACATGCAGGCGGTTGGCGGCACGGTTGTACCAGCGATTTTCCTTCGGGTTGTCCGGATCAAAGATATTGCCGGTTTCCACCGTGATGTGACCGACACGCAGATCCCGGCGTTGTGCATCCTGCTCCTGCCAGAGGCGACATTCTGCTGCTGTCGCGCTGGAATGCCACAACAGACCGCTCAGGGTGAACAGAAACAGACAATAGCCCCTCACCGGCTGACAGGCCGGCACCGGCACGGAAATGAGGTGATTTTTCATGGCATTATTGTGTGATAGCCTTGGTAGCCCTATGCACTGATAGTACGCAAAACCGGGGGGCTTGTCATTGGACAAATGTCCCCTGCCACCCGGCCAGCTCCGGATCACCACACCGGGGCTGGCCGCACAGACGGCCGATGCAGCGGGCTAGTCCGCCAGACTTTTACTCACAATCTCATAGACATCGGTCGACAGCTCCGGATGGGCCTGGATACGCTCCAGTTCTGCCCGCATCAGGGCTGAACGCCCGGCCTCGAAGTGCCGCCAGTTCATCAGCGGACGCACCATACGCGCTGCCACCTGCGGATTGAGACCGTTCAGGCTGATCACCTGCTCGGTCAGGAAACGGTAGCCGGAACCGTCAGCCGCATGAAAATGCAGTGGATTGCGCAGGGTGAAAGAGCCGATCAGGGCACGCACCTTGTTGGGATTGCGCAGATCAAACAAGCGGTGCTGCATCAGCTCGCGTACCCGTGCCAGGGTATGCGGCAGCGTGGAGGAAGCCTGCAGGGCAAACCACTTGTCCATCACCAGGGTATCGTTCTGCCAGCGGTCATGGAAATGCTGCAGGGCCTCCTCCCGCAACGGGGAATCACAGTCGGCCAGCACGCTCAGGGCCGCCAGTGCATCGGTCATATTACCGGCCTCCCGATACTGAGCTGCCGTTTGCCGGGTCAGTGACGCATCCTCAAGCCGTCCCAGATAGCCCAAGCAGACATTGCGCAAACGCCGCCGTCCCATGCTGGCGGCATCAATGGCATAGGCCCCCGTATCACTCAGGGCCTGATACAGGTGCTCCAGATCCAGACGCAGGCTGCGTGCCAGGGTGGCCAGCACGTATTCACGCACTTCATGGATCGCTGCCGGGTCTGCCGGACGGGCTGCTTCAATCATGTCGGTCACGGACGGCAGGGTCAGGGCTTCGGCCCGCAGGGCGTGGTCCAGCGTCTCGTCGGTGAGCATGGCCTGGAAGGCGCTGATGAAATCATGCTCCAGCCCCAGCGGTTCGCCATCCTCCCGTGCCTCCAGCAGGTTGAGCATGGTCTGCATTGCCAGCCGCTGCCCCGCATCCCAGCGATTGAAGGCATCGGTATCATGGCGCATCAGGAACAGCAGATCGTCATCGTCATAATCAAAATTCAGGCGTACCGGAGCCGAGAAGCCGCGCAGCAGCGACGGGACCGGGCGTTCCGGAACATTCAGGAAGGTGAACGACTGCTCGAAGGCATCCAGACGCAGGACCAGTGAGGCCGCACCATTCCCCCCCACGGCAATCGCGGCTGGATCAGCCAGCTCCAGTGCCAGCGCCTGGCCCCGGGCATCCAGCAGCCCCAGGGCAAACGGCATCAGGTAAGGCCGGCCTTCCTTGCCTTCCAGCACCTCGGGCAGTACCTGGCGGCAATGCAGGGTACAACTGCGCGTATCGGGGTCATAATCCATATCGACCTGGATTTCCGGAGTACCGGGCTGATTATACCAGGCATGCATACCGCTCAGGTCAACCCCGTTGGCATCCGCCATCGCCGCCAGAAAATCCTCAGTGGTCACCGCCTGCCCGTCATGGCGTGCAAAGTACAGGTCCATACCGCGCCGGAACCCGTCCTGCCCCAGCAGGCTGTCATAGAGGCGCACCACTTCGGCCCCCTTCTCGTACACGGTCACGGTATAGAAGTTGTTGATCTCGATATAAGAGGCCGGGCGTACCGGATGGGCCATGGGGCTGGCATCCTCGGCAAACTGATGGGTACGCAGCATGCGCACGTCCTCAATGCGCTTGACCGCCCGCGAATGCAGGTCGGCGGTAAACTCCTGATCCCGGAAGACGGTCAGTCCTTCCTTGAGCGATAGCTGGAACCAGTCGCGGCAAGTAACCCGGTTACCGGTCCAGTTATGGAAATACTCATGTCCGATCACCGACTCGATATTGATGTAATCCATGTCGGTGGCGGTTTCCGGGCTGGCAAACACCAGCTTGGAGTTGAAGATATTGAGGCCCTTGTTTTCCATCGCCCCCATATTGAAGTCATCGACCGCCACAATCATGTAGATATCAAGGTCATACGCCAGTCCGAAACGCGCCTCATCCCAATGCATGGCACGCTTGAGCGAAGCCATGGCATGCTCGCACCTGTCGATATTGTGCGCCTCGGTATAAATGCGCAGCACCACCTCGCGCCCGGAGCGGGTGACATAACAGTCTTCCACATGCTCCAGCCGTCCGGCCACCAGGGCAAACAGGTAGGAAGGCTTGCGAAACGGGTCTTCCCACTGCGCCCAGTGGCGTCCACCGGGCAGCTCGCCGCTGCCGGTCAGATTACCGTTGGAAAGCAGCACCGGGTAGCGGGCCTGATCGGCAATAATGCGGGTGGTGAATACCGTGAGCACATCCGGACGGTCCGGGTAATAGGTAATCTTGCGGAAGCCCTGTGCCTCACACTGGGTACAGAAATTGCCACTGGAGCGGTACAGCCCTTCCAGTGAGGTGTTTTTCTCCGGATGGATGCGCGTGATGATGGTGAGCGTGAACTGCGCCGGCACCTGATGCACCACCAAGCCACCGTCAACCAGGGCATAGGCGGATGGCTCCAGCGACCGGTCATCCAGGCGGATGTCCACCAGCTCCAGCGCCTCACCGGACAGTTCCAGCGCACTGTCGGGCGCGGCACCGTCACGGAGGCGATAAACCGCCGTGCCAGTGACCAGCGTACCTTCCTCGCCCAGCTCAAACACAAGCGACAGGTTTTCCACCTGCCACGCCGGAGCCTGATAATCCTTGAGGTATATGGTTTGCGGTTGGCCTTCTCTCATGCGTGTCATCCAATAGGGTTTTCAGTGGGCCCCCGATACAGGGAGCGGTAAATCAACGGGTAATCCGGGTCATCCGCCTTGAGCTGCCCCATGCGGATCAGCAGGTCAATATTGACCAGATTGCAGTTATCCTTGAAAGCCTCGACCTCACGGGTCAGCTTCGCCACCTCAGCCAGCGGCAGCAGCTCGAATTTTGCCACCTCACCGTCGGTATTCACCGGGGTGAAATCTGCCGGCAGCCACAGGTCAAACAGAAACAGGGTACAGCGGTCCAGCCCACGCCAGCCCGACTGGGCATAATGGACCTGTCCGGCGGCAACGGCGCTGCGGGCCAGTGGCTCCGGCACTGCAGCCTCCTCAAACGCCTCCTTGACAATATTGTCAAGCAGGCCGATCCCGACCGGCTGGCCACCGGCTACCATCTGGTCCAGCTTGCCGGGCCAGAACGGCTTGGTATCGGTGCGGGTACCCAGCCAGACATGCACACCGTCCGGCCCCTCGCCCTTGCGCACCAGCCCGTTGACATGCACACCGAAACTGCGGATGCCCAGAAAGGAAGCCGCTGCACGCTCCACCGCCAGCACCGCCGGCTCACCGAACCCCAGTGTCACCGGATAAGCCTCCCCCACCCAGGTATCCATCACGCCGGCCTGATACAACTGGCGCAGGACCGGCTCCACAGCAGCACTGCGGCGGTGATAACCCTGCAGGTCGGCATGGAGGCCGACCCCATCACGCTCGGGCACAAAGACCTGTGGCCATTCCTGCAGGCGGCGTGCAAATGCCGGCTCAATGCGTCCGTATTCACGCCCCTCCACATACCAGGGCAGATAAACGCCGGAAGCCGCATTGTTGCAACGCTGAATACAGTCGAGATAACTCATGGCCGGACCTTGAAGGAGTTGCATCCTGGCCGGGCCGGGCGGGCTGGTTCCATATCGGGCTCAGGGTAAAAAAATAACAATGTCAGCCAGTCTAACACAAAGCCGACAGGCACCAAGACCGGGCCGACCAGAGTGCAGGCAGGGAACGGGTGCCATTATCCGTCACGGTAACGCACTGCCGACTTCTGCCGCCGCTGGCGGAAAAAATCCTGCAATACCTGCGCGCACGCATCGGCCAGCACCCCGCCGCTCACGGCAATCCGGTGATTGTGGCGCGCATCCCCCAACAGGTCAAATGCACTGCCTGCCGCACCGGTCTTGGGGTCAAAGGCCCCGAACACCAGCGCACCAATACGGGCATGGATCATGGCCCCCGTACACATGAGGCAGGGCTCCAGCGTCACATACAGCGTGGTATCCGGCAGGCGATAATTCTGCAGTACCTGCCCCCCGGCACGCAGGGCCATCAGCTCGGCATGGGCGCTCGGGTCATGACAGGTGATGGGCTGGTTCCAGCCTTCAGCCAGCAGTACGCCCTCCCGCACCAGTACCGCCCCCACCGGAATCTCCCCCTGTGCGGCAGCCCGCCGCGCCAGACTCAGGGCATGCTGCATCCAGTCTTCGTGCGTCATTTGAACTCAAATCTTCTGAACGGGCTTCTATAATAGGCAGTCATACCCACTTTCACAAAATTCATACCCCAAGGAGAACCGCAATGGCCACGGATCGAGACCTGCAGTCCATCAATGAACGGCTGGCAGCCTTTGAACGCGATACCCCGGCATTCATGAACCGGCAACCGGATAAGGAGACCGTCGAGGGCTTCACCGGGGACAGCCTCATCCCGCTGGCCGGGGCACGTGACGACAATGCTTTTGTCGCCGCACATGACAACCTGCGTCAGCAGACCCTGGCCCAGGGCTCACGCATCAGTGCCCGTGCCGTGGCCGGTGCTGCCGACAATCCGGCCAATCTGGTCGACAACCTGCGCTACAACAAGCTGGCCGAGATGGAGGAAAAGAATCTGCTGAAAGCCTCCCTGAGTGAAACGCCCTGGTCGGACGATTACTGGGGACTTTACAAAGGGGTATTGGGGGCGCGCTATGCCGATTCCAACTTTCCGGAGGCCGATGACTGGAAAAAAAATCAGGATTACGTGCTGGCCAATCCGGCCGGAACCATTCTGGCCAGCAACAGCGCCACCCGCATCAACCAGCTGTCACCCTCGGAAAAATACGACGCCCTGATGGGGGATAACAATTTCAGCCTGACGGCTGCCATGTGGCAGGAAGGCAAACGCTATTATGACAGCCAGGGCTCGGTGGAAAGCTGGATGGGCATCTGTCACGGCTGGGCACCGGCAGCCTACATGCTCGACCGCCCGGTCAGGCCGGTCACGCTGGTAAGCCCCGATAATGTACCAATCAAATTTTTCCCGGCAGACATCAAGGCGCTGGCCTCGCTGTTATGGGCCAATGCCACCCCGCGCACCCGTTTTATCGGTGGACGCTGCAATGACAAGGAACCGGAGGTTGACGAGCCGACAGGCCGGGTAATTTCCGAGCGCTGTTTTGACACCAACCCCGGTACCTGGCATGTGGCGGTCGTGAACCAGGTCGGGGTCTCCCGGCGCAGTATGGTGCTTGATGTGACCTTTGATTACGAGGTCTGGAATCAACCGGTTTATGCTTATGAATACGTCTACTTCAACCCCCAGACCCGCAAGGCGACGCGCTCGCTGGCCGAAGCCACGGTGAAACTGGCCGACTTCAGCAATGACAAGTTCAAGCGCTTCCGCAGCACCACCACCCGCTCGGTTGTGGGCATTTCCATGAAGGTGCAGTATGTGGTGGAAACCTATCCGCGCCAGCGTGAAGAAGACAGTCCGGCTTATGATGCCCTGCATGCGGTGACTTATGAGTATGATCTGGAACTGGATGAGAATGATGTGATCATCGGCGGGGAATGGTACCTCAACAAGCACCCGGACTTCCTGTGGACGCCGCCCCGGGGTGCCCGCGCCGAAACCCGCTTTGAGAACCTGGCCAGTGGCAGCTGGACCAACCCGCGTCAGCCGGTACCGCAAAGCTGGCGCAGTGCCGCTCCCCAAGCGGCCAGCCAACAACATGCCCCGCTGGCCAAAGTGGTGGAACAGCTGCTCACCTTTGCGAATGATGGCAGCACCAGTACCGACGGCAACACCAGCACCGGCGGCAACACCAGCACCGGCGGCAACACCAGCACCGGCGGCAACACCAGCACCGGC
>DAOPKY010000013.1:0-48290 GCA_035391465.1 Thiolinea sp. | reverse complement strand
GGCAACACCAGCACCAGCACCAGCACCGGCGGCAGCACCAGCACCGGCGGCAACACGACAACCACGCCTTCCGACAACCGTACCCCCATGACGCGTCTGATGGACTTCCTGCGCAACCTGTTCAGCGGGATGTTCCGCAGCTGACCCAGAACCTTGCCCCCTGAAGTCTCAGGGGGCAAGGCAATACAATCGCTCATGCCGCCGAAAACCGGCACCTTGCTGCAGCCATGTCGTCGCTGGCTTGCCCAAGCGTTATGTTTAATGTTATATAACGCATTGTGAATACCTCAGCCGCGACCTGCCGGTGATGCAGGTGTGTCATCAGCCGACTCAGAAACGGGTCGATGCATCAATACCTGCAGCCATGAGCTACAGGTCGGCCGCCTTGAGTCGGCAAAATTTTTTGCCATACGTTATGTTTTTTTGAGAATAACGAGATGAATGCACTTCAATCCCGGATTCCGCTTCATACCATTAACACAATGCCCGTCAATACGGCACCAACCGATGTCAGCCCGGCCACTGCTGTTGAAATGGCGACACTGGGCCTGGCCTGCCTGATCGATATCCGGCAAACCTTTGAGCTGGATATCAAGGGCAGCATCCCGCACGCAACCCATATCCCGTTTTTCAATGTCAAACAATTCCTCGGTTTCCAGCTCACCGAGGTGGAGCAGGAGACCTTGGACGCAGAAGAGCCCGGCCAACTGGATATCCGTTCTTTTATCAAAGCTATCAATACCTTGCGTCAGGACTACGACTGCATCTTCCTGACTGTCTGCAACAGCGGCAGGCGCAGTCTCTGTGCCACCGGACTGCTGCGGGAGCTGGGTTACCGCAAGACATTCTCGGTCACGGGCGGCTTTATTGCGCTGACGCCCCTGCTGAACCGGGATCAGGAGGCAGGGGTATGACAGTTTTTTCGCTTTCAGGAGACAGGAGTATGCCAAACATCCGTAATATGGCATTTTTGAATATGGCCGCACTGACACTGCTGGCATCTGCGGCTCAGGCTGATGTCACTGTTTATGAACTGGGTACCATCACCATCACGGTGAATCCCGGCCAGGCCGGGGTGCTTGGTGCCAATCAGGCGTCTTCTGCAATAACGGCCGCAGAAATGGAAAAATTCAACCGCAACACGGTTGCCGGGGCGCTCGACCTCTTGCCGGGGATAACAGCAACCAATGTTGGTTCACGTAATGAGCAGGCCGTCAATGTCCGTGGTTTTGACATGCGACAGACGCCTCTGTTTGTTGACGGTATTCCCTTGCAGGTCCCCTATGACGGCTATGTGGATTTCAGCCGTTTCACCACGGCAGATCTGGCGGCCATCCAGGTGAGCAAGGGGTTCAGCTCCGCCTTTTATGGCCCCAACACCTTGGGTGGTGCAATCAATCTGGTATCGCGCAAACCGGTCAATGCGCTGGAGGGTGATCTGCGCCTCGGTTTTGCCGAGGAGAATACCTATTCCGCTGCCCTCAATGTCGGGTCCAGCCAGGATAACTGGTATGTCCAGGGCGGTGCCTCCCTCATGGACAGCGACGGCTTCAGGATGTCGGCGGATTTTGAGCCCACCGGCAGTGAAAACGGCGGGCGGCGCAACAACGCCCAGCGCCGGGATGTCAAAACCTCCGTTAAATTCGGCCTGACACCTAACGAGACGGATGAATACGCCATCAGCTATTTTGCCCAGCGCGGTTCCAAAGGCAATCCGCCCTCCACTAACCCGGAACGGGCACGCTACTGGAAATGGCCGGAATGGGATGTGGACAACCTGCACCTGATTACCCGGACCAGCGTGACACCGACCGAAACCGTCAAACTGCGCCTGTACCGTGATGGCTACCAGAACGAAGTCAATTCCTATACCGATGCCACCTATACCGTCCTGAAAACATCAGGTTCCGGCAGCGTCGGTGCAACTGGCCGAAGCCGTTATGATGACCAGATCAGCGGTGGCTCGGTGGAGATTGAGTCCACCCGTCTGGCAAAACAGAAATGGAGCCTGTCGCTGCACCAGAAAAAGGATACCCACAAGGCGGACGATGGCGTCGACCGGGATGAACACTTTGAGGACACCACCCGCTCAGTGGGTCTTGATGGTGAATTCCAACTCGCCCCCGGCCTGACTGCTTCACTGGGGGCCGCCTTCAACAGCCTGCACCCGGACGAGGTTTATAAAGCGAGTGACCCGGTACCACTGCCAGACGACCAGTCGGCCCGCAACGCCCAGGCTGGTGTGTTCTGGGACTTCCGGCCTGACAATCGGGCTTATGCGACCATTGCCACCAAAACCCGTTTCCCCACGCTCAAGGACCGCTACTCCCTGCGCCTCGGTTCAGCGATTCCCAATCCCGACCTGCGCACGGAGAAAGCCCGTCATTATGAAATTGGCTATCAGGGTACGGTGAGCGATGGCGTGAAGCTCGAAGCAGCCGTATTCCAGTCCGACATCGACAACCTGATCCAGCGGGTCAACAATGTCAGCGATGACAAATACCAGATGCAGAATGTCGGTGAGGTGCGGGCCACCGGACTGGAAATGGCCGTTCGGGCGCAACTGAACCCGCAATGGGAGACAGGCGGACAACTGACCCTGATGCACCGGAAAAACCGCCATAGTGACGCCAAACTGACCGGGGTGCCGAAAAGAAAACTCGCTGCCGACCTCACTTACCGCCCGGCAGCACAGTGGGAAACCCAACTGGCGCTCAACCATGAAGGCGGGCGCTGGGATTCCGATACCGTAGAGCTGTCAGGCTTTACCACAGCAGATGCCAAAGTGGCCTTCAAGCCCACTCCGCAGATTATCCTGGAAGCCGGGGTATCCAACTTGACCGACGAGTACTACGAGCTGGATGAAGGCTTTGCCAGTCCGGGGCGGATGTGGTTCACCCAGGCATCCTACACGTTTTGAGAAGGCACCAGGAACATGAAAACGAGAACCGTTGCGTACTGGCTGGGTGTGTGCCTGCCGGCCCTGGCAGGGACATCCATCGCAGCCATGGAACTGAGGGTCATGACCAGCTACCCGGAAGCCGTGGTATCGCGCTTCGAGGAAGCCTTCGAAACAGCCCACCCGGATATTCCGGTGCAGATTCTCTGGCGCAGGTCGAATGATGCATTGCCCTACCTGCTTCAGCCCGAACAGGGGGGGGTTGATGTGTATTGGACCCCCTCCAGAAGAAATTTCCTGGCTTTGAAACATGCCGGAGCCTTCGGCCCCATCGGTATCGACCGTACCGGCCTGCCGGACAAAATCGGTGATCTGGCAATTTCCGACCCTGACGGACAGTATCTCGCCAGCGAAATCGCCGGCTATGGCATTTTTGTTGATACCGACAGACTGCAGGAACTGGGTATGCCCGAGCCCGAACGTTGGAAAGACCTGGCCGATCCACGCCTGCGGGGGGAAGTTGCCCTGCCGGTACCGTCTCAGGTCGGATTCGCACCCATGCTGATCGACCAGCTCCTGCAGGCCGAAGGCTGGGAAAAAGGCTGGAACACCTGGCGGGCGATTGCACTCAACAGCCGGCTGATTCAGCGACGTGGTGGTGCCATTACCGGTGAAGTCTCATCCGGCCGGCTGGCAGCGGGTCTGACCATGGACTTTTTCGCCCTGTCGACGATGACTGACGGTGGCCGGGGAAAATTCATTTACCCGCACAGGACCACCTTCAACCCGGCACAAATCGGCATCATGGCGGCCACCCGCCAGCGCCCGGCAGCGGAAACCTTTGTGGCGTTCATCCTTTCCGATGCCGGACAGCGCCTGCTGTTCCATCCGGCCATCAGCCGCCTGCCGGTGCGCCCGTCAGTCTATGCCAAGGCCCCGGCAGACTACAGCAACCCGTTTACACGCACACTGGATGCCCGCTATGACCCGGTTGCCGGAACGGCACGCAGCGGTTTCAACACCGCGCTGTTCGATGCTGCCATCACCCGGCAGCAGTCGGCACTGACCCGGGCATGGGCCAGTGTGCATGAAGTGGAGAAAACCGCCACAACAACCGAGCAGCCAATGCTGCAGCAGGCCCGTGCCGCACTGGAAGCGTTGCCCGTCAGTGAGCCGGCAGCAGACTCGCCCTTGGTAACGGCCTGTGCACAACGTCACCGGCAGGCGGATGCCGAAACCCGATGTGCCGCTGCCGAACAGGCATGGGATGCATTCTTCAGTGCCCGCTATGCCGAAGCCCTGCGTCTGGCGGACACCATCCTGACAGTGCGGCAGGGGCAAACACCGTGAAATGGCTGGCAGTCCTGCTGTCAGCGCTGTTACTGCTACCGTCACTGCTATTGGCAGGCAGCATCAGCACCGATGATACCGGCCGCCGCGCCCTGTCCCAACCCATGGAGCTGGACAAGGCACAGCGGGAGCACTTTGCCAACGGACGCAGCCTGTTCAAGCAGATGTGGGTGATTTCCCCTTCCACGGATCAGGCAGTGGATGGCCTGGGTCCGCTGTATAACCGGATTTCCTGTGCGGCCTGCCATCCCGGCAACGGGCGTGGGCGGGCCCCGGATACACCCGCCGATGCCATGCGATCGATGCTGGTGCGCCTGAGCCTTCCGGGACGGGACACACAGGGCGGCCCCCTGCCCCATCCGGCTTACGGTGACCAGCTCAATGAGCAGGGAATTCCCGGTGTCCCCGGTGAGGGAAGCATTGCCATCAGCTATCAGGAGATACCCCTGTTTCTGAACGGTGGCACGGCAGTGACCTTGCGCAAACCCTCACTGCACTGGCAGGAAGCCCGCTACGGGGCCACCGACGGCATCCTGACCTCGGCCCGCATCGGCCCGGCACTGGTCGGGCTGGGCCTGCTGGAAGCGGTACCGGAAGCCGTCATCCGTGAATGGGAAGACCCGGATGACCACAATCGGGATGGCATTTCCGGGCGGATCAACCGGGTCAGGGACGTGGAGACCCGACAACACCGGATGGGGCGCTTCGGTTTGAAAGCCAATGTGGCCACCCTGCGCCAGCAGATCGCTGCGGCCTTCAGCGGCGACCTGGGAATCACCTCCTCCCTGTTTCCACAGGAAAACTGCACCCTGGCTGCCCGTGCCTGCACCCTTGCCGTAAATGGTGGCAGTCCTGAATTGAGCGCGGAACAGCTGGCCGACATCACTCTCTATCACCAGACCCTGGCTGTACCGGAACAGCGGAACCGTGACGATCCGCAGGTGCAATACGGGCAGCAGCTGTTCCGGCAGGCCGGGTGCGCCTCATGCCATCGCCCGCTGTTATATACCGCTGCCGACGCCCGGCCCGAACTGCTTGGCGGGCGCACTATCGCGCCTTATACCGACCTGTTGCTACATGACATGGGCGCACCGCTGGCGGACGGGCGGCCTGATTTTGAGGCAACCGGCAGCGAATGGCGCACACCGCCCCTGTGGGGGATCGGCCTGGCGGACACGGTGGGGGATCAGGTACATTACCTGCACGATGGACGTGCCCGCACCCTGCTGGAAGCCATTCTGTGGCACCGGGGCGAAGCGGCTGCCAGCCAGCAGGCTGTGTGGGCCATGACCGTGGCGGAACGGGCGGCATTGCTGGCCTTTCTGCGCTCGCTCTGATACAGAGCGGCCAGTGTTTCGGTGTGGCGGCCAGCAGAAAATTTGCAAACCCCGGCCAAACGGCCTACCATCTCTGCCAGATTTGTCGGGGTGTCCGCGCCGTAAGGCGGCAGGACTGAGATGATACCCGTTGCACCTGATCTGGTTCGTACCAGCGTAGGGAACAAACAATCTGAAATACCGGGTACCGGCGAACAGACCCTCTGTATGATTCGCTGCTGAAACACACCGCCCGGCTTCATTTCAGCTCCGACAGTCGTTTTACCCACTGTTGGAGTTCCATCATGCCACATACCCGTCCAGCCTCATCCGCTCCCCTCAATACAACCATCACGCGCACACCCCTGCCGGCCTCCCGCAAGGTCTACCTGGAAAATCCCGGTGGCCAGATACGGGTTCCCCTGCGCGAAATCCACCTCAGCCCGACCCGTGTACAGGCACCGGATGGGACACCGCATGATGAGGCAAACCCACCGCTGCGCGTGTATGACACCTCCGGCCCCTACACCGATCCGCAAGCGGCTATCGACCTGCAGCAAGGTCTGCCACCACTACGTCGGGAGTGGATTGCCGCCCGCGCTGACACCGTGCAGCTGACGCAGTTCAGCTCACGCTACACCCGCGAACAGCTGGCACGCCCCGCCCCGCCTGACCTGCCGCAGCGCTTTGCCCACCCTCCCCTGCCACGCATCGCCCGTTCAGGGGTCAATGTCACCCAGATGCATTATGCACGCCGAGGCATCATCACCCCGGAAATGGAGTACGTTGCCCTGCGTGAAAACCTCGGGCGCACCCCGCTGCCACCGGGGCAACGGCCAAACATCAACCGTATGGGCATGCCGGAAGCCGTCACCCCGGAATTCGTGCGTCAGGAGGTGGCGGCAGGCCGTGCCATTATCCCGGCCAATATCAACCACCCCGAACTGGAACCGATGATTATCGGTCGCCATTTCCTGGTCAAGGTCAACGCCAATATCGGCAACTCCGCAGTCACCTCGTCCATTGAAGAGGAAGTGGAAAAAATGATCTGGGCCACACGCTGGGGAGCTGACACCGTGATGGACCTGTCCACTGGCCGACACATTCACGAAACCCGTGAATGGATCATCCGCAACTCACCGGTACCGATCGGTGCCGTACCGATTTACCAGGCCCTGGAAAAAGTGGAGGGAATCGCCGAGGAACTGAGCTGGGAGCTGGTGCGCGACACCCTGATCGAGCAGGCTGAACAGGGGGTAAGCTATTTCACCCTGCATGCCGGGGTGCTGCTGCGCCACATTCCACTGAGCGCCAACCGCGTTACCGGCATTGTCTCACGCGGCGGCTCGATCATGGCCAAATGGTGCCTGGCCCACCACCGGGAGAATTTTCTCTACACCCATTTCGAAGACATCTGCGCCATCATGAAAGCCTATGATGTCAGCTTCTCGCTCGGTGACGGCCTGCGCCCCGGCTGCATTGCCGATGCCAACGATGCCGCCCAGTTCGCCGAACTGCACACCCTGGGCGAGCTGACCCGTATCGCCTGGGAACAGGATGTACAGGTCATGATTGAAGGCCCCGGCCATGTGCCGATGCACAAGATCCGGCAGAATATGGCGGAGCAGGAACAGCACTGCCACGGTGCACCGTTTTACACCCTTGGCCCACTGGTGACGGATATCGCCCCTGGCTACGATCACATCACCTCCGGGATCGGTGCGGCACAGATCGGCAGTTACGGCACCGCAATGCTGTGTTATGTCACGCCCAAGGAACACCTGGGGCTGCCGAACCGGGATGATGTCAAGACCGGTATCATCAGCTATAAAATCGCTGCCCATGCCGCCGATCTGGCCAAAGGGCACCCGGCAGCGCAGTGGCGCGATGACGCCATGTCGAAGGCACGGTTTGAATTCCGCTGGGAGGACCAGTTCAATATCGCTCTTGATCCGGATACCGCCCGTACCTATCACGATGAAACCCTGCCCGCCCCGGCGGCCAAGAATGCTCACTTCTGCTCCATGTGCGGGCCAAAATTCTGCTCCATGAAAATCACCCGGGAAGTACGCGCCACCTACGGCCATGGCGGCAGGGCAGACACCGGCACGGACACTGCCACCCATAACGCAGCCACCATCGGCATGCAGGCAAAAGCCCGTGAATTCGTGCGCATGGGGGCGGAAATCTACCATCCGGAATACCGGCAACTACCGGGTGATGACGCCTGATGCAGGTTGCCATTATCGGGGCTGGACTGGCCGGCCGCCTGCTGGCCTGGCAGCTAGCCAGCCGGGGGGATGCGGTCACCTTGTGCGAACAGCATCAGCGCCCGCATACCGGCACCGGTCAGGTGGCAGCGGCCATGATCGCACCCACGACCGAAACCATCGGTACCGGGCAGGTGTCAGTCCGGCAGCTGGGCCTGCAGTCCTGGGCGCTGTGGCCGGGCTGGCTGAAAGCATTGCAGGCGGCTTCCGGCATCAATATCGCCTTCAATCGCCATGGCACACTGGTGGTGGCGCATCCGCAGGATCGCAGCGAGTGGCAACGCTTTCAGCAGCGTGCCAGGCAGCTGCTGAAAGCCGGTGACAGCCGCATCTGGACACGGGCCGATATTCAGGCCGCCGAGCCGGAGCTGGCCGCCCGCTTTACCGAGGCACTGTACTTTCCGCAGGAGGGCACACTTGACAACGATGCCTTGTACCGGGCGCTGGATGCCTGTCTGGATGCGGCTCCCGCAGTGACACGCCACGAAGGACTGGCCTGCCATGCACTACGTGCAGATGGCTATGTACCGGAGCTGGAGCAGTATTTTGACCGGATTGTGGATTGCCGGGGCCTGGGCGCACGCGCAGCCCTGCCCGGATTGCGTGGTGTGCGTGGCGAGGTGATCCGCGTGCAGGCACCTGAAGTGACACTGCAGCGCAGTATCCGCCTGCTGCATCCGCGCTACCCGCTTTACATCGCACCCCGCCCCTGCGGATGTTATGTGATCGGGGCCACCCAGCTCGAAAGTGAAGCCGAAACCCCGGTCAGCGTGCGTTCGGCACTGGAGCTGCTCTCAGCCCTTTACAGCCTGCACCCCGGCTTTGCCGAAGCCCGTATCCTGAGCCTGCAGACCGGCCTGCGCCCGGCCCTGCCCGACCACCTGCCCCGACTGACACGCAGCGGAAAACGGGTCTGCCTCAATGGCCTGTTCCGGCATGGCTACCTGTTCGCCCCGGCACTGATTCATCAGGCCATCAACCTTCTGGAGGAAAATCACTCATGAACCCGCGCAAAAGCCCCGTGACACCGGAGACACCCACCTTTACCGTCAGTGTCAACAATACCCCCCGGAGCGTCAGCACAACGCTCAACCTGCAGCAGGCACTGCAACACTGGGGTCATGATGCTGACAGCCTGCTGGGTATCGCACGCAATCAGGTGTTTGTACCCCGTCAATACTGGTGCAGCACCTGGCTTGAGCCGGGTGATCGTATCGACATTCTGCAACCCGTGGTCGGAGGCTGATACATGGATGCTCAAAATGTAACCGCGCCGCAGGAGGACAACCCGACTGATTCCTGGACAGTCTATGGTGTCACGCTGCAGAGCCGTTTTTTTCTCGGCACCGCGCTTTATCCCTCCCCCGAACTCATGGCCCGCGCCATTCACGCCAGCGGTACGGAAGTGGTCACGGTGTCACTGCGCCGCCAGTCACCCGGTGATCGCAGCGGGCAGGCATTCTGGGAGCAGGTACTTGCCACCGGCTGCCATGTGCTGCCGAATACCGCCGGCTGCCACAGTGTGCAGGAAGCAGTCACGCTGGCACACATGGCCCGTGAACTGTTTGATACCCGCTGGATCAAGCTGGAGGTGACCGGTGATGATTACAATCTGCAACCTGACCCCTTCGCCCTGCTGGAAGCGGCACAGGTGCTGGTACGGGACGGGTTTCAGGTATTCCCGTATTGCACGGATGATCTGGTGCTGTGCCGCAGGCTGTATGATGCCGGCTGCGAGGTACTGATGCCCTGGGGCGCCCCCATCGGCAGCGCACAGGGCCTGCTGAACCGGCATGCACTGCGCCAGTTGCGGGAACGGCTGCCGGAGGCACTTCTGCTGGTGGATGCCGGTATCGGTCGCCCTTCGGATGCCTGCATGGCCCTGGAAATGGGCTATGACGGCGTGCTGCTCAATACCGCCGTGGCACAGGCGCTGGATCCGGTACAAATGGCATGTGCCTTTGCCGCCGCAATCCAGGCCGGACGCCTGGCCTGGCAGGGGGGCATCATGCCGCCGCGCCCGTTCGCCAGCCCCAGCACACCGACACTGGATACGCCGTTTTGGCATCAGGCGCTGGAGGCATGAGCGTGCTGCTGATCGGGGGTACCGACCCCAACGGTGCCGGACTGCAGGCTGACTGGTACGTACTGCAGGCACTGGGGCTGCAGGGCCACAGTGTAGTGACCGCTGCCACGGCACAACAAAATACCACCGTGCTTCAGACCGGCGTACTGCCGCCCGTTCAGCTGCGTGCCCAGCTCGACAGCATTGATCCCCAGGGCCTGTGCGCCATCAAGATCGGCATGCTGGGTGATGCACCCACGGTGCATGCTGTGGCGGACTATCTGGAGGCACTGGGCACCCATTGCCCGCCGGTGGTGCTGGACCCGGTGCTGGCCGCCAGTGCCGGGGGTAAGCTGCTGACGGATACCGGGCGCATGGCCCTGCTGGAACGCCTGCTGCCCCTCGTCACGCTGATCACACCCAACACCGATGAGCTGGCGCGGCTGAGCGGGCTGGCGCTCACGGCTATGGATATTCACAAGCTGCAGCAGGCGGCACAGCAGCTGCGGGAACACGGTGCTGCCGCCGTACTGGTCAAGGGGGGACATTTTCAGCCACAGACACCATTCAGCCATGACTTTTTTCTCGATGCACACAGCGCCTGCTGGCTCAGTGGCCCGCGCTGGCTGCATGGTGAACGGGTGCGTGGCACCGGCTGCCTGTTTGCCACTGCCGTTGCCAGTGCGCTGGCACAGGGGCGTGTACTCATCGATGCCGTGGTGCTGGCCCGCACCCTGACCAGTCAGGGCATCCGGCATTCCCGGCCTTTCGGTCAGGGTGGAACCCGCTTGCCCGTACTGCCATCACCTCCTGCGTCCGGCTGGCCGCTGGCACGGGAGGACTACCCGCGCCTGAGCCGTTTTCCGGAACCGCTGCCCGGACCGCCGGCATCATTCCCGCGCTGTGAAACCCGTCAGCTCGGGGTCTATCCGGTGGTCGATTCCGTGGACTGGATCCGGCGGCTGGTGCCGCTGGGCATAAAAACCATTCAGCTGCGTCTCAAAACCGAATCCGGCATGACAGCAGAGAGGCTGGGTGCCATGATCCGGGAAGCCGCGACTTATTGCCGGACACAGCAGGTGCGCCTGTTTGTCAATGATCACTGGCAGCTGGCACTGCAACATCAGGCTTATGGCGTACATCTGGGACAGGAGGACCTGAACCGGCTCAGTGTGGCGGACCTGCAGACCCTCGCTGCCGGTGGCTGCCGCTTGGGCGTTTCCACCCACTCCCCGGCGGAAATGGCGCGGGCACTGGCGCTGGAGCCGTCTTATCTTGCCATCGGTCCGGTGTTCGCCACCACCAGCAAATACATGCCCTGGATACCACAGGGGCTGGATGGGGTGAAACACTGGGTCAGGCTGCTGGGTGAGCATTATCCGCTGGTAGCGATCGGTGGCATTGATCATGAGCGCGCACGGCACCTGTTTGCCGCAGGCGTGGGTTCCGTGGCCATGATCAGTGCCATCACCCAGGCAGCAGATTACCGGGCTTCGACCCGGGCGTTTCTGACCGCCCATGTCGCAGCTGCACAATGACATCAGGAAATTTCATGGTATATTCGCAAGGTTGGGCGCTCAAAGCGCCTGACTTTCATACAACTCCTTGAAACCTCACTAAAGGAAAGCCATGGAAGACATTATCAGTTATTTGAATGGCATTATCTGGAGTCCTGCCCTGATCTACCTGTGTCTGGGTGCCGGACTGTTTTTTTCCATCAACACCCGCTTTGCACAGGTGCGCCATTTCTTTGAAATGTGGCGTCTGCTGTTTACCAACCAAAGTAATGAACAGGGTATCTCCTCCTTTCAGGCCCTGGCGGTATCACTGTCCGGGCGTGTAGGCATGGGCAATATTGCCGGTGTCGCCGCTGCCATCGGCTTCGGCGGTCCCGGTGCCGTGTTCTGGATGTGGGTGGTTGCCTTCCTCGGGGCCTCGACAGCCTATGTCGAATCCACGCTTGGCCAGATATACAAGCAGGTCGACCCGGTCACGGGCCAGTATCGTGGCGGTCCGGCCTATTACTTCGAGCACGCCAAAGGCTGGAAAATCTATGGCATCATCTTTGCGCTGGCGTCCATCGTTTCCTGCGGACTGTTCCTGCCCGGTGTACAGGCCAATGGCGTGGTCAAGGCCGTAACCAATATCACCGGCGAAGGAGCCATGGTCGCCACCAATGTCTTCGGTGACATCGGTGTCTACACGCTGGTCACACTGGCGGCCATTCTGCTGCTGCTGGGTTTCATCATTTTCGGTGGCATCAAGCGCATCGCCAACGTCACTCAGTTGGTGGTGCCCTTCATGGCGCTGGGTTATATCATCCTGGCACTGATCATCATCTTCATCAATTACGACCGTATTCCGGAAGTCTTCGGCATGATTGTCGGCGATGCCTTCACGGCACAGGCCGGGCTGGGTGCAGCGATCGGCTGGGGTGTGAAGCGTGGCGTCTACTCCAATGAAGCCGGTCAGGGTACCGGTCCGCATGCGGCAGCGGCAGCGGAAGTCCAGCATCCGACCCAGCAGGGTCTGGTTCAGGCGTTCTCGGTGTATGTCGACACGCTGTTTGTATGCAGCGCAACGGCATTCATGATTCTGATGACCGGGCAATACAACATTCAGGGCACCCTGCCTGATGGCCAGTTCCTGGTCCAGAATCTGGATGCCGCCGTCAATATCAATTCACCGGCCTTCACCCAGGCTGCGCTGACGTCGGTATTCGGTTCCAGTGGAGAGGTTTTTGTCGGTCTGGCGGTCTTCTTCTTCGCCTTCACCACGCTGCTGGCTTACTACTACATCGCCGAAACCAATGTGGCTTACCTGGCCGAGAAGATCGGTTTTGAGGCTCCTGCCCTGTTTGTCATCAAAGTGGTGCTGATGGCTGCGGTGGCCTATGGCGCAATCAACAGTTCCGGTTACATCTGGAATATTGGTGATATCGGTGTTGGCCTGATGGCCTGGCTCAATATTGTCGGCATTATTGCCCTGTTCTTCCTGATGGGAAAACCGACCATCAAGTGCCTGCGTGATTATGAAGCGCAGAAAAAAGCCGGTGTAAAAGACTTTACCTTCGACCCGAAAGCACTGGGTATTGAGAATGCCAGATTCTGGGAGCAGCGGCTGGAACAGCGTGAAAAGCGCTGAGATGTGATGTACGCTGTCTCTGTTTGAGACATCAAAATCTGCCTGCTCTCTGAAGAGGGCAGGCTTTTTTCATGCCTGATGAAAGCCTGTTTGGTGCTCCACTGGTATCTTTCTGAGTACAGGATCAGGTGACAGGACCTGTCATCACAGGCCCCGTCACCCAGGCCGGCATTCCAGACCGTGCCCGTGCGGAAGATCACGAACCACCGGAGCTCCCCCCTTCAAACAGACCGGACAGGTGCGCCATATCGGGTTCGGCAATCATGTCCTCGGGGCCGCCATGCACGGTATCAAAGTCCTCCAGCCAGACCCGACCGGTTTTATTGCGCCGCACATGAAACTTGCCGGTACACACCCGACAGAAGGTCGCCGACTGTTCATCCGCCGGCATCTCGACCACCGGGCCGCAGTAGGGACAGACCAGCAATGGCCGGTTCAGGTCGCTGTGCCCGACAATATGCAACAGCATCTCCTCCTCACCAAGCGCCAGAAAGGCATCCACCATGGCGGGATCGAACTGGACCGACCGCGCTTCACGGATCAGTTCCAGCGCCTGCACCAGCGGCATGCCATCCCGGTAGGGACGGTTGGAGGTCATGGCATCAAAGGCATCACACAACCCGACAATCCGGGCACCTGTGGCAATGTCAGTGGTATCCAGCTGCTGCGGATACCCGCAACCATCCCAGTGCTCGTGATGGTCGCGGGCCAGAACGGCGATTTCCCGTGCCTGTGCATAGCGGGTCAGCATGCGATAACCGGCCAGGCTGTGCGCCTGCATCTGCAGCAGCTCACCGGATTCCAGCCGGCCTTTCTTGTTCAGCACCTGATCCGGCACCGTAACCTTGCCCAGATCATGCAGGTAGGCTCCCAGAGTCAGCTGAAACAGGTCGGTACCACCCAGACCCAGGCGCGCTCCCAGCAGCCTGGAAAAGCGGGCAACACGCCAGAGATGGCCGGCGGTATAGGGATCACGGGCCTCGACAATCTGGGCCATGTACAAAAGATGCTGCAGACCGGCATCGTATATCACGGGATTTGTTATCATTTTTATTGACTTGTCATCGGGGTTCATTGGGGTTTGGTATTTCCCATAATATTATTGTCACTTTGTAAAATACAGTTATCATTAAATATTTACCGTAACGGAAACTCACAGATAGCGTCGGGGCGGCAGGATCAGGTTGGCAAACATCAACCCGGCAACAATGGACATGAAAGACAGAAACACCTGTGCCCCGCTGGCGGCATTTACCAGCATGTCCTGCCCGGACACCAGCGAATTAAGGCCCATGTACACCTTGCTGCCCGGAACCAGCAGCACAATACCGGGCAGCAGCACGATATTGGCGGGCGTATTCTTGAGGCGTGCATAGCCGTTGGCATAAAGCCCCACCAGCATGGCCCCGACCAGCCCGCCGAGATCCGCCCCGAACAGGGCATTGCCCATACGCGCCCCGCCATAGGCAACCAGACCGCACAGCAACCCCCAGAAGGCATCACGCGGACGCACCCGGAACATCACCAGCAGCGAAAGCGCCAGCAGCAACACCGCCATCCACTCCAGCATCAGCGGCAGACTGCCCGTCAGCGGCACCCCGCGGCCCCCGCTCCAGAGCAACCCGCCAAGCGCCAGTCCGAACACGGCCCCGAAGTAAAGCTTGAACAGGGTCATGAGCGCATCCATGATGCGGGCGGTACCGGACAGAAGTTCACGCGCTGCCAGCTCACGCAGCCCCATGGTCATGGACAGGCCCGGAATGAAGACGATAATCCCCGACAGCACCACCACCGGCACATTCAGGGGCAGTCCCGAGGCAACCAGCGCGGTACCAAGCAGCGCCAGCAGCAGGGCTGAAAGCGGCTCCAGCATTTCCTCGAAACGCGAATGGCGCGCCGCCAGACGCTCCAGTCCGAACACCAGCCAGCCCCCGATCATGGAAGCCAGCACATCCGTCAGACCACTGCCGCACAGCATGGCAAAACCGGCGGAAACCCCGCCCCAGGACAGAAAGCCGAGCCACAGCGGGTAAGGATCCGGGGCATCACGAATGGCTGCCAGCTGCACCAGCCCGTCCTCCACCCCAAGCCGGCCGGCCAGTACCGCCGCCACCAGGTCATGGGTCAGCGACAGGCGGTTGAGATCAATGCCACCGGGCTTGACACGGGAAATGTGGCTGTATTCCTGCTCCTGCCCCGGCTCCTGCAGCACCACGCTGAACCAGGTGGGCGACACCAGAAAACTGCCCTCCAGCCCGAAGCTCTGGCTCACTTCCAGCAACAAACGCTCCAGCCGGTGCGATGGCGTGCCATAGGCGTGCATGGCCTCACCCAGCCTCACCACCAGACGACGGATACGCAGAATCTCCCGCTCGGTCATCGTCAGGCCAGCCGCAGGTGCCAATCGTGATCCAGGGTTGTGACCTCGCTGTAAAAGCGTTCACACTGTTCCCGCTTGAGTGCGGTGAAAATACGCTGGAACGGTGCACCGAAATAGCTGCGGATAAAATCCGACTGCTCAAAGGCATACAGCGTGGCATACCAGTTCAGGTTCAGGGGCTGCTGCGCCTGTTCATAGGCATTGCCCTGCAGCGCAGGACCAGGGTCGATGCACGTGCGGATACCGTAATGCAGACCGGCCAGTACCGCCGCCGCAGCCAGATAGGGGTTGGCATCCGCCCCGCTGGCACGGTGTTCGACATGACGGGTGGGTGGTGCACCGGTCGGTACCCGGAAGGTGACACTGCGGTTATTGACGCCCCAGGTCGCTGCGGTGGGCGCATAACTGCTGCGCCGGAAACGGCGGTAGGAATTGGCATGTGGAGCAAAAATTGCCATGGCATCGGTGATGGTGGCCGCCATGCCGCCAATGGCATGGTGCATCAGCGCATTGCCCGCCGGATCGGCACTGGCAAAGCGGTTATTGCCCTTTTCATCATTCAGGCTGACATGAATGTGCATGCCGCTGCCGGCACGGGCGCTGAAGGGTTTGGCCATGAAACAGGCCAGCATGCCGTGCCGGTCGGCCACCCCCTTGATCAGGCGCTTGAACTGTACCGCTTCATCCACCGCCTGCAACGCGCTGGCACGGTGAGTCAGGGTCACCTCAAACTGCCCCGGTGCATATTCGGAAATTGCGGTCTCTGCCGGCAGTCCCTGAATCCGGCTGCAACGGTAAAGCTCGCTGAAAAAAGGACGCATGGCTTCAAGTTCATGCACCCCGTAGACCTGGGTCTGGCTCAGGGAATGCCCCTGGCTGCTGCGGGCCGGCTGCACCTCCCCGCGCTGCCAGCCATCCGCATCCAGCAGGTAGAACTCCAGCTCGCAGGCCAGTACCGGATGCAGCCCGTCCTGTCCCAGTCCGTCGACCACCCGCACCAGGGCCAGGCGCGGATCGGCTGCTGCTGCCGGCTGACCGGCTTCGGGATCCATGCTCAACAGCAGCTGTGCCGTATCCGCAAGCCAGGGACAGGGCTTCAGGGTACCGGGCACCGGACGCGCCAGACAGTCCATGTCGCCCACCTCCCACACCAGCCCGGTGCTGTCCACATCCTCGCCCAGCACATTCAGGGACAGGATCGAACTGGGCAGGGGCCGCCCCTGGGTATAGAGGGATTCCAGCTCGTGCGGGCGCACCAGCTTGCCGCGGGCAATGCCGTTGATGTCCGTCAGGATCAGCAGAATTTGGCTGACCTGGGGGTGCTGAGCCAGAAAATGCGTTGCTTCCGAAGCGCCCCGGGGCGGTGTCCCCAATGGCAGACTGTTCATGCTGTTCATGTTCATGTGGCCGGCCTTCCAGCGTTCAGATCACCAGCTCATCCAGAAAATCTGCCAGCGCCCCGACCAGCCGGTCAATGTCATCGGCACTGGTGTCCGGACAGATAAGCATCATGTTGTGGAATGGCGTGATCATCACGTTCCGGTTGAGCAGGTAAAGGTGAATCGCCTGCTCCAGCGGCTTGTCAAAGGCGGCCTCCGCCTCCCGGCCCGTGCGCGGCAGTGTCGGCGTGAACTGGAACTCCACCCGTGCCCCCACCTGGGTGATCGACCAGGGCACCCCCATGCGCCGGATCAGCGACTCCAGCCGTGAGCTCAGGTATTCCGCCATCGGCAGCATGCGCTCGAAGGCCGCTTCGGTCATGACCGACTCCAGATTGGCACGCATGGCATGCAGGCTGAACATATTGGCCGAGAGCGTGGTGCCCATGCCACTGTGCGGATGGACGGCGGTCTGCTCCGCATCCTGTGCCTGCTGCCCCCGAACCTGCTGCATTTTCTCCGCAACCGCAGCACTGACACCGAATACCGAGGCTGGCAGCCCGCCTGCAACCGGTTTGCCGAGCACAAAAATATCCGGCTCCAGCCCGTTGGCACGGCAATAGCCCTCCGGACCGCTGGCAATGGTATGGGTTTCATCCACGATCAGCAGGGTTCCGGCCTGCCGGGTCAGGTCGCGCAGGGCCTCCAGAAAGCCCTCATCCGGCAGCACCATACCGATATTGGTCATCACCGGTTCGCACAGCACCGCAGCCACATCCTGGTTCACCAGCGCCGCCTGCAGGGCCGACAGGTCATTGAACTCCACCACACGCACCGAGCGGGTCAGATCCGTGACCTGTCCCAGCAGGCCGGCACGGTGTACCACCCGGCCCTCCTGCAGGCGCACCAGGGTTTCATCCACTGCACCATGGTAACAGCCGTCAAATACCAGCAGGGTCTCACGCCCGGTGACGGCCCGCGCCCAGCGAATGGCCCAGCGATTGGCATCCGTGGCAGTGGTTGCCACCTGCCAGAACGGCAGCCCGAACCGGCGTGCCAGCTCGCGCCCCACCAGCACGGCCTCCTCACCGGGAAGCATGGTGCTATAACCCTGAGCCGCCTGTGCGGCCACCACTGCTGCGACCGGTGCCGGGGAATGGCCGAACATGGCAGCCGTATCCCCGAGGCAGAAATCGGCATACTGGATACCGTCCACATCGGTGAAATAAGCACCGGAAGCGGCACTGACAAACAGCGGAAACGGGGAAGACCAGTCAGCCATCCAGTGCATGGGCACACCGCCATACAGGTTGGTGCGGGCGGCTTCGGCCAGTTCAGCCGACTTGGGATGGCGGCGGCGGAATGCCTCGGTTTCACGCTGGGTCAAGGCTTCAAGTGCCATGGCATCATAGTAGGCAGGCTGCATTTGTCTTATTCCCCTGGACAAGAAAAATTGTTACTCCGGCAACTGTCAGACTACCGGTTCAAGGCGCATAATCGCACATTATGCCGTGGAGTTTCGCCGATCGTGCACCCGTTTGTCATCACCGTGTTTATGCTGCTATGCAGCAATGTTTTCATGACCTTTGCCTGGTATGCACACCTGAAGACGCTCGGACACCGGCCCTGGCTGGTCGCGGCCCTGATCAGCTGGGGCATTGCGCTGTTTGAATACCTGCTGCAGGTTCCCGCCAACCGCATCGGTCATACCGTCGCCAGCGTGGCCCAGCTCAAGATTATCCAGGAAGTCATCAGCCTCGGTGTTTTTATCCCCTTTGCCGTGTTTTACCTGCGGGAACCGCTGAAGCTGGATTACCTCTGGGCCGGGCTGTGCATGCTGGGGGCGGTGTATTTCATGTTCCGGGACAAGCTTTAGCCCCGCACCGCTCCCGAATGCCCTGGCCGTTACACGTTACGGTATTTTTCCTCCAGCTGTTCATAACGGCTGATGCACATGTCCAGGTCCTTGAGGATGCCGTTGCGGATGTCATAGATCCAGCCGTGGACCGACAGCTCATGCCCCCGCCGCCAGGCATTGCGCACCGTGGAGGTGTTGCAGACATTGGCCACCTGTTCGATCACGTTCAGCTCCGCCAGCCGGTCATGGCGTGCATCCGCCGGCAGCCCTTCCAGTGCTGCGGCATTGAAACGGGCCACATCCTTGATATGCCGCAGCCAGTTGTCGATCACGCCGTACTCCTGGTTATCCATCGCAGCACGGATACCGCTGCAGCCGTAATGCCCGCAAACGATAATGTGCCTGATTGCCAGTACCTCCACGGCAAACTCGATCACCGACAGGCAGTTGAGATCGGTATGCACCACCAGATTGGCGATATTGCGATGCACAAACACCTCACCGGGCGGCAGGTCGATAATCTGGTTGGCCGGTACCCGGCTGTCGGCACAACCGATCCAGAGCAGTTCCGGATGCTGCTGGTTGGCCAGGCGGGTGAAGAAATCCGGGTCTTCCTGCTGCAAGGCAGTCGCCCAGGCCAGATTCTTTTCAAACAGGGGGTTCAGGGTTTTCAACAGACAGGACTCCACAGGTACGGTGCCGACGAAAGCCGGCGCGGTTTCCGGTTACGCTCAGATGCCCCATTATCAGCTGCCACGGCCTTTGCTGTCCAATCAGCAATGGTTGAAACAGGGTCAGGTTTGCAGGCATTATTTCACCAATGTACCGGAAGCCGTTCCGGTTGCCGCCGCAAAACCCATCACTCAGCCGCACAGGGCGCCATCATGAAAACAAACCTTTTGTTCCTCCTCATCACCGGGCTGTCACCGGGCCTGCTGCCGGCCAGCAGCACAACCGCCGTCAGCCAGAACAGCCTGCTGCCGGCCCTGATTGAGGGTGAATACATCGGGCGGGTCTACAACGGGGACAATATGGACCCGGTACTCACCCGCTTTGAAATCGACGCCAGCGGCCAGCTGAAGGGCAATTACCTGTTGCAGGACGACGAGGATGGCATCGATACCGGGGAAATGCTCAATCCACGCCCGGACGGTGCCTATACCCTGATTCTGGACTGGAAGGACAAGCATGGCACCGGGGTGGTACGCCTGCTGTTTTCCGCTGATTACAGCCATTTTCAGGGCTTCTGGGGGCAGCAGGAAGACGACACCTCCCAGCCCTGGAACGGACGCCGGGACGTATCGGGCCGACTGCAGGCCAGACAGAATGGTGGATTCGATAAAGCACCTGCCCGTCCCTGATTCAGTCATTCAGGATGGCGGCTTTTCATGATGCCCCCCGAAACCATGGCGCATCGCAGACAGCACCTTGTCGGCAAACTCACGCTCGCCGCGTGAGCTGAAACGGTCGAACAGGGCCGCACTGATGACCGGAGCCGGCACGCCCTCATCCACTGCCGCCTGCACGGTCCAGCGCCCTTCACCGGAATCGGATACCCGTCCGGCAAAACCCTCCAGCCGGGGATTCTGCTGCAGCACGGTGGCCGTCAGGTCCAGCAGCCAGGAACCGATCACACTGCCCCGCCGCCAGAGCTCGGTAATGTCACGCAGATCGAAATCATACCGATAATGCTCGGGGTGACGCATCGGGGTGGTTTCCGCATCGGCTGCCTGCTCACGCCTGCCGGCATTGGCCCCGTGCAGGATGTTCAGCCCCTCGGCCAGAGCCGCCATCAGCCCGTACTCAATGCCGTTGTGCACCATCTTCACGAAATGCCCGGCCCCGTGCTGACCACAATGCAGATAACCCTGCTCTGCGGCGGAAAACTCACCCTCCCGGCCCGGTGTGCGTACAGCCAGCGCCACACCGGGAGCCAGGCTGGCAAAGACAGGCTCCAGACGCGCTACGGGAGCAGCCTCGCCACCGATCATCAGGCAGTAACCGCGCTCCAGCCCCCAGACGCCGCCACTGACCCCCACATCCAGATAATGCAGGCCCCGTGGCTGCAGCTGCTGAGCCCGACGGATGTCGTCGTGATAATGGCTGTTACCGCCGTCAATCAGGCAATCCCCGGCTTCCAGCAGGGGAGCCAGCGCTTCCAGCACCTCGTCGGTGACAGCCACCGGCAACATCAGCCACAGTGCCCGCGGTGCTTCCAGCTGCTCCACCAGTGCCTGCAGCGAAGCCGCTCCCGTTGCCCCTTCGAGCGTCAGTGCCGCCACTGCCCCGGCATTCCGGTCATATACCACACAGTTGTGCCCGGCACGCAGCAGACGGCGGGTCATATTGGCCCCCATGCGTCCCAGCCCGATCATTCCGATTTGCATTTTTCATACTCTCCTTTTTCCTTGCCGGCGGACAGATGACTGCAGTGTCGGGCACGGTACCAGCACGGTGCCCGATGCTGCAGTTTTCTGGAATTATTGCACACTTTATCAGCCCCGAATGACGTACAATGCGCAAACCCGTTTCAGAGAGAGCCAAAGGAGAAGTAATGAGTGTGCTGAATGAAACCCATGACCCGGCCCTGCAAAGCTGGGTGACCTCCGCCAATCAGGCAGAAACCGATTTTCCGGTCCAGAACCTGCCTTTCGGTGTTTTCCGTCCACGCGGATCTGATACCGCATTCCGGGGTGGCGTCGCCATCGGTGACCGGATTGTCGACCTGGCCGCGCTGCAGGCCGCAGGACTTTATGACGGGCAGGCGGCACAGGCACTGCAGGCCTGCACCGACACCTGCCTGAACCGCTTCATGGCCATGGGCCCGAAAGCCTGGTCGGCATTACGCCTGGCCCTGTCCCGCTCGCTGCGCAGCGGTTCGGCCCACGAGGCCGCCATCCGGGCCTGCCTGCTGCCCCAGGCCGAGGCCGAGTACGCCCTGCCGGCACAGATCGGGGATTACACCGACTTTTACACCTCGATTCATCATGCCACCAATATCGGCCGCCTGTTCCGCCCCGACAACCCGCTCATGCCCAACTACCGCTGGGTCCCGATCGGCTATCACGGGCGCAGCTCCTCCCTCAATATTTCAGGCAGCGATTTCAAGCGGCCACAAGGCCAGATCAAGCTGCCGGATGCGGAGCAGCCGGTATTCGGCCCCTGCAAACGGCTGGATTATGAGCTGGAAGTCGGTATCTTTATCGGCACCGGCAATGCTCAGGGCCAGCCCGTTCCCATGGAGCAGGCCGAGGCGCATGTCTTCGGGCTGTGCATCCTCAATGACTGGTCAGCCCGCGATATTCAGGCCTGGGAATACCAGCCGCTGGGGCCTTTTCTGTCCAAGAACTTTGCCTCCACCCTGTCCCCATGGATTGTGACCCTGGAAGCGCTGGCTCCCTACCGCAGTGCCTGGAGCCGTCCGGCGGGCGACCCGCAGCCGCTGGCGTATCTGGACTCGGAACAGAACCGCAGCCAGGGCGGCTTTGATCTGCAGCTGGAAGTCCTGCTGGAAACCGCACAGATGCGCAAACAGGGCCAGGCACCGTTCCGGCTGGCACTGAGCAACTTCGACCACTCCTACTGGACCGTGGCACAGATGGTTGCCCACCACACCGTCAACGGCTGCAACCTGCAACCGGGCGACTTCCTCGGCAGCGGCACCATGTCCGGCCCACAGCCCGGCAGTGAGGGGGCACTGATCGAGCGCACCAAAGGCGGCAAAGAGCCGGTGGTGCTGGCGAATGGTGAAACCCGGACCTTCCTGGAAGACGGCGACCGCATTATCATGCGTGCCTGGTGTCAGGGGGACAAGGCCCGGCGCATCGGGCTGGGCGAAGTCAGCAGCACGGTACTGCCGGCCGCCTGAGCCAGCTGTCTCAGCCCTGATCACCGACTTTGGCTACACGCTGCAGGTCCCTGGGCAGGGCGGTGATTTCACACGGTCCCCGGTACTGCTCGGGCACATTGTCCGGGCACTGGCCACAGGCCATGTTGCCGGGAACCGCAAAATCAATCTTGCGCGGGTAAGGCAGGTTCATGTTGTTCATGATGGCCACGAAATCTTCCAGCGACTTGCCGTTGCCCAGGCGGGGATTACGGTTTTTTTCCTGGCCGATGGTACTGAGCTGGCGGCCTTCGTAATCATGGGCCGGGTAGACCAGGGTTTCATCCGGCAGATTGAAAAACCGGCTGTGAATACTCCGGTATAACGCCTGGGGGTCGCCGGACTGAAAGTCAGTGCGCCCGCACGCCTCGATCAGCAATGCATCACCGCTAAACAATACCGGCTGCATGCCGTTGTTGAACAGGTAGGCGTGGTGGGTACTGGTATGGCCGGGCGTAAACAGCGGCTCCAGCACCAGATCCCCGACCGGAAACGGCCTGCCCTCCGCCACCCCGATATCCGCACAGCTCAGCCGGTCCAGCGCCGGTACCGCAATTTTGCTGCCGGTGTATTCACGCAGCTTGCGCGCCCCGGTGAGGTGATCTGCGTGCATGTGGGTTTCCAGCGTATAGGTCAGGGTGAGACCCAGCGCCTGTAACAGGCGCAGATCACGCTCCACGGTGTCGATAACCGGATCAATCAGTACACACTCCCCGGTGCGCTCACAGGCCAGCAGGTAGGTGTAGGTGGAGGAATCCTGTTCGAACAGCTGTCTGAAGATCATGGTTTTTTCCCTTTAACTTTTAACGTTTCGCTTTCCCTGGCTGAAACAGGCTTTTTCTGAAGCAAGGCCGACCGGCCCGGAAACCGACTGGCGGCAGGCCCATTATATCGCCTCTGCCATGACGGGAAACCTGCCCCGGTGACATAGGGGCACAAAGGCACACCGGGAATCCCGGCAGACAGCAGTGTCCCGGCGATCAGGGCTTTTTACCGTTACCCGCGGAGCAGGGCTTGAAAAAACGGGTGGCGGCATTCATCTTCCGGGTATTGTCCCCTGCCGGATCCGTATCATGCCCGACCTCTCCCTGCTGTTTCTGCTGGCCATCATTCTGGCCGGCCTGGCTTTTATCCTGCTGCCCTGGTATCGCCTGCGCAAGGCCCTGCAACAACCGTTTCCGGAGGCATGGCGGCGCATTCTGGCACGCAATTTTCCGGTTTACCGGCGCATGCCCACCAATCTGCAGCTGCAGCTGAAAAAACTGATCCGGCACTTTCTGCATGAAAAGACCTTTATCGGCTGTGCCGGACAGGCCATCGATGACGAGGTCCGGGTCACAATTGCCGCCAGTGCCTGTATTCTGCTGCTGAACCGGCGCACCAGCGTGTATGCGGGGCTGAAGTACATTCTGGTTTATCCGGAAGCTTTTGTGGTCGAACGCGACCAGGTGGATGAAGCCGGGCTGCACGCCGGGAAACGCCGGGGGCTGCTGGGGGAATCCTGGAGCAATGGCAAGGTCATCCTGTCCTGGGCTGATGTCCGTGTCGGCAACCGGCAGTTCAACGATGGCCAGAATGTCGGCCTGCACGAATTCGCCCACCAGCTCGACCACGAAACCGGAGCCACCGCCGGTGCTCCCCTGCTGGACAAATCCAGCCGTTACCGGCGCTGGGCACAGGTCATGACACGCGAGTTCGAGGCCCTGCAGCGGGCGGCCTTCAACGGTGATCCCACCCTGCTGAGCCAGTACGGGGCCACCGAACCGGCAGAATTTTTCGCGGTGGTGACGGAGGTGTTCTTCGAGCAGCCCCAGGCGCTGGCGCAACAGCACCCGGCCCTGTTTGAGGAACTGCACCAGTACTATCGTGTTGATCCGCGTGAGTGGGCCTGAGCAGCCCGGCTTGTCATCTCTGCCCAACATCACACCAGGAGAACCGCCATCAGAGCCTTCCCTGTCAGCCTGCGTCAGAAGATGGCAGAAAAACATCAGCGAGGACTCGCGGGTTTCCCTGCCGGGCATGTTCGCCGCCAGCATGCTCTCCGTGGCCACCTTCACCGTGTCAGCCATCGTCATCGCCGCCTCTTCCGCCTCCGGACTCACCACACACGGGCTTCACGGCTGGTGCTGTCGGACATGAATGAAGTGGAACAATTGCTGCTTTGCGACAAGTCTTGCATAGACACTGGGACAGGCTACCGGTAAAATGCCCTGCGAATTTTACGGGATGGGTGGGTTCGCCCGTCCCGTTATTGTATGTGTGATCTGGAGGTTTCCTTGAGCAAGCAGGCGCTACTGGTCCTGGAAGACGGCAGCATTTTTCGGGGACGCTCAGTTGGCTGTAACGGCCTGAGCACCGGTGAGGTGGTTTTCAATACGGCCATGAGCGGTTATCAGGAAATCCTGACTGACCCTTCCTATGCACGCCAGATTGTCACCCTGACCTGTCCGCATATTGGCAATGTGGGGGTGAATCCTGACGATGGCGAGTCGGACCGGGTTCATGCCGCCGGTCTGATCGTGCGTGATGTCCCGGCACTTTACAGCAACTGGCGGGCACAGACGTCCCTGCCGGCTTTTCTGGAGCAACAGGGCGTGGTGGCGATTGCCGATATCGATACCCGCCGCCTGACCCGCATTCTGCGGGAAAAAGGTGCCCAGCGTGGCTGCCTGATGGCCGGGGATGCCGAGACCCTTGATGTGGAACAGGCCTTGCAGGCCGCACGGGACTTTCCCGGTCTCAAGGGCATGGACCTGGCCCGTGAAGTGTCCGTGACCGAACTTTACCGGTGGACCGAAGGCAGCTGGCAGCTGAAACCGGAACAGATCATGTCCACTGCGGAGCAGGCTGATTTTCACGTGGTCGCCTATGATTTCGGCGTCAAGAAAAACATCCTGCGCATGCTGGTTGATCGTGGTTGCCGGGTGACGGTGGTGCCGGCCCGGACCGCTGCCGAGGCCGTGTTGAAGCTGGCACCGGACGGGGTGTTGCTCTCCAACGGCCCGGGTGATCCGGACCCCTGCGATTATGCCATTGAGGCGATTCGCACCCTGATGGCACGCCATCTGCCGGTGTTCGGCATCTGTCTGGGGCACCAGCTGATGGCGTTGGCCAGTGATGCCCGTACCGTGAAAATGAAGTTTGGCCATCATGGTGCCAATCACCCGGTACAGGACCTGGAAACCGGGGTGGTGATGATCTCCAGCCAGAATCATGGTTTTGCCGTGGATGAGACCAGTCTGCCGCCCACGCTCAGGGCCACGCACCGCTCGCTGTTTGACGGCAGCCTGCAGGGCATCGAGCGCACCGATTGCCCGGCTTTCGGTTTTCAGGGCCATCCGGAGGCCAGTCCGGGACCCCATGATGTGGCACCGCTGTTTGACCGCTTCATCAAGCTGATGCAGGCTGCCCGCTGAACCTGGTTTTTCAGCCCCTGCGCGGGTCCGACCGGCCCGGAGACAGGTGCTGGCTGTTTTGCAAGCCTGGCGTTCACATAACGTCAGGCAGACTGGATAACTGACATGCCGAAAAGAACGGATATTAAAAGTATTCTGATTATTGGGGCTGGCCCGATCGTGATCGGTCAGGCCTGCGAGTTTGACTATTCCGGTGCCCAGGCCTGCAAGGCCCTGCGTCAGGAAGGCTACCGTGTGATTCTGGTCAACTCCAATCCCGCCACCATCATGACCGACCCGGAAATGGCTGATGCCATCTACATCGAGCCGATTCGCTGGCAGACCGTGGCCAGGGTAATTGAAACCGAGCGCCCGGATGTGCTGTTGCCGACCATGGGTGGACAGACTGCGCTCAACTGTGCACTGGATCTGGCCCGCAATGGCGTGCTGGAGCAGTTCGGTGTCGAGATGATCGGTGCCAGCGAGGCCGCAATCCAGATGGCCGAGGACCGTGAGGAGTTTCGTATTGCCATGGACGAGATCGGGCTGGAGTCGGCCCGTTCCTATATTGCCCATACCATGGCGGAAGCCTGGGCCGGCCAACAGCAGATCGGTTTCCCGGTTATTATCCGTCCTTCTTTTACCCTCGGCGGTACCGGTGGGGGTATTGCCTATAATCGTGAGGAATTCGAGCAGATTGTTGAACGCGGGCTGGACATGTCTCCAACCCGTGAAATCCTGCTGGAAGAGTCCCTGCTGGGCTGGAAAGAGTTCGAGATGGAGGTGGTGCGTGACCGCAAGGACAACTGCATTATCGTCTGTTCGATTGAAAATTTCGACCCCATGGGCGTGCATACCGGTGATTCGATTACCGTGGCACCGGCCCAGACCCTGACCGACAAGGAATACCAGCTGCTGCGTAATGCCTCGCTGGCCGTACTGCGCAAAGTCGGTGTCGATACCGGTGGCTCCAATGTGCAGTTTGCGGTCAGTCCGGATAACGGTCGCATTATCGTGATCGAGATGAATCCGCGGGTATCACGCTCATCCGCGCTGGCATCCAAGGCTACCGGCTTCCCGATTGCCAAGGTGGCGGCCAAACTGGCTGTCGGCTATACCCTGGATGAATTGCGCAATGAGATCACCGGGGGAGCCACCCCGGCCTCATTCGAGCCTTCCATTGATTATGTGGTCACCAAGATTCCACGCTTCACTTTTGAAAAATTCCCCAAGACCGATGCACGCCTGACAACCCAGATGAAATCAGTGGGTGAGGTGATGGCGATCGGACGCACGTTTCAGGAGTCACTGCAGAAAGCCCTGCGCGGACTGGAAACCGGCGTTCACGGTCTGGACGAGCGGCTGGACCCGACGGTACCCGATGCCAAGGATATTCTGCGCAGCCAGCTGACCGAGCCGCATGCCGAACGTATCCTGTATGTGGCGGATGCGTTCCGTTACGGCATGTCATTGCAGGAAGTGCATGACTATACCCGTATCGATCCCTGGTTTCTGGTGCAGATCGAGGAACTGGTGCAGCTGGAAAAAAGCCTGCAGGAGCGGCTGCTGAACGATCTGACCGCGGACGAGCTGCGCCTGTTCAAGCGTAAAGGCTTCTCGGACAGGCGGCTGGCCGCGCTGCTGGGAGAAAAGGAACATGTGGTCAGGGCGGCACGCAAGCGCCTGGATGTGCGCCCGGTATACAAGCGCGTGGATACCTGCGCTGCCGAGTTCGCCACCCATACGGCCTATATGTATTCCACCTATGAGGAGGAGTGCGAGGCCAGCCCGACCCGCCGCCGCAAAATCATGGTGCTGGGAGGTGGTCCCAACCGTATCGGACAGGGAATCGAGTTCGACTATTGCTGTGTGCATGCCGCACTGGCCCTGCGTGAAGATGGCTTTGAAACCATCATGGTCAACTGCAATCCGGAGACGGTTTCCACGGATTTCGACACGTCCGACCGGCTGTATTTTGAACCGCTGACGCTGGAAGACGTGATGGAAATCGTGGACCTGGAACAGCCCATGGGCGTCATTGTGCAGTACGGCGGCCAGACACCGCTCAAACTGGCCCGCCAGCTTGAAGCACTGGGTGCTCCCATTATCGGTACCTCGCCGGATTCGATCGATCTGGCCGAGGACCGTGACCGCTTCCAGAAGCTGATCCAGAAGCTGGGACTCAAGCAGCCCCCCAACCGCACCGCCACCAATACCGACGAGGCGGTGCGTCTGGCGGAGGAAATCGGTTATCCGCTGGTGGTGCGTCCATCCTACGTACTGGGTGGCCGGGCCATGGAAATCGTCTATCATGAACAGGAACTGCGGCGCTACATGAACAATGCCGTGGCAGTTTCCAATGAGGCGCCGGTGCTGCTGGACCGCTTCCTGGATGATGCGGTTGAGGTGGATGTGGATGCCATCTGTGACGGGGAAAATGTCCTTATCGGCGGTATCATGCAACACATTGAGCAGGCCGGCATTCACTCCGGCGACTCGGCCTGTTCGCTGCCACCTTATTCCCTGAGTGCGGCGATCCAGCAGCAGTTGCGCGAGCAGACCCGCAGCATGGCCAAAGCCCTGAATGTGGTGGGGCTGATGAATGTGCAGTTTGCCATCAAGGCCAACGAGGCTTACGTGCTGGAGGTCAACCCGCGGGCTTCCCGTACCGTGCCCTATGTATCCAAGACCATCGGACGCCCGCTGGCCAAGATTGCGGCACGCTGCATGGCCGGTATGTCGCTGGCGTCCCAGCAGGCACTGGAGGAAATCATTCCGGCTTATTATTCCGTCAAGGAAGCAGTGTTCCCGTTCATCAAGTTTCCGGGAGTGGATCCGATTCTGGGGCCGGAAATGAAATCAACCGGTGAGGTGATGGGGGTCGGACGGACGTTTGCCGAAGCCTTCGGCAAGGCCCAGTATGCCTCCGGCGAGGTGTACACCAAAGGTGGCGTGGCCTTTATCAGCGTGCGTGAAGCCGACCGGCGTCACCTGCAGGAGGTGGCTTCCTGCCTGCGGGCCTGCGGCTTCCGCATTGTCGCCACCCGTGGCACGGCCCGCGAATTGCAGAATGCCGGCATTGAATGTGAAACCGTCAACAAAATGCGCGAGGGACGGCCCAATATCGTGGACATGATCAAGAATGAAGAGATTGACCTGATCGTGAATACCACCGAGGGTGAGAACTCCACTCTGGATTCATATGAAATCCGGCGTGAGGCGCTGCAGCGCAAGGTGACTTACAGTACCACCATCGAAGGTGCCAAGGCACACTGTCAGGCCATGGCTTTTATGGGGGAAGAGCGGGTTTACCGCTTGCAGGATTTGCACCAAGGTATATTTTAACAATAAGCTGATCAAGGAAACCAAGGAACAGACATGAATCGTCCACCGTTGACCGCCAAAGGGGCTGCACGCCTCAGGGAAGAGCTGACCCGGCTCAAGACCGAGGAGCGCCCGCGCATTGTGCAGGCCATTGCCGAAGCCCGTGAACATGGCGACCTGAAGGAGAATGCCGAATACCACGCCGCCCGCGAGCAGCAGGGCTTCTGTGAGGGCCGTATCCAGGAGCTGGAAGGCATTCTTTCCAGTGCCCAGATTATTGATGTGGAGGCTGCCGGGGCGGCCAATCCGGGCAAGGTGGTGTTCGGTGCCACGGTGACGCTGGAAGAGCTGGAAAGTGGTGAAACCATTACCTATCAGGTGGTTGGCGATGTGGAGGCTGACATCAGCCAGCGCCGGATTGCGGTTTCATCACCGGTGGCACGCGCCCTGATCGGCAAGGAAGAGGGGGATGTTGCCACGGTTCAGGCACCGGGCGGCATCCGGGAATATGAAATCATTGAGGTCCGATATTCGTAGTGGACCCCAGAATCACCCATATCGACCTGCTGGCCAGCCTGGATGTTCAGGCCGGCGAGGTATTCTGCGGCTCACTGGACAGCCCCGTAAATACCGAAGGCATGAAGTCCCTGAAAAAGGCAGTACGACGGCGTTCCGACTGGGATTGCGTGCTCAGCTCACCATTGCAGCGCTGTGCGGCTTTTGGTGACTGGATCAGCACCCGGCACAATATTCCGCTGAGTCTGGATGCCGGTTTTGACGAGATGGATTTCGGCAGCTGGGAGGGCCGTCTGCCACATGAAATCATGCAGCAGGATCATGAAACCCTGATCCGCTGGTGGCAGGACCCGGCACTGGTCACCCCCCCGGATGGTGAATCCTGGCAGGCATTCCGGCAGCGGGTCATGACGGCCTGGCAGGCACTGCTGGAGACAAACCCCGACCGTACCGTACTGCTGGTGACCCATCCGGGCGTGGTGCGCCTGCTGGTGCTGGAGGTGCTGAAGGCACCCAGCACGGCATTTTTCTCCATTCAGGTGGAGCCGGGTGCCCTGACCCGGATCCGGGTGGCCACTGAGGGCAGTGACAGCTGGTCCACGCTGGTCAGGCTGGGCTGCGGCTGACCGGCTTGCCCCCTTCGCTATCCCTTTTCGGCGATTGGTTCCGGCAAATCCGGGGTGTTAACATGGCCTTGCTTGACGGTTTTGTCCGGAGGACGCATGTCAGAAGAACACCTCAGCCAGGAAAAGCGCATCCTGATGGCCATGCGCAAGACCCTGGCGCATATTGTACGGGACCTTAGCCCGACGGACCGGGCATTGAGCTATCCACTCAGTGAAGAAACCGTTCAGGATATCCGGGCGTGCTTTGAACTGATTTCGGCACGGGAACGTGAGCTGGCCCGGGAGGCTGGTGTGGTGCCGGGTGAGCGCCCCCGTTTTGCCGATGAGCCCCGTAATACCCGTGTGGTCCCCATGCAGGGCCTGTCCCGGCGGCGTAACGGGCATGACTGATCTGTCGGATGACGAGCTGCGGCTTCTGGGGCAGGTGGTGATACGCCATCTGGACGACTGGGAGCTGGACGGGGAGCAGACTCTCCGCCTGTTGGGACTGGAAAATGAACTCCGGCCCAGGCAGCTGGTTGCCGTGCGCCACGGTGATCGGCTGTTGCCCCGGAATGCCGACCTGATGGTGCGGATTGATCATCTGGTCGGAATTGCGGATGCTTTGCGTACCACCTTTCCCTTCAGCAGTCAGATGCGCCTGCTGTGGTTGCGGAAACCCCATCGGCGTTTTCAGCGCCGCCAGCCGCTGGATGTCATGCTGGAGGGCCTCAACGGCCTGACGAAAGTACGGGTGGAGGTTGACTGCAGCTACGGCTATGCGATCAATGATGCCCTGCATGCCCGACAACAGGCTCAGGATGCCGCCCGATAGGCATGCTCAGGGGCTGTGCACGCTTTTCAATACACCACCTGCTGTGGAAACCCGGGAAACATCACCGACTGACTGAGCACCTCTGCCGGGATGTGGAAAGTTATCCTGCCCTCCGGATCACAAAGCCAGACTTCTTTTGCGCCGCGTGAGAAATACAGGCTGATTTTATCTTCCATTTCACGGTTGGTGTTGGCAGACGACAGGATTTCAATGCAGATATCCGGTGCGATGGAGCATTCAATTTCCTGCTTGATACGCTCAAATATGGCGGGAGAAGCCCACGCCACATCCGCGACCTTGGTGCCCTTGTGGGTATGGATGGCACACTCGGTCAGTACCCGGCCTTCGGAGCGCTGGCTTTTCAGCAATGCGGCAATCTCACCTTGCAGAATCGAGTGATAAACCCTGGCTGGTGACATAACGATCTGTCCGTATTCGTTGAGTTCGAGCTTGAACGGCAGGTTTTGTAAATCAGGGTGGGCACAGACTTCATGCCATTGCATCACACACTCCTCCCTTTTCAGGGGAAACCAGTAGTCAGACCCGAAGATTGTAGCCTACTCAGGCCTCATACCCCAACACGTGCCCCAGCCAGCGCTCCATGTCTTCCACGCTCATTCCCTTGCGTCGGGCGTAATCCTCTACCTGATCCCGGGCAATCCGCCCGATACCAAAATAGCGTGCATCCGGGTGGCTGAAATACCAGCCGGAGACGGATGCAGCCGGATACATGGCAAATGATTCGGTAAGAGTCATGCCGATGTGCTGTTCGACTGCCAGCAATTCCCACAGGATGGCTTTTTCAGTGTGATCCGGGCAGGCCGGATAACCGGGGGCCGGGCGGATGCCCTGGTATTTTTCTGCAATCAGCGCATCATTATCCAGTGTTTCGTCAGCGGCATAAGCCCAGAACTCCCGGCGTACCCGTTCATGGATACGCTCCGCCAGTGCCTCGGCCAGCCGGTCGCACAGCGCTTCCAGCAGAATGGCGCTGAAATCGTCGTGTCTGGCGCGGAATGCCTGCAGGTGTGGCTCAATGCCGAACCCGGTGCTGACCGCAAATGCCCCGATCCAGTCTTCCCTGCCGGCATCCTTCGGAGCGACGAAGTCACTCAGCGCGTAATTCGGCTGCTGCCCGTTGCGGTCCATTTGCATGCGCAGGTTGTGCAGGGTGGCATGCGCTCGGGTGCGGTCGGTATCGGCATACACCACAATGTCGTCACCCTCGGCCTGGGCGGGGAAAAAGCCAACCAGTGCTTTTGCCTGTACCCACTTTTCCGCCATCATCTGTTGCAGCATGGCCTGTGCATCGGCATAAAGCCGGGTCGCCTCCGTGCCCACGACGTCATCCTCCAGAATTGCCGGGAACTTGCCCGCCAGCTCCCAGCTGCGGAAAAACGGGGTCCAGTCAATGCGGTCCACCAGCTCGGCCAGCGGGTAATCAGCAAATTTGAGCAGGCAACCTGCACCTGCATGCAGCAACTCGGCCCCTTCCGGGATCACGGGCTGTTTCGGCCTGCCTGCCTGCTGGCGGGCCCGCTTTGCCTGCATCTCATGTGCAATACAGCAATAAGCCTGCTGCCCCTCATCCTTCGTAAGGGAGGCAGTGAGGGGAGCACTGGCGCAGGCCAGTGCCAGCATTTTTGGCTTGACCGGTGCATACGTGCTCCAATCCACCTTGAACGCATTCGCCCGGGCATCGGCAATATTTACCAGTTTGCGCACGGTCTGATTGGCGGCACGCTTGACCCGCACCTGCTCGTAGTCGGCACGCAGACCGGTGACATAATCCGGTTTCTGCTCTTTCGACAGCAGGGCACTGGCCACCCCCACGGCCCGCGAAGCATCCTGCACATACACCACCATATCATTTTTGTATTGCGGCTCGATCTTGACTGCAGTATGAATTTTGGACGTGGTTGCCCCACCGATCAGCAGTGGAACGTGGAAGTCCTGACGCTGCATTTCCCTGGCGACATGCACCATTTCATCCAGCGACGGGGTGATCAGGCCGGACAGTCCGATAATGTCGACCTTTTCATCACGAGCCACCTGCAGAATTTTTTCCGCAGCCACCATGACACCCAGGTCGATGACCTCATAGCTGTTGCATTGCAACACCACGCCAACAATATTCTTACCGATGTCGTGCACGTCACCCTTGACGGTTGCCATCAGAATCTTGCCGTTGGCTTCCATCGTGCAGCCATCCTTTTCGGCCTGCATGAACGGGTCGAGCCAGGCCACCGCCTTTTTCATCACCCGTGCGGATTTGACCACCTGGGGCAGGAACATCTTGCCGGCTCCGAACAGATCACCGACCACGTTCATGCCATCCATCAGCGGGCCTTCGATCACCAGCAGCGGACGGCCCAGCTTGAGACGGGCTTCCTCAGTGTCTTCATCCACATAGGCGTCAATGCCCTTGACCAGAGCGTGCTCCAGGCGTTTTTCCACCGGCCAGCCACGCCATTCCAGGTCTTCCTTTCGGGTTTCTGCCGTGCCGTCACCCTGGTATTTCGGTGCCAGTTCCAGCAGGCGCTCGGTTGCACCCGCATCCTTATTCCGGATTACCTCCTCAACCGCGTCACGCAGCCCGGCCGGCAGATCATCGTAAATCGCCATTTGTCCGGCATTGACGATGCCCATATTCATCCCGGCGCTGATGGCATGGTAGAGGAACACACTGTGGATCGCCTCCCGTACCGGATTGTTGCCCCGGAACGAGAACGACACATTGGAAACACCACCGGAAATGCTTGCATGGGGCAGGTTCTGCCGGATCCAGCGTGTGGCTTCAATAAAATCGACCGCGTAGTTATTGTGTTCGTCGATACCGGTGGCAACCGCGAAAATATTGGGGTCGAAAATAATGTCTTCCGGTGGGAAACCGACCTGCTCGGTGAGAATTTTATAAGCACGGGCACAGATTTCAATTTTGCGTGCCTGGGTGTCAGCCTGACCCTGTTCATCGAAGGCCATTACGATCACCGCCGCCCCGTAACGACGTACCAGTCTGGCCTGCTGGATGAATTTTTCCTCACCTTCCTTCATCGAAATCGAGTTGACAATACCCTTGCCCTGAATGCATTTCAGCCCGGCTTCGATGACCTCCCATCTGGATGAGTCGACCATCACCGGCACCCGGGCAATATCCGGCTCGGAGGCGACCAGATTGAGAAAGCGGGTCATTTCCTTTTCAGCATCCAGCAGCCCTTCGTCCATATTGACGTCGATCACCTGGGCACCGTTTTGTACCTGATCCAGCGCCACTTCCAGCGCTTCGGTATAGCGGCCATCCTTGATCAGGCGTTTGAATCTGGCGGAACCGGTAACATTGGTGCGCTCGCCGACATTGACGAACAGGCTGTCCCTGTCGATATTGAACGGCTCCAGCCCGGACAGGCGCATGGCGCGTGCAGGCTTGGGCAGCGGGCGCGGCGCATGGTCTTTCACGGCATCGCTGATGGCTTTGATATGCGGTGGGGTGGTGCCGCAGCAGCCACCGACAATATTCAGGAAACCGCTTTGTGCCCATTCGCGGATGTGGCCGGCCACTTCATCCGGCCCCATGTCATATTCACCCATTTCGTTCGGCAGGCCGGCATTCGGGTGGGCCGAGACCAACGTGGCGCTGACACGGGACATTTCCTCGACATACTGACGCAGCAGGTCCGGCCCGAGGGCGCAGTTGAGGCCGAAGGACAGGGCATCGGCGTGCGAGAGCGAGTTATAGAATGCCTCGGTGGTCTGGCCGGACAGGGTGCGCCCGGAGGCATCGGTAATGGTGCCGGAAATCATGATTGGCCGTTCCACCCCGTCTTCATCGAATACCTGCCTGACCGCGAACACGGCAGCCTTGGCATTGAGCGTGTCGAAAATGGTTTCAATCAGGATTATATCGGCACCACCCTCAATCAGGCCACGGGTCGATTCCCTGTAGTTCAGCACCAGTTCGTCAAAGGTGACATTACGGAAGCCGGGATCGTTCACATCCGGGGAAATTGAGCCGGTGCGGCTGGTGGGGCCGAGTACCCCCGCGACAAAACGCGGCTTGTCCGGTGTGCTGTATTTGTCGGCCACGGAACGCGCCAGTTTTGCTGCCGCCACGTTGATTTCATGCGCCAGTGCTTCCATGCCATAGTCATGCATGGACAGGCGCGTGGCATTGAAGGTATTGGTTTCGAGAATGTCCGCGCCCGCCGCCAGATACTGGCCGTGAATTTCACTGATAATCTGTGGCTGACTCAGTACCAGCAGGTCATTATTACCCTTGACATCGCCAGGCCAGTCGGCAAAGCGTTCGCCACGGTAGTCGGCTTCCTGCAACCGGTAACGCTGGATCATGGTACCCATTGCACCATCAAGAATCAGGATGCGGCGGGCGAGGGCTTGCTGGAGTTGCTGGGTGCGGGACATGCTGGCTTTCTCTTTTAAGGCATTCGGGAAAAATGCCGCCATTGTCCACCGGGGCTACCGTTAAATCCAGTTCAAGCTTCTCAAGAAATAGTTGAGAATAATTCAATTCAGCATGCGGGGCAGTTAGTCGCCAGACACCGGTAAACAGAATAATCCCCCCCCGGAACGGAAAATCAGACCCTAACGCGGCTCACCCCGCCGCCGCAGCCATTCCAGCACCAACAACAATACCACCGACAGCAGGATCAGCAGGGTTGCCATGGCGGCAATGGCCGGGCTGATATTCTCGCGGATACCGGAGAACATCTGCATCGGCAGGGTGCGTTCGGAAGGACTGGCAATAAACAGCGCCACCACCACCTCATCAAACGAGGTGGCAAAGGCGAACAGGCCGCCGGAAATCACACCGGGCAGTATCTGCGGCAGGACCACCGTGAAAAATACCCGCAACGGACTGGCCCCTAGACTGGCCCCGGCACGCACCTGATTGTGGTCAAAGCCCTGCAGGGTGGCATTCACGGTGATCACCACAAACGGAACCCCCAGCACCGCATGCGCCAGCACCAGTCCGGCATAAGAGTTCAACAACCCGGCCCTGGCAAAAAAGAAGTACATGCCGATGGCGACAATCACCAGCGGTACCACCATGGGCGAGATAATCAGTGCCAGCACGATGGACTTGCCCGGAAATTCAGCCCGGTTCAACCCGACCGCTGCCAGCGTCCCCAACACCATTGCCAGCAACGTCGCCAGCGGAGCCACAATCAGGCTGTTTTTCAGGGAATCCAGCCAGGGGCCGGGGCTGAAAATGGTGACATACCACTGCAGGGAAAAGCCCGGCAGGGGGTAAGTGAGAAAACTGCCACTGCTGAAAGACAGCGGAATAATGACCAGTATCGGCAGGATCAGGAACAGTAACACCAGTGCACAGAAAATGCGAAAGCACCAGTACCATAAGCGTTCCGGCCAGGATGCATAAGGCTGTGTCCCCATCATCACCTCCGTTGCGGGTTCGGCTGTTGTGTCAGGCGCTGGTAGACCAGATACAGCAGCAGGGTCACAACCAGCAGCAGGCTGCCCAGCGCTGCGGCCATGCCCCAGTTGTTGGTGGTATTGGTGTAGTAGGCCACGTAATAACTCACCATCTGGTCCGCCGGCCCGCCCAGCAGTGCCGGGGTGATGTAATAGCCCAGCGCCATGATGAACACCAGAATCACGCCCGCACCGACCCCGGCCATGGTCTGGGGTACATAGACCTGCCAGAAGGCGGCAAACGGATGGGCGCCGAGGGAAATGGCTGCACGCTGATAATGCGCCGGAATGCCCTTCATCACGCTGTAAAGCGGCAATACCATAAAGGGCAGCAGGATGTGGGTCATGGACACAATCACGCCAAAGCGGTTGAACACCAGTTCCAGCGGTGCACTGATCAGGCCCAGTCCCTGCAGGCCCTGATTCAACAGTCCTCCGGATTGCAGCAGCACAATCCAGGACGCCGTGCGCACCAGCAGCGAGGTCCAGAACGGCAGCAGTACCAGAATCAACAGCAGGTTGCCGGTCCCGGTCGGCAGGGTAGCCAGCAGGTAGGCCAGCGGATACCCCAGCAGCAGGCACAGCAGCGTCACAATCCCGGCAATCTGCAGGGTACGGCTGAAAATGGACAGATAGACGCGCTCCTGATCCGGCAACGGCACGATGTCCCCGGTGACATTGCGCTCCCGGTCCAGGGTCGCGAGCCAGTAACGGTCGGTGGTTGCCGGTGCCGCCCGGCGCAGCAGCTGCCAGGTGGCCGGGTCGGCCCAGCGCGGGCTGACAGCCTGCAGGGCCGCCTGCCAGCTCGCCGGCTCCTGTGTTGGCAGCTTGCGCAACGTCTGGTTCAGCAGGCTGCGCATGCCGGAATCCTCGTAGTTGAGACGACGCCCGACCACACCCACCACGCCATTGCTGACCGCCGCACGCAATTCCTGCACCAGGGATGCCTGCACGGCTTCGGGTGGCAGCCCTTCCCCGTCCCAGGCCAGCAGACCGGCTGCCGTCGCCGGCATCACCTGCTGCAATTCGCTGTTGTCGACACTGCGCCACAACAGGCCGCCAATCGGCCACACGAACACCACCAGCAGAAACAGCACCAGCGGAGCCACCAGCAGAAAAGCCCGCAGACTGCGCCGGCGTTCAACCCGGCGCAGCTGCCGGCGCAGATCGGCAGATTCCGCTGCCACGCCCCGCGCCTACTGAGCCGCCCAGGCCGTGAAGCGCTGTTCCAGCTCCTCACCATGATCAACCCAGAACTCGGTTCCCATCCTGATGGCCTCCTTGAGGTTGGCCTCATAGGTCGGCATTGCCTGCTGCTTTTCCTCCGGCAGTCTGGTAATCGCCTCCGGATTTACCGGACCATAGGGAATCTCGCTGGAGTAGGCTGCCTGCGGCTCGGCCCCGCTGGCGAACTGGATGAACCTGAGTGCGGCATCCAGATTCGGGCTGCCCTTGGGAATGGCCCAGAAATCCAGATCATAAATGCTCCCGGCCCAGTTGATGGCGAGCTTGCGCCCTTCGGCCTGGGCAGCTGCGATACGGCCATTGTAAGCCGTAGACATCACCACATCCCCGGCCACCAGCCATTGCGGTGGCTGTGCTCCGGCTTCCCACCACTGGATATTGGCCTTGAGCGCATCCAGCTTGCTGAAAGCCCGGTCGACCCCTTCCGGCGTCCCCAGCACCTCATAGACATCAGCCGCTGCCACGCCATCCGCCATCAGGGCAAATTCCAGCGTGTACTTGGCCCCCTTGCGCAGACCGCGCTTGCCGGGGAATTTGTCCACATCCCAGAAATCGGCCCAGCTTTGCGGCCCCTCGGCCAGCTTTTCACTGTCATAGGCCATGACGGTGGACCACACAAAGGTGCCGATACCGCAGTCACTGACAGCACTCTCCATCACCGTGTCCTGCAGGCCGATCTTTTCCGCATCAATCGGTTCGAACACCCCTTCGGTACAGCCCCGGACCAGTTCCGGCGACTCCACCTCCACCACATCCCAGCTCACATTGCCGGTTTCCACCATGGAGCGGATTTTGGCAAACTCACCGTTATAATCACCGGCGGTAACCGCCACCCCTTCCTTTTCGGCAAATGGGGTATAGTACGCCTTCTGCATCGCCTCCCCGGAAGCGCCACCAAAGGAAATCACGGTCACAGCCTGGGCATTGGCACACAGTCCCAGCCCCGCAAAGCCAGCCAGTACGGCATGGCGCAGTTTCCACAGTTTCATGCATTATCCTCCATCAAAAAATCACCCTCACGCCACCAAGGCCCGCGCATCCTCATCACGCCAACCCAGTGTTATCTGATCCCCCGGATGTGGTGCGGCATCCATTTCACTCACCGGCACCTTGACCGTAAACTGGTCATTTCCGGCCAGCTCACAACGCAGGCGCACATGATCCCCGAGGTAAATCAGCTCGATCAGGCGGGCCGGAAAACGGTTGGGCAGGCTTTCCGCCCGTTTGCCCAGCCGCACCCGCTCCGGCCGGATACCCAGCAGTACCGCCTGTCCGTCTGCCAGTGTTGTTGCGGAGCGGGCCGTGCTCACCCATTGGTCTCCAAACCGGAGCCGGCACTGCCCGTCCAGCTCCAGCGCCATGACCTGTGCCGGGCACAGGTTATTCTCGCCGATAAAACCGGCCACAAAGGCATTGGCGGGAAATTCATACAGGGCCTCGGGGGTATCGACCTGCTGAATCACGCCATCATTGAACACGGCCACCCGGTCAGACAGCGTCAGCGCCTCACTCTGGTCATGGGTCACAAACACCACCGTCAGCCCGAGCTGCTGATGCAGGTGACGGATTTCCAGCTGCATCTGTTCGCGCAACTGCTTGTCCAAAGCACCCAGCGGCTCGTCCATCAGCACCAGCTGTGGCTCAAAAACCAGTGCCCGTGCCAGCGCCACCCGCTGCTGCTGCCCACCGGAAAGCTGGGACGGGCGGCGGGCGGCAAACGCCTCCAGCTGCACGGTTTCCAGCATGCGCATCACCCGCTCACGGGCCTCGACTTTTGGCATGCGCCGGGTTTTCAGCGGGTAAATCAGGTTTTCCGCCACGGTCATGTGCGGAAACAGGGCGTAATTCTGAAACACCATGCCGATATTGCGGCGGTGTGGCGGCAGGGTATTGAGGCGTTGTGTCCCCAGGTAAATATCACCACGGGTCGGGGTCTCGAACCCGGCCAGCATCATGAGACAGGTGGTTTTGCCGGAGCCGGACGGTCCCAGCAGGGTAACGAACTCACCACGATGAATGGCCAGATTCAGGTCCCTGACCACCAAATGTTCGCCATCGTAGGTTTTCTGCACACCGGCAAAGCGCACCAGGGGTTCGTCCCCACTTGCTCCCATTCCGTTCTCCTCTACTCAATCTGCCCTGAATTATGTATCGCAGCCCCCCGGCTTTGGCAAGCAGTTTCATGCACCAGCATTACCGGGGGCTTTGCGGCCATCATCGACGGGCAGTAATTCACGGCATTTCAGTATACCATGACTCACCATTGCGCAATCCGAGGAGAGAACACCATGCCCCGCCATCTTGTTGCCATTGATCAGGGAACGACCTCTACCCGCAGCATTGTCTTTAATGAAGCACTGCAGCCGCTGGCCAGCGCCCGGCAGGAATTCACCCAGCATTACCCGCAGTCGGGCTGGGTCGAACATGATCCGCAGGATCTGCTCAATACCACCCTGGCTACCTGCCGCAGTGCACTGCAGAAGGCCGGCATTCAGGCTGCTGATGTCGCCGGTATCGGTATCACCAACCAGCGTGAAACCGTAGTGATCTGGGACAAGGACAGCGGCAAGCCGGTCTACAATGCCATTGTCTGGCAGGATCGCCGCACCGCCGGTTATTGTCAGCAGTTACGTGAACAGGGCTGGGACCGGACAATCCGCCAGCAGACCGGACTGCTGGCCGATCCTTATTTCAGCGGCACCAAGGTGCGCTGGCTGCTGGAGCATGTGGCCGGTGTGCGGGCACAGGCAGAAGCCGGACAGCTGCGCATGGGCACGGTGGATACCTGGCTGATCTGGCACCTGACCGGAGGCAGAGTGCATGCCACCGATGCCACCAATGCCAGCCGTACCCTGCTGTTCAATATCCACGAGCGTCAGTGGAGCACGGCGCTGCTGGAAAAACTGGAGATTCCGCCGGGCCTGTTGCCGGAAGTGCGTGACTGTGCGGACGACTTCGGCCAGACCGACCCGGCCCTGTTTGGTGCTGCCATCCCCATCTGTGGGGTGGCCGGTGACCAGCATGCCGCCACGGTCGGACAGGCCTGTTTCCAGCCCGGCATGATGAAATCCACTTACGGCACCGGTTGTTTCGCCCTGCTGAATACCGGCAAGACGGCGGTGGATTCGCACAACAACCTGCTCACCACCATCGCCTACCAGCTCAATGGCAAGCCGGTGTATGCACTGGAAGGTTCGATCTTCATCGCCGGGGCAGCGGTGCAATGGCTGCGTGACGGCCTGAAGGTGATCCGGGATGCCCACGAAACCCAAGCGCTGGCCGAGGCGGCTGACCCGCACCAGCAGGTCTATCTGGTCCCGGCCTTTGTCGGGCTGGGTGCACCCTACTGGGACCCGGATGCCCGCGGCGCACTGTTCGGCATGACACGCAATACCGGCCCGGCGGAACTGGCACGGGCCACCCTGGAAAGTGTGGGCTACCAGACCCGTGATCTGCTGGAGGCCATGAAGGCTGACAGCAACACCCTGCGTAAAACCAATACCGTCCTGCGCGTGGATGGCGGCATGACCGCTTCCGACTGGACCCTGCAGTTTCTGGCCGACATGCTCGACAGCCCGGTAGACCGCCCGCAGGTACTGGAAACCACCGCACTCGGAGCCGCCTATCTGGCCGGTCTGCAGCGTGGCCTGCTGCCGGAGCCGGCGGAATTTGCGCACCAGTGGGCACTGGAACGGCGCTTTGAGCCCGGTATGGATGCCACGCTGCGGGAACGGAAATACGCCGGCTGGCAAGATGCCGTGCGCCGGACCCTGAGTCACTGACAGGGCCTGAAATCGCCGTGAATGCCTGCTTGCCGGCGGTACAGGCTCTCAGGCAAGCCCGGAAAGCTACCCCGCCGTCATGTACTCCACCCGGCCATGCCGCTCCCGGAATGCCCGTGGTGACAGGCCGGTCAGGCGCTTGAAAAAGCGCGAGAAGTACGCCGGTTCGGAGAAGTTCAGCGCCCAGGCAATCTCGCTGATACCAGCATCGGAGTAGATCAGGCTGCGCTTGGCCGCCACCAGCAGCCGCCCGTGGATCAGCGCCAGTGCCGACTGCCCGCTCAGTTCGCGGCACAGGGCATTGAGGTAGGTTGGCGTGATACCGAGCTGGCCGGCATAGAAACTGACCGGCTGCTGCTGATGGTGATGGGCTTCAATCAACGCAGTGAAACCCTGCAGGTAACGTCCGCTGCGTCCCCCTTCCTCGCGGGCCTGACCACTGTGGTCACCCAGCCGCGCCAGTTGCACCAGCAGCAGGCTGAGCAGCGCTTCCAGCGCGGCAATGCGTGCGGTTGCATCACGCCGGTATTCGGCCAGCAGCTGCTCAAACAGATCAGTAAACTGTGCCAAGGCTGTTTCATCCAGTGCATAAAGCCGGGTCTGCGCCAACGCCTGCAGCGGTACATGCCGGTACTGCTCCAGACGCTGGCACAGGGGGCGGGCCAGCGTCAGTACATGGCCACTGACGGGGGGCTCCCAGTGGAAATCATGCACGCACATCTCCCGCACCAGCAGCAGGCAGGGAGCCTGCAAGCGGGTTTCCTCCCCGTCCAGGTGCGCCACCCCGCTGCCACTGCCGAGAAAAAACAGCTGGTGCAGACCATTGTGGCGGTGCGGGCGTATCCTGAATTCATGCTGACGGCTGCGCTCCAGCAGCGGCTCGACATGCAGGAAATCCGGGTTGTCCTGCGCCTGATTTTCCCCGTACATGCGCATGACAGGTGCCTTGGGTGCGGCTGGACTCATAACACGATGACATCATGGAAGTTTGTAAAAATCCCATTATACTTGTGAAAGCGTCATTCAGGCAGATTCCGCTCCCTGCGATACTTCCCCTGCCTAACCGCCAACATTGACAGGAGGATCACATGGTCTGGCAGAAACACGATTATGATGGCATTCCGGGCACCTATGTGTTCGATGGCCAGCGTTCACACGCCGGTTACGCCTTGAACCGCATGGCTTTTTCCTTTAACCGGGTCGAAAACCGGGAGGAGTTTGCCCGCGATATGGATGCCTACTGCCGCAAGTACGGCCTGAGCGACGAGCAGCGTGAAGCCGTGCTGAACGGCGAATTTCTCAAATTGCTGCATCTGGGCGGCAATGTCTATTATCTGGCAAAAATTGCCGTCTTCCATGGCATGAATGTCCAGGATGCCGGTGCCGCCTTCCAGGGCATCACCACCCCGGAGTTTCAGGCCATCCTGGACCGGAATGCCGAAGGCTTCAGCGATAAACTGCAACAGAAAGGAGGCTACTGGCATGGCTAGAATCGTCGGCGGCGTTACCACTTCCCATATCCCGGCCATCAGCAACGCCATGGCCAAAGGACTGGAACAGGAGCCGTACTGGAAGCGGTTTTTTGACGGTTATGAGCCGGTCAAGGAATGGCTGGCCAAGGTTGATCCGGATGTTGCCATCGTGGTCTACAATGACCATGGTCTCAACTTCTTCCTCAATCAGGTGCCCACTTTTGCACTGGGTTGTGCCGATCATTATGAGAATGCCGATGAGGGCTGGGGCCTGCCGACCCTCGCTTCCTTCGAGGGTGATGCCCAGTTTTCCTGGCACCTGGCCGAGTCGCTGATCAATCAGGATTTCGACATGACCACCTGTCAGGAAATGCTGGTGGATCACGGTTTTGTCACCCCGATGGCCCTGATGTGGCGGCACCTGCCCGCCTGGCCGGTCAAGGCCATTCCGCTGGCCGTCAATACCGTGCAGCACCCGCTCACTTCAGCCCGGCGCTGCTACCAGCTCGGCAAGGCGCTGGGCAAAGCCATCGAATCCTATCCGGAAGACAGCAAAGTGGTGATCTTCGGTACCGGTGGCCTGTCACACCAGCTGCAGGGTGAGCGTGCCGGGATTATCGACGTGGATTTCGATCTGGAGTGCATGGAGCACATCATTCATGATCCGGAATGGATGACGCGCTTCTCCAATGCCGAACTGATGGAAAAAGCCGGTACCGAGGGTATTGAAGTCATCATGTGGCTGGTGATGCGCGGTGCACTGGCCCCCAAGGTCGATGTCATCCACAAACATTACCACGCGCCGATTTCCAATACCGGTGCCGGGGTGCTGGTGCTGGAGAATCCGGCCGATTAGAATCAGGGCAAAGCCCCGTGTCGAACGGGGCTGGGCGACCCTGCTCCGGGCTGCTACACTGGCCCGGAGATACAAGGAAGCTTGCCCCATGGATACCCCTCTTCCCAATCACCTGCCCCCCAGGACGGCTTTCCTAAGCCGTGGTTTTCGTCCGTTTTTCCTGTGCGCCATCCTTGCAGCCATTATTCTCGGCCTGTTATGGATGCTGGCCTACAGTTTCAACCAGCCGCTGCTGCACCCGGATTATCCACTGTCGCTCTGGCACGGACATGAAATGGTGTTCGGCTACAGCGTCGCCGTACTGGCCGGTTTTCTGCTCACGGCGGTGAACAGCCGTACCGGTGTACCCGTAGCCAGCGGCTCCATGCTGCTGACCCTGGTATTGCTCTGGCTGCTGGCGCGCTTCCTGCCCCTGATCCCCGGACTGCCACTTTGGCTGCCGGCGCTGGCGGAAAGCCTGTTTCTGCTCGGGCTGCTGGTGCTGACTGCCCGTCCGTTTCTGGTGCAGCGTACCTGGAGGCAGCTGGCCCTGCCGGGACAGGCTGCCCTGCTGCTGCCCGCCAGCCTGCTGTTTCATCTCGGCCTGCTGCAGGTCTGGGAGCCGGGACTGCCGTTCGGGCTTTATCTGGGTTTCTACCTGCTGCTCGGGCTGCTGCTGACCCTGGGCGGTAATGTGGTGCCGCATTTTATTGAAAACACTGTGCGCAACGGCTTCCAGACCCGCAGCAATCGCTGGCTGGACCTGCTCGGGGCAGGCGTGTTTGTGGTGTTTGCCATGGCCGACATGGTGGCCGTCACCTTCAGTCATCCCTTTGCTGCCTACCTGAGCGCAATACTCGCCCTGGTGCTGTTTGCCATCCATGCCACACGCATGCAGGGCTGGTATCACCACAGCCTGTGGCAACATCCACTGCTGTGGGCGCTGTATCTGGCTTATGCCTGGATTGTTTTCGGCTTTCTGCTCAAGTTCCTGACCCTGGCTGTCGGCGTCAGCCCCTGGGTCGCACTGCATGCCTTCGGCTACGGCGGTATCGGTCTGGCCAGTATGGGCATGATGGCCCGCGTGACCCTGAACCACACCGGACGCCACGCCTTCGCCCCGCCCGCCGGTACCGGAACCGCGCTGGCACTGCTGGCTGCCGGTGCGGTGATCCGGGTGTTGCCGGCCTGGTGGCTGCCACAATATTATGCTGTCTGGATGCTGGCCGCCTTGCTGGTCTGGGTCGCGGCGTTTATGGTGCTGTTGTGGGTTTACGCACTGCCATTGTTGCTGCCGCGCATTGACGGCAATCACAACAGCAATCACGCCTGATTTCCAGCCAAAATCACTTTTCGCTGCCTGTCCTGCCGGAACAGCGCTTTCCGGCAGGACATGAAAACCTATGCAACCGCGGCGGTCACAATCACCTCAACCAGCAACTCCGGGCGCGCCAGCTTTGCCTCGCCACAGGCCCGTGCCGGGGCATGGCCTTCCGGTACCCAGGCATCCCAGACCGCATTCATCTCCGCGAAATACTGCATGTCACTCAGCCACACAATCGCCTGCAGGATATGCTCACGGCTGCTGCCGGCTTCCGCCAGCAGCGCATCCACCCGCGCCAGACAGCTTTGGGTCTGTTCGGTAATGCTGCTGCCCTCACCGACCTGGCCACACAGGTAAACGGTGTCGTTGTGCCGGACGATTTTGCTCATGCGCTGGCCGGTATGTTGTCTTTCAATAGTCATAAGGTTCCTCTGATTTCTGCTGCTTTCTGCTTTGCAGCGCTGTCGATATTAAAAAGCGCCGGCAATGGTATCATCGGCCTGCACCTGAATCACCTGCGCCTGCCGGCAACAGTGACAGACCGGGCACGGGACTCAGTGTACCCAGTGCCCGGCAATAACCGTGACACCTCATCCAGATGGAACCGATAACATGACCATGGCTTTTGCTTCCCCGCCGGTACCGGTGAATGCACATACCTGACCCGCTACAGGCAGCACGGGAATGGCTGGCAGCGCTCGGACTCAGGCATCCCCGCCTGAGCCGCCTGTCCGGTGGCCATACCAGTCATGTGTTCCTGATCGAACAGGCACAGTCACCCCGGCGCTCGGTACTGCGTCTGGCCAATCACGGCCTTCCGCCGGCCCTGTGCCCGCTGGCCAGCCGTCCACAACAGGTGATTGACAGGCACCGTGATGCGGCGGCACTCGGGTTGGCCCCGGTCCTGCTGGCGGCGGATGCCACCCTGGGCATAATGTGGATCGCCTGGGGCGGGCAGGAACGGCAGCTGGACCCGGTGGCTGATATGGCCCGACTGCATCCCCTGCTCACCCGCCTGCACCGGAGTGATCTGGATTGGGAGCGCTTGGCCCCCGATCCGGCGGGGCTGCAGCTGCTGCAGCAACAGCTTGAGCAGCCATTTCTGTCCCCGGCCGTACGGGAAACCCTGCTGGAACCCTTGCTGGCACAGGGTCTGGCACGCGGCTATGGTGATTGGCCATCGGTACCGGTGCATGGCGACCTCAATCCCGGCAACTGCCTGCATGATGGCAGGCGCTGGTGGCTGATAGACTGGGATTACGCCGACAGGCGTGCCAGCCTCTGGGACCATGCCGGCCTGATTGTGGAACAGGGCTGGCACCCGCAGCAGCTCACGGTACCCACCCGCCCGGCAGCCACTGACCTGGCCTGGTTCTGTGCCTGTTTTGCGCTGTTGAGTGCCTGCTGGCATATCGAGCAGGGCAGTAACCTGGAAGGCCCGCGGCTTGCGCTGGCTCGGGCACTTGCCGGTCCATAGGGAGCCATGTCCCGCCCGGACATCCTGTCGTTCAGCGTAACCTGGAGCCTCTGACGCCTGTCAAAGCCCTCAAAGCGGGGTATGGCAGGAAGCCTGAATTATTCAATAAGCGGGGCTTGACAGTCACGCCGGTTCGTTCGGTATCATTTGCAAACCGTGATGGACGGCCAATTACATCAGAGAAATTGAGGAGACCAGCGTGCCTGAGCAAGTGGTAATGCACCCGATCGGCGTCGTGCATGGAGGGCGTCAGGAGGCGACCAAAGACGATTGGGGCGATAATCGTTGCCAATTGGAGCTGGACCAGAGCAGGTTTTCTCCCGACGCGCTTCTCGGTCTTGAGGATGTATCACATATCGAGGTGATATTCTTTTTCCATGTAGATGCTGATGAACCCACCGAAACCGGTGCACGTCACCCTCGCGGTCGCGAAAATCTGCCACGTGTCGGCATTTTTGCCCAGCGCGGCCGTATGCGCCCGAACCGTATAGGTGCCTCCATCTGCCGTCTTCTTGCGATTGAGGGTAGTACCTTGGTGGTCGAGGGCCTCGACGCCGTCGACGGGACCCCCATACTCGATATCAAGCCGGTATGGTCCGGCTATCTTCCCCGAGGTCCCATACGGGAGCCGGAGTGGGCAAAGGAGCTGATGAAGAAGTATTGGTAACTCCTCGTTCGTACCGTTTGACACGGCGTTATGCCGCCCAAGAGTCGTCGATGCCAATAGAAAATCCACCCGAATCAGCCGCACCGTGAGCGCCTGATGTTTGATGCCTGCCTGACGGCACTGTTGCAGGGCTTCTTTCGTGGCGGTCAGCCGGACGATCTTTTCACGTTCACCGGACAACCAGAAGTCCCGTGTTTCATTGTAAAGATTCCAGGGCGAACGGGCACAAAAACCGGTACCTTTGGCCTGGATGCTGAAATGCAATTTAATTTTCAACCCTCTGGCTCAAAACAGGTTGACACATTCCGATTCCGCTGCCGGACAGCACAATGCCTCCCACAGGCTGACTGCCCTGCACCCACCTCCTTATACACAAGTCGCCAAGCTGCTGTAAAATGACATATTTTCACCCATGAACTGGTCATCCACCGAACTGAACGATCTTGATTTGGGAGACAGCCGTCTCAAGGCACGTGCTGCCGCGATCCTCAACGCGATGCTGAAGGCGCCACAATCCAGCATCCCCAAGGCTTGCCGGAGCTGGTCAGGCACATTGGCCACCTACCGTTTCTTCTGGAATGAGGCAGTCAGCCATGAAGCGCTGATGGCATCACACTTTGAGGCGACGGAGTGTCGAATCCGCCAACAGGACTCGAAAATAATTCTGTGCATCCAGGACACCACTGAACTGGATTTCAATGGACAGGAAATCGAAGGTTTGGGGCGGTTATCCTACGATAAACAACGCGGTATGTACCTGCGGTGTTTTTCAAGATAGTTGTCACTAATTGCTCAATATTTACGCTGCTTTTTTC
>DAOPKY010000012.1:0-78484 GCA_035391465.1 Thiolinea sp. | reverse complement strand
GGGCAAGCTGATCAAGGCGAAGGCGGCACTCACCATGCCGCCTTTTTCAATGAATGGGGTTATGGAGAAATCTTTTAGTGAATCAGATGATCAAGCGGGCCTGCTGTTGGGGAGGGGCGCTGTTTCTGGTCCCGGTCCTGGCACAGGTCGACACACAAGCGGACAGTGACAGCATTGCCCCCGGTATCGCTGCACCCGCATTCCGGTCCGTGCTGGAGCGCAACTTTACCCCGTATTTGGGCAAGCTGCTGGCAGACCCGGCAGCACGCCGGGATTTTGTGCAGCAGTATTATGCTTTTCAGGGCCTGGAACAGCGTGCCGAACAGCAGCTGTCAGCGGCAGAAAAAGAACGGATAACGGTTGAGCTGGAGCTGCGCCGCAGTGAAATCCTGCGTGATGCAATGATCAAGCACGCGCTTGACACCCGCAATCCGGATATTGAAGCACTGGCACGGGAGCGTTATCAGGTCGGGAAAGACAGCTATAAAACCCGTCGCCGCATAAAAATTGCCCAGATATTCATTGCCAGAAAACCGGGGCAGGATGAAGCCATCCGGCAGCAAATGGCCGGTATCCTGAAACAGCTGGAAGAAGACAACCTGCGCCATTATCAGGCCGCAGAGGCCCGCAGGAAAGCGGCTGAAAATGAAAAAGCCACCGGCACGGAAGCAGAATCGGCCCAGACCGAAGCAGAAACAGGCGGGGATGAAAAAGAAACGGAAAAAGACCTGTTTGCCGAGCTGGCCAAACAGTATTCCGAAGATGTCAATGCCCAGCTGGGTGGCTTCGATTCACGCTGGCTGCTGCAGCCGACACGGGAAATAAAAGACCCGGTTGCCAACGCTGCGTTTGAGTTGCTGCAACGCGGCGAAATCACCGGGGTTATTGAAGGACCCCATGGTTATCATATTTTGCGTCTGATGGATTATGTCCCCAACCGGCAGCAGACATTTGATGAGGTCAGGAATGATATCATGGCCACCATCAAGGAACAGTTGTGGGCTGAGCAGGGCAGGGAGCTGACCGAGGCACTGCAAGCCCCCCGGAACCTGGCCATTAATGATGAACTGGCCCAACAGGTCATCGCCGAGGTCTACAAGGCCCGTGATCCTGCCCTGAAACAGTTGGAGCAGCCCTCTGCCCCTGCTGCGGAGGCTGATGACGGGGACTTACCTGCTGCCCCGGGTGCAGCAATGCCCGCAGGACAGTAAACCGGTGCGGGCCGTTGCCATAATCATGGTGCGTAATGGTGGTCCGTATGTCGGGCATTGCCTGGCGCACTTGGTACGGCAGGGGTTGGATGTGGCGGTGCTGGACCATGATTCGACCGACAGGACCCGGGCACTTTGTCTGGAGTGGGAAGGGCGGGGGGTCTTCCATGTGCAGTACGTTCCTTACCAAGGGTACTTTTCCCTTCGTGAGCAGTTAGGCTTGAAACAGAAGCTGATAGAAAAGCTGAATCCGGACTGGGTAGTACATCAGGATATTGATGAGTGCCTGGAGCCACCCACCGGCTTTGCCACACTGATTGAGTGGTTTGAGGCAGCAGAAAAAGAAAACTGTAATGTTCTGAACTTTGATGAATTTGTTTTTATTCCGCATGTGGAAAAATATGAAACCTTCTACGATAGTCGCTATTATTATTTTTTTTCTCCCTGGTCACCTCGTCTGATGCGAGCCTGGAAGCCCGCAGCAAACCTTTCTGCCCTGGAAACTGGGGGGCATGTGCTGAAAGGTGATGTGCGCTTGTTTCCTCAAGCCGGTTATCTGCGCCACTACCTGTTTACAGATCAGGGTCACGCTTACCAAAAATATGCCGCCCGTCCATTTGCTGTCTCTGAAGTGGAACAGGGGTGGCACCGAAACAGGCTGAGTATTCCAAAGGCAGCCCTGCATTTTCCCGCAAAACAGTTACTGGAGTGCCTGCCAGTCGCAGGTTCCCGTGCTTTTAATGTCAGGAACCCTTGGAAACAGCATTACTGGCAGACAAGATGAATATTGCGGTTATTTGTGCCCCACAAACATTTGGTTGCAATACCGGCATGTACAGTGTCGATTTGGCAGCTTGGTATTTTTTTCATCGGCATTTTTCCCATGCCCGTGTCCGTTTTTTTACACTGTACTCGTCACCCGGCCACTTTGGTAATACGCCTTTTGCCTATGAGGGGCGTCAGGCATTTGCTGCCTGGGAGAGCAAGTGTGACCTCATTCTCTATTGGGGGGATTTTCTGCATGGCCGGGCTTACCGGCAGGCGATGGTAAAATGGTTGATACAGCGTGAGCCGGATTTGAGCCGGGAGCAGGCCAGCCACCTTATGCGGCATTTTCTGTACCGGCTGGACGCATATGACAATAAGACACCTGCAGTTATGCTGTACGGTGGAACCCTGCTGTTTAATGATTGGTGTGACTACTCGGATACAGATTACCGGCATGACCTGACGAGCTTGCTGAAACGGGCAAAGGCTGTCTGGATGCGAGAGCCCTTTTCCAGTGCTGCCATACAGTATTTAACCGGAAACTATCAGGTGATGCAGGGGACCGATTGTGCCCTGTTGCTGGATCGGGCCGCACTGTCGCTAGCGGATGAGGACCGTACCGGACCGGAAAGCACTCCCCGTTCAGGTCGAATCGGGGTTTTTCTGGGACGCAGTCACGTGGCTGCTGCAAAGGTGGCTTGTCTGCTTGAAGCCTTGATGGTGGCATCAGGTGCCCGTCCTTGCTGGTTGAACTGGGGAAGTCAACCTTTCTTTCTGGATCGACAGCATGAACTGCTCGAATTTTTTCCGGATATGTCGTCCATCCCGTCTGTACAGGAGCCGGTCAGGGCATTGTCTGCATTACCCGTTTTTGATTTTATCGTTTCAGATACCTACCATGTTTGTGTGAATGCATGGAATTTCGGGATACCGGCTGTTTGCTTGCTGGATGATGTCAATAACTCCCTGGCAGTCAATGATGGCGGGCTGGCAACACGTGACAAACGTCTGATATTCTATGGTCATTACAATTTGGAGCCTTTTGTGGTGCGAGCCAGTGAGATACGGGATGCCGTGGCCTGTCAGCACACAGTGCAGAAACTGATGGTCCAGCTGAGTGACAAGGACAGTCTGCAGCGGGTACAGGATGTTCTGAGAAGCCATGCCAGTGCTTGTGAGGATCGTCTCATTGAGGAGATGTCATGAAATCGGCACTCCGACATGTGAGCCAGAGGGAGGAGCAGTCGGGCTTTACGCTGGTGGAACTCTTGGTTGCTTTGCTGGTATTTTCCCTACTGTCTATTTTCGCTTATCGTGCACTCAATTTGCTGGCAGATAGTCGTTGGTCAGTTGCTACCGAAGCCGAACTCCTGTCGGATATGCAGAAGTTTTTGCTGCTTTGGGAACGGGATATGCGTCAGGCTGACTGGCGTACCCCCGATTATACCGATGCTGTGGTCATTCTGGATGACTCCAATGCATTGGATGCCGTTGGTAGCAACCATATAGTCCGTTATTTTGTGCGGGAAGGAGTTATCTACCGTCAACTTCGAAGCATGGCAGATGCTGGTGTGCGTGAAGCCGGTCTGCCGGTACTGTCCGGTATTAATGTCATGACGGTCTCTTTTTCAGGAAGGAGAGAGAGTTCCGACAGTGGCGTGACCAATATGTCGGTTATAGGATTGACACTTGAGCAGAACCGGTTGGGGCGTATTCACAAGCTGATCCTGATGCAGGATTTTGTTCTGGCTAGCCATTTTTCCTCTTTGGATGATCCGGAGGAGAGCTTTGGCGAGGGAGAGGGCGGTAGTAGCAGCGAGGAGAATACCGAGATTCCCGCCGCGTATTGAGTCCTGCAAAGAGTACCCATGGCAACTGCGGGAAGGTTCCTGAAGTGGGTGCATGATGGCTTGGATTAAGGAGTCTTTGCCTGGACCGTTTATGTTGGCAAGGTATGATAGACGGAACTTTATTGTATCAGGCTATTACAGAGACCAAGAGGTTTTGTGAGTAATTTGTGGGTAAAACATGCAGTCTGCTGAAAAAGGTAGTTTGTTACATTTTGAATCATCAAATTCATGGTCCGGGCTGAATAACCAGAAGCTGGTTTTGTTGGGATTGTGCCTGCTTGCTTTTCAAAAAAAAGATAAAATCAGTCTGCCGAAAGAAGTTGTCGATTTAAGTATCAAGGATATGAAATCTTCTTCCCTGATTCCATTTGATGATGTATTTGATAGTGCCAGTTTTACCGGTTTTCTGGAAAGATGGAATATTCTGGATGATGGTAAGGAAAGGGTGTTGGATACTGTTTTATGGAGGTCCTGCTTTTCCAGAGGGGCCAATAGCCTCAAGTACCTGAAGGAAAGTTCTAAGCAAAGTGATTTTGTCAGGGATTTTTTTGTTTCATTAAAATTTAATAATTTTATTATTCGACAGGTAAATGAATATCTTTCACTTTATGGTGATTTTAATGAGAATGCTTTGGCATTACAGTTAAGGATTGAGCTTGACTGGCAGCAGCATATTGAGCGTAAAATAAAAAAAGGCTGGGGTTCGGAGTGGCATTACCATACTTTTGATGAAATTTTTGAAAAAATAAAAAATCATCAGTTTCTGAAAAACAAAAGCAGGATATTTGCCTGTTGTGATATTTCCGGGCTTGATATTGATATCAGAGATTTAAGGGGATTTTCCCGTGCCAAGTATGGTTTTGATCTGGTAATAAGAGATAAGGATTCCGGATTTTATTTTAAAGAGAGCAGTATTAAAAATGCCGCTTTTGATTTTATGCTTTGCTTGAGTTTTGATGCTTATGTTGGGTTAAGTCGATCCACTTTTTCTAATTTGCTCTGTGTTACTAAAAGTATACTGTCAGAAAAGAGTTTTGATCATTATGTTTATGATTCTGGTCGTTCTTTTGTGGAGAGGCGTATCGATGCCGGGCTGGAAGCTGATCCGGAGAAATCAACCTCACTCTCTTTTAGTATCAGATGATGATATCGGGTTTGCTTGTTGTTGAAGGCGGTTGTGGTGATGGTTTGTTTTTGTAGTTTTATCCTTCAAGCGCTGGCAGACACGGTTACAGGCTGGTTTCTGATCGTTGTGTCATGCACCTGACCCGCCCATTCAGCCACTTGTTGTTTCGGGAGTGCCGCCGCCGTCTGCAGCCCCGCCCGGTTGACGATGCGCCTGCCTGGGTTTTGCCGTTGTCCTGCCGTCCGGGCTGGTACATGCTGGAGTGGTGCGCGCACCTGCCGGTGCAGCATGCCATTCTGCTGCTGACACCGGATCAGGGCCGGATCAATCTGTCTGCTGATCAGGGCAGCCTGCCTTTCCGCTCCGGCAGCCTGGCCAAACGCATTCTGTATCTGACACAGCCGGCCATTGCCTGGCAGTTGGCGCTGGAAAGCATGGACGTACCGGCTGCCGGGACAGACCTGCAGCAGGCCATTACGGTTGACTGGCTGCGGGTGATTCCTTTGCGTCAGGGGTTTGCCATTTCGCGCATGCTGAAGCGACTGGGGCAGGAACAGGCGGTGGTGGCACGCAGGGCTGAAGCCGAACAGGAAACGTTTGCCGCTTTTCTGTATCAGGCCTATAACCGCAGTTTTGCCCGCGAAAGCCGTGATCAGGATTTATACGAGCTATGGCAGGAGCGGGTCGAGACCGGCCTGTTCGGGCAGGCTGATGCAGATTGGTCCGTACTACAGCCAGGCTCGGTTCACAGTCACTCTCACGATGCCATCCTTCATCTGGCTGCTGACTATCGTGCGCATCCGCAGGCACAGACCTTGTTGCAACAGGTACTGGATGCCGATTCTGACGTTGTGCTGGTGTATCCTGATGAGGACGATCTTGATATGACAGGTCGTCGCAGCAATCCGTATTTCAAGCCCGACTGGAATCCGGACCTGTTTTTTTCCCGTGACTATATTACCGCCTGCTGTATCTACCGGCGCAGTTGGTATGAACAGCATCGTGCCCTGTTTGACTCGCTCGGGGAGCGTATGGCCTTAAATACGCTGCTGCCGGGGTTGCAGCCGCATCAGGTCCGGCGGATACCGCTGGTGCTGGCACACCGGCTGGTCTCAGACAGGGAACCTGGGTCAGACAGCCGTTTTGATGCTGAGCGTGCGGCAGTATTGGCAGCTGGTCTGCCGGCCGGGGTGACGCTGGAGCCCGGCCTGTTGCCGGATAGCCTGCGGGTGCGGTTTCCGGTACCCGAGCCGGCCCCGTTGGTCAGCCTGCTGGTGCCCACCCGTGACGGGTTGGAAGTGCTGCGTCCCTGTGTGGAAAGTATTCTGGCTCATACCACTTACCGGCATTATGAAATCCTGATTCTGGATAACCAGAGCTGCGAGCCTGCGACGCTGGCCTGGCTTGAACAGATAGTGGCTGATGTACGTGTCCGGGTGATTCCCTATGACCGGCCTTTCAATTACTCCGCCATCAATAATCATGGTGTTGCACGGGCACGGGGCAGCCTGATCGGCCTGATCAACAATGACGTGGAGGTGATCAGCCCGGACTGGCTGACCGAGATGGTCAGTCATGCCTTGCGCCCCGAGATTGGTTGCGTGGGAGCAAAGCTGTACTACAGCAATGGTCAGATACAGCATGCGGGCGTCATCCTCGGGTTGGGACATGTGGCCGGGCATGCCCACCGTTTTCTGGCGCGTGATGCTGACGGGTATCAGGGACGGTTGAAACTGGTGCAGAACTATGCTGCCGTTACCGCTGCCTGCCTGCTGGTGCGGCGTGCAGTGTATGAACAGGTTGGCGGGCTTGAGGAACGATACCTGACCGTGGCTTATAATGATGTGGATTTCTGTCTGCGGGTACGGGCTGCCGGTTATCGTAATCTGTGGACCCCTTATGCCGAGCTTTATCATCATGAGTCCATCAGTCGGGGGGAAGATGATACGCCGGAGAAAAAGGCCCGTTTTGAGCGTGAGGTGGCCTACATGCGCCGGGTCTGGGGGGATGAGCTGGATCATGATCCCTGTTACCATCCCTGCCTGACCCGGCGTGGAGAGGACTTTGCCATCCGCGAGTTTTTGTAGCGGGTGGCTGCAGCAAATCATTAATGGTGCGAGGCTGGAATATTGATTTTCAAAGACTCCCTGTTTTTTGTCCATATTCCCAAAACGGCAGGTACCAGTTTCAGGGTAGCACTGGCCGGGGCGCTGGGGCAGGAGGCCGTTATCTGTGATTATGGCGCTTCCGTACCGGAAACCAGCGAGTGTGTGCGCGAATATGTCTTTGCCCGTCAGGATCACTATGGCCTGTTCAGTGTACTGGCGGCTGATGGTCGACGCTTCTGTATCACGGGCCATGTGCCGGTGAAGAAATATGCTGCATTCTTTGAGGCCCGTAATATCCTGTTATTTCTGCGTGACCCGGTGCAGCGGGTACTTTCCAACTATTCCCAGTTCTGTCGGGTGAACGGCTATACCGGAACGCTTGAGGCGTTTTGTCAGGAGCCGCGCCATATCAATCGGCAAAGTCAGTTTCTGGGTAAATACCCCCTGCCTCTGGTAGGGCTGGCAGGTATTCAGGAGCAGTATGCCGAATCATTGACGCTGTTGGCCCATACACAGGGGTTGGCACTGCAGGAGATGGGGCTTAACGTAAATGGGGAAGGCGACAGCAGGGAACGTGAAACACCGGATGCGTCGGTGCTGGCGCTGATTCGACGCCTGAACGGGAAGGATATCAGCCTGTACCGTCAGGGGCAGGCCTTGCTGGCACAACGTCTGGCGCTGCTGGCACAGGGCATGCCCTGGACTTACGGGCAGGTAAAACAGCTGCGCCCGGCGTCTGTGACCGGATATGCTCAGCCCGAACAGGGGGATGATGCCGTTCGGGTTGCTGTTTATCGAAATGGCACTCAGGTAGCCGAAGTGGCGGCTACCCGGTATCGTCCGGGGTTGCGTGAATACAATGTGGCCCGCAATGGCTTTATCGGTTTTGATCATGCCTTTGATACGCCGCTGGAGCCGGATGAGCGGGTTGAATGCCGGGTGTTTGATACCGGACAGGTGTTAAGCGGCCCGATGACGATTCGACCCGGTGGTGGCTGAAAGAGGGCCGTCAACCACCTGCTTCTGATTCACCCGTTCAGGTAACTGTTGTTTGATGTCTGGCACCATTTGCCAGCGTCTTGCTGAAGCCCATTTGGGGGTAGCGGGTTACTGCGGGTTGTTGTGCTGAAGATTTGCCTTGTTCGGGCGTGAGCTGGCTCATGATCCCTGCTACCATGCTTACCGACCCGGTGCGGGGAGGTTTTCCATCCACAAGTTTTTGTCGTTCCAGTCAGGTATTGCCTTTGAATATTCTAGTTATAGGTCCGGCCAAGACCGGTACCACCATTATTTCAAAAACCATCCACCATGCGATTGCTGGGGCCGAGTTCCACATGGAGCCCAAGAATCTTGAGATTTTCCTCAGTGAAAGCCGGATTGATGGTACCAGTCGGGTGGTAAAGGTCATCTATGAGCACTGGAAAAAAAAGCCCCATTTATTCCGGGCCATCGTGAATAATGAGTTACCTCTGGTTTTTGACCGCTTGGTTACTATTGTGCGGGATCCGCGTGACGAGTGGATCAGCCGCATCATGTACTTTCCCTACGTCTGGGCTGGCAGGCAAACGGCTGGTGCAGACTTCAGCCCGCTGGAACAGTGGGTCCGGTTTATTCGTGGTGTTGAGACGAATCCGCAGAACCACTCTTTTGTTTCCATGCTCAATCAGCTGAACCAGACATTTCACAGTAAAATAAAGGTCAAGGGGCGGGAAAAACGAGGGTACTGGGCTTTCTGCAATGACTTGCCTGCGCATGCACATCAGTTGCGCTATGAGGACTTCGTTTCCGGCAGACTGGGTGAGCTGGAGCAGTTTCTTGGCATGTCACTCAGTATCCCGAGCAGCCTTGGAAATCTCGATCGCACCATGCGCTCCGCCAGTTTCAACAACTGGAAAGCACTTTTCAAGCAGGAAGATGTCGATCTGTTCCGGCGGGAGTGTGGAGATCTGATGGAAACCCAGGGGTATACAGATTGGGAGCTGGAGCCTGTGGCACAGTTGGATTCTGCCAGCTATTCCGGTTATCTCCGGCGGGTTTTGGCAGAATATCTTGACTGAAATGCCGTTTGCCCGGCTTGAAGCTTTCGATGCCCAGTCCGTCATGATGACGGCTCCAGTGTGATGAGTGTTAGTTGTGCATTTTGTCTTCCTCGCCTGCAACCGTAACCCCGACCTGTTCCGGCGTGATCCATCCTGGATCTACCGCTGTGAAAACCCCGGTTTGGCACTGGAACTGCTGGGACATCGGGTACAGTTCAGCCATTACCGCCGTTTCAATCCGCTGGAGCGTCCTGATGTGGTGGTGTTTCACCGGCCACGCTGGAGCTTGCGTCTGCAGGCATTGGTGCGTTGGCTGCAGTGGCGCGAGGTGCCGGTGGTGGCTGATTTTGATGACCTGGTGTTTGATGTGTCGCTGGCGGAATTCAGTCCCGGTGTGCGCAACAGCCAGCTGTCGCTTGAAAAAACCCGGCAGCAGTACCGCCTGAACCACCGTGCGCTGGCTTTGTTTAAACGGGTCACCGTATCCACCGTACCCCTGCATGAGCATGTACTGGCGCTGTTGCCATCGGTCGCTGTTCATGTCATGCCCAACGCCGTGCACTGGCGCTGGCATGCGCTGGCAGCAGAGGGGCAGGGTGTAACGGCACGGTTGTCGCGTCCGCTGATTACCTACCTGCCGGGAACGCGCAGTCATGACCGTGACTTTCACTGCTTTGCCGAAGGGTTGCAGGCATTTCTGACCGACCATCCGGCAGTGCGTCTGGCCGTGACCGGGCCGCTGACTTTCAGCCTGCCGGGCGTGGCCGGGCAGCTGAGTGTGCGTGACAAGCTGCCGTTTGCACGGTTTCATGCGTGTTTTCAGGATGCCTGGGTCAATCTTGCGCCACTGGAGGCCACTCCCTTTACCCGTTGCAAGTCAGCCCTCAAGGTTATTGAGGCCGGCTGGTGGGGGATTCCCACGCTCTGCAGCCCGATTCCGGATGCAGCTCGCTTTACGGGAAGTGGGGCGCTGCCGGTGCAGGATGCCGGCGACCTGTATCACCAGCTGTCGGAACTGCTGGAGCCGGCGTGTTATCATGCGCTGAGTGACACCATCCGGACGACCATCCGGCCCATGGTGGATGTACGTTTACTGGCAGGTGAATGGTTGCAATGGGTACAGGAAAAGGTTTGACGCGCTGGCTGTGTGCCGGGTTGCTGGTGCTGGCGGTATCAGTGTCAGGGGCAGTGTCGGCTTTCCAGTGGTCGATGCTGGATGGGGTCTTGTATGAGGATGTGGATTATGGCCCGCGCATCCGGTGGCCTGCAGTGTCCAGTCCGGCCTGCCCGGCCTGGAAACCGGGGCAGGTCATCCCGGTGAGCCGGTCCATGGTTTTGCCGCCCGGTTGTGTCTTTCAGCAGGTGACGATTGCCTTGCGTCGCTCGGCAGAGCCGATTGTGTTCGACTGCAATCAGGCGGTATTCAACGGTCTGCCCGGACGCCGGCGCAATGCGCTGGGGCAGGCATATTCCGCCGGTGCCGTGCCGGCCGGCAATGCGTTTGTCATCCGCAATGGCGAGGAGGGGCGTCGCCCGCTGCAGGATATTACGCTGCGTAACTGCCAGATCATCAACTACCAGCAGGGTATCAATATCGGTCTCAAGCTCTCGGCGGCAACCCGACAGCAGCTGCGTGCCGGCAGGGTAGGTCGACAGGCGTTGCAGGCAAAGGCACCCACCCGGATTCGGGTGCTCAACACCCGCATTGTCAATACCCATGGTTCCGGTATTTATATCTACCCCTTCGTCACGGCAGTCACCCTGCAGCAGGTGCTGATTGCCGGGGCTGGCGGGCCGGGGCTGTATCTGGATGCGGATACCCGGCAGGTGGTGGTGGAAAGCTCGGAGTTTGCCGGTAACGGCTTTTCCGCCTACGACAGCCGGCGACGGGTTCGTGAGGCGCGCCGGTCGGCCCTGTCGCGCCGTGAGGGCATTGCCATTGATGCCTCCGGCTCGCATGTGATCCGGCGCAGCCGTTTCGAAGCCAATGCCGATGGAGGTATCTACCTGTACAAGAACTGCTGGGAAAAGGCCGCAACCGACCCGGATTCTTTTCCTCGTACCACCGGTGCCGATCATAACCTGATCCAGGGCAATGTGTTTGAAAACGAGACTGTCGCCATCTGGGTCGGTGAACGTGCGGACCGCAACCTGTCCGGGTTCCGCTGTGGTGATCCACTCTACCTGCAACAGGGAAACGCCCGTTATTACCGCGACTATGCCCGTGACAACCGCATTCTCGACAACACCTTTCGTCAGGTGGGTGACGGCATTCGGGTAATGGACGACCGGACCCGCATTGCCAACAACCGCTTTGTCGCCGTCCAGGGCCATGATGTGGTCATCGGTTCCGACAGCCGCAACCGCCGCCGGGAGCCGGTACGGGGCACCTTGCTGCAGGACAATCACTACAGTCGCCCGGATGCCGTGCGGGATATCGGGAGACCCTGATGAACCTGCTCAGGTATCCACTGCGCTGGCTGGCGCGCTATCGGCGTCAGCGTGGCTGTTATGATCACCGCACCCTCGGACTTTATGACCGGCTCTGGCACAACAGGGGGACGCCGCTGGACCTGCTGGCCTGGCTGCGCTTCCGGCGTGATCTGGGTTATGCCCTGCCGTTGCGGCTGCGGCAGACCCTGTGGCAGACGCTGCCGGCGCTCTCGGGGAAGCCGTTCTGGCAAGGTTGCACCTTGTGGCTGGAAGGTGGCGGCGACCCGGCCCGGCTGGCCCGGTTGTTGGCACAAAGGCCGGACCATGCTGACGGACAGCGGGCGCTGCTGCAGAATCCGGTATTGCTGCAGGGCTTGCAGGCCGGTGGCGTGATGCAGCTGACGGTGACACAGCAATTACTGGCCCGGCTGGTCCCGCAGCAGCCACGCTGGCAACAGGCATTGCGGCAGGCCCTGCAGCAGGCCAGCCAGCAACAGGGCATCTGTGTGCTGGGTAATGCCGGTGGTTTGCGCGGGCAGGGCTTGGGGGCGCGTATTGATGCCCATAGCTGGGTCTTGCGCTTCAACTGTTTTCAGGGGGGGGAGGTAACGGTGTCGGATGTCGGGGTGAAGCTGCAGGCACAGGTGCTGACTGGCGGGAGTGAATCGTGTGCCGTGGCTGCGGACTGGCTGCTGCTGTCCGGGCCGGCCGTGCTGGCCATGCGTCAGGACTGGCAGACCGTGCTGCCGCTTTGTACGGAGCGGCCCTTGCTGACGGTACCGCTCCCGGTCTGGCGAAGCCTGGTGCGGCGCCTGAAAGCACCGCCCAGTGCCGGTGTGCTGGTGCTGGCCTGGCTGCGGCAGTGGCTGGGCAGCTGGCAGGGGATCAGTGCTGCCGGTTTTGGTGCGCTGCTGCCGCCGGATGCGGCGACTGCGGGTTATCATCTGGCCCGTTCCGGACACCGGGCCGCTGCCCGCCACAACTGGCAAGGAGAGCATGCCCTGTTGCTGCAGTGGCGTACTCAGGGGCTGGTGTCATTGCATGACTGAGGTCGGTAGCGGGATTGCCGGTGTCCTGAGCACCTCGCGCAAGCTGTCCCGTCATCCAGGGCTGGCACGGTTTCTGGGATGTCCGGTGCATTACTATCGCCCCGGCATGCCGGTGACTGATCATGCCGTCATTGCCTGGGGGCGCAAACCCAGTGCCCGCAAGGCTGAAGTGCTGGCGCAACGGCTCGGGCTGCCACTGTGGCGGTTGGAGGATGGCTTTATTCATTCGCTGGGGCAGGGTGTGTTGGGGGATCGCTCCTGTTCGCTGGTGTGCGACCCGCTGGGTATTTATTACGATGCCACCCGCCCGTCGGCACTGGAGCAGCTGCTGGAAACGGGGCATTGCCCGGCAGGCTCCCTGAGTGACCCCGAACTGCAGGTCCGCGGGCAGCAGCTGATGACACAGCTGGTGCGTGAGCAGGTGTCCAAGTATAACAATGCCCCCCTGAGCCTGGAGCCAGCCGCCCTGCCGGCAGGTCCCAGGGTGCTGGTGGTGGACCAGACTGCCGGTGACATGTCGTTGCAGTACGGGCTGGTCGACCCGCAAGCCTACCGGAACGTGGTGCGGACCGCATTGACAGCGCACCCTGAGGCTACCGTACTGGTCAAGGTGCATCCGGATGTGCTGGCCGGGCGCAAGCAGGGTTGTGTGTCCATTCCGGCGCACCCGCGGGTGGTGCGATTGGCTGAGCCTGTGAATCCGCTGGTATTGCTGGCACAGGTGAAGCATGTGTATGTCCTGACCTCACAGCTGGGGTTTGAGGCCCTGATGCTGGGGTTGCCGGTGACCTGTTTCGGGCTGCCGTTTTATGCCGGTTGGGGCGTGACCGACGATCGTCCTGCTGCCGGTGTGGAAACGGTCCGGGTATTGCAGCAACGGCGCACGGCCCGGCGTAGTGTGTCCGATATTTTTATTGCCGCTTACCTGCTGTACTCGCATTATCTGCATCCGGATACCGGCAAACCCTGTACGGCAGCGTCAATTGTGGATTACTTTGCCCTGCAGAACCGGCTGCGGCGGGAGACACCGGGGCAGCTGTTCTGTTTCGGCTTTACACGCTGGAAACGGAATTACATCCGTCGTTTCCTGTCGGCACCGGGGAACCGGCTGGATTTTGTCTGGAAAGCACAGGCAGCCCGGCAGTGCGGGTTCGGTGTGCCGGGTCGGGGGCGGCAGCAACTGGTGGTCTGGGGAGAACGTGCCCTGACAGAGGCGCAACAGCTGGCCAGGACCGCTGACGGGGCTGTCTGGCGGGTGGAAGATGGTTTTATCCGTTCAGTCGGGTTGGGGTCGGACTATACTGCCCCCTTGTCACTGGTACTGGACAAGCGGGGTATTTATTTTGATCCGACCGTTCCCAGTGATCTGGAATATCTGCTGGCACGGACCGATTTTGACCCGGTGTTGCAGGCCCGTGCCCGTGCCCTGCGCATTGCCCTGCTGCAGAGCCGGTTGAGCAAGTACAATGCCGGAGTCGCATTGCCTGCAGACGTGGTAAAAGCGAAACAGGGGCGATGCACGATTCTGGTACCGGGGCAGGTTGAGGATGATGCCTCGATTCGTAGGGGATGTCCGGATATCTGCTCCAATACTGGTCTGCTGAAGCAGGTGAGGAAACAACATCCCGATGCCTTTGTTATCTTCAAACCGCATCCTGACGTGGTGAGTGGCAATCGCCGAGGCGCAGTTTCTGTTGCTGTGGCGCAACAATACTGTGATATAGTGTTGGATGATGTCAGTGTGGCTGACTGCTTGGATTTGGCCGATGAAGTTCACACGCTGACGTCACTGGTCGGCTTTGAGGCATTGCTGCGGGATAAAAAGGTGTACTGTTATGGCCTGCCGTTCTATGCCGGCTGGGGACTGACAACCGATCGGCATACAATTGCACGGCGCGGACGCAGGCTGGTGCTGGATGAACTGGTGGCGGCTGTCCTGATTCTGTACCCGCGTTACATCAATCCGGCAACGGGGGCTTTTACAACACCCGAGCATGCGCTGAACATCCTGGTGCGTCAGCTGGCTGCCCAAGGGGGCAGAAAAAAGAACAAGATCAACCGGGTGGGGCGACTGCTTGTCCAAGCATGGCATATCTGTCAGGGCGTTTTCAGTTTTCGCCCCTGAACAGGTAGAATGCGCTGGTTTTTTTGGCCTTAATCTAGATTGTGACAAATGTGAGAAATAACAAGACCACAGGTAATGTTGACAGGATTGCCATCGTGGGTGTGGCATGCCGGTTTCCGGGCGGTATTGTGTCCCTGGAAGATTTCTGGCAGGTCTTGAGCGAGGGGCGGGATGCCGTGACTGAAATCGGCCCGGAGCGTTTCGGGGTGGATTTCTATCGCCATCCGGATCGTCGGCAGCCGGGAAAAAGCTACGCATTTGCTGCCGGGGTGCTGGATGATGTTGACCGTTTTGATGCCGATTTTTTCGGTATTTCCCCGCGTGAGGCCGAGCAGATGGATCCGCAGCAACGCTTGTTGCTGGAGCTGACCTGGGAAGCACTGGAAAATGGCGGGCAGGTGCCGGAAAAGCTGGCCGGGTCGGACTGTGCCGTGTATGTGGGGATTGCCAGCACGGACTATGCCTATCGCCGTATTGATGACCTCAGCTCCATGGATGCCTATACCATGACGGGCAGCACGGCCAGCATCGCTTCCAACCGCATATCCTATCTGTTTGATTTTCGTGGCCCCAGTGTCTCGGTGGATACCGCCTGTTCATCATCGCTGGTGGCCCTGCACCATGCCTGTCAGGCCATCCGCAATGGTGATGCCGGTATGGCCATTGCCGGTGGGGTCAACATGCTGCTGCACCCGTTTGCCTTTGTGGGCTTTTCCAAGGCATCCATGCTGTCGCCACGCGGACGTTGTCGCACTTTTGATGCCGGTGGTGATGGCTATGTGCGTTCTGAAGGTGCTGCTGTCCTGTTTCTCAAACCCCTGGAACAGGCTGAAGCCGATGGTGATCCGATTCATGGCGTGATTGTGGCCAGCGGAATCAATGCGGACGGGCGTACCAATGGCATGACCGTTCCCGGCCATGAGCAGCAGGGCCGTCTGCTGCGTTCGATTTACCACCGCTCCGGTGTGGATGCGGAGCGTCTGGTCTATCTGGAGGCGCACGGTACCGGAACGGCAGTCGGTGATCCGATTGAAACCCGTGCCATTGGCGAGGTGCTGGGGCAGATGCGCCCGGCAGGAAAGCCGCTGCCGATCGGTTCGGTCAAGACCAACCTCGGTCACATGGAGACTGCTGCCGGGATGGCCGGTCTGCTCAAGGGCATGCTGGTTCTGCGCCATGCCAGCATTCCCCCCACCCTGCATGTGCAGAACCTGAACCCGGCCATTGACTTTGACGGTTACAATCTTGAGGTGGTCACGCAACTGACACCGCTGCCTGATATGGAAAAACCGCGTCTGGCCGGGGTGAATTCTTTCGGCTTTGGCGGGGCCAATGCCCATGTGTTGATTGAGGAGTATCGTCCGACCCGTTCACTGATGCCACAACCTGGGGCATGGGGCGTGACTCAGGCCGAAAAAACCGTGCTGCACGCTGATGTGCTGCCATTGCCACCCCTGTTGCTGTCGGCACGGGGCGATGAAGCACTGCGGGACATGGCCCTGCGCTATGCCCGGCGGCTGGAAACGGTGACCGAACCACAGGGCTATTACGATCTGGCCTGGAGTGCACGGCATCACCGCCAGCACTTGTCCCATGCGCTGGCAGTGCAGGCAGAGTCCGTGCCCGCCATTGCCGAAACCCTGCGTGCCTTTGCTGCCGGGGACCCGTTGCCCAAGGTTGATGCTGCCCGTCTTTATCAGGCGGAAAAACGGGAACAGGGTGCGAAACTGGTGCTGGTTTTTTCCGGCAATGGCTCACAATGGCAGGGCATGGGCCAGGTGCTGCTGGCACACAGTGAGGTGTTCCGGACGGCGGTGCAGGCGGTGGATCAGCTACTGTCGCGTTGGTCACCGGTTTCGCTATTGGCGGAGTTTCAGCGCCCGGCGGCTGAGTCCTGCCTGGAGCAGACCGAAATTGCCCAGCCGCTGTTGTTTGCCTTCCAGGTCGGGGCAGTACGGGTGCTGGAGTCACTCGGGGTACGGTATCAGGCCGTGACCGGTCACAGTGTGGGTGAGGTGGCAGCAGCCTGGGCCAGTGGGGCCCTGTCACTGGAGCAGGCAGCCTGGGTTATTCATGAGCGCAGCAAGGCTCAGGGGCAGACCCGGGGGCAGGGGCGGATGGCCGCTGTCGGTCTGGGGCGTGATGCCGTGCGCCAGCTGCTGGCTGAGCTTGGGCTGGCGTCGGTGGTGGAAATTGCCGGTTACAACAGTCCCGATGCCGTGACGGTATCCGCACCGCTGGCTGATCTGGAGACGCTGGGCGTCGCACTCAAGGCCCAGGGCCGCTTTTTCCGTATTCTGGACCTGGATTATGCCTTCCACAGTCACCGGATGGACCCCGTTAAACAGGGGCTGCTGGACGCGTTGCGGACCCTGGAGCCGCAGGCACAGGAGCGCGGCATCACTTTTGTGTCTACGGTTTATGGCCGTGAGACGGCTGCCAGCCGTCTGGGCGCTGATTACTGGTGGGATAATATCCGTGAGCCGGTGGCGTTTCATGCCGCACTGGATTACCTGATCGGGGCGGACTTCCGGGTTTTTCTGGAGGTCGGGCCGCATCCCATTCTGCGCAGTTATGTACAGGCGTGTTTGCAGGCCCGTGATGTCAGCGGTCAGGTCACGGGACTGGACAAGCGTGGCGGGGAAACACCGGACTGTTTGCAGCGGGCCGGGTTCGGGCTGTTGTTGCAGGGCGTCTCGTCCGACTGGTCGGTACATTTCCCGCAGCCGGGGCGTTATGTTGCCCTCCCTCATTATCCCTGGCAGAAGGAGCGCCACTGGTACCCGCTGACCAGCGAAGGCTACGATCTGGTCAACCGGCGGCGTGTGCACCCCTTGCTGGGTTATCCGCTGCATGATGCCGAAGCTGCCTGGGAAAACACGCTGGATACGGCGACACTGCCTTGGCTGGCCGGGCATGTGGTGGACGGTGCAGTAGTCTTTCCGGCGGCGGCTTATGTGGAGATGGCGCTGGCGGCATCAGCCCTCTGGCATGGAACCGATACCCATGTGCTGGAGCATTTCGAGATTCGGGCACCTGTCATGCTGGATGAGGGACAGACCCGAACCCTGCGCTTTCTGCTGGAACCGGCGGATGGCCGTTTCCGCATTGTCAGTCGGGTACGCCTGAGTGAAGATGCCTGGACCGAGCATGTGGTCGGGCGTATCACCGGCCAGGTGTGGAAGGACCGTGCGGATGTGAGACTGCCGGATACCGCTGAACTGATGGCTCAGGCTCGGGAAGTTCTGGAGGGTGAGGAGCATTACCGGCTGGCTGCATCCGTGGGGCTGGGGTACCGCGATGGTTTCCGGGGGGTGCAACGGGTCTGGGCCGACCCGGCTGATCAGGTGCTGGCGGATATTACCTGTCCGGCCAGTCTGCAGGCTGATGCCGGGCAATACCTGCTGCATCCGGCCCTGTTGGATGCCGGGTTCCAGCTGCTGGTCGATATTTTTCGGACTTCAATCCGGGCCGGACAGCTGGCGGCCATGATTCCGGTACGCATCGGCAAGTTGAATCTGTTTCGTCCCCATGGCGGCATTGCCCGTATTCAGGCCCGCCTGCGTCATCAGGGGCCCCGTTCGGTCGTAGCGGACTTCCTGGTGCTGGATGGGGACGGACAGCTGGTGGCCGAGCTGGAGGCCACCCGTTTCAAGGGCGTGCGGTTTGCACGCCAGCAGCACGCACTGCCGGGGCTGTATGAATTTGTGCCTCGCCTGCAGCCTTTGCTGCTGCCGGGGACCCCGGCACCGGAAATGCCGGTTGACCTGCTGGCACAGGCGGTGCAGACCGTGCTACAGCAGCGTGAAGACCTGCTGCAGCGTGCCCGTCACAATACGCAGGTCGTGCCGCTTTTTGATGTGCTGGCTGCCTGTTATGCCTGGCAGGCGATACAGGCTCTGTGCGGTGAGCGTTGCCATGCCATTGATCCGGTGGCCCTGATGCAACAGCACGGGATTGCAGCAGAATACCGGCCTCTGGTTGAGCGCCTGTTTCGACTGCTGGCAGAGGATGGGCTGGCGCAACAGCACGGAGGCCTGTGGTCGCTGGCCACCGATGCTGACCAGCCTGCCGCTCGTGATGTCTGGCTTGCGATTCTGGGGGGAGCTCCGGCTTATCTGCCGGAGTTGGTATTGCTGGGACGCTGTGGTGAACACCTGTTGCAGGTTCTGTCCGGCGAGCTGGAATGTGATGCCCTGCTGGAGCCTGCCAAAAGCAGCACCCACGAGCACTGGCAGGATTCTGCACCAACCTTCCGGGCGGTCAATCTGGGGCTGGCGGAGGTGCTGGTGCAGCTGGTGCAGGACTGGCCGGATAACCGGCGTCTGCGCATTCTGGAATTGGGGGGGGATGGTACCCTGACCCATGCCCTGCTGCCGGTCTTGCCGACGGCGTATTGTGATTATGTTTTTGCCAGTGCACAGCCCGAGCTGCTGGAGGCTTTGCAGGCCGAGTTTGACGAGTATGCCTGTTTCAGCACGGCACTGCTGGAGGCGGACTTCCGGGGTGAAGGTTACGAAGCCTTGCGGGAGCAGCCATTTGATGTGCTGTTGTCCGGTGATGCCCTGCAGGTCTGGAATGACGCGGTATCCGGCCTGATGCGCCTGAAACACCTGCTTAAGCCTCAGGGTCTGCTGGCTATGGCCAATGCTGCCGACAGCCGTCTGTTTGATCTGACCCAGGGGCTGAGGCCGCAGTGGTGGGTGGCGCTGGAAAATGCAGACGATGAAGCGACAGGCAAGGCGTGGGTGTCACGGCTGTTCAGTCCGGATGAGTGGCGCAGCCAACTGGCACAGTCTGGCTTTACTGCGGTTGAGCATGTATTTGAGCCTCAGGATACCTTCCATGGCAGTGCCTTTCTGACGCTGGCTCTGGCGGATACTGTCGTGCCCGCAATGCTGGAGCAGGGCAGTGTGGTGAGTGCCGGACCTGATGCCGCACCGGATGGTGCCGTGTCAACTGAGGTTCGCCAGACACAAGGCTGGCTGATACTGGCCGATGGCAGCGGGTATTCCCGGCGGCTGGCCGAACGGTTGCAGGCAGCCCTGCAGGCTCGGGATATGGCCTGTGAACTGGCCTTTGGTCTGGAGGGGCTGAGGCTGGAGCGGTTTGCCGAGATAGTGCAGTTGAGTGGTCTGCCCGAGCCGGGGGTGGAAACTCGGACCGGGACCCTGCAGCATTTGCAGGAGAATGGCCCGACCCTGACTCTGGCACTGGTGCAGCAGCTTGACCGGCTCGGGATTTCGCCACGCCTGTGGCTGGTGACGCTGGGTGCAACCGGCCTGGATGGGGGGGCGGTTGAACTGAGTCAGGCACCGTTATGGGGGCTGGGCCGGGTGCTGATGAATGAGCACCCGGACCTGGATTGTCACCTGCTTGACCTGCAGCCGGCCTTGAGTGAAGCACAGGCGGCACAGCTGCTGTGGCAGGAGTTCTGCCATGGGGATGGGGAAACCGAGGTACTGTTGGGCGTGCAGCGGCGTCAGGTTCTGCGCATGCGTCGGGTGGGTGGGCTGACACAGACCCCCGACGATGAAAGACCGCAGGTAACACTGGACTTCACGGCACCGGGGCCTTTGAAAAACCTGTACTGGCGTGCCCTGCCGGGGCAGGACCTGCAGCCTGACGAGGTAGAGATACTGCCGCTGGCGGCGGGACTGAATTTCCGCGATGTCATGTATGCCATGGGATTGCTGTCTGATGAGGCGGTGGAAAACGGTTTTGCCGGGGCTGCGCTGGGGATGGAGCTATCCGGCGCGGTCATGCGTGTGGGAGCAGCGGTAAGGGATTTCCAGCCCGGTGATGCCGTGATCGGTTTTGCCCCTGCCTGTTTCAGTACCCGGGTGATTACCCGCACCACAGCGGTTGCACACCGCCCGGTGGCGTGGACCGATGAAGAGGCGGCGACCGTTCCGACCACCTTCTTTACCGTTTATTATGCCCTGCAGCAGCTGGCACAACTGCAGCCTGGCGAGCGTATTCTGATCCACGGGGCCTCTGGTGGGGTCGGGCTGGCGGCAATCCAGTTTGCCCGTTATGTCGGCGCGGAGATTTTTGCCACTGCCGGCACGGATGAAAAGCGTGATTTTGTACGCCTGATGGGGGCGGATCATGTGCTGGATTCACGCAGTCTGCACTTCGCCGAGGATATTCTGCACATCACGGCGGGTGAGGGGGTGGATGTGGTACTGAATTCCATTTCCGGTGAGGCCATCAACAAAAACCTCGATATTCTGCGGCCATTCGGGCGTTTTCTGGAGCTGGGTAAACGTGACTTCTATGAAAACAGCCGGATTGGTTTGCGCCCGTTCCGCAATAATATTTCCTATTTCGGTATTGATGCCGATCAGTTGCTGATTGAGCGTCCGGATATGGCCGGACGCCTGTTCCGGGACATGATGCAGCTGTTCGCGGATGGCGTGTTGCGTCCGCTGCCACACCGGGTGTTTCCGGCCAGCCGCATCCGTGAGGCGTTCCGCTATGTGCAGCAGTCGCGCCAGGTCGGCAAGGTCATTGTATCCTTCAAAGGGGCCGGACTCCGACCCACGTTTGCCGAGCCGGTGCGTCAGTCGCTGGCACTGGCATCGCAGGGCACTTATCTGGTGACTGGCGGTCTGAGCGGCTTCGGGCTGCGTACCGCCCAGTGGCTGGCAGACAAGGGGGCGAAGACGCTGGTCCTGCTGAGTCGCAGCGGTCTCTCACGACTGGAAGCCCACAAGGCGGTCAATGAACTCAGGGCCCGGGGGGTACGGGTCGAGGTGTTTGCCTGTGATGTGGCTGACCCGTCTGCACTGGCAGCGGTCTTTGCCGAGGTGCAGGCCAGCCTGCCACCCATGCGGGGGATTGTACATGCCGCCATGGTGCTGGAGGACGCGATTCTGCGCAATATGACACCGGACAGTTTCCGGCGCGTACTGGCACCCAAACTGGTGGGGGGGTGGAACCTGCATGAGCTGAGCCGGGGGCTGCCGCTGGATTTCTTTGTATTGTATTCCTCGATCACCACATTTATCGGCAATCCGGGACAGGCCAATTATGTGGCTGCCAATATGGCCCTGGAGTCACTGGTGCGCCTGCGGCGGCAGGAGGGGTTGCCAGCCAGCTTCGCAGCTTGGGGGCCACTGGATGATACCGGCTATCTAGCACGCAATCGTGAGGTCAGGGATGCGCTGCAGGCCCGTCTGGGCGGGGAGGCCCTGACTTCGACCCGGGCGCTGGAGGTGCTGGAAAAACTGATCCTGAGCGGTCACCCGGGCTTGGCCGTGATCGATATGGACTGGTCGGTGGTTCAGCGGGTTATGCCCGCAGCCCGATCACCGAAATATGCTGACCTGCGGCGCTTGCTGCGCGGTGGCGACGAGCATGATCAGGCTGAAGATATCCAGACCCTGATTACCGGGCTGGCTCCGGAACAGGTGCATGCCCTGGTGACGGATTTGCTGATTGCCGAGGTGGGTGAGATTCTGCGCCTGCCACGGGAGAAACTGTCGGCCGACAAGTCGGTCTTTGATCTGGGGATGGATTCGCTGATGGGCATGGAGCTGGTCATGGCGATTGAGGAGCGTTTCGGGGTGCGGCTGCCTGTCATGGCCTTGACTGAAGGGGCGACGATACACCGGATTGCCGAGAAAATAAGTGCCGGTTTGCTGTCCGGCAGTGAAGCAGCAGCCACCGGGTCAGTGCAGCAGTCCGTGGCCGACGTGGCGCGCAGGCATGGTACCGCACTCAGTGAAGAGCAGCTGGCACGACTGGCTGCCAGTGTGGATGTGGATGAGGCGGCCAATGCCGGGCCGGTGACATTACCGGCTGTGCGCCAGGGATGAGAATGGCCAGGCCGGGGTAACAGAATGAGGCGATGACATGACAGGCAAGGCGTTGTTTGGTTTGAGTGACCGCATGAAGGAGCGACTGGCTGGCGAAATGCTGGAGCGGCAGCGCAGGAAGCAGGTGGCAGCGGATGCCGGTCACAGGGAAATGGCCGAATCCAGAAAGCGCAGTTTGTCAGATGACATTCCGGATGAGTTCTGCCGCTTTGACCGGATGCCGGGGTATCAGCAGATTCGGGTGATGGAAGAGGGCGGGAAGCAGCTGGGTATTCCCAGCCCGTTTTTCAAGGTTCATGATGGGGTTGCCGGTGCGGTGACCCGGATTGACGGGCGCGAGTACATTAATTTTGCCAGTTACAACTACCTGGGGCTATGCGGCCATCCGCAGGTGAATGCAGCGGCCAGGGCCGCTGTGGACCGGTATGGCACATCTGCTTCGGCCAGCCGCCTGGTCTCGGGTGAGCGTCAGGTGCAGCAGGAGCTGGAACAGGCACTGGCACAGGTGTATGAGGTGGATGACAGTGTCGTGTTTGTCAGCGGGCATGCGACCAATGTCACGACTATCGGCTACCTGTTTGGTCATCGGGACCTGATTCTGCATGATGCGCTGGTACATAACAGCATTCTGCAGGGAATCCAGCTGGCCGGGGCGCGACGCATGCCGTTCCCGCACAATGACTGGCAGGCGCTGGAGCAGTTGCTGCAACAGCACCGGCGGGACTTTGAGCGTGTATTGATCGTGATTGAAGGCATTTACAGCATGGATGGAGATTACCCTGACCTGCCGCGTTTTATTGCGCTGAAAAAGCGCCACAAAGCCTTTCTGATGGTGGATGAGGCCCATTCGCTGGGGGTTATGGGTGCGAGTGGCCGGGGAATCCGCGAGCATTTCGGCCTTGCCGGGCGCGAGGTTGATATCTGGATGGGCACGCTGAGCAAGACCTTGTCCGGTTGCGGGGGGTATATTGCCGGGGAGAAAGCGCTGGTGCATCACCTGCGTATTTCCGCGCCGGGTTTTCTGTACAGCGTGGGTTTGTCACCGGTGCTGGCAGCGGCATCGCTGGCGTCGCTGCAGCTGATGCTGGCCGAGCCGCAGCGGGTAGAGCAGCTGCAGGCCAATGGCCAGCGGTTTATCGCGCTGTGCCGTGAGCATGGTATCAATACCGGGCACAGTACCGGTCTGGCGGTGGTGCCTGCCATTATCGGGGGATCGGCACGGGCCGGTATGGTGGCCAACCGCCTGTTTGAGCGCGGGATCAATGTGCAGCCCATTTTCTATCCGGCTGTTGAAGAAGGCATGGCCCGGCTGCGCTTTTTCATCAGCAGCGAGCATGTCGAGAGTCAGCTGCAGCAGACGGTGGAAGCCCTGGCTGACGTGCTGGCCGGATTCGGCTGAGCCGGGGTGTTGTTTTGTCTGTATTTGGCGAAAAAACGGGGCAGTCATCTGATCAACGTGTCCGGGTAGTGTTCTGCACTTACCCGAGCCTGTATTCCGATCTGGTACTGGCCACGCTGCTGAAGGCCGCACAGGTTGAACTGGTCGGTGTGGTTTGTTCCAGCCGGGTGCTCAGCCCTCGCTGTCATCCGTTTACGGGCAGCTTGCGTCAGCTGTGGCGTTCCGGTTGGCATTATGCCTTTTACCTGTGGCTGATCACCGATGGCTGTCGGTTGTTGCGGCGCTGGTGGTATCGGAATGACCTGCAGCGGGAGTTAAAGCGGCGCAGTATTCCACAATGGGTGACACGGGATGTGAATAATGCTGCCGGACAGGCCTTTGTGGCGGGTTGCGGGCCGGACCTGATACTGATGGCCCATTTCAATCAACTGCTCAAGGAGCCGTTGCTGAGCCTGCCACCTCTGGGATGCCTGAATCTGCATCCGTCTCTGCTGCCGGATTATCGCGGGGTTGATCCAGGTTTTTATGCCCTGCTGGATCAGTGTCAGCATACCGGTATGACCCTGCACCGGGTGGAGGACCGGTTCGACAGTGGTGCCATTATACGACAGCAGCTCGTGACGATTCGCTGGCATGACAGTCTGCTGAGCCTGAATGTCAAGCTGTTTCACATCGGGGCCAGGATGGCAGTAGAGGTATTGCAGGCGGTGGCAGCGGGACGGGTGGATCATGCCCTGCAGGCCCGGCCACAGGCGGCGGGCGGGCGCTATGACTCTTGGCCGGCTCCTGCTCAGGTGCGGCAGTTCCGTCGCAGGCGCAAGTTCTGGTTCCGTAAGGAGTTTGGGGTGCTGGTACGTCAGCAGCCGGAGCTGACTGACCCGGACCGGATGGCAGATCAGCCTGTTTCTGCGGGTAAGGCCCGGTAGTTGGTGAAGGCCGTCATGCGCCTGTTTCAGGAAACCTTTCCGAAACTTTCCGACGCCTTCCAAATGGCTCAGCAGGGCTTCAGTGCGGCTTTGTGGCCAGATCGCCGACCATCTGCAGCAGGTGTTGTCCCAAGGTGTGCGGCTCCAGTGAAACGGGTTGGCCTTGCTGCCCTGCAGGTGGGTTGCCACCATTTTGATGGTTGTGCCAGAGCAGGAATTCAGTCTCGCCGTCCGGATGGCCCAAGTCCTGATAAACCGCCGGCATGCTGGGAACATGATCACCATACCAGCACAGCAGGGTATCCCGGTGCTGTTGTGACAGGCTCCGGGTCAGTTGCTGGAGCATCCGGTCGGCATTGGACAGATGGCGCAGGTAAACGCTCAGGTCATGATGACGGAAAGTTGGTGGCGACTGATAATACTGGCCGGTATTGCTATCCACTGGCTCCAGATGCAGCGGGCCATGATTCTCCATGGTGATGGTGAAAATGAAGCGTGGCCGTTGTTGTGGGCGTGGAGCCTGCAGGAGTGTCAGGATTTTGTCGGCACAGGCGGCATCGCTGATATAGGGGCCGTGCCGTTGTGAATCAGCAAAGCCGGCAATATCAATGAACTGCTCAAAGCCCAGTAATGGAAAGACCCGGTTGCGCTGGAAAAAATCGGCATGGTTGGGGTGAACAGCAATGCACTCATAGCCCTGTTCCCCGAGCAGGCGGACCAGTGAATTCAGGGGCTGGTCGGGCAGGAAAGCATAGGGATTGAAGCGGTAGTGTTGCAGGGCCGGATTGCTGATGCCGGACAGAAAGCTGAATTCCGGACGCAGGGTATTGGCTCCCCAGGCGGGGGTTTTGAGCTTGCCGCTCAGCAGCGATGTTGCCCGTATGCGATCAAAGTGTGCCAAAACCTCGGCTTTGATGGCAGCGGGCAGCTGGCGTGCATCGAAAAAGGACTCGCTCTGGACCACGACAATATCCGGGAGTCTGTCGACGTTGGTGGTTCTCAGAAAGCGCGCCGGATCATTAGTGGCCAGCCTGGTCTGCAAAGTCCAGCGGTTGGCGCGGAGCAGGCTCTGGATGCCATAAACCAGCAGGCTGACATACAAACCGAGTCGTTGCACGTCCGTATTGGCATCAAAAGTCAGGGGCTGGTCACGGGCCAGCCGCCAGACCAGCCATCCACCCGCGATCAGGCCGGCCGGCAGCCAGAATCCGGTCAGGTCGGTGTATTTATAGGGAGGTTCCAGCTGCAGGGCGGCATACAGCAGGCCCAGCCCTGTAAAACCGGCTCCCAGAACCAGCGGCAGGTTCAGGAAGGGCAGAAACAGGCGCGGATGGCGAAAAACCTGCAGGTACAGGTACAGGTCCGAAAACAGCAGGGGCTCACGCAGCGCCTGAAATTTGGCCTGATTGACCACCAGCACAATGAGCAGGATCAGCAGTACCAGCAGTCCGGCCAGCAGGGGGCGCCGGGTCAGCAACAGCAGCAGGCCATACAGGCAGGCAAGACCCAGCTGTTGCAGCAGCCATGCCCGGTAGGGACGTTGGTGGGGGCGCAGCGATGCCGGCAGCAGGCCATGGCTCAGCTGTGCCAGTACCAGTGTCAGCAGCAGGCCGGTCAGCAACAGCGCGTTTTCCATGGATTGTTGTCGTATTTTTCATTGCGGATTAGCTGCTGACCGGTCATGGCAGCCGGGCGCGGTTATAGCCCGAAAGTCCCAGAAAAAAGGAGGCCAGCGGGAAGGGCAGCATCGGTAACAGGCGCATGCCCAGACTGAGCAGGAGCGGGAAGGTGATATGGGCACGATTACGCTCCAGGCCGCGCCGGATCCGGTGTGCGGCTTGCTTTGGGCTGATCATGAAGGGCTTGGCACCGGGAAAACGAGCGCTCATGTCAGATTCGACAAAGCCGGGGCAGATAAGATTAATCCGGATTCCCTCTGGCGCGAATTGGCCGCGCAGGGCTTCTCCCCAGGCCCTGAGGGCAGCTTTGCTGGCGCAGTAAGCCGGTGTGACCGGCATGCCGTAAAAAGCGGCCAGTGAGCTGGTCAGGGCAATCTGGCCATGACCACGCTGGCGCATGGCATGCAGAACCGGGTCGACTGTTCGGATAGTGGCCATCAGGTTGATTTCCAGCAGTCGACAAACCGCCTCCAGTGGCTCAGGCGCATGGTCCGGGCCGATAGAATGAGTCACCCCGGCATTGGCAATCAGGAGGTCAATCGGGTAGCGGTGTTCGAAATCCTTCAGCCACGGGTTCAGGTACGCGGGGTCGCTGATATCAAACTGTCCAAGATGTACCTGAGCACCCTGATTCCGGCAACGGTGTGCTACCTGCTCCAGCCGCTCCCGATTGCGGCCGATCAGCCCCAGTACCTTGCCGGGTGCCGCATAGCTTTCCGCCAGTGCAGCGCCGATACCGTTACTGGCACCGGTAATCACGATGTGCTGGCAGTGGTTGGGCATGGGGCCGTATCAGTGTGTCCGGGTGGTATTCAATTTTGCTCAGGTTTTTTTGTACAGATAACCATTAGCTGCTGCAGGCAGCTTGCCGCCATAGGCCGGGCCTGTGGCCAGGGGTTCCACCACCAGGGGAGGCGACAGTACCCGTGCTGGCGCTGGTGCTGGGGCTTGTGGGACAGGTAGGGCTTCTATCTGCATGGCCTTGAGGCTGCCCTGAACGGCTTGGCGGATACCGGTACGGGTATAAAAATCCCCGGCAATCTGGGCCTGTCGGATCAGGGTGTGCCGGAAACGCAGAAACAGTTCCCGGTCAGGCTTTTGGCCTTCAGTCCAGAAACGGTCCAGCCCCTGCTGAAACGTCAGGCCCGGCAGGTCAAAAATGGCCTTGCCCAGCGCAATGGTCGGGGAGCCGTGGAACAGGGCCGAGGTACCGGTGGTGCTGTTGACCAGCACTGTGCCACGGGTATTCATCAGCAGTCTGGGCAGGTTGCCGGCTTCCAGGTACAGCACGCGCTGATGGATGCCAAGCTGCCGGGCCAGATGATATACGGTTTTATGGTGTTTCAGGATGCCGGTGTCCAGCGGGTGATTCTTGATGACCAGCAGGCTTTCTGACGGTGCATGGATGGCAAAGGAGTGCAAGACCGTGTGGATGGATTCGGCGATACTGCCAAAGCCGGAATGCACCCGAATCTGGGCATCGGAATCAAGTTGCAGCGGGAACAGGTAATAAGGCTGGTGCTTTGTGATCAGTTGTTCGATCCGCCGATTGGCCTGCCGTTCCAGGCGCAGTTTGACGTGCGGCATGCGCCCGATCCAGCCCAGGTATTCACGCAGGGCATTGTGAGGGCGATGGCTTCGGTAGGGCCGGAACCAAGGCTTCATCAGGGTGTTGGCCAGATGGTAGCTGATGTCGTAAAACCCGCGTATGCCAAGTGTCTTGCGTCCGGGAATATGTGCATGCTCCATGACCGGGAGCAGCGGATTGGCCCAGAATGTGGCGGATTGCCCCATCAGGCTTGAGTAGCCATTGACTCCGCCCTGCTCAAGAGTAATCCAGTTTGGACGCAGATAACCTTCTTCAAAGACATGAATGCGCACTCCCAGACTTTTGAGCATCGGGATGGCCTGGGCATGAAGCGGGCGGGTATCACCAAATAGAACCACGTCAGTGAAGCGATGTTCAAGGTGCCGAACGTTCAGCCACTGGGGGAGTTGCTCCGGCGTTCCGCTGAAATGCCAGCCGGACTGGCCGATGGAAAACAGCCTGTCGCCACCACAAAAGCGAACCCGGTGTACGGTATGCCCCTTGGCCCGGATCGCCTGACCCAGTGATTTGAAAAAGGGAGTTGCCATTCCCTGCAGGAATAGAAAACTTCTGCAAGCCATAATCATTTCTGACGCTGTTAATACACTGCTAATTATCGAGAAGCCGAGTATAAGTTATTGAGGGCTTCCCTATCAAATCATGTCGCTTAAGCGGCCATCAGGTTGGCTGGAGAAATACCCAGTCGGGTCTGTTTATGCAGAATTTCCAGCATGACAATGGCACGCTGCTCCCCATCATAGGTTTTAAAAACCCCGAGCAGGCCCTTGAACGGCCCTTCAGTGATTATGACCTGATCTCCGCTGTGAAAGCGATCCAGGTTGATAACCCGCTCACCCAGCAGGCGTTCGTTTTCCTGCAGGGTGTGTACCAGGACATCCAGTACCGGGCTGGGCATGTTTTCACGCCCGAAACGCACAAAATTCTGTACGCCTCGGGTGGAGCGAATCGGGGCCCAGTTGTCATTCAGCTGATCGAGATGAATGAAGATATAGCGCGGAAACAGGGATTCGATCGTTTTGACCATCTTGCCCCGGCGTTTGCGCAGGCGCTGGGCCAGAGGGCGGTAGATTTCATATTTCTGGTTCCGCAGATTTTCTTCAGCCACATCATCGTTGTGCGGCTTGCTGGTCAGCAAATACCACCTTCGCTCTGAAGCACTCCCGAGTATCATGCCTGTTACGCCCCTGATTCGATCAAAACCGGATGCCACCTTAACGCATACAAGGCTGATGTCAAATGTTTGTCCGCGTTATTGACGGAATTTTGATTCAGATCATGACAGGTGACACGGATTGCGTCTTGAAATTCAGCACCTGCTATTGCAGGATGCCAAACTGGAAAAAGTATAAAGATGTAACAGGGCAGGCATCACGGAATGGAAGACGAAATATTGCTGGAAGCCAGGGGGCTGGTGCGGGAGTTCAGTGGCGGTTACGGTGTCCGGGAGCTGGATTTGCACCTGCACCGGGGCGATGTGCTGGGACTGCTGGGGCCGAACGGGGCCGGCAAGTCCACTACCCTGCAGATGCTCAGTGGTAATCTGGCACCGGAGCAGGGCGACATCCGGGTCAATGGGGTGAACCTGTTAGCCCGACCACGTGCTGCCCGGGCCTGTATCGGTTATCTGCCCGAGCGCCTGCCGGTTTACCGTGACTTGTCGGTACGCGAATATCTGGGGTATTGCGCCCGTCTGCATGGGTTGACGGGCGCTGCAGCCAAGGCGGCAGTGGCACAGGCTCAGACGCGTTGCGGGCTGGATGCGGTGCAGAAGCGCCTGATTGGCAACCTTTCCAAAGGGTTTCAGCAGCGGGTCGGTATTGCCCAGGCGATTCTGCATCAGCCTGCCGTGATTATTCTGGATGAACCGACAGTCGGGCTGGACCCGTTGCAGATTCGTGAGTTGCGTACCCTTATTCGTGAGCTGGGGCAGGAGTACAGCGTCATCCTTTCCACCCACATTTTTCAGGAAGTGCAGGCCATCTGCAATCGGGTACAGATTCTTAATCAGGGGCGCACCCTGCTGGCGGACAGTCTGGAAAATACCGGGGTACTGGAGCAGGTGTTTTTTGATCTGGTTTATCGTGATGACCCGGCAGCAAGGGAGCAGGCGGAAACCGCATGAGTATTATCTGGACCATTGCCGCTATGGAGTTCCGGCGTCTGTTTCATTCCCCGCTGGCCTGGGTGGTGCTGGCACTGGTGCAGTTTGTGCTGGCCTGGGTCTTTCTGCTGGGGCTGAATGAGTACCTGACCCAGGTCATGCCGCGCATGGCCGGGCGTGAAAATGCACCGGGCATCACCGATCTGGTGGTGTCGGCGGTCTGGCTCTGGGCCGGTCTGGTGATGCTGGCAGTGATGCCGGTCCTGACCATGCGCACTTTTGCCGAGGAGCGCATGAACCATACGCTGCCACTACTGACTTCGGCACCGGTCAGTGCACTGCAGCTGGTGCTGGGCAAGTACCTGGGGCTGCTGGGGTTGCTGGGGCTGGCGGTGCTGATGTGGGCGCTGATGCCGGTGTCGCTGGTATTGGGAACTTCACTGGATTGGGGGCGCCTGTTGTCCGGCATGCTGGGGCTGTTTCTGCTGCTGGCCTCATTTGCTGCGGCAGGGCTTTACCTTTCAGCCCTGGCCAGCCAGCCGGTGGTGGCTGCCGTGAGCACGATCGGTCTGCTGATATTTCTGGCTGTGCTGTATGTGTCAGGCAGTGCCCAGGGCAGTGCCAGTACATTGTTTATTTACCTGTCTCATTTCGGGCACTTCCTGTCTTTTCTGGAGGGGATGTTCGATAGCAGCGATCTGGTGTATTACCTGCTTTTCATCGGTTTCTTTCTGGGGCTGGCCGTGCTGCGCATGGGCAATGAGCGGTTCAGGGGGTAGGGCATGAACGTTTCCCGCTATCGCGCCCGCATGCTGCGCACCCTGGCTCTGCATGCCCTGCTGGTCATGCTGGTTATCGGGGCGGGCTGGCTGGGCTATCATTACCGGGTGCAGCAGGACTGGACCTGGGGCAGTCGTAACAGCCTGACCCCTGCCAGTCAGCAGTTGCTGTCCGAGCTGACCGATCCGTTGGAGTTTGTGGCTTATCTTCCGGAAAATTCGCCGCTGCGTGAACAGATGGCCAAAATCATCAGCCGTTATCAACGTGCCAGGCCGGACATCCGTCTGGAGATGGTCGATGCCGATCTGGACCCGGTACGGGCGCGTCAGGACGGGGCAGATGCCAACGGGCAGCTGGCCATCCATCTGGGCGAGCGTACCGAAGTGGTGAGTTCGGTGGGAGAGTCCGTGATTGCCAATGCCATTCTGCGCCTGAGCCGTGGCCATGAGCGGCTGGTGGTGGTGCTCACGGGGCATGGTGAGCGGGATGTGCTGGCTGCCAGTTCCCAGGGCATGTCGACACTGGTGCAGCATCTGGAGCACAGTGGTTTTACCATCCTGCCCTACAGCCTGGTCCGCACGCAGTCCGTGCCGGACAATGCCCGTTTTCTGATGCTGGCCTCGCCGCAGCAGACGCTGCTGCCCGGTGAGCAGCAGGTGCTGGAGCAGTATGTGCTGGATGGTGGCAACCTGCTGTGGCTGCAGGACCCCGGTGGTCTGCACGGGCTTGGGGGGCTGAGTGATATTTTTGACGTCACGCTCGGGGACGGTACCCTGGTGGATGCCAATGAAAACCTGCACAACCTGCTGGGCATCAAGCATCCGGCTGTGATCCCGGTGGTGGAGTATGGTGGGTCGGTGCTGGCGGCCAATCTGGGCGGAACCCAGACCCTGTTTCCTTTTGCTACCAGTGTGACCCGTCGCCCTGAGTCGGCGCAGTCGGCAATGACGTGGCAGGTGGATGAATTTCTGACAACCCTGCCCAACAGCTGGCTGGAAAGCGGTCCGCTGGGTGGGGATGTCACGCTGGATGAGGCGGACGGGGATGTGGCCGGGCCACTGACGGTCGGACTGGCACTGAACCGGAAACTGGCGGATCCGGCGGCAGGGGATGATGGCCGCAATCGTGCCGGAGCGGTTGCCGGGGGGCGTCAGCGGATTGTGGTACTTGGGGACAGTGATTTCATGCTCAACGGTTTCATCGGTCAGGGAGCCAATCTGGGGTTGGCAACCAATATCTTCAACTGGCTCAGTGATGACGATAACCTGCTTAAGGTTCCCCTGATTCAGGCTCCGGATACCCGGCTGGAAATGGATGAGCGGATATTGCTGGGGTTGGCGGTATTTTTCCTGCTGGGGCTGCCGTTGGGGCTGCTGCTGGCCGGGTTCTGGCTCTGGTGGCGGCGCAGGCGTCTGTGACAGGATGCAGCCCGTGATGCCGGTGAAAACGGTTTTAATTACGCGTATTGCTTTGCAGGCTGCTGGCTTGCAGTGTAGTATGATCAGCGTTTGTCCCGGATATCCACTCCGGGATAGTCTGGTTTGTATGTTGTTGCCCGGTTTGGGTGCGGGCAGCGGGTCTCTCACGGAAAGCAGTGTTGGTGAGCCTGTTTTCCCTGAGGGATGGAGAAAGCCCCTGCGTTAAGTTTTTGTCTTTTTAAACTGTCATAGTATGAAAATCACCAAAGGTCTGGACTTGCCTGTTTCCGGTGTCCCGGAGCAGGAGGTCAGTGCGCATCCGCGCCCTTCACGGGTAGCTGTCCTTGGACGGGATTTTCATGATCTCCGGCCTGCCATGCAGGTACAGGAGGGGGATCATGTCAAAATCGGGCAGGTGCTGTTTTCTGACCGGAAAAATACCGGCATCAATTTTACGGCACCCGGTGCCGGTACGGTTATCGCAATCAACCGCGGTGCGCGCCGGGTATTGAACTCTGTCGTCATTCGGCTGGACGGGCAGGAGGAGTCGCTGGATTTCGGGGCCCATGCCGCTGCCGATCTTGCGGCACTGGATGCGGATACCGTGCGCACCAAGCTGCTGGAATCCGGTCAGTGGATCGCCTTCCGCAACCGCCCTTACGGCAAGCCGCCGGCGGCTGATGCCGTGCCATCCTCCATCTTTGTCGGTGCCATGGATACCCGCCCGCTGGCGGCTGATCCGGCTGCCGTACTGCAGCAGGAACCGGGCATGAGAGAGCGTTTTCTCCATGGATTGACCATCCTGTCACGGCTGGCCCCGGCAGTGCACGTCTGCTACCGCAGCGGAGCCGACATTCCGCGCAGTGAGGCACCCGGCGTCAGTTACCACGACTTCGACGGCCCCCATCCGGCAGGTCTGCCGGGTACCCATATCCATTTTATTGATCCGGTGTCGGAGGCCAGGTCGGTCTGGTACCTGAACTATCAGGATGTGGCCGCCATCGGCTCCCTGTTCACCACCGGCAAACTGCAGCTCGAACGTGTGATAGCACTGGCCGGCCCGTCAGTGAAGCATCCGCGCCTGATTCGTACCCGGCTGGGTGCCAGTACGGATGAAATGGTTGAGGGTGAACTGGACGGTGGTGCCGTGCGCGTGATTTCCGGCTCGATTCTGGCCGGTCACCGCTCTGCCGGCTGGAGTGCCTATCTGGGGCGTTATAACCTGCAGGTCTCCGTGCTGTCGGAGGAGGAACCCAGAATTTTCCTGCACTGGCTCAACCCGTTCCTGAAAGAGTTTTCGCTGCTGCGCGTATTTTTCAATCGGGATGTTGCCGACAAGTCCACCCGCTTTGCCTTCACCACCACCCAGAACGGCAGCCCGCGTGCCATGGTACCCCTTGGCAATTTCGAGCGCATCATGCCGCTGGACATTCTGCCGACCCAGTTGCTGCGGGCATTGCTGACCCGTGATACCACGCTGGCCCAGGAGCTGGGCGCGCTGGAGCTGGATGAGGAGGATCTGTCGCTGTGCACCTTCGTCTGCCACGGCAAGTATGAATATGGTTCTGCCCTGCGCGACTGCCTGCGCATGATCGAAAAGGGGGAATAAGGATGACTAAAATTTTACGGCAGTGGCTGGATGCCGTCGAACCCAACTTTACCCATGGCGGCAAGTACGAACGTTTTTACAGTCTGTTCGAGATGGTGGATACGCTGCTTTACAGTCCGCCCAACAAGACTGCCGGCAATCCGCATGTGCGTGATGCCCTCGATCTCAAGCGTGTTATGGGCTATGTGTGGCTGGCAACTTTTCCGGTCATGTTCATGGCTTGCTGGAACACCGGTTATCAGGCCAATATGGCGATCCAGTCCATGGGGCTGGAGTCGGTGGAAGGCTGGCGGGGTGCGATTGCCGGACTGTTTGGTTTCAACCCGGACAGCTTTTTTGACAACTTCATTCATGGCCTGCTTTATTTTCTGCCCATCTACATGACCACGTTCATTGTCGGCGGCATTGCCGAAGTGATTTTTGCCATGGTGCGCGGGCATGAAGTCAATGAAGGCTTTTTCGTCACCTCCATCCTTTATACCCTGACTTTGCCACCCGGCACCCCGTTGTGGATGGTGGCAATGGGCATCCTGTTCGGTGTGGTGCTGGGCAAGGAAGTCTTTGGGGGTACGGGCAAGAATTTTGTCAATCCGGCGCTGGTCGGGCGGGCGTTCCTGTTTTTTGCCTATCCGGCCTACATGTCCGGTGACGCCGTCTGGGTGGCTGCTGACGGCTTTACCGGTGCGACTCCGCTGGCCAATGCGGCTTCTGCCGGTGTGGCCGGTATTCTGGCCGGCAATGTCAGCTGGTGGGACAGCTTCCTCGGGTTTATCCCCGGCTCCATCGGCGAGACCTCCACACTGGCCATCCTGATCGGTGGCGGCTTCCTGCTCTATACCGGTATCGCCAGCTGGCGCATTGTCGCCGGTGTCCTGATCGGTATGGTGGGACTGTCACTGCTGTTCAACCTCATCGGGCTCACCGGTGATGTGAATCCCATGTTCAGCCTGCCCTGGTACTGGCACCTTTCCCTCGGCGGTTTTGCCTTCGGCATGATGTTCATGGCGACCGACCCGGTGACTGCGGCCCATACCAACACCGGGCGCTGGTATTTCGGCATTCTCATCGGGGTGATGGTGGTACTGATCCGCGTTGTCAACCCGGCTTTTCCGGAAGGCATGATGCTGGCGATCCTGTTTGCCAATATCTTTGCGCCCCTGATTGATCATGTTGTGGTGCAGGCCAACATCAAGCGTCGCAGGCAGCGTCAGGCTGCCACCGGGGAAGGAGGTGTGGCATGAGCGTGATCCGCAAGTTTCTGGACATGCCGAATGACAGTACCCAGAAGACCATCGTGGTGGCTGTTGCCTTGTGTCTGGTGTGTTCGATTCTGGTATCGGGGGCTGCCGTGGCGCTCAAGCCGGTACAGGATCAGAACAAGGCGCTGGACCGCAAGCAGAATATCCTGCAGATTGCCGGGCTGATGCAGCCGGGCAGGTCGGTGGATGAGCTGTTCAGTCAGGTAGAATCACATGTGGTTGACCTGCAGACGGGGGAATATGCCGAGGACGTTGATCCGGCGACATTCGATGCCCGTGCTGCAGCTGTTGATCCTGCCCGGAATGTGGTGCTGACACCGGCGCAGGATATCGCTTCCATCAAGCGCCGTGCCAAATATGCCACCATCTATCTGGTGCGTGATGCCGAAGGCAAAGTCGAGAAGATCATTCTGCCGGTGAATGGCTATGGTCTGTGGTCAACACTGTACGGTTTTCTGGCGCTGGGCAGTGATGCCCGTACCGTGACCGGATTCGGCTTTTACGAGCATGCCGAAACACCGGGGCTCGGTGGTGAGGTGGATAACCCGAAATGGAAGGCGCTCTGGCCGGGCAAGCAGGTGTTTGATGATCAGGGCCGGATAGCCATTGATCTGGTCAAGGGGGGCAGCGGTGATAATCCGCATCAGGTAGATGCCCTGTCCGGTGCGACCCTGACCAGTAATGGTGTCACCAACCTGTTGCATTTCTGGCTTGGTGAGAACGGCTTCGGTCCCTTTTTGCAAAAAATTCATAACGGGGGTGAACTGTGAACGATACCCGCAAGATTCTTGTTGACCCGCTGGTCGACAACAACCCGATTACCCTGCAGATTCTCGGGATATGTTCCGCGCTGGCGGTGACCAGCTCCATGAAGACAGCCTTGCTGATGGCGCTGGCCCTGACCACGGTAACGGCATTTTCCAATGCCTCCATCAGTGCGATCCGCAACCACATTCCCGGCAGCATCCGCATTATCGTGCAGATGGTGATTATTGCCTCGCTGGTTATTGTGGTCGACCAGTTCATGCGTGCCTACGCCTACAGTACTTCCAAGCAGCTATCGGTGTTTGTCGGCCTGATCATCACCAACTGTATCGTCATGGGGCGGGCAGAAGCCTTTGCCATGAAAAACGGTGTCGGTTTGAGCTTCCTGGATGGTCTGGGCAATGGCCTGGGATACAGCCTGATCCTGGTTGCAGTCGCCTTTATCCGTGAGCTGTTTGGTGCCGGCAGCCTGTTCGGGCTGCAACTGCTGCCACTGGCCAAGGATGGGGGCTGGTATGTTCCGAATGGCCTGCTGTTGTTGCCACCCAGTGCCTTTTTCATTATCGGCATGATCATCTGGATCGTGCGAACCTGGAAACCGGTACAGCAGGAAACGCCTGATTACAGGATTCACGAACAACATGCCCTGGCCGAGCGCTGATAAGGAACCTGTCACATGGAAGCTGCAATTAGTTTATTCCTGAAGTCCGTGTTCGTGGAGAACATGGCCCTGACTTTCTTTCTCGGGATGTGCACGTTTCTGGCCATCTCCAAAAAAATCAGCACGGCGCTGGGGCTGGGCGTGGCGGTGATCGTGGTACAGGCCATTACCGTACCGGCCAACAACCTGATCCTGAATCTGTTCCTGAAGGAAAATGCCCTGGTGCAGGGCGTTGACCTGCGTTTTCTGGGGCTGATCAGTTATATCGGGGTGATTGCTGCCATCGTGCAGATTCTGGAGATGTTCCTGGACAAGTTCGTTCCCGCCCTTTACAACGCACTCGGTGTGTTCCTGCCCCTGATCACGGTCAACTGCGCCATCCTGGGTGGTTCGCTGTTCATGGTCGAGCGTGACTATACTTTCGGGGAAAGCATGGTATACGGGGTCGGCAGCGGTCTGGGCTGGGCCCTGGCCCTTGTTGCCCTGGCCGGTGTGCGTGAAAAGCTGAAGTACAGTGATGTCCCGGCCGGCCTGCAGGGGCTTGGCATCACGTTTATTACCGCCGGCCTGATGTCATTGGGCTTCATGGCCTTTTCCGGTATCCAGTTGTAAGGGGGAAATATGTCTACGGTGATTCTGGGGGTAACCCTGTTTACCCTTATTGTATTGGCGCTGGTAGTCATTATTCTGGCTGCCCGTTCAAAGCTGGTGGCGACCGGTGATGTAACCATTCTGGTCAATGGCGAGAAGGAACTGACTGTCTCACCGGGCAGCAAGCTGCTGGGTGCGCTGGCCGACAAGGGGCTGTTTGTCTCTTCAGCCTGTGGTGGTGGCGGTACCTGTGCCCAGTGCCGGGTCCGGGTTTTTGAGGGGGGCGGTTCGCTGCTGCCTACCGAGTCCGGCCACATCAACCGGCGTCAGGCTGCGGAAGGTGAGCGGCTGGCCTGTCAGGTGGCCGTCAAGCAGGACATGAAGATCGAGGTTCCCGAGGAGGTCTTCGGGGTCAAGAAGTGGCTCTGTACCGTGCGCTCGAACGAGAACCGGGCGACCTTCATCAAGGAGCTGGTGCTGGAGTTGCCGCCGGGTGAGCATATTCATTTCCGTGCCGGGGGGTACATCCAGATCGAAAGTCCGGCCTATGACCTCAAGTTTTCAGAGTTTGATATTCCGGAGGAATACCGGGAGGATTGGGACAAGTACAAACTGTGGGATATTGAGGCCCATGTGAAGGAGTCGGTCATGCGTGCTTACTCCATGGCCAATTTCCCGCTGGAAGATGACATCGTCATGCTGAATGTGCGTATTGCTACACCGCCACCGGGAACCAGCCTGCCACCGGGGGCCATGTCCTCCTTCATCTTCAACCTGAAGCCGGGTGATCAGGTGGTGGTATCCGGGCCGTTTGGTGAATTCTTTGCCCGCGAAACCAGCAACGAGATGGTCTTTGTGGGTGGGGGGGCTGGCATGGCTCCGATGCGCTCCCACATTTATGACCAGCTGATCCGCCTTAAGAATCAGGGCCGCAAAATGTCGTTCTGGTATGGTGCACGCAGTCTGCGTGAGGCGTTCTATGTGGAGGAGTTTGACAAGCTGGCTGCCGATAATCCGAATTTTCAGTGGCACATGGGGCTTTCCGAACCCATGCCGGAGGATAACTGGACAGGCTATACCGGCTTTATCCATAATGTTCTGTATGACAACTACCTCAAGGATCACCCGGCACCCGAAGAGTGTGAATACTACCTGTGCGGGCCGCCGATCATGAACTCCTCCGTGATCCGCATGTTGACGGATCTGGGTGTGGAGCCTGAAAACATCATGCTGGATGATTTCGGTGGTTGAGGAAGGTGAGTCCTGCCCGTTCGTATTGTCGGGCAGGGCCTGAACAGCGGATAAAAAAATGGGGTGAATAAATCACCCCAAACCGCTAGGAGGAGATTGGATTGTAGTCCAATCGCCGTGAATTATAGGGTTGCTGCACTGCACGATCAAGCACTGCAGCATGGTTTTAGGTCTGAACCATTAAGTTTGGCCGATTTTCGGATGAAAAATCCCGGAGGGCGACTGATGTTGGTATTTTTATTGACATTCGTGTTTTTTGGACTGGCCATGCTGGGGCTGGCACTGGGCTGGCTGTTGAACCAGCGTACCCTCAAGGGCAGTTGTGGCGGTCTGTCTGCCATTCCGGGTATGGAAAACAGCCGTTGTGCCTGTTCCTCACCCTGTGAAAAGCGCCGCAGGCTGATGGCTGAGGCTGAAAGCAGCTGATGGTTGCGTGTTGAAAAAATTGCAGAAATGCTAACGTTTAACGTGGTATTTAAATTTTAATCCCATCCGTGGATTTCAGGAGGACCAAACATGCCAGCACCTTCTCTCCGTGTCCGTAACTACATGTCGAAACAGTTTGCCAGCATCCGGGAAAGCCAGTCGGTTGAAGAGGCTGTCAAGCTGCTGAGTGAGCGTAACTCCTATGGAGCCGCCGTACTGGATCAGCTGGGCAACATGGTGGGTGTCATTTCCGTGACCGACTGTATTGATGCTGCGATCAAGCATGGCTTTACACCGGGCTGGGGAGGCACCGTGCGTGACCTGATGACAACGGATGTGCGTTATGTCGAGATGGATGACAACATCCTGGATGTTGCCAAGATGTTCATGGACGAGCCTTACCGCCGTTACCCGGTGATGGATGATAACCGTGTGGTCGGCGTGGTTTCACGTCTGGATGTGGTCAAGGCCCTGCACAAGATCAACAAATCCGGTGTTGCGGTCTGATTCCTGATTCCGGTTCTCATGCCTGAATTACCCGAAGTGGAAACCACCCGGCGCGGGGTGGAGCCTTATCTGCAGGGGCGCATGATTCGTTCCGTGACCGTGCGTCAGCCCCGCCTGCGCTGGCCGGTGCCTGATGAGGTCCGGGAGCTGGCAGATTGCAGGGTGACTTCTGTCGGACGCCGGGGGAAATACCTGCTGTTTGAAACGGACCGGGGCACCGTGCTGGTGCATCTGGGTATGTCCGGCAGTTTGCGTATCAGCCCTGCCCGGACCACACCGGAAAAGCATGATCATGTAGACTTCGTGCTGGAGCAGGGCAGGGTACTGCGCCTGCGTGATCCACGTCGTTTCGGGGCCGTTTTGTGGTCTGATGCGGGAGAGGTCCATCCCTTGCTGCAACAGCTGGGTGTTGAGCCGCTGGAGCCGGCTTTTGATGACACCGTGCTTTATCAACGTTCGCGTGGCAAACGGCAGGCTGTCAAAGCTTTTATCATGGATGCGCGTGTCGTGGTCGGGGTCGGAAATATTTATGCCAATGAGGCCCTGTTTATGGCCGGGATTGACCCGCGTCGCCCGGCTGGAGAGCTTTCCCTGGCACGTTATCAGCAGTTGTCACAGGCCATTCGTACCGTATTGAGCCAGGCCATCGGTCAGGGTGGGACCACCCTGCGTGATTTTGTGCGTGAAGACGGGCAGAGCGGTTATTTTCAGGTGGCCCTGCAGGTCTACGGGCGTACCGGGGAGCCGTGTGTAAGGTGTTCTGAACCCGTTCAGCAGCTTCGGCAGGGACAGCGCTCCAGCTGGTACTGCCCCTGCTGTCAGCAGTGATGCCGAATGCCTGTCAGGCGGTATGTCCGTTCCGGTATTTGCCGGATGGAATTTCGGTTTTTTCAATGATGCCGCACATGGTCAGCTCACGCAGCAGCTGGCGTCTGACACCGCGCTGAATGCCGGCATCAACGCCCAGACGATAAAACACATAGCTGGGAATGCCGACAATGGCCAAGCCGAAAATGAAGTTGATAACAAGATCCAACATGCTTTTGCCCTCTCTGTTGTTATTGTTTTTCAATAAAATAACGTGAATACACTGAACAGAAGATTTACTGTCGCACCCATGCTCGACTGGACCGACAGGCATTGCCGGTATTTCCACCGTCTTTTGACCCGCCATGCAGTGCTTTATACCGAGATGGTCACAACCGGAGCCTTGTTGCAGGGGGACCTGAAGCGGCATCTGGCATTTGATGCCGGAGAGCATCCGCTGGCCTTGCAGCTGGGTGGCAGTGAGCCTGATGAGCTGGCACGTTGTGCGGTGCTGGCGCAGTCCTGGGGTTATGACGAGGTCAACCTCAATGTCGGCTGCCCCAGTGAGCGGGTACAGCGGGGGGCGTTCGGTGCCTGCCTGATGGCCGAGCCACAGCTGATTGCCGATTGTGTGACTGCGATGCAGCGTGTGGTGGATATCCCGGTGACAGTCAAGCACCGAATCGGAATTGATGACCAAGAGGACTATCCGGGTCTGCACCACTTCGTGGAAACGGTAGCGGAGGGCGGCTGTCGGGTATTTATCGTGCATGCCCGCAAAGCCTGGCTCAAAGGGCTCAGCCCCAGGGAAAACCGGGAGATTCCCCCTTTACGTTATGAGCTGGTTTACCGCCTCAAACAGGCATTTCCCCAGCTTGAATTTATCATCAATGGCGGTATACGGACGCTGGAAGCCTGTCAGACGCACCTTCAGCAGGTCGATGGCGTCATGCTGGGGCGTGAGGCATATCATAACCCCTGGATACTGGCACAGGTTGACCCGGTCTTTTATGGCCGGCAGGCGCTCTGTAGTGAGCCGCAGGACGTGCTGGACGGCCTGTGTGCGTATATTGATACCCGGCTTGAGCAGGGTGTGCACCTGAACCATATCAGTCGTCATATTCTGGGGCTGTTTCAGGGCAGGCCGGGTGCCAGACAGTGGCGGCGCTACATCAGCGAGAATGCCCACAAACCGGGGGCGGGCAGTGAAGTCATCCGGGCAGCGGCAGCTTTTGTCGATCTGGCCCGACAGCACCGGAGCCGCCTTTGATCAGGCCGATCACCGGGCGTGATGGTGAGCCGGTTTTTGCTGATACCATAAAATCAGATAGTTGGATAACCCTGTGGGGGCGTAGCTGTGCCGGCCTGGAGCAGGTGCTGAAAAAATTGCAGCACAGGTGTTGACTAGGGCAGAAGCAGGCCTTATAGTTTGCGCCTTTCCGGCAGTTCCCCAGTAGCTCAGTCGGTAGAGCAGTTGACTGTTAATCAATTGGTCGGTGGTTCGAGTCCGCCCTGGGGAGCCAAAATTCTTAAAAAAAGCAGCAAGTTACAATGAGAAGTAATTTGCTGCTTTTTGCATTTTAGGGGTCAGTAAGCTGGTTTTAGGGGGTAGTTTGCTATCTGGCCGGTTTGTGAGACTCTTTTTTGGTGTTGTACCTCTCGCGCATTGCTTCGGTTCTGTGACCGGCAATTCGCTTGTCCTCCGCATCTGATACGCCCTTGCTTTTTCAACTTCACTTCCATGGTTCACTGCCTGTCTGAGCTGTTGCAACGCTGAAACCTTGCTCATTATGTTATTCTGTCGGGCGTTTTCAACCTCTTGTCGGCACTCCCCATGCTTGAACCTTTCATTGCCATGTTTGATTTTCTGGTGGCTAACCAACTGTTCTGGCTGGCGGCCTTCATGATTCTGGTGCTGTTTCGTGGCGTGATGTATTCCAGCCTCTGGAATGGTGCGGGGGAGTATCCGGAATCCATGGAAAAGTATAAGCAGATGATTCGGGTGGAGCGCTGGGGAGAGTGGTATCTATTGGCGTTGGGCAGCCTGATGAACTGGCTGACCGGGCGGATCGGGGACAGGGCAGGCGTTGGCGGGCTGGGTTGACCCGACCCTGGGGCATATCACAGCGGGCCAGTAACCCGGACTTTTCTGCTGACAAAGAAAATTGAAGCAGGGACTCCCGTTGCGCTCCCATTTCCAGAATCAGGGTTCTCCGCCTCACGGGCACTGTACAGGACCCGCTCAGCCGCCATATAAACCCGATGGCCTCCGGCTACAATCTGCCCACCTTGAAAAGGCTGGTGGAGGTTACTCCTTGAACCGAATGGCGAGCATTTCTCCGGTCACACAGACCTCTCCATCTGCGCATAGAGTGAGGTCGACCCAGACCTTTCTTCCTTCGATACTGCGAAGCTTTCCGTGCACAGTAAGCTCCGTTCCCATGGGCGTCGGACGACGGAAGTCGATTTTCAATGAGGCGGTCACGTAACGAATAGGCTCTTCACTGGCGCCCATTTTGCAGTTCAAAGCGCGATAGGTAAATGCTGCAGCCGATGCTGCACCATGGCAATCCAACAGTGAGGCAATTAGGCCGCCATAGACGTGATTTGGTACGCCGCCACTGTAAATGGGATTCGGTGTGTGCCGAGCCACGGTATCCTCACCGTCCCAGTAGCTCTTGAGACGATGCCCGTCGGGATTTTGTTTTCCGCATCCATAGCAGTGGCTAAAGTTGTCTGCGTAGAAGTCTTGAAATGCTTTATCCATGAATACCTCCGTAAGAACAGTTGGCAGCAATCAGTCACTGCCGAGACAATCAGGTCCGGATGCTTTTTCCCCCTTATCGCATCAATGCCTTGAGCAGGACGACTCCGAGGAGCATGAAGCCAGCAGTAATCATCAGGGCGCCGTGGTAGCTGCCGGTAGCCGTAGCGATATGGCCGGCCACTGCCGGGGCGACAATTTGAGCAACATATGCCCCACACCATCACATGATCGGTAAGGCCCATTCCTGCCGTGCCCAGCAGTGCAAAGACCAATCCAATCCGGTAGAGAACGAACTTTCGGCTGAGGTTGCTGATGGATGCTGCCAGAAGGGCGCCAGACAGGTAGCCGGCGTAGTTGATGGTTGCAAGCCAACCACCTGCCAGATATGTCAGACCAGCCTGGTCACGCATGATGGGGAGCATTGGCGTGTAGGCGAAGCGTGCAAGCCCTACCGAAAGGATAAGAGCGCAGATGCCGGAGAAAATTACGCGATAGCGTTCACTCTGGTCTGCGCTTGTTATTGTTGCTGAAGCCGTGTTCACAAAAACGCCTTAAAAAGCCTGAAACGGCTTAGCGGCCCAAGCTATAAAACTCGGGATTCGGACGCATGCTGGTTACATTGGCCAAGCGATTGGACATGCCAAAGAATGCAGAAATGCCGGCGATGTCCCAGATGTCGTCTTCGGTGAAGCCATGAGCCTTCAGTGCTTCAAAGTCAGCCTCGCCGACCAATTGGGCGGTTTGAGAGACCTTCATTGCAAAGTCGAGCATCGCTTTCTGGCGGTCGGTGATGTCGGCCTTACGGTAGTTCGTGGCGACCTGGTCAGCGATGAGCGGGTTCCTGGCGCGAATGCGCAGAATGGCGCCGTGCGCAATGACGCAGTACTGGCACTGATTTACGCTGCTTGTGGCCACAACAATCATCTCGCGTTCTGCCTTGGTGAGGTTGCCCGGCTTTTCCATCAGGGCATCGTGGTAGGCAAAGAATGCGCGAAATTCGTCAGGACGGTGGGCCAGTGTCAGGAAGACGTTGGGTACAAATCCGGACTTCTCCTGAACAGCAACAATCCGTTCGCGAATATCGTCGGGCATATCCTTCAGTTCAGGGACGGGAAAACGGCTAACTACGGCCTGGTTTACCTGGGTCATGCTTCTCTCCTTCCAGTAATCGATGTTGTTTCTGAGGTGCTACGGAAATTCGGTTATTGATTCACGTCGACGATGACGCGGCCGCGGATTTCGCCCTTAAGAAGGCTGCTGGCGAGCGGAATCGCCTCACTGAGTCCGACGACTCGACTGATTTCTTCCAATTTTTCGATGTCCAGATCGGTTTCCAGGCGTTGCCATGCCTGGAGCCGGTCGACTCGGGGGCACATAACGCTGTCGATACCGGCCAAGGTCACGCCCCTCAGGATGAAGGGGGCAACACTGGACGGGAAGTCCATGCCAGCCGCCAGGCCGCAAGCGGTCACGACGCCACGGTACTTGGTCGTGGCGCAGACGTTCGCCAGAACATGGCTTCCCGCTACATCGACCGCACCGGACCAACGCTCTTTGCCCAAGGGCTTTCCCGGGGATGAGAACAGGGAGCGCTCAAGCACTTCCACGGCACCCAGTGACTTCAGGTAATCCGCATCTTGCGGGCGGCCAGTAACAGCAACAGCCGGGTAGCCTAGCCTGGACAGGATGGCGAGGGCCACACTACCGACGCCACCGGCGGCACCTGTCACCAGGATTTCGCCGTCTGTTGGCTTCACGCCATGGTGCACCAGAGCGAGCACGCAGAGCATTGCGGTATATCCGGCAGTACCAATTGCCATCGCTTGCTGCGGAGAAAATTTGGCAGGCAGGGGAATGAGCCAATCCCCGTTCACCCGCGCCTTCTGTGCCAGACCACCCCAATGAGTTTCGCCAACACCCCAGCCATTCAGCAGTACGCTGTCTCCGGCCTTGTATTCAGGGTGAGTGCTCTCCTCGACGGTGCCTACCAGGTCGATGCCGGGAACCATTGGAAATTTCCGAACAACCGGACCTTTGCCGGTAATCGCCAATCCATCCTTGTAATTGAGTGTGGAGTGGCTGACACGAACCGTGACGTTGCCATCTGGCAACTGCGCCTCGTCCATATCCTTGATGGCGGCGCGATAACCGGATTCGTCCTTCTCAATCAAAATTCCCTTGAACATCCTGCTCTCCCTAAATATGGACCGATTGTCTAGTTAAAGGTAAAAAAATATCAGCTCGTTGGCAAGCTGGCGAAAAAGTACGATGCAAACAATTCCAATGGCTTTGCGGACTGCTCTAGTTTTGCTCGTAACACCGCGCCTTCCCAGCCAATCCAAAAGAAGGCTGCGAGTTGATTCGGCTCAGCCTTGTCAGTCAGCTCACCGACGCTTTGAGCCTCGATCAGACACCCGGCAAAGCGGTCCTGCCAGTCCTCAAAAGTGTCTTTGAGCCGGTCACGGAAACTTTCGGGAAGAGCGCCCATTTCCTGCCCGAGATTTCCAATCAGGCAACCGCGACGATAACCATGGCGAGACATACCCGCTAACGCGTCATCAACAAACGCATGCAAACGATTCAGCGGAGACAGCCCGGTATTCTTCAGATGCCGGTCAAGCTTCTTTGCAAAGAACTGGCCGTAGCGCTCAATGAGTTGCAGGCCGAACGCTTCCTTGCTCTCGAAGTAGTAATAGAAGGAACCTTTGGGAACCCCAACACGGCTGAGAATTTCGTCGATACCAGTCGCTGCAAACCCTTTCTCGGTGAGAATTTCCAGGCCTGCACGCAACATGAGCTCACGCGTGTCGCTTAAACCGTCACGTTGCTTCGGAGGGCGTCCGCGGCGGCGTGGGGATCGTGGTTGAGCTTCCATAGCGGACATATTAGACCGATCGCCTAGATAAATCAATATCACAATATATCACCGCCAGCGTTGACAGCTTTTGTGGCCCACAAATGACCACTGTTCATCCAGTTCCGCTTTACAAACCCGGCCCGGACTCACTGCCAGGCCAGCATCCTGCTCTTGGCTGCATGCCGGAAAGTGGGGGTTGACTGCGCTCAGGCTGTTTGCTTTTTTCAGGGTGTCTGGCTGGCAGGCCGTGTAACGGTAGTTGAGCCTGAAACTCCGGGTGTCGCAGTCCGGACTGGCACAGCGATAACGCGGTTCACGCCGTGCACTGTATCCGGCCTTGCGGGATATCGGTGCTGCCACAGACAGGGCAGCAAATCGTTTGATCACAAGTCATTCGTCCCGTTTAATGCATTTTCACAGCTTTGACCCACTACCCGGCCTTGTTTATCGCCCACACTGTTCCACATACCAGACCGCTGCTTCCACCCGTGAGCGCAGTCCCAGCTTGCGCAGCAGGTGCTTGACATGAACCTTGACCGTGCCTTCGGCAATGCCCAGGGCGCGTGCCACCAGCTTGTTGCTTTTGCCGGCGGCGATCAGCTCCAGAATGCGCTGCTCCTGTTCGGTCAGGCCGGCTTCGGACGGGGTGGCCGGATGAGCGGCATCATGGCGCATGGCGTGTGCGAGCAGGGTGATGAGGCGTTCGGTCAGCGTGATCTGTCCGGCTGCGGCTTCAGCCAGCTTCTGCACCAGATCTTCGGGTTCCATTTCCTTCAACAGGTAGCCATCCGCCCCTGAGCGCAGTGCCGTCACCAGATCATCGGTCTGGTCGGATACCGTAAGCATCACCACGCGCGTATCACTGCCGCCGGCCTTCACGGTTTTCAGGACCTCTATCCCGCTCATGTCCCGCATATTGAGGTCCAGCAGGATCATGTCCGGTTCCAGTTCCATGGCCAGATCAATCCCTTCCTGCCCTGAAGAGGCTTCACCAACGATAATGAAGTCGTTGACCATGTTGACCAGATAGCGCACACCCTTGCGGAACAGGGGGTGGTCATCGACGATCAGCAGGCGCTGGGGGGAGTCAGGGGGCATGATGAATCATCCTTGTCGTTGGCGGGAGACGGGCGCACGTGGCCGGGTGTGAAATCGAGCTGCACGATGGTACCGCCGCCCGTGCGTGGCAGGTAGCGTATCACACCATGGAGGGCACGGGCGCGCTCTTCCATGATGGCCATGCCGTAATGGTGTACGGCGGCTGATTTCCGGATGCCGACACCGTTATCCTCGACACGCAGGCAGACCGCGCCGTCAGTGCCCGGCTCCATGATGACCCAGGCCTGATCGGCCCTGGCATGTTTGACGACATTGGACAGTGCTTCACGCACGATCTGCAGCAGGTGAATTTCCTCATGGGGTGACAGGCTGAGGCTTTCCAGCCCGAGCCTGAGCGTGATTTCCAGCCCGGCACGGGCGGCAAATTCGGTGCCGGTCTGTTCCAGGGCATGGCCGAGGTTGGCATCTTCCATTCGCAGCCGGAAAGTGGACAACAGCTCACGCAGCTGCTGGTAGGAGCTGTTCAGCCCTTCGCGCAGTTCTTCCAGTGCATCGGCAGCATCATTGGCAGCAGCCTGTCCCGGTTGATCGAGTGCGTGACGCAGGCGGCTGACCTGAATGCGCATGTAGGCCAGTGACTGTGCCAGCGAATCATGCAGTTCACGGGCAATCACCGCCCGTTCTTCCAGCAGCGAGACGCGGCGGTTCTGTTCGATGCGCTGCTCCGAGGCGATGGTGACGCTGATATGATGTGACAGGGCTTCAAGCAGTTGTTCCTGCCAGCGTTCGGTGGCGGTTTCGCCGGAAATATCCACTGCCAGCATCCCGTAATGCTTGTCGGCATTGTTCAGCGGCAGGCGCAGACGGTGCCCGTCGTGCTGTGGCTCCCGGTGGCCGGCAGCACTGAGGTTGCAGGTGCCGCAATCGCTGTTTTCCCGGCACAGGGGGCTGATGCCGTCGGGGCTGGTGGTGGCGATGACCTGACCTTCGCTGCTCCGGGAGTCCATGAGGCAGAGGGTGCCGTTTTTCAGCCCCAGCAGATTTTCAGCATCCTTCAGCACCTCATGGAAAACGGTATGGTCCGGGGCCATGCCATGCAGGCGTGAAATGGAGCGGTACAGAAGGTCCAGTGAGCGGTTGCTGCGGGTCAGTTCGGCGGTTTTCTGCTCCACGCGGGACTCCAGGTCCTGGTACAGCTTGGCCAGGTCCTGCGCCATGAGGTTGAAGGCTTCACCGAGCTGGCCGATTTCATCCTCACCGGCCAGCGTGGTGCGTGCCGCCAGATTGCCCTGACGCAGCTGGTCGGTCAGGGCCAGCAGGTCCTTGAGCGGTGCGACCAGCAGGCTGTTGAGCAGGTAAACCGACAATGCAGCCACCAGTGCGGTGCCAATCAGGGAAACACCGAGAATCACGCGCAGTACGAAAATCTTGGCTTCCGTTGCGTCCTCGATCTGCTTGACCAGCGAGTTGATCAGGGCGACAAACGTACTCATCTCCGGTATCCGGGTGTGGAGCAGGGGCTGTTCCGGCGGGGCTTCGAGGGCCGGCCGGACCTGTTCGTACCAGTGCGTGGTGATCTGCCGGTAGGTCTGGTTGACCGGGCTGGTGGTGTCGGCAGGCAGTACCGACTGTATCAGCGGTGAAGTCAGGTCGCTCTCAAAACGGGTGATGGCGGCTGCCAGTGTGGTACGGTCCTGTTGTGTCTGCAAAGCTACCATACGCCAGCCCTGCATGCGCAGGCTGCCGGCGATATTGATGGCTGCCCCGTTGCCCTGGGCGGTATCCGCTACCATCCAGGAAACCGACAGCCCCACCAGTCCCATCAGGACAATGGCGGCCAGCATGCCACCTACCCGAATGAGCAGGGAACTCTGCAGCTTTTCCCTGTCCAGCAGGCTGAACAGACGGTGATTTGTCATTTTTTGTTTCAGGAAGTTGATCAATGCGCTGTCCTTGAGTACCGGCTCCCCCTGATTGATTATGGGTATCCCCTTACCGGAATATAACCGCTTATTGGTTATACCCCTTTTGTGCCCCGTGAGTATTTCTGGTGGTGCTGCCTGATTTTTCTGTCGATTAAACAATCGATTACAGCATACTCCTGCTACCACCAAAGTGGTAATCCGGTTTTTTGGAGCCCTGTTCCCGCAAGTGGCCGGTACTGGACCTGATGGATGGCCGCTCTAGAATGTAGCTGCTCACAAACGCTTGCACACACCTTTACTTGCCGGTTTTCCAACCATTTTCTACCGGGGGATTCAATGATGTCCACACAAAATTATAAGGCCTGGTCGGTGCTGATCATGAGTACGCTGGCTTTTACCGTCTGTTTCATGATCTGGATGATGTTTGCCGTGATCGGCATTCCCATCAAGGAGCAGCTGGGGCTGAATGAGACCGAGTTCGGGATTCTGGTGGCGACACCGGTGCTGACCGGCTCCCTGATCCGTTTGCCGCTGGGGATGTGGACTGACCGTTATGGCGGGCGCATGGTCTTTTTCATACTGATGCTGTGTACCGTGATTCCGATCTGGCTGATCAGTTATGCCACCAGCTTCTGGCAGCTGCTGGTTACCGGCCTGTTTGTCGGGGTGGCGGGCGGCTCGTTCACGGTCGGGATTGCCTATTGTGCACGCTGGTTTCCCAAAGAAAAGCAGGGCACTGCCATGGGTATTTTCGGGGCCGGCAATACCGGGGCTGCCGTGACCAAATTGCTGGCTCCCATCATTGTGGTGGGCTATGGCTGGACCATGGTGCCCAAGGTTTATGCCGTGCTGATGCTGGTGACGGCCCTGCTGTTCTGGTTTTTCACCTTCACCGACCCCGGCCACCGGAGTTCAGGCAAGGTCAGCACAAAAGACCAGTTGGCGGCCCTCAAAGACCCGCGGGTGTGGCGCTACAGCCAGTATTACTCCATTGTATTCGGAGGCTATGTGGCACTGGCCCTGTGGATGACCAAATATTATGTCAGTGAATACGGGTTCGGCCTGGAAACTGCAGCCTTTCTGGCCGCTGCTTTCAGTATCCCCGGTGGTTTGCTGCGTGCGGTGGGTGGTTTTTTCTCGGACCGTTTCGGTGCCCATACCATCACCTGGTGGGTATTGTGGGTCTCGCTGGTCTGCCTGTTTTTCCTGTCCTACCCCCAGACCAACTTCACCATCCAGACCGTTGATGGCCCGGTCAGTTTCCACATCGGCCTCAGTCCCACCCTGTTCACCATCCTGATGTTCACGCTCGGTATTGCCTTTGCCATCGGCAAGGCCTCGGTCTTCAAGTACATCTCGGATGACTACCCGGACAATATCGGGGTGGTGTCTGGCATTGTGGGCCTGGCCGGCGGGCTGGGCGGCTTCCTGATGCCGATCATGTTCGGGGCGCTGGTGGACCTGACCGGTATCCGCAGTTCCGCTTTCATGCTCATGTTCGGCATCGTCTGGGTGTCACTGATGTGGATGTATTTCACCGAGGTGCGTCCGGTCTATGCGGCACGTGAACGTGCCCGTGATGCAGCGACAGCACCCGGCCTGATGCAGTAACCAGGCTGTTATGCCCTTCGGGTCCGGTCAGTGCCGGTTCCGGGGGGCGCAAGAGAATCTGAATCTGACCTGAATCGAGGATTACCTATGGCTGATATTAAACACTGGGACGTGGAAGACAACACGTTCTGGGAACAAAGCGGAAAGAAAGTAGCCTATCGCAACCTGTGGATTTCCATTCCGGCACTGTTGTGCGGTTTTGCCGTATGGATGATGTGGGGCATCATTACCGTGCAGATGCTCAACCTCGGCTTTCCGTTCACCCAGGAGGAACTGTTTACCCTGTCGGCGATTGCCGGGATTTCCGGTGCGACCATGCGCATCCCGTCCTCCTTCTTCATTCGCCTTGCCGGGGGGCGTAATGTCATTTTCCTCACCACCGCGATGCTGCTGGCACCGGCCATCGGCACCGGCATTGTATTGCAGAACCCGGACTGGCCACTGTGGTCCTTTCAGCTTATGGCGCTGTGGTCCGGCGTGGGTGGCGGTAACTTCGCCAGTTCCATGTCCAATATCAGTACCTTTTTCCCCAAGCGCATCCAGGGGACCGCGCTGGGGCTGAATGCCGGGCTGGGCAACTTCGGTGTCACCAGCATGCAGATCATTATTCCGCTGGTCATGACGGTGGGTATTTTCGGTGCACTGGGGGGGGAGCCGATGACGCTGGTCAATGACAGCGGCTGGATTTTCGGCAAAATTGCAGCAGGCACCCAAACCTGGATTCAGAATGCCGGTTTTGCCTGGGTTCTGTCGCTGATACCGCTGGCAGTGCTGTGCTGGTTTGGCATGAACAACCTGAAACCGATCTCACCCGATACCGGCAATCCCGTTGTTGCCTTCGCCAAGGTGACCTACCTTTATACCCTGGCGTTCATCCCTTCCATCACCATTCTGTACCTGTATCTGCCGGCACCCACCGGGCTGGGACTGTTCAGCATGTGGGTGGCGGTGCCGCTGGATATTATTGCCGCATTGCTGATGATGAAGCTGGCCGCTTTCGGCTCCATGAAGGAGAATGTTGCCAAGCAGTTTGCCATTTTCAACAATAAGCACACTTGGTCATTAACCGCGTTGTATGTGGTTACTTTTGGCTCATTCATCGGCTTTTCCATGGCGCTGCCCTTGTCCATTTCGGTCATCTTCGGTGAAACCCATACCCTGGATGCTGCCACCGGGGTCTGGACACATGCCAAGAATCCGAATGGTCCCTCGGCTTTGCAATATGCCTGGATCGGCCCGTTTGTGGGTGCCCTGACCCGTCCGGTGGGGGGCTGGATTTCCGATAAGGTTGGTGGCTCCATTGTGACCCAGATCATTTCCGCGATCATGGTGGTGGCTTCGGTCTATGTGGGCTACCTGATGATGCTGGCTTACCACTCTGCCACCCCGGAGCAGTATTTCATGCCGTTCCTGGTCACTTTTATTATTGTTTTCGCTGCCTCCGGTGTGGGCAACGGCTCCACTTTCCGTACCATCGGCGTGATTTTCGACCGCCAGCAGGCCGGGCCTGTACTGGGCTGGACATCCGCCGTAGCGGCTTACGGTGCTTTTATCGCCCCGGTTGTAATCGGTGACCAGATCAAGGCGGGTGCACCCCAGAACGCCATGTATGGCTTCGCCATTTTCTATGCCCTGTGCCTGATCCTGAACTGGTGGTTCTACCTGCGTAAAGGTAGCGAAATCAGAAACCCGTAAGGCGCAGCAAGGAGACCTGAACATGAGTCATTTCATTGATCAATTGAATTTTTTCAAACGCAGCAAGGTCGCGTTCTCCGACCGGCATGGTGTCACCACCGACGAGCGTCGTGACTGGGAAGACAGCTACCGGCAGCGCTGGCAGCACGACAAAGTGGTGCGCTCCACCCATGGCGTCAACTGCACCGGCTCCTGCAGCTGGAAAATCTATGTCAAAAACGGGCTGGTCACCTGGGAAACCCAGCAGACCGACTACCCGCGTACCCGCCCGGACCTGCCCAACCACGAACCGCGCGGCTGTCCGCGGGGGGCCAGTTTTTCCTGGTATATCTACAGCGCCAACCGCCTCAAATACCCCTTGATGCGCAAGCCCCTGATGGAATTGTGGCGTATCGCGCGCCGCCAGCACCCGGATCCGGTGGATGCCTGGGAATCCATTGTGGAAAACCCGGATGCTACCCGGAAATACAAAAGCAAGCGCGGGCTGGGCGGTTTTGTGCGTTCGGACTGGGAAGAGGTCAATGAGCTGATTGCGGCGGCCAATGTCTATACCGCCAAACAATACGGGCCGGACCGTATTGTCGGTTTTTCACCGATCCCGGCCATGTCAATGGTGTCTTATGCTGCCGGGAGCCGCTACCTGTCGCTGATTGGTGGTGCGTGCATGAGCTTTTATGACTGGTATTGTGACTTGCCGCCTGCCTCGCCGATGGTGTGGGGTGAGCAGACCGATGTGCCGGAATCGGCGGACTGGTATAACAGCAGCTACATCATTGCCTGGGGTTCCAATGTGCCCCAGACCCGTACCCCGGATGCGCACTTTCTTACTGAAGTGCGCTACAAAGGCACCAAAACTGTCGCCATCACCCCGGATTATGCGGAAGTGGCCAAGCATGCGGATCAGTGGCTCAATCCAAAACAGGGTACAGATGCGGCCCTGGCGCTGGCCTTTGGCCACGTGATCCTGACGGAGTTCCACCGGGATCAGCCCCGCGAATACTTCACTGAATATGTGCGCCAGAATACCGACTGGCCCAACCTGGTGCTGCTGGAAAAGCATGATGACGGCAGCTATCAGGCTGGCCGCTTCGCCCGCGCCAGTGACTTTGTGGAGAACCTGGGGGAAGCCAATAACCCGGACTGGAAAACGGTGGCGATTGATGAGGCCAGTGGCGAGATTATTTCTCCCAATGGTTCCATCGGTTACCGCTGGGGCGAGGAAGGCAAATGGAATATCCACCAGAAAAATGCCGCCAGCCAGCAAGATGTCACGCTGCGCCTGTCACTGGTTGACCAACATGATACGTTGGTGGAGGTTTCCCTGCCTTACTTTGGGGGCGTGCCCAGCGATTATTTCCCCGGCAACCCCCTGAAGGATGTGCTCAATTATAAGTTGCCCGCCCGCAAGGTCACGCTGGCAGACGGCAGTGAGGGGTTGTTGGTCACGGTGTATGACCTGAATATGGCCAATTACGGGGTCAGTCGTGGTTTGGGTGAAGATGATTGTGCCAAGGATTTTGATGATGCCAATGCCCCTTACACCCCGGCCTGGCAGGAAGCGATTACCGGGGTATCACGTGACAAGGTGATCCGCATTGCGCGGGAATTTGCCGATACCGCCGCTAAAACCCGGGGCAAGTCCATGATTATTGTCGGGGCGGGCATGAACCACTGGTATCACATGGACATGAACTACCGGGGTTTGATTAACATGCTGGCGATGTGCGGCTGTGTCGGGCAGTCCGGTGGGGGCTGGGCACACTACGTTGGACAGGAAAAGCTCAGGCCACAAACCGGATGGCTGCCGCTGGCGTTTGCCCTGGACTGGAGCCGCCCACCCCGCCACATGAATTCCACCTCTTTCTTTTATAACCACTCCAGCCAGTGGCGCTATGAAAAGCTGGAGGTCAAGGAAATCCTGTCACCCTTGGCGGATACCAAACGCCACTCCGGCAGCCTGATTGACTATAATGTGCGCGCTGAACGCATGGGCTGGCTGCCTTCTGCCCCGCAGCTCAACACCAATCCGCTGCATATTGCCAAGGCGGCCCAACAAGCGGGGCTAAGCCCGCAGGATTACACGGTGCAGGCGCTTAAATCGGGTGAGATTGCGTTTGCGGCTGAGGACCCGGACAACCCGCAGAATTTCCCGCGCAACCTGTTTGTCTGGCGCTCCAACTTGCTGGGCTCTTCCGGCAAGGGGCATGAATACATGCTCAAGTATTTGCTGGGCACCAAAAACGGAGTGCAGGGCAAAGACCTGGGCGAGGAAGGCGGTGCACGGCCGGAAGAGGTCAAATGGCATGAGCAGGCCCCGGAAGGCAAGCTGGACCTGTTGGTGACACTGGATTTCCGTATGTCGACCACTTGCCTGCACTCCGACATTGTGTTGCCAACGGCCACCTGGTATGAGAAAGATGACCTGAACACGTCCGACATGCACCCCTTTATCCACCCGCTGACTGCTGCGGTTGACCCGGCCTGGGAGTCACGCAGTGACTGGGAAATCTACAAGGGGATTGCCAGGGCATTTTCCAGGGTTTGTGAGGGGCATCTGGGGGTGGAGACCGACCTGGTGACACTGCCCCTGCTGCATGATGCCCCTGCCGAACTGGCACAGCCCAAAGACGTCAAGGACTGGAAAAAAGGTGAGTGTGAGCTGGTTCCGGGCAAGACTGCACCGAACCTGATGGTGGTTGAGCGCAATTACCCTGAAACCTATGCCCGTTTCACCTCGGTGGGGCCTTTACTGGAAAAGCTCGGTAATGGCGGCAAGGGGATCAGCTGGAACACTGATCAGGAAGTGGCACTTCTGGGGCGGCTTAACCACCAGCACACCAGCGGTGCCAATGCGGGCCGTCCGCGCCTGGACAGTGCCATTGATGCAGCGGAAATGATTCTGTCCCTGGCTCCGGAAACCAATGGCCAGGTGGCGGTGAAAGCCTGGGATGCGCTGTCAAAGCAGACCGGTATCGACCACAAGCACCTGGCCCTGCCCAAAGAAGACGAGAAAATCCGCTTCCGGGATATTGTGACCCAGCCGCGCAAGATCATTTCCAGCCCCACCTGGTCGGGTCTGGAGGATGAACATGTGTCCTACAACGCCGGTTATACCAATGTGCATGAGCGTATTCCCTGGCGCACCCTGACCGGACGCCAGCAGTTTTACCTGGACCATGCGTGGATGCGTGATTTTGGTGAAAGCCTGTTGGTGTACCGCCCGCCGATCAATACCAAAACAGTCCAGCCATTATTGAATCAGCGCTCCAACGGCAACCCGGAGCTGGCACTGAACTGGTTGACACCACACCAGAAGTGGGGCATCCACTCCACCTATACCGACAACCTGTTGATGCTCACCCTGTCGCGGGGCGGGCCGATTGTGTGGATGAGCGAGACCGACGCCAGGACACTGGGCATTGAGGATAATGACTGGATCGACCTGTTCAACGCCAACGGTGCCATCGCAGCACGGGCGGTGGTCAGCCAGCGTGTCATGCCCGGTATGGTGATGATGTACCACGCCCAGGAAAAGATTGTGAATACCCCCGGTTCGGTGATCACCGGCAACCGGGGTGGTATCCACAACTCCGTGACCCGTGTCTGTCCGAAACCGACCCACATGATCGGGGGTTATGCACAGCAGGCTTACGGCTTCAACTACTACGGCACTGTCGGCTCCAACCGCGATGAGTTTGTCATCGTGCGCAAGATGAGCAAGGTGGAGTGGCTGGATGGTGAAGGCAATGACTACGCTCAGGAGGCTGTGCAATGAAAATCCGTTCCCAAGTCGGCATGGTGCTGAATCTGGACAAGTGCATCGGCTGTCATACCTGTTCCATTACCTGCAAAAATGTCTGGACTTCACGCGAAGGCATGGAATATGCCTGGTTCAATAATGTGGAGACCAAACCCGGTATCGGTTACCCCAAGGAGTGGGAAAACCAGGAAAAATGGAAAGGGGGCTGGCTGCGGGATGCCTCCGGCAAGATTAAGCCCCGTATCGGGGGCAAGTTCCGGGTATTGGCCAATATTTTCTCCAATCCCGACTTGCCGGCAATTGATGATTATTATGAGCCGTTTGATTTTGATTACCAACACCTGCACACCGCGCCATTAGGCGATGCCCAGCCCACCGCCCGGCCCCGTTCACTGATTTCCGGGCAACGCATGGACAAGATCGAGTGGGGGCCGAACTGGGAAGAAATTCTCGGCGGTGAGTTTGCCAAGCGTCGCCAGGACAGGAACTTCGACCAGGTGCAGGCCGATATTTATGGTGAGTTTGAAAACACCTTCATGTTCACCCTGCCGCGTTTGTGCGAGCACTGCCTGAACCCGACTTGTGTGGCTTCCTGTCCCAGTGGCGCGATCTACAAGCGTGAAGAAGACGGCATTGTATTGATTGATCAGGACAAATGCCGGGGCTGGCGGATGTGTGTCAGCGGCTGTCCGTACAAGAAAATTTACTACAACTGGAAATCCGGCAAGTCCGAAAAATGCATTTTCTGTTACCCGCGGATTGAATCCGGTATGCCGACGGTGTGCTCCGAGACCTGTGTCGGGCGCATCCGTTATCTGGGGGTATTGTTATACGATGCGGATCAGATTGAAGCCGCCGCCTCCACGGCCAATGTGCAGGATTTGTACGAAAAGCAGCGTGAAGTCTTCCTGGACCCGTTTGACCCCAGGGTGATTGAGCAGGCCCGCAAGGATGGTATTCCCGACAATGTGCTGAAGGCGGCACAGGAGTCTCCGGTCTGGAAGCTGGCGATGGATTGGGAGCTGGCGCTGCCGCTGCACCCGGAATACCGTACCCTGCCGATGGTGTGGTATGTCCCGCCGTTGTCACCCATTCAGTCTGCCTTTGAAGCGGAACAGATCGGCTCGGAAGGGGTGTTGCCGGATGTGGACAGCCTGCGCATCCCGCTGCGTTATCTGGCCAACCTGCTGGCGGCCGGGGATGAAAAGCCGGTAGCACGGGCACTTAAACGTTTGATGGCGATGCGTCATTTCATGCGCGCAGAAACCGTGGAAGGTGAGCATGATACCCGTGCCCTGGAGCAGGTGGGCCTGAGTGAGGCACAGGCACGGGAAATGTACCGTTATCTGGCCATCGCCAATATTGAAGACCGCTATGTGATCCCGACCAGCCACCGTGAACTGGCGCACGATGCCTTCCCGGAACGGGGTGGCTGTGGCTTCAGTTTCGGTGACGGCTGTGGCAACAGCAACGGCAAGAGTGACTTTAACCTGTTCGGGGGCCGCAAACAGACCGTGACCATGGTTAAGAAGATCGAATTCGTCAAGCAGGAGGCGCACCATGAGTAGTCCTGCCAGAGTCCGCCCCGGCCTGCACAGTCTGGTCGTGATTGCGCGGCTGCTGGATTATCCCTCTCGGGATTTACAGGAAGCGGCCCCGGCCATGCTGGAGGTGATCCGTACTGAAACCCGCCTGCCACAGGCACAGCGAACGGCATTAATGCAGTTTGTCCGTCAGTTGGCGGATGCAGATTTGTTGGCCGTACAGGCGGATTATGTGGATACCTTTGACCGGGGGCGTTCACTGTCTTTGCTGCTGTTTGAACACGTGCATGGTGAATCCCGTGCTCGTGGGCAGGCGATGGTTGATTTGCTCCAGCAATACCGGGCGGTCGGGTTGGAGCTGGATGCCCGTGAGTTGCCGGATTATATCCCGCTGTATCTGGAATACCTGTCCACCCGTACGGAGGATGAGGCGGCCCAGGGCTTGGGGGATGTCCACCCGATTCTGGCGCTGTTGTCAGCGCGTTTGCAGGAGCGCGATAATAACTACCACCTGCTGTTTGATGCCCTGCTGGGGATGATTGATATCCAGCCGGATATGGCCGGTTTGCGGGAGCAGGCGGCAGCGGAAGCCCGTGACGATACCCCTGCCGCGATGGATGCGGTCTGGGAAGAGGAAATGGTCAACTTTGTCGAAGACAAGGGGGCGTCCTGCCCCAGTCAAATGCCACGCCAGTCAAACACCCATACCCTGCATTTTCAGGAGAAAATCCATGTCACATCTTGATACCTTGTTATTCGGTTTGTATCCCTATCTGGCTGGCAGTGTGTTCCTGATTGGCAGCTGGCTGCGTTATGACCAGGCACAATATACCTGGCGTGCCGGCTCCAGCCAGATGCTCAGCAACCACAATATGCGCTGGGCCAGCAATTTGTTCCATGTCGGAATTCTGGTGATCTTTTTCGGTCATCTGGTCGGCTTGCTGACCCCGCACTGGGCGTATGACTGGCTGATGACGGCGGGCACCAAGCAGGTGCTGGCAATTCTGGTCGGTGGCATTGCCGGGGTGGCTTGCTGGATAGGTGCTTTCATACTGTTCAAGCGCCGCCTGCAAAACCCTCGGGTACGTGCCAGCGGCTCCACCATGGACCTGGTGATTATCGGTATCCTGTTGCTGCAGGTGACCCTGGGGCTGCTCACCATTATCCCGACTCTGGGGCATCTGGATGGCAGCAACATGCTGAAGCTGGCGGCCTGGGCACAAGCCGTTGTCTTCTTCCAGGGTGGTGCTGCAGCTTATCTGGCCGATGTCGGGCTGATTTTCAAGCTGCACATCTTTCTGGGGCTGACCATTTTCCTGTTATTCCCGTTCAGCCGCCTGGTACACATCTGGAGTGTGCCGCTGCAATACCTGGGGCGTAATTACCAGGTTGTGCGCCAGCGCAATTGACGGGGGACAATATTATGGAGATCGGTGTTTATACCCCACCTGCAGAACCCGCAGCAGCACAGGCGGCTATTCCTCCCGTGCCCTCCGATGGCCATGATTCGGCCATCCGGGTGGGTAGTGTCGTCATACCGGAAGAAGCCATTGCGCAGGAGTTGCAATATCACCCGGCAGAAACGATGGAGGCTGCCTGGCAGGCAGCAGCCACCAGCCTAGTGATCCGTGAACTGCTGGCACAGCGTGCTGCCAGTCTGGGTGTTCAGGCTGGCAGTGAGGAAGAGCGGACAGCGCTGTTGCTGGAACGGGAGTTGCCGGTGGCTGAGCCGGGTGAGGCACAGTGCCGGCATTATTTCAGCAATAACCGCCAGCGTTTCCAGACACCCGCGTTACTGGCCGTCAGCCATATCCTGTTACCCGCCGCTGCGGATGACCTGCCACAGCGGGATGCCCAGCGTGAATTGGCCCGGTCTTTACTGGCACAGTTACAGGATACACCCGACAGCTTTGCCGCACTGGCACGCCAGCACTCAGCCTGCCCCTCTGCCGGGCAGGGCGGCAGTCTGGGGCAGTTGTCGAAAGGTCAGACCGTGGCCGAGTTTGAGCAGGTGGTCTGGAGTCTGCCAGCAGGTTTGTGTGATTTTCCGGTAGAAACCCGGTTTGGGTTTCATCTGGTGCGCGTTGACCAGCGTGTGGAGGGCAAGCCACTGGATTACCCCCAAGTGAGCGGGCACATCCGCCGCTACCTGCACGAGCAGGCAACCCGTACCGCGCTCAACCATTATCTGCAACGGTTGAGTGCTGATATTGGGGTGGAGGGAATGGTATTGGCGGCGGCTGATTAACACCCCGGCCCCGCCCGCGCCTCCCGATTTGCTGTTTGGGGCCACCTGCGTGAGCCCCGGGCAGGTTTGGTGGAACAAGCCGTTGTTGTGTGCATTGGCTGGCCTGGGAGGCAAACTCCCCATGCGCCGTTTGGCGCAGGCTGTCGCACGGTTTCAGGAGCGGCTTCCTCCTGTTAATGGCTCCTTTGTACTGGATTCACCAGGCCAGTAATAACTGTCCGGCAGGGGGCGTGCACCGAAAATGGCCTGACCGACACGCACGGTGGTGGCACCTTCTTCAATGGCAATTTCAAAGTCACCGGACATACCCATCGACAACTCATCAAGCACAATACCTGCGGGGGCACCTTGGCGTAATTGGTCACGCAGGTGACGCAGCCGTACAAAACACTGGCGCACCTGTTCGGCCTCGCTGGAAAAAAGCGCCAGCGTCATCAGCCCGCGCACCTGCAACGCCGGAAATGCCAGTAGTGCCTGAAGGAAAGCAGCTGCATCTTCGGGTGCCAGGCCATACTTGCTGGATTCGCCGGAGGTGTTGACCTGCACAAGCACATCAAGCGAACGGCCCTCCACCTGCAGACGACGTTCCAGCGCCTCGGCCACCCGCAGGCTGTCCAGTGCCTGGAACTCGCTGGCAAAACGTGCCACCAGCCTGGCCTTATTGGTCTGCAAGTGGCCGATGACCGACCATTGCAGGTCGGCCAGGTCCTGCATCGCCTCCCATTTATGGTAGGCTTCCTGAACCTTGTTTTCGCCCAGTATGCGGCAACCGGCGGCATACGCCAGGCGCAAACTGGCCTCGGGTTTGGTTTTGCTGACCGGTAGCAGCCGGACTTCAGCGGGGTCACGCCCGGCACGGTGGCAGGCAGCATTGATGCGTGCTTTTACAGCGGCCAGGTTGTGCCGGAAATTGTCGATGGTGGTGGCCTCGGGATAGAGGCCGTGCTGGTCATGGCCGGTTTGTGTAGCGTCTGTCGCTACAGGATGACCTGATGTTTGATAAATTTTACTCATAATCTGTTCACGCAATTCTGGCCCACAACATAAAACCCGGACCCTCAAACTGACCGCAGCCGGTGCCACGCCCGGTTCCTTTGCCGCCAAACACGAAACTGCCGGAGCGGGCGCTGGCTTCAAAGGCTTTCAGGGCATTAACGGGGAAAATTTCATGCAGCTTAAGTATATACCGTGTTGACGGTGGTACGTGGCCGGTTAACAGTCTGTGCGCTGATGAGGCAAGACAGATGCAGGATTTTGATGTGTTTTTGGGGTGTTTCCCCGTTACGGAACCGGGCTTGCAGGCCATCAGTGATGACCCGCAGCATAAAACTGTGCAGCTTCTTCAGCCCGGTAAAACCGGCAGGGCAGCAGGAAAAAACCCTGCTACCCTGATCTGTTGGATTATTTACTCACAGACCGGTGGTTCAGTCGCTCTGTGCATCCATTTCCGTGGCGGTAAAGCCCGGCATGCGTGCCGTCATAATGGCATCGGTGAATGTAGCACTCGGGCGCATGACTGCCTTGGTTTTTTCAGAATCAGCGAAGAAATAACCGCCAATATCCACCGGCTGGCCCTGCACACTGTTGAGTTCGGCCAGGATTTTCGCTTCATTGTCCGCCAGCACCTTGGCCAGTTTGCCGAAATGGGCGGCCATTTCCGGCTCTTCGGTCTGCCGGGCCAGTGCCTGGGCCCAGTACAGTGCCAGATAGAAGTGGCTGCCGCGTGTATCCAGCTCACCGGTTCGTGGTTTCGGTGACTTGTCGTCCAGCAGCACATTGCCGATGGCCTCGTCCAGCGTTTCCGCCAGCACCTTGGCCTTGTTGCTGCCATACTGTCTGGCCACCTGCTCGAAGGATACCGTCAGTGCCAGAAACTCACCCAGGGAATCCCAGCTCAGGTGGTTTTCTTCCAGCAATTGCTTCACCAGCACGGGTGCGGTACCGCCAGCGCCGGTTTCATACAGACCACCGCCTTTCATCAGCGGCACCACCGACAGCATTTTGGCGCTGGTGCCCACTTCCATGATCGGGAACAGGTCAGTCAGGTAATCGCGCAGGATATTGCCGGTCACGGAAATCGTACTCTTGCCGCGAATAATGCGCTCCAGGCTGAAACGCATACCGCGCAAGGGTGACATGATACTGATATCGACACCGTTCAGGTCATGATCCTTCAGGCAGGTTTTGACCTTCTTGATTAATTCATATTCATGCGGGCGGTACTCATCCAGCCAGAATACTGCCGGCAGTCTGGATTCACGTGCCCGCCTGACCGCCAGTGCCACCCAGTCACGTACCGGCAGATCCTTGGTCTGACACATGCGCCAGATGTCGCCGGCTTCCACATTCTGTTCGATCAGCACCTTGCCCTGGTCATCGACAATACGCGCCATGCCGTCTTCCGGAATCTCGAAAGTTTTGTCATGCGAGCCGTATTCTTCCGCCTTCTGCGCCATCAGGCCGACATTGGGCACCGTACCCAGGGTCTTGGGGTCAAACGAGCCATTGGTTTTACAGAAGTTGATCATCTCCTGATAGATGCGCGCAAAGGTACTTTCCGGCATAACCGCCTTGGTGTCTTTCAACTGGCCCGATGCACCGTACATCTTGCCACCGTTGCGGATCATGGCTGGCATGGAGGCGTCTACAATCACGTGATTCGGGGAGTGCAGGTTGGAAATGCCTTTGGCCGAATCCACCATCGCCAGTTCCGGGCGGTGTTCATAGCAGGCGTGAATGTCGCGCTCGATTTCCTCCCGCAGCGAGGTCGGCAATGTGGCAATCTTTTCATACACACTGCTCATGCCGTTGTTCGGATTGACGCCCAGCTCCTTGAACAGCGCGCCATGCTTGTCGAACAGTTCTTTATAGAAAATTTTCACGCAGTGGCCGAATACAATCGGGTGCGAGACCTTCATCATGGTGGCTTTCACATGCAGCGAGAACATGACGCCGGTCTTTTTTGCATCTTCGATCTGCTGTTCATAAAATTCGCACAGGGCTTTCTTGCTCATGAACATGCTGTCGATGATTTCACCTTCCAGCAGGGATACCCTGGGCTTGAGCACGATGGTTTTGCCGCTGTTGGTCAAAAGCTCCATGCTGACATCGCAGGCGCGATCCAGGGTCAGGCATTTTTCGCTGTGATAGAAATCACCGGTTTTCATGTGTGAGACATGGGTCCGGGAGGCCGGGCTCCATTCCTTCATCTCATGCGGATAGGTCTGTGCGTAACGCTTCACGGCAGCCGGCACACGGCGGTCCGAATTGCCTTCCCGCAACACCGGGTTGACCGCACTCCCCAGTACTTTGGAATAACGGCGCAGAATGTCTTTGTCGGCTTCACTCTGCGGGTCTTCGGGATAATCCGGCAACGGGTAGCCCGCAGCCTGGAGCTCCTTGATGGTGGCTATCAGTTGTGGCACGGATGCACTGATATTGGGCAGCTTGACGATATTGCTGTCCGGCTCCTGCGTCAGTTGCGCCAGCACGCCCAGATCATCAGAAACCTGCTGCTCCGGTGTCAGGTAGTCCGTGAACTCTGCCAGGGTGCGTGCAGGCAGGGATAAGTCGTTTTTGGCAATTTCGATGCCGGCCCCCGATGCAAAAGTGCGGATGATCGGCAACAGGGAACAGGTCGCCAGCAGCGGTGCCTCATCCGTCAGCGTGTAAATTACCTTTGGTGTTTTACTGGTCATGTCAAAGATTCCTGAATGGTCAGATTGCTGACAATCACCTGTAAATCCCCCCTGACAGGCATCAAAATGCCAAAAGGCTGCAAAAACGGCGTTCCAGCCTGAAGTGGATTTACAGAGCCTGCATATTATGGTTTTTCGTAAGTCTACCTGCTCTTTCCGGTGCTGCATAGTTAAACGCGGCCTGAATGCTCAAATCCGAATTGTCGACAAAACAAAAATCCCGTCAGGACAGATTGCACCGGTTTGTCATGCCTGCCGACGGCTTTCCGGCATGGCGGAATACCGTGCCCGGCGGCCGGAGAGCCGCTGGTATGGTCGTAAAAATATCAGTTGACAAATCAACTTAAAAAACTTAAATATATTGAGTTGATTTATCAACTAACTATGGAGGCTGACCGGGAGTACCTGACCGGCCAGAAAACACACTGAGGAGTCAAAGCAATGATTGAAACGACAGGGTTGATTGAAGGCCATCGTCGCATATCGCCCCCGAAGGGTGTCCCGAGCTGGGATATGGACCCGTATGATGAGGCGGTTCTGCGCTCGCCCCATGCCTATTACCGTGAGCTGAGGCGGCTTGGCGATGTGGTTTACCTGCCAAAATACAGCGTGTTTGCGGTGGGTCGCTACGAGGTGACGCGCACCGTGTTCAGTGATCATCAGCATTTCGTGTCTTCCCGTGGTGTGGGGCTGGATGATTTCAAAATCGCCAAACCCTGGCGCGAGCCGTCCATCATTCTGGAAGCAGACCCGCCGGAACACACCCGAACACGCAAGGTGATGGCCAGGGCTTTATCACCCCGGTCGGTGAAGAATCTCGAAAACCTGTTTCTGCAGGTGGCTGAAGCCCTGGTGGATGAAGTGATTGCCAAAGGGGCGATTGACGGGGTGGCGGAACTGGCCGAACTTTTTCCCACCAGGGTATTTCCGCTGGCTGTCGGCATGAAAGATGCCAATACCCGCTATCTGGTCGATTACGGAGCCATGGTGTTCAACGCCGGCGGGCCGGATAACGCCCTGCGGCGCAGGGGCATGCAGTTGGCAGGTGAGATTGTCCCCTGGATTACTACGGCCTGTACGCGGGAGCGGCTTGAGGATGAGGGGCTGGGTGCCATGATATACCAGGCTGCCGATGCCGATGACATCAGCGTGAAAGAGGCAGCCATGCTGGTGCGTTCGTTTCTCTCGGCGGGTGTGGATACCACGGTGACTGGTATTGGCAATGCATTGTGGTGCTTTGCGCAGTTTCCCGATCAGTGGGAAAAGCTCAAGGCTGACCATAGCCTGCTGCGCCCTGCCTTTGAGGAAGTGCTGCGCCTGACTTCACCGGTGCATACGTTTGCCCGTACCGCCGGCTGTGATACTGAAATTGCCGGCATGCCCGTGGAGGAGGGCAGCAAGGTGCTCTGTGTGCTGGGGTCGGCCAATCTGGACCCGGACAAATGGGCTGATCCTGATCGCTTTGATATTGAACGCCGCCCGGTTGGACACATGGCTTTCGGTGCCGGAATTCACGGCTGTGTCGGCCAGAACCTGGCACGGGGTGAGCTGCAGGCGCTGCTAAGTGTCATGTTGCAGAAAATTGACCGCATCGAACTGGCGGGTGAGGCGGTCTGGCGTCCGAATAATGGTATCCATGCACTTGACAGACTTCCCCTGCGAATCATCCCGAAATAAGGAGTTTTCCAATGCCCAAGGTAAATTTTATCGCTGCCGATGGCAGTACCACCTGCTGTTCTGCTCAGGTTGGCGATACGGTCATGCAAACGGCAATGGCCCATGGCATCGATGATATTGTGGCCGAGTGTGGCGGTTCCATGATGTGTGCCACCTGCCATTGCTACGTGGACGAAGCCTGGCAGGCCAAAACCGGCCCACGCGTGGATGGTGAGGATGATCTGCTGGAATGCGCCAGTAGTGAGGTGCGGCCCGCTTCACGCCTGTCCTGCCAGATCAGGCTGACTCCGGAACTGGACGGGCTGGTGGTACATTTGCCTGCGTCACAGCAGTAAGCCTGCTGCCGATGCTGCCGATATCGTGCTGTTTGCCAAGCCGGTATGATTGCGGTATCGGCAGCCGTCCGGGGGTGAGAGGCAGTACCGGGACGGTGTTGCCTCCACTTCAATGCCATTTGGCACCTGTGCTATGCTGAAATGACAGCGGGTGAATGTTTTCAGGACAGGCAGACAGGGATTAATGGCACGCAATATGAAGTTGGATAAACAAAAACAAAGGCTCTCCAGTCCGGTCACCCTGCGCGATGATGTCACCATTCTCGATATCGATCACTACGCCCCCTTTCTGCTGAACGCGGTCAGCAATGCCTGGCAGCGCAAAACCTCGACCATCTACCGTGAGCAGTTCAACCTCGGCATCACTGACTGGCGGGTGCTCTCCATGCTCAATATCGAGCCTCAAATCACGGCCAACCGTATCTGTGAAGTGATCCATCTGGACAAGGCAGCGGTCAGCCGCTCACTGCGCTGCCTGAGCGAACGTGAGCTGGTCACTTTTGAAACCGCTTCGCCGACGGACCCGAGAAAACGCTGCTGGTGCCTGTCGAGTCGGGGTTTGCAGGTTCACGATGCATTGCTGGGGCAGGCACTGGCGAGTGAAAGTGCACTGGTCAGCGATATTGATCCGCACGAGCTGGAAACCTTTTACCGCGTCATGCGGCAGATGTTGGCCAATCTGTCCGGATAAGCTGTGGTGGGGCGGGAAAATTCCCTTCGGGGCGGGAGGCCGGGAGTCCGAGGCTGGCATTCAGGCGGCAAGCTTTGTATCCTTCCCGTTTTCATTAACACAGCCCTGGAAGCTTGATGAGCACCATGCAGGAACTCTACAACCACAAAACCCTTGAGCCTCTGGTCCAGACGTTCTGGAATGAAAACCGGACCTTTATCGTGACCGAGGATCCGGAGAAGGAAAAGTACTACTGCCTGTCCATGTTTCCGTATCCCAGTGGCGTGCTGCACATGGGCCATGTCCGGAATTACACCATCGGCGATGTGATCGCCCGCTTCCAGCGCATGCAGGGCAGGAATGTGCTGCAACCCATGGGCTGGGATGCCTTTGGTCTTCCCGCCGAGAATGCCGCAATCAAGAATAAGGTACCGCCTGCCGAGTGGACCTATTCCAATATTGACTACATGCGCCGTCAGCTCAAGAGCATGGGGCTGGGGATTGACTGGTCGCGTGAAATCGCCACCTGCCGCCCGGAGTATTATCGCTGGGAGCAGTGGTTTTTTACCCAGCTGTATGAAAAGGGGCTGGTTTACCGCAAGAAGTCCACAGTCAACTGGGACCCGGTGGACCAGACCGTGCTGGCCAACGAGCAGGTCATTGACGGACGGGGCTGGCGTTCCGGTGCCCTGGTGGAACAGCGCGAGATTGACCAGTGGTTCCTGAAAATCACCGCTTATGCGGATGAGCTGCTGAATGAGCTGGGGCGTCTGCCGGGCTGGCCGCAGCAGGTGCGTACCATGCAGGAAAACTGGATCGGGCGCTCCGAGGGGGTGGAACTGCAGTTCGGGCTCAAGGGCCGTTCCGGGACCCTGACCGTGTTCACTACCCGGCCCGATACCCTGATGGGCGTCAGTTACATGGGACTGGCACCCCAGCATCCGCTGGCTCAGGAGGCAGCAGCCCACAATCCGGCCCTGGCGGCCTTTATCGAGGCATGCCGACAGAACCGCACTTCGGAAGCCGAGATGGCAACCATGGAAAAGCAGGGCATGGCTACCGGGCTTTATGCGATTCATCCACTCACGGGGCAGGAAATTCCGGTCTGGGTTGCCAACTTTGTACTCATGGCCTATGGCTCGGGCGCAATCATGGCGGTACCGGGGCATGACCAGCGTGATTGGGAGTTTGCCAGCAAATACCAGCTGCCGATTATCCAGGTCATTGCACCGGCAAGCGAGGATGAAACGGTGGATGTGGGCGTGGCGGCCCATACCGAAAAAGGCGTGCTGGTCAATTCCGGGGCATTCAATGGTCTGAGTTCCGATGAGGCGTTTGATGCCATTGCCGACCTGCTGGTTGAGCAGGGCAAGGGCGTGCGTCAGGTCAACTATCGCCTGCGTGACTGGGGGGTTTCGCGCCAGCGCTACTGGGGTTGCCCGATTCCGATGATTTATTGTGATGACTGCGGGGTGGTGCCGGTCCCGGATCAGGATTTACCGGTGGTTCTGCCTGAAAAGGTCGTCTTTGATGAAACCGGCGGCTCACCGCTCAAAAAGATGCCGGCATTTTATGAAACCGAGTGCCCCGGCTGTGGCAAGCCGGCCCGGCGTGAGACCGATACCTTTGATACCTTTTTTGAATCTTCCTGGTATTTCGCCCGCTACGCCTGCCGGGATAATGATGATGCCATGCTGGATGCGCGTGCCAATTACTGGCTGCCGGTCGATCAGTATATCGGGGGAATCGAGCATGCCATCCTGCATCTTTTATATGCGCGCTTTTTCCACAAGCTGATGCGTGATGCCGAGCTGCTGGATTCCGATGAGCCGTTCACCAACCTGCTGACCCAGGGCATGGTACTGGCAGATACCTTCTACCGTGACGGGGAGCAGGGTGGCCAAAGCTGGTACCCGCCCACCGGGGTTGAAGTACAGCGTGATGACAAGGGCCGCATTCTGGGGGCGACCCTGCTGGAGGACGGGCTGCCGGTCACGCCGGGCGGGATGAGCAAAATGTCCAAGTCCAGAAACAACGGTGTCGATCCGCAGGCGATGATCGAGAGATACGGAGCGGACACCCTGCGCCTGTTTGCCATGTTTGCGGCACCGCCGGACCAGAGCATGGAGTGGTCGGATTCCGGCGTGGAAGGGGCGCAGCGTTTCATCAAGCGCTTGTGGAAGCAGGTGTTTGAACACGTGGCCGCCGGGAATGTGATGACCCGCCAGGGGCTGGACCGGCTGGAGCGTCCGCAGCGGGTCATGCGGCGCAAGCTGCACCAGACCGTGCGCAAGGTGACGGATGACATGAGTCGTCGCCATACCTTCAATACCGCGATTGCGGCCAATATGGAGCTGCTGAACGAGCTGGCCCGCTTTGAGGATGAGAGCGACATCGGGCGCTCCATCCGTCAGGAAACCCTGGAGCATATTGTGTTGATGCTGTCACCGGTCATACCGCATGCCTGCCATGCCTTGTGGCGCGCTTTGGGGAAAACGGATGCCGTGGTCGACTGCCCTTGGCCGGACGTGGATGAAAGCGCACTGGTACAGCGGACGCTGGAGCTGATTGTGCAGGTCAACGGCAAGGTACGCGGCAAGGTTCAGGTTGAAGCCGGGGCCGAGGATGAGGCGGTGCGTGAGGCGGCACTGGCCAATGACAATGTGCAGCGTTTTCTGGAAGGTAAAACCGTGGACAAGGTTATCGTGGTCCGGGGGCGTCTGGTCAATATCGTGGTGCAGTGATCATGCCGCAGTGCCTGAGGCCGTTGCTGCGTTTGCTGTCACTGCTGATGCTGTCGGCCCTGCTGGCGGCCTGCAGCGGTTTTCAGCTGCGTCAGCCCGGTTCCGTGACCGAAACGCCGTTACAGGGGCTGGCCGTTTTTATCGATCCGGCCCGGATGCCGGATCCGGCGTTTATTGTGCCACTTGAGGTTGCCCTGCGTGATGATGGGGCACACCTGTTGTCAAAGGCGGCGGCTGGTGCGGTGATTATCGGGGTTGACCGGCTGGAGCAGGATAAAACCGTGTCCGGCTATTCGGCCCTGCGTCAGGTCAAGGAGTTTAATCATTATATTGAAGTGACCTTTCATGCCAGCCGCAAGGTCGGGGATGCCGAGCCGGAACGGGTCGAGGACCGGGTGCGTGCCGAGCGCACCCAGCTGTATGACAGTCGTTATGTGCTGGGAGTGGCCGAGGAGGAGCGCAGTATCAGAAGGGCGCTGCGTGAAGAGGTGGCGCGTCTGCTGGTATTGCGTTTGCGCCGCCTGATGAACCGAAGTCCACCGGCAGGACTTCCAGCCCCGGCTGGAAGCTGATCCAGGCCAGTCCGGCTCCCAGCAGGATGCCCATCAGCACATCACTGGGGTAATGCAGTCCCAATATCACCCGCGACAGAGCGACCAGGATTGTGAACGGAATCACCAGCAGTGCCCATTCCGGATAATAATGCAGCAGAACCATGCTGAACCCTACGGCATGCAGGGTATGACCGGAGGGGAAGCTGAACGGGTCCAGTGCCGTGACATTCTGAAAAATGTCATTGTGGTAGCCGTAAGGGCGTACCCGTCCGGTCGAGGTTTTGAGCCATTTGTAAATCAGCACGCCCATCAGTCCGACCAGCGCCATGTGCAGGGAGACCAGAATGGCCGGCAGGCCATGGACCAGTGGCAAAACCAGCATCAGGACATACCAGAATACACCATTTCCAAGCCGGCTGATGACCGCAAAGAAACGGCTGAGTGGCAAGCGGTGATTGATGCGGTTGAACAGGAGGCAGAGCGGAATTTCATGGGCATTCAGTTGGTGTAGCAGTTTCATGCCGTACCTCATTGAGCAGGTTGCGAACGGTGGTGTCGAACTGACGGATGACTTTTTCCCAGCCCAGCCCGGTCGCCGTGTGTCTGGCCATGCTACCAATGGCACGGCAGCGCTCACGATCCAGTGATAGTTCCAGGGCTGACGCGATGAAGGCGTCAGGATCGGCAAACGGTACGCTGATGCCGTTGACCGTGTTGTGGATATGTTCCCGTGCCGCTGCATAGTCGAAGGTGACGACCGGCAGGCCCGAAGCCATGGCCTCCAGGATCACGTTACCGAAGGTTTCCGTGGTACTGGGATAAAGGAACAGATCGGCACTGGCATAATACTGTGCCAGTGCCCTGCCGGTCTGCATGCCGACGAAGTGACAGTCCGGGTGCTGTTTTTGCAGTCGTGTCCGCTCCGGGCCATCACCTGCCAGCAGGAAGCGGGCCTCGGGGGTTTGCTGCTGGATGGCCCGGAAAGCCTTGAAGGCCAGGTCCAGATTTTTTTCCTGTGCCATGCGGCTGACCAGCAGGACCAGCAACTGTTCATCCCGGATGCCATGGCCGTGCCGCAGGGCCGGGGAGCGGTGCCCCGGATGAAACTGTTGCGTATCAATACCGCGAGTCAACAACCCCAGGCGTTCGTAACCGTTTTGCTGCAGCTCTGCGCGCAGGCTGTTGGTCGGGACCAGAGTGAGCCGGGTCTGGTTGTGCAGGTGGCGCAGATAGGCACGAATGAGCCGGAACAGGCACGGGTAGTGATAATGACGGCTGTATTGATCGAAATTGGTGTGGAAGTCGCTGATCAGCGGGATGCCGAGCTTGCGTGCGGCCTTTATGGCCGAATACCCGAGCGGTCCTTCGGTAACAATCTGTACCAGATCCGGGCGGTTGCGGCTCCAGCGCCGCTTGAGGGTGAAGTATTGGGGATGGCCCAGCTGGACTTCGGGATAAAAGGGCAGGCGCAGGCCATTGACCAGATGCTGCTCCAGTTTCAATGCATTCCTGGTGACTGATGGCATTTCTCCGGTCTGCTCCGGACGTATCAGCTCAATGTGATAGGCACCGGATTCCAGCAACCCCTGCACCAGCCGGTGGATGGTATGAGCTACGCCATTGATCCCCGGTGGCCATGTTTCGGTAATGATGGCCAGATGGATGGGGACAGGGGGGCTGGCCAAGGGTGTTTCAGTACTCACGCTGTAACGATCAATGATGAGTGGATTGCTGTTGTTGCCATTCTGCAACCGTAATGCTGCAATTCGGTGACGCTGACATGAAGGTTTTGTTGCATTGCCGGCGCAATATCATGGCTTGTCACGGGACGGAGCGGGTGGGAAGATACCGGTTCAGATTATTGAGAGGAGCCATCAGTGCAATGACAACCAAGATTTACCTGCCTGAAAGCGAGATGCCGACCCACTGGTACAATGTGGCGGCGGACATGCCCAATGCACCGGCACCGTATCTGGGGCCGGATGGCAAGCCGGTTCCGCCCGAAGCCATGCTGGCCATCTTTCCGGAAACGCTGGTCATGCAGGAAATGAGCAGCGAGCGCTGGATTGAAATTCCGGCAGCAGTGCGCGAGGCATTGACGCTGTGGCGGCCCTCTCCCCTGTACCGTGCCCGCCGGCTGGAGCAGCTGCTCAAGACCCCGGCAAAAATCTACTACAAGAACGAGGCGGTGAGTCCTGCCGGTTCACACAAGCCCAATACTGCGGTGGCTCAGGCCTATTATAACCGCGAGGCCGGTATCCGCCGCCTGTCCACCGAAACCGGCGCCGGACAGTGGGGCAGTTCGCTGGCGCTGGCCGGGCAGATGTTCGGGCTGGATGTGCGCGTCTACATGGTCAAGGTCAGCTATGAGCAGAAGCCTTACCGCCGTTCCATGATGCAGACTTGGGGAGCGGAGGTATTCGCCAGCCCCACCGACATGACCGAATCCGGGCGCAAGGTGCTGGCTGTTGATCCGGATTCCCCCGGCTCGCTCGGTATCGCCATTTCTGAAGCCGTGGAGGAGGCTGCCAGCCGTACCGATACCAATTACGCCCTGGGTTCGGTCCTCAACCATGTGCTGCTGCATCAGACCATCATCGGGCTGGAGGCGCGCAGGCAGCTGGAGCTGGCCGGTGATTATCCAGACATGATTTTCGCACCCTGTGGCGGTGGTTCCAATTTTGGCGGGTTGGCGTTCCCGTTCTTCGCTGACAAGGCTGCCGGTAAAGACGTTCGGCTGATTGCGGTGGAACCGACCTCCTGTCCGACCCTGACCAAGGGGGTCTATGCCTATGATTTCGGCGATACGGCCGGATTGACGCCAATGATGAAGATGTACACCCTCGGCCATGATTTCATGCCCCCCGGCATCCATGCGGGCGGGTTGCGTTATCACGGTGAGTCCGCACTGGTGAGTCAGCTTTACCATGAGGGCCTGATTGAGGCCACGGCGGTTGCACAGCTGGACACTTTTGCTGCGGGAGTCCTGTTTGCTCAAAGTGAAGGTATCATCCCGGCACCGGAATCCTGCCATGCTGTGGCGGCGGCCATCCGTGCAGCCCGTGAGTGTGCACAGACCGGGGAGCCTAAAACCCTGCTCTTCAACCTGTCTGGTCATGGGCACTTTGACATGGCCGCCTATGATCGTTATCTCAAGGGAGAACTGACCGATTACGATTATCCGGAGTCGGCCATTCAGGCGTCACTGGCACACCTGCCGAAAGTTGGCTGATTCCCGTACCGAAAAGAAAGACCGAAGGAGGAAAACCATGCAAGACCCGCGTTTTGAACTGCAACTGCCCCCCGCACCGGCGGGCATGGATGCATCCGAATGGGAGGCGCGGCTGGAGCTGGCTGCTACTTACCGTCTGGTGGATTATTATGGCTGGACCAGCGTGGTTTATAACCACATTACCCTGCGTGTTCCCGGTACGGAGCATTTCCTGATTAATCCGTTCGGGCTGCGCTATGATGAAATCCGCGCATCCGATCTGGTGCGCATTGATCTGGATGGCAATCAGGTAGGCAGCAATTCCGGAAACTGGCCGGTCAACCGTGCCGGCTTCGTGATCCACTCAGCCATCCATGCGGCCCGTGCCCAGGACCTGCACTGTGTCATCCACACCCATGAGCCGATTTCCCAATCGCTGTGTGCGCTGGATGCACCGTTCGTCCCCGTGACCCAGGAGGGCTGCCAGTTCCATGAGCGGGTGGGTTACCACGATTTCCGCGGCATTGTGCTGGACGAGATGGAAAAGGCCATGCTGGTGGAGGCGCTGGGCAGCCGTAACCATACCCTGGTGCTGAGAAACCACGGCCTGATTACCGCCGGTCCCAGCTGTACCTGGGCTTTTGTGCGCCACAAGGACTTTATCCGCAATGCGGATGTGCAGCTGCGTGCACTGGCTGCCGGCCAGTTGCATCCGATTGAACCGGCGGTCATGGCCCATACCCGTGAGCAGTTTGAAGGTGGAGCCGCACAGGCCGGAGCCAAGGTGCGCCATCCGGAGTGGCCGGCGCTGCTGCGGCTGGTGGACCAGCTTGACCCGACCTGGAAAAGCTGAAGAAGCGGAACCTGTCGGACGGGGGCCGGCCTGACTGGCCCCTTGTACGGTGGTGATCGGGTCCGCCGTGACATTGGTGTTGTTGGCATTTGACGCACGGTAAAAGCGTCTGGCTGACATTGCTGCCGGCATCTGGCGCATTGGTTTCAGTCCATCAAGCGCTTAATGGGCCATCACGTTTTGCGATGTCACGCCTGACAAGCCACTCCTAAACGGAATAACTGCTTCCCGCCGAGCCCGGCGCAGTCGTTGCTGTTGTTGTTGTCGGTGGGGGCGCGGGTATGGGGGGCTCTGCCGCCTGAGACCCGGTACCGGGCAGGGTGGCGACATGCACAGTCTGCTGTGGATAGGGAATGGTGATGCCTGCTGCCCGGAAGGCCTTGTCGATGGCCAGGTTCAGCTCACTGATGACCTGGATGGTTGCTTCCACGTCACGAATATGGCAGCGCAGCTCGAACAGCATGGCGCTGTCCCCGAAGCTCCGGAACAGGGCTTGTACCTGCTGTTTGCCATGCTCCTTCAGGGTCAGGGGGTGATTCTCTCCTACCTTGCGCAGCAGGGTAATGATCTTTTCCGTATCGCTGCCGTAGGCAATACGCACCGGAATGATAATGCGCCCGTACTGGTTGTGCAGCATCATGTTGGTGACCTGCCCGGCGATCAGTTCCGAGTTGGGTACGATAATGTCGGCACGATCAAAGGTCTCGATGGTAGTGGAGCGGATGCTGATGTCCTTGACATAGCCTTCCGCCGTTCCGACCCGGATCCAGTCGCCACGCCGTATCGGGCGCTCGAACAGCAGGATCAGGCCGGAAATGAAGTTGCTGACAATATTCTGCAGGCCGAAACCGATACCGACCGAGAGTGCCCCGGCAATGATGGCCAGATTGCTGAACTGGATGCCGGCGACCGAAAGCCCGATCATCAGTGCCATCAGAATGCCGGCATAGCCGGTGATGGTGGTGGTGGCCTCACGTGCGCCCCGGCTCAGGTTGGTGCGCTTGAGCCAGCTGCCGGCCAGCGAGCGCTTGAGCACATGCGTCAGGCTGATCAGCAGGGCCATCAGCAGCAGGCCGTACAGGATGCGCAGGGGCTGCAGCAGAAAACCGCCGATTTCAATGCCATTGGCAATCCGGTTCAGCAACAGCTGGAATGACTGCTCGGACATGCCCCACAGGCGCACCAGCAGCATCAGGGTCAGGGCACTGACAACCAGTACATGCACCAGCCGCAGCCAGATCAGTCCCGGTATGATCTGTTCACCGGTCAGGCCAAGGCGCTTGCGCAGCCGCTGCTGCCAGGGCGCACGCCCTTCATCCATGCCGTCAAAGATTTCCACCGGAATCAGCATCATCAGGCTGCTGATCAGCAGCACAAACAGGGTGCCGAGAATGCCCACAAACAGGAATTCGGCGAAATTGTGATAGCCCAGCCAGAGGGCGATAATGGCAGTCAGCAGCAGCAGGATGCCAAACAGGTGCAGGCGCAACTGCTGTACCACCTTCAGGTGCCTGCGCAGGATCCAGACCAGGCGCATCAGGGCCAGCCCGATCAGGGTGCCCAGCCCGGTGCGTATCAGGCCGATCAGGCTGCTTTGTTCCGGGTTGTTGAACAGCGGAGACTGAAACAGGGCACCCAGCACAACGGTAAACAGAAACAGCTTGGCCCAGAAGTGCAGTTTGCGGCTGGTGGAGGGCGGGACGGGCGTGTAACCGGGAATATTGGCCTGGGGACGCAGCAGGGTACGCAACAGGTCATTACAGAGGCTGAAAACCAGCAGAATGAGCACGGTCTGCTGGATGACCGGTACGCCGGATGATTTGTAGTGCAGGCTCAGGCCGATGAGGCCGAAGAACAGCAGCGAGGGCATGCTGCGGATCAGGCTGCGCCAGGTGGCGGCCAGTACCGGGCTGTTGTTCTCCAGCGCCGGGCCGGTCTGGCGATAGCTGCGGCGTTTGTACAGGCTCCAGACCAGCCCGGCCAGCATGCCGCTGACACCGTATACCAGCGCCAGCCCGAGATTGTAGAAGTTGATCGGCAGCGTGCTCAGGGTCGTGGCAATCCGGGTTGCCTGTGAGGCCAGGCTGCCGGGTTGCTCAATAATCCGCAGCAGCAGGGTCAGGGCGGAGTCACTGGGTGCCAGCAGCCGTTCCTTGAGAATGTTCTGTTTGGCGCTTTCCGACTGGGCCTGCAGGTTTTTGGCGCGCACATCAATCAGGCGGCACTGGGCCAGTTGCTGCTCCAGCCTGATCTTGTCACTTTCCAGCTTGGTGCGCGTGCGTACCAGCTCGACATCGGAGGCCGAACCCACATCGCCCAGGCTGTCCAGCGACTGTTGGGCCTTGGTCAGTTCCGGCTCCTGTTTGGCAATACAGCCCTGCGCGAATTTACCGGCTTCCAGGGTGCCCTTGGTGACATCCTCCAGGGTCGAGTCCTGCGGGTTGGGCTGTTTGAGGAGTTTTTCAAAGCGGTCCAGGTTCGCCGTATAGTATTTCAGCGATTCTTCCAGGGACGGGGGCTGTTCCTCTGTCGAAGAAGGTGCTTTGCCGCTGTCGGTTTCGGAAGCCGCCCAAGCGGGTGCCAGCACGACAAACCAGCCCAGCACGATAACCAGCAGCAGGGCTGGAAGCTGTCTCCACTGCAGGGCGTACATCAGGATGGTTCGGTTGTTATCGTACATTTTTCCGTCAGGCTACAGTGTGCCCGTATCCGGGTCCATCTCGTGGTGCAGGTATTGCATGGCACTGGCCACATCATGACCCTTGTTGATCTGGGCAATATGGAAAATGGCCTCACCCTCATGGATCAGGGGCAGGGTCGAGCGCCCGATGATAATCCCGGAGCAGGTTGCGCGTACAGTAACCTCAGTGGTTCCGAACGGATCAGCCACATGGCCCAGAATGTCACCCTCATTGACCACGCTGCCCATGGCCTTGGTCACGCGCATGATGCCGCTCTGGGGCGTGCGTACCCATTTGCTGCCATTGCTCATCAGCGGCTCAAAGCTTGGCAGCTTGCGGCGACCGGGTGGCAGCATTTTCAGGTGGCGCATGACGGCGACAATGCCACGGACCCCGACCCGGATCGGAATTTCATCAAAACGCAGGGCTTCTCCGGCCTCATACAGAATGGTGTCCACATTGCAGCTGGACGCGGACTGGCGCAGGGTGCCTTCACGGATGCCGGCATTCAGGACAACCGGGGTCTGGAACGCACAGGCAAGTGCCGTCAGCTCCGGTTTGCTGTTGAGGTCAACCCGGATTTGAGGCAGGTTGTCACGTCCGATGGCAGCGGTATGCAGGTCAATCCCGTGCGTGGTGCGCGAGACGATTTCCTCCATGAACAGGTGCGCGATACGGGCCGCGAGGGAGCCGCTTTCATGGCCGGGGAAGGAGCGGTTCAGGTCACGCCGGTCCGGCAGGTAGCGCGATTTGCTCAGAAACCCGAACACGTTCACCACCGGTACGGCCAGCAGGGAGCCGCGCAGGGAATCCAGTGCCTTGAGGCGTACCAGACGGCGAATGATTTCCACGCCGTTGATTTCATCCCCGTGCAGGGCCGCACTGACAAACAGCCGTGGTCCCGGCTGGCGGCCATGGATCACATAAACCGGCATGGTGATGCGGGAGTGGTTGTAAAGGTCGGGCAGGGGCAGTTCAATATAGCGGCGCTCCCCGGCTGCCACTGCCATTCCCCCGACACTGATCGGTGATTGTTTCATCAGCGTTATTCTCGTATTTCGCTCAGCCCTGTCAAGATAGGCAAAATGCAGCCAGGGTTTTTATCAGCCGGTTTCAGCCCTTGCCACGGGTGGCCGTTTTGCCCTTTTTGCCTTCATCCTCGATGAATTTGATGATCATGCCGGCCACATCCTTGCCGCTGGAGGTCTCAATGCCTTCAAGGCCGGGGGATGAATTGACCTCCATGACCACCGGGCCATGATTGGAGCGCAGCATGTCAACACCGGCTACATTCAGGCCCATGATGCTGGCGGCGCGCACGGCGGTCGAGCGTTCCTCCGGCGTGATCCTGATGGTATTGGCACTGCCGCCCCGGTGCAGGTTGGAACGGAATTCACCCGGTGCGCCCTGGCGTTTCATTGCGGCCACCACCTTGCCGCCCACCACCAGGCAGCGGATGTCGGCACCACCGGCCTCCTTGATGAATTCCTGCACCAGAATGTGGGCCTTGAGTCCCATGAAACCCTCGATGACGCTTTCTGCCGCCTTCTGGGTTTCTGCCAGTACCACGCCGATGCCCTGGGTACCTTCCAGCAGTTTGACCACGACCGGTGCACCGCCGACCAGATTGATGACATGCTCGACATCATCCGGTTTGCTGGCAAAGCCGGTCACGGGCAGGCCGATGCCCCGGCGTGACAGCAGCTGCAGCGAGCGCAGCTTGTCGCGTGAGCGGGTCAGGGCCACGGATTCATTGAGCGGAAACACACCCATCATTTCAAACTGGCGCAGGACGGCGGCTCCGTAGAAGGTGACGGAGGCCCCGATACGCGGGATCACGGCATCAAAGTCTTCCAGCGCTTCACCCCGGTAATACACCATGGGTTTGTGGGAGGCAATGTTCATGTAACAGCGCAGAATATCGATTACGCGTACCTTGTGGCCCCGTTCCTCGGCGGCCTCGACCAGGCGGCGTGTGGAATAGAGCTTGCGGTTTCTGGACAGAATGGCAATTTTCATGGGGTTTCCTCCCTGATGGTGTGTTGCGGTACTTATCCGGAATCTGTTCTCAAGTATAGTAATCACCGGGCTTCATGACACCGGTCAGGTAGGAGGCCGCCGGGTTCACCTGCAGCCGGCCCCGCATGGCCTGCCTGCCGAGCAGCATGCGAAAGCGCATGGTGTCGCGGCTGGTCAGGGTGACTTCAATCGGCCAGCTCATTCAGCTAATCCCGGCCAAGCTCCTCAATCCCACCATCGATACAAGTCATTTTCG
>DAOPKY010000011.1:0-87162 GCA_035391465.1 Thiolinea sp. | reverse complement strand
TATGTCAGAGGTAGGTCTCCGCTGACGTTGTTAGGAGTTTTGCAAGAGGCACAACTGAAACACTGTTATGAATGATGCAACGCATGGCAGAAGATCAGGGTAATGCAAAAGCGATGGCTCAGAGGAGCAGGGCAGGAAGCTGATGTCCGGTTTGCATACCGCTTCAGAGACTGCCGACATTGGATACTGTCGGCAGCCCTGATGAAATGATTTCCGAATCAGTCGCTGTGTACAAGCTTCCGGGAACACTCCCGGAAACTTTCAACAACGGGTTTATATCGGGGCTTACGGTTTACCATTACATGGTATAGGCACGTTCACCGTGAGACACGGTATCCAGACCTTCGCGCTCCTCTTCCTGGGTGACACGCAGGCCCATGATCGACCTGACAATCAGGAACAGTACCGTACTGACAATCCCGGACCAGATCACGGCAATCACTACCCCGATCAATTGGGTGACCACCTGGGAGGCCATGCTGTAATCCTCACCACCCATGCCGCCCAGTGCCGGTGAAGCCACAATACCGGTACCGATCGCACCCAGCATGCCACCCAGCCCGTGGATGCCGAACACGTCCAGCGAGTCATCATACCCCAGCATGCGCTTGAGTCCGGTCACACCCCAGAGACAGACCACACCGGCGGCGGCCCCCAGAACCAGCGCCCCCATGGGGCCTGTCAGACCTGCTGCCGGCGTAACGGCAACCAGACCGGAAACCGCACCGGAGACAACACCCAGCATGGAGGCCTTGCCATTATGCATCCACTCCATGAACATCCACGCCAGCGCTGCAGCCGACGTAGCCAGTACCGTGTTCAGCAGTGCCAGAACGGTCACACCATTGGCCTCCAGATTGGAACCGGCATTGAACCCAAACCAGCCCACCCACAGCAGACAACCGCCGATCATGGTCATGACCAGATTATGCGGTGCCATGGAATCACGCCCGAAACCGACGCGCTTGCCGATAATGATACAGCCAACCAGTGCAGCTATCCCGGAATTAATGTGCACCACAGTACCACCGGCAAAATCCAGCGCCCCCATTTCAAACAGGAAACCGCCACTGGCCCAGACGATGTGTGCCATCGGGATATAGGAAAAAGTGAACCACAGTACGGTGAACACCAGCAGGGCAGAGAACTTGATGCGCTCGGCAAAGCCCCCCACGATCAGGGAACAGGTAATGGCGGCAAAGGTCATCTGGAACACCACAAATACCAGCTCCGGAATCACCACACCCTCGGTAAAGGTCTCCGCCATGGTGTCCGGTGTGATACCGGCCAGGAACAGCTTGCTGAAGTCACCGATAAAGCCGTTCAGGCTGCCACCATCACCAAACGCCAGTGAATACCCATACACCACCCAGAGGATGGCAACCAGACAGAAAACGGAAAATACCTGGGTCAGTACCGAAAGCATGTTCTTGGCCCGGACCAGGCCGCCATAAAACAGTGCCAGTCCCGGCAAGGTCATCAGGATGACCAGTATGGTGGAAACCATCATCCAGGTGGTATCTCCCTTGTCCGGTACGGGTGCTGCAACCTGCGCTGCCTCCTGAGCCAGTGCCAGGCCGGAAAAGCCCGACAGGGCAAGCAGCAGTAGCGAAATCAGACGAATCTTCATGGTATCTCCCTTTTACAGTGCGCTTTCGCCGGTTTCACCGGTACGGATACGAGTGGCATATTCGATCGGTGTTACAAAAATCTTGCCGTCCCCGATTTTGCCGGTATTGGCAGCCTTGGCTATGGACTCGACCACCTGATCCACCAGATCATCGGATACTGCAGCCTCCAGCTTGATCTTCGGCAGAAAATCAACGACATACTCTGCACCCCGGTACAGTTCGGTATGGCCTTTCTGACGCCCGAAGCCCTTGACCTCGGTCACGGTGATTCCCTTGACCCCAATTTCACCCAATGCGTCACGGACATCATCAAGCTTGAAGGGCTTGATGATCGCAGTAATCATTTTCATGCACGGCTCCTTATCATCTTCAGACTGTCAAATTGAATTAGGCATTACCTAGCAAACACCGTGCCAAAACATAAGGCCCTGCTTTTCAAGAAAAAACGGGAATTCATCTTTCTGATGCACCATCGTGATGCACTCTGCCCTCTTGTTGGTGCAACATAATGGTGCGTACGGGACAAGCAGCAGGAGGCTGAACACAGAAACTGGTACAATACCCGCGGATCCGGTTCCAATATCCAATGAAAGTATCCAGTACAAGGAGTCCCTCATGAGTAATCCGTTTGAAGATGCCTTCAGGCGCTTTTCCGACAGCATGCCCGAGCCCCTGCGCCACCTTCAGGCTGACATGGAGAAAAATCTGCGTGACGGCATGGAAGGCATGCTGCACCGGATGAATCTTGTTACCAGGGAAGAATTCGACATCCAGAGCGTCGTGCTGCAGCGGACACGGGCAAAACTGGAAGCACTGGAGCAGCAGGTGGCGGAACTGGAACGTGCTTGTGTCCAAACACCGCCACAGGCCGGAGAAATCCACAGCAGGACAGATGAACCCGAGCCTCCGGAGCCGGAAACCCGCTCATGAGCATCATCCGGGATATTTTCGCCCTGATCGGGCTGGTCATCGTCTTCAGCTGTGGCTTTGTCTACTTCAAGGCTCACCAGCTCATGGAACAGCTGTCCGACCTGCGCCAGGAAATCACCAGCCTGAACCCGCGTACACCGGGCACAATACAGTTATATCAGCAAAAACTGCAGCACCTGCAACAGGATTCCGAGCTGCTGCAATACCTGAAAGTCGACCGGATTGCCGCCCAGCTGGGCTGGCTGTCCACCCTGCAGACCGACCTGAAAACACTGCAGGAGCGGATTGAAGCCATCGAACAGCAGAAAGACAAGCCGGATCAGGGCTGAAGATACCCACAATGAAACGTTGCGAAACCCGGACGACAAAGTTATAACAATGTGTACAATTCTGTCCTGAAAGCCTGATTCACCCAATCATGGCTGTCTTTTACATTGCTGTCACCGGGAGGACCCATGCCTGAACTGTTTTCTGCAGCTTGGATGAACGAGCTTAAAGACCAATGGAACAATGACCCTGAAGTCAGGGACAAACTGGCCGAAATCGGCTTCAACTCCACCATTGCCTGTGGTTTCAAGGATGAAGAGCAGCCACGGGGTATTTTTGTGGTGGAAAACGGCACCTGTATGCGGGCGGGTGACTATGGAGGCGAAAAACCCGATTGGGACATGCGTGCACACCGCAAGGACTGGATGAAATGGGTGGGAAACGGTATCGGTATGGCGGGACTTGGCATGGCCTATACCACCGGCAAGCTGAAATTCAAGTCCGGTGACTACAGCGCCATGATAAAAAACCCCAAAATGGCCGGACCTTTCGTCAGGTCCTTCGGCCTGATGAAAAACATCAGCACACAGTAACCGCTTTATCCAAAGCCCAAGGAGGAGTTCCGCATGGGTATCATTCGCAACATCCTTGCCCTGATCGGGTTACTGGCACTGGCGGCGGCTGGCATCGGATACGCAAAATTCGGTGACCTGCTTGGGCAGGCAGGAGGGTTCAGGGAGGAAATGGCCGCACTGGACACGCTGGACCCCAGGGCAGCCGAGGTCTATCAGACAATGTGGCAAAAGCTCAAGCAAACCGGCACCAGTCCCGATGCCACTGTCTGGGTCTATCCCGTCGCTGACGGTGCCACGCCCGAAGCGGTGGAGTCCGCCATGAAATTCAAGGCCAATGAACTCAATATCAAAGGTGTGGGCGAACTGCCACTGTCGGAACAGGTGGAACTGGAGACCGGGGAAAAACAGCGTTTCCTGAAGATATACCAGTTCTGCAATCCGCAAACCGCCATGCGCATGGTGGCCTACAGCGAAGCCTTTTCAGCCTACCTGCCCTGCCGGATTGCCCTGGTGGAAGGCCAGGATGGCAAATACCGCCTTTACAGCCTGAACATGGACCTGATGATCTATGGTGGCAAAACCCTGCCAGCAGCACTGAAAACCGAAGCCGAGGCAGTCAAGGACATCATGATCGGCATCATGGAACAGGGAGCCACCGGGGAAGAGTTCTGAGCATGTCAGGTATTCGGGTCTGATGAAGCAGCCGGTTCCGTACCGGCTTTTTTACGCGCCTGTTCCTGTCGCAGGAAATACTGCCGGTCGGCCTCCCGCAAACGTCGTTCCAGGTCAGCCATGACAAGCCGCGGCTCCGGAAGCGGGTCATGACCCTGTTGTACCGATACCGGCCCGGTCGTCAGCACTGCCGCCTCATCCGCTGTTTCATCAACCTTATCAGACTCCGGACCATCATCCGCCAGCATCACTTCCGGCAACGGGTCATCACCATTCAACACCGCCTCAGCCACCTGCTCTTCCGGCAACGACTCATCCAGCAAATATCCACCATCCACACCCGGCCCGGCGTCAGTCATAGCCACAGTGGTGTCCTCCGACACCGGACTGTCATCGACATTCGATGACGACCCGTCATTCACAACCGGCCCGGCAGTAATCACAGCGGCATCGGGCAGGCTATCACTCACAGCCGGCCCGGCAGTAACCGCAGCCACATCCGGCACCAAGCTGTCATCCGCGTCTGTTCCGGCAGCCACGGTTTTCCCCGACAAGACATCTTCCAGCACAGGTTCTTCTGTCACAGTCACAGCTTCATCCCGCACAGACCCGGCTGCAGCACTCACTTCCACCGGTGGTGTTTCCAAAGCTTCATCCGCTACCCGTTCAGCCGGAGCGCTCACTTCCACCGATGGTAATTCCGGGATTTCATCCACTACCCGTTCAGCCGGAGCGCTCACCTCCACCGATGGTAATTCCGGGATTTCATCCGCTACCCGTTCAACCGGAGTAATCATTTCCGCCGATGATGTTTTCAGGGTTTCATCCACTGCCTGATCAGGTGTCACCACATGCTGTGCCATCACGCTTCTATCCACTACTGACGCTGACCCGGAAGGGGCGGCAGTCACCGGAAACACGGCTTCCACCTCTTCATCCGGCACGGCTGCCGACACCGAACTGACGGGAGCCACCGTTGCTGGAAAAACGGCCTCATCCACTAACGGGTCAATACCCGCCTGCTCCGGTACAGCCCCCACAGCCGTACTTTGCCCTCTGGAAACCGAATGGGTGTCCACAGCTGCTGCCCATATCGGCTCCTGCACCTTTTCCGGCTTTTTCTGCACACTCACAGATGCTGCAACCGGGTCGTCCCCCGGCTCCAGCACATCTTCCATCCGATAGGTTTCCCGGCCCTGTGGCTCAACCTCATCGGCACCGAAAAAGACACCAATCCCCATCAGTACCATGCTGGCGTACCAGAACCAGAATCCTTCCCCCAAACCCGTGACCGGAATGCTGTGCACACTGTCGGGAATGAACTCGAACCAGAATGCCTGGGTTGCCACCAGCAACGCCAGACTGGCAATCAGTGCAGCCCATATCGGTGCACGGTGCATCAGGATGACTGCTGCCGGAATCAGCAGGTTGGCCAGCCAGGCAAACTGGAATACCACCACGCCCATCCAGCCACTGATGAATACCCAATAACCGTCAATGCTGCCACCGGCGGTATGAAATACCGGCAGAAAAAAGGAAAACACCCAGGACAGCCCCCCCAGAAAAAGGGCCACGGAAGCGTAGGGGAAGCGCTTGTCCGACGCAGAACGCATGGTCATATCCATTTGCAAATGTGCCTTGATACTGAATATTTTTTGCAGGGGGAGGTTGACACCCGGTCAGGATGCACATTATAGACCGTCCCCGACCGCAATCCTACCCCGCACAGCACCAGTCAGCAGAGAATCAGATACGCTGGTGACAGGCACTTCAACCCTGCATGCGTCATGTAAATGATGCCACCTTCCCCTGCAACCCTCTCTCGCGTACTATCCGGACTATTGGACAAAGGAGTGGCTTGGGACAAATGGATGCCTTGATAAATACCCTTGGTGATTTTCGCCCGCTGTTTTTCTGGCTTGGCATCATTTCACTGCTTGTGTTTCTGCTCTCACTGCTCAGTCTGCCGTGGTTGCTGTGCCGTATTCCCGCTGATTACTTCAGCCGTACACCGGAATCCTTTCACTGGTCCACCCTGCTGCATCCTTTCACCCTGTTGCGCAACCTGCTGGGTCTGCTGATTCTGTGCAGTGGTATTGCCATGCTGATACTGCCGGGGCAGGGTCTGCTGACCATCCTGATCGGTATTGCCATCATGCAGTTTCCGGGCCGTACCCGGCTTGAGCGCTGGCTGGTCAGCCGCAAGGGCGTACTGAAAACCATCAACTGGTTCCGGCGTCGGGGCAATGTGCCGGAACTGGAGCCACCGACACGCCTCTGAGGGCTCTCCTATACTGGCCATATCAGGATACGACACAGGAGACAAACCATGGACATCAATATCGGTATTCCGAATGAACAGCGCGAGGAAGTTACGGCAGGGCTTTCCCGTCTGCTGGCCGATACCTGCACCCTTTACCTGTGCACGAGAAGAATGCCTGGATGTTACGCAGCATGCTGGAATAAAGCGCAGATCATACCCACGGATACAGGCAGGCCGGCACTACCGGCCTGCTCCACCGGAGAGACAACATGACCAAGACCTTGGCAGAGCAGGACGGAGCCTGACCGGCAGCTGCCGGCCTGAATCACTCCAGCAAGCCGGGCCGGTAGGCAGTCACCTGCTGCTGCATGCGCTCAATCTGGCCGATGCTGAAGGTATTCAGGCAACTGTCATCACTGTAATCCATATAATTGGACACCGGATCCTTGCCAACCCGCCCGCCACAGGTATCCCGATAAACACTGCAGCCATAAGCCGGACGGCGCTCCGAAGGTGTATCACCGACCTCATCCCCGGTCACGGAGCAGGCTCCCTCAAAAGTATGGTACAACCCGAGATAATGCCCGACCTCATGCACTGCAGTAATACCCTCACCAAAAGGGGCAACACCACCCGGCAGTGAGTTGTACTTCAGCACCACCCCGTGATGATAGTCTCCTTCCGGTCCGTCAGAGGGAAAGTAGGCATAACCCAGAGTTCCCGAGCTGCTGTCACAGGAGTACATGTTCAGATACCTGGCCGGATTTTTTGCCAGCAGGGGCTTATACGTTTCCTCCAGGCTGCCATCATCCAGGCAGCCATCAAACCAGGTGGCATTCTCGGTGCGGGAAATACCCGCCAGCCTGAACTGGAAACCGCTGCCCCGATAAGCCTTGTTCATCACATCAACCTGACTCTGGATGGTTTGTCTGGATAAAAAACCGATCCTGCGGTTATCACTGTCAAATTTGTACATCATGTGAAACCAGACCGGAATGGTGACTGCCTTTCCCACCGACCAGGTGGTACGCAGCCCGGAGCGGGCACCGGCATAAGCCAGACGAAACCGGGCTTCACGCTCCGCACGCTCGGTATCAGAGAAAGTACGGGTTCCACAAATCCTTTCAGGCAGGGTGTTATCAGCCCATGCCAGTGGCTGGATTAACAGCACGGTACACAACAATGGCAACAGGTGCAGGCGCATCAGGCATCTCCTTATGGTTAATTCTTCAGCTCGAACAGAACGGGCATCATTACGCATGGCCGGGTCGGAGGCAAGCACCGGTTCAGGCCGGTAAACAGGTTTATACAGGCCTTGTCCGTGGAGTGGAAATGTTTGACGTGGACGCAGGCCTGTGCCTACAGTGCAGGCAATCCAACCAACCACGGAGACACTTTCATGAGTGAGAATGCACAGGTTGTCAGAATCCACACCCCCGGCGGCCCGGAAGTCATGCAGCTGGAACAGCTGTCCATTCCGGCCCCTGCCGCCCATGAAGTTCAGGTAAAACACACCGCCATCGGCCTCAACTTCATTGATACCTATCACCGCAGCGGGCTTTACCCCGTACCGCTGCCCAGCGGGATCGGCCTGGAGGCAGCCGGGGTCATCACTGCTGTCGGAAACAACGTCACCCACCTGAAGCCGGGTGACCGGATTGCCTATGGGGCGGGTCCCATCGGAGCCTATGCCAGCCTGCGCAATATCCCGGCCAGCCGGGTCAGCAAACTGCCGGACACAATCAGCGATGAAACCGCTGCGGCCATGATGCTCAAGGGCATGACCGTGCGTTACCTGCTGAAACAGACCTACCCGGTCAAGGCCGGAGAAACCGTGCTTTATCACGCCGCTGCCGGTGGTGTTGGCCTGATCTTCTGCCAGTGGGCCAGGGCGCTGGGTGCGACGGTCATCGGCACGGTCGGCTCGGAAGAAAAGGCTGAAATTGCCCGTGCCCATGGCTGTACCCATGTGATCAACTACCGGAGCGAGGATGTCGCCAAACGTGTGCGTGAACTGACCGATGGCAAGGGCGTTCCTGTAGTCTATGATGGCGTGGGGCAGGCAACCCTGGAAGGCTCACTGGACAGCCTGCAACCACGCGGCCTGCTGGTTTCCTTCGGCAATGCGTCCGGCCCGATCCACAATTTCGATCCCGGCGTGCTGTCAGCCAAAGGCTCACTCTACCTTACCCGGCCAACCCTGATGACCTATGTGGCCGCTGATGCCGATCTGCAGGCCAACACTGCCGACCTGTTTGACATTGTGGCCAGCAAACAGGTCAGTATCCCCGTGCATCAGCGCTATGCCCTGAGCGAAGTGCAGCAGGCACACCGTGACCTTGAAGGGCGAAAAACCACCGGCACAACCCTGCTGTTGCCATAAGGCAGAGCCTGCAGCCAGCGCTGGCACTTCCCGTGAGCGCTGCAGGACAAGCGGCATGGATCATGATCCTGTGTCAGCCATGCCACAGCCATAAAAACCGGCTGCTGCCGTGTTTTTTTCAAGGCTGCCCCGAACCTGCTAAACTGCCGGGCCTGATGCAATCAAACAAGGGAGCCGTGCATGTCATTTCTGGGAGTTTTGCTCATTATTGTGCAGCTGGCTTTCGCCTATCACGTGATCAGAACCGGGCGGGAAACTTACTGGATATTCATTATCATGTTCATACCGGGACTGGGTTGTCTGCTTTACTTCGCCACCCAGATACTGCCTGACATGCGTGGCGACCTGCGGGTGCGCCGGGCCGGGAACCAGCTCCTGAAGGCCGTGGACCCGCAACGCGAGCTGCGTAATCGTCGGGAAGAGCTGGCGCTGGCGGATACGCTGGAAAACCGCCTCAAACTGGCCGACGAGTGCATGGAGGCCGGCCTGCATACCGAGGCAATCGAGCTGATCCAGCAGGCCCTGAATCCGGCCAACCGCGACGAACCCTATATCCTGCTCAAACTGTCACAGGCCCAGTTCGGAGCCGGTCAGTATCAGGCCAGCGTGGATACCCTGGATGCGCTGATTGAAGCCAATCCCGGCTTCCGCTCGCCGGACGGACACCTGATTTATGCCCGCTCACTGGAAGCACTGGGACACAAGCAGGAGGCACTGGAAGAATACGCATCCCTGGCCACGGCCTATCCGGGTGAAGAAGGACGGGCCCGTTATGCCAACCTGCTGGTGGAGCTGGGGCAGCGTGACAAAGCAGAGGAAATCTGGCACGAGATGCTGTTGCGCAGCAAGCGTGCTCCCGGTTACTACCGCCGCAAGGAAAAACCCTGGCTGAAACAGGCCGAGCAGCACCTGAAACAGGCCGGAACCGGCAGTAACCCGTAACCCCGCAAACAAGCCGAAACCTCAGTCATGCTCAGCTATCGTCACTCCTTTCATGCCGGCAATCCTGCCGACGTGCTGAAACACCTGGTCCTGCAACGCTGCCTGATCTACCTGACCCGCAAGGACAAACCCCTGTGCTATATCGACACCCATGCCGGTGCCGGTGCTTACCGGCTTGATGGCCCGCAGGCACGTAAAACCGGTGAATACCGGCAGGGTATCGGCAGTCTGTGGGAGCAGCAGAACCTGCCACCACTGCTGCAGGAATACCGGGCGTTGATCCAGGCCTTCAATCCGGAACCGGAACTGCTGAGCTATCCCGGTTCCCCCTGGATTGCAGCCCAACTGCTGCGCCCGCAGGATCGCCTGTTTCTGCATGAGCTGCATGCAACGGATGCACCACGCCTGCAACAGCTGTTTACCACCGACAAGCGGGTTCAGGTACAGGCAAGTGACGGCTTTCAGGGCTGCCTGGGACACCTGCCTCCCATCCAGCGCCGGGGACTGGTGCTGATTGATCCGTCCTATGAGGTCAAACGTGATTACGACACGGTGGTGGAAGTGCTGAATAAAGCGGTACGCCGTTTTGCCACCGGGGTCTATGCCCTGTGGTATCCGGTCGTGGAACGGGAGCGCATCCGGCGTCTGGAGAAGAAACTGCGCAACAGCGGCATTCCCGGTATCCAGCTGTTCGAGCTGGGACTCAGTGCCGATGGAGCCACATCCGGCATGACGGCCAGCGGCATGGTCGTCATCAACCCACCCTATACCCTCAAGGCTGAAATGGAATCCGTGCTGCCCTGGCTGGCACGACAGCTGGGACGAGACGGGGCAGGCCATTCCCGCTGTGAGCAGCTGACCCCGGAAAGCCGCCCGGCCTGATACCGGTCCACCCGCCGTTCAGCGCTGCAGATTCAGCTTGACCTCCAGTTCCACTGGCCGGGTTCCCTGGCGCAGCAGCCGCACCCTGACCACATCATTGAGCTGAAAACGTTCCAGCACACTGCCCAGATCACTGGACTTGTTGACCGGGAAGTCATTAACCGCCTGGATAATGTCGCCCAGAATCAGCTGGTCACCACGGGTCACCTCCGTCCCCTGAATACCGGCCCGCTCAGCCGGTGAGCCGGGTGCCACCTTCAGCACCAGTACACCCTGCGCATTCAGGCCCTGATTGATGCGTCGGCTCACCTCATCATTCATGGTGATTCCCAGCAGCAGACGGGCGTAATGTCCGTGCTGAACCAGACTGGGAACGACACGGTTGACGGTATCCACCGGAATGGCAAACCCGATCCCGGCTGAAGCACCGGACGGGCTGAAAATCGCCACATTGACACCAATCACCCGCCCGGAGCTGTCCAGCAATGGCCCACCGGAATTACCCGGATTGATGGCTGCATCGGTCTGGATCAGGTCCTCCATGGCACCATCATCGGTATCAATGCTGCGTCCCAGTGCCGAAACCACCCCCACCGTCAGGGTATGGTCCAGACCAAACGGGTTGCCGATGGCCAGTACACGCTGCCCCACCCGCAGGTCATCACTGCTGCCGATGGAAACCGGGGGCGGCAGTTTGTCACGCTTGCGCAGGCGGATCACGGCCAGATCATGCTCGGGGCTGGCACCGACAACCTCAGCCTCCAGTATGCGCTGGTCAGACAGGCGCACCCTGGCGGTACGATAGCCGGCCACAACGTGGTAGTTGGTGACAATATGCCCCTGATCATCCCAGATGAAACCGGTTCCGGTGCCGCTGGGACGCTCGCTGATATTGCGGGTCCAGAAGTCCATGACCCGCTCAGTGGTCGTAATATAAACCACAGAGGAACTGGTACGCTCAAACACCTGGATCGTGCGGGTCTCCTCACCACCCAGCTGGCCAGCCTGTGCAACCGGTCTCGACTCAACCGTCCGACCATTGGCCCGGTGTTCACCAGACAGCAGGGACAGCAGCCAGAAGGCCAGCGCTCCCAGCATCACCAGACTCAGGTTTTTCAGGATTTGATGCTTCATGACATTCACTGAATTTTGAACAGGGTCAGCAAGGTCCGCAGCAGATCATTTTCACCATCATCGCTGACCATGAGATACAGATTATCCCTGATATGGGTCAGCCCCTCAAAATTGTCAATGGAAAAACTGCTGGAAAACACCTGCAGATTCTCGACCGGACAGGTTCCTTCCGGACTGCAGCGCGCCAGATTCACACGCCGGATACTGTTGACCATCGGATTGGGAAAACCCGACCAAGCCCGCTCCAGCACAATCAAATCATCGCTGCCCGGCACGAACTCCAGCCCGGTAATGAAACTGTTGGGAGCCGGATAGGCCATGAATGACCATTGTTTTTTCAGGGCATAAAGCGTGTGCAGGTTCCTGGGCTGCCCGACCAATGGCTCCTCGGGTGCGGTAATAAAGCCGTATTTCGGATGCCAAGTCACTGACTCCAGCGCATTGTTGTCATTGCGGTAATGGCTGACATCCTGTAACGGCTTTGCCAGCGGAATTGCAGCCACCTCCCGTCCCTGCGGCGTGAAACGGGCCAGACGCGGCTGGCGTTCAAAAGAGATAACCAGCTGAGTATCACCTTTCCTGCCATTATTGGCATTCAATGCCAGCAGGCCCTCGGAATCACTTTCCTTCCCGGACAGCAGCCTGCCTTTGCGATCGGCCAGATGGGCCGCATAAACGGGAGTCACTTCCCGTATCAGCTCATCTTCAACCCGGAACCGAAAATGGAAAATCCGCCCCCGGTCAGACAACCCGTACAACAGCTGCTCATCCTCATCCCAGGCCAGCCCGGACAGCTCGGTTATCCGGATACCATTAAAATCGGTGCGAGGGATCACGTGATAATCCAGCACCTGCAGCGCTGAATTTCCGCTGGTACTGGCAGGCAGACTGCAGGCTCCCAGAACAGCCAATACCAGTACATAACCCGGCAGGTATTTTTTCATCATTGATTTTTCTTCCTGTTAACTCACTCGTCTTTGACCGGTGCAGGCCGGGAAATATTCAACCAGTTTCCGAACAGCATCAGCAATCCGCCCACCAGCAGCGACCACTCCAGTGCCTCGCCATACAACATAACACCCACCAGACCGATCAGGGGCAGACGCAGAAAGTCCAGTGTGACCACAATCCCGACTTCAGCCTCCTGCATGGCACGGGTCAGGCAATAATGGGCTGACAGGGCCGACAGGCCCACAATCACCAGCCAGAACCAGCTCCAGCCCTGTATCGGCTGCCAGCCGGGCAGGGCCAGCACAAAAGCCAGCGGCAGCTGGATGATGCACATATAAAACAGAATGGTCAGGGGTTTTTCAGTCCGGGCCAGTGCCTTGGTGGCAGAATGGCAGACGGCGTAGCAGATTGCTGCCAGCAGCACGATCAGGGAAACACTCTGCAGAATGTCGGCACCGGGTTTGACAATGATTGCCACACCGGTCAGCCCCAGCAGAATGGCCAGTGACTTGCGCCAGCTCAGGGACTCATGCAGAAACAGTGCGGCAATAATGGCGGTCCAGAACGGTACGGTAAATTCGATCGCAAATACCTGTACCAGCGGCATCAACCCGATCCCCAGAAACCAGCCATACTGCCCCCCCAGATGAACCAGATTGCGTACCATATGCAACCCGATACGCCCGGTCCGAAACAGCTGATACTGACGCAGGGAAAGGATGATCACCGTGACGACCAGTAACCCGACCATACTGCGTACAAACAGAATCTGAAACGTATCCACCGTGCTGCTGAGTTCACGCCCCCCAACCGCCATCAGGCAGAACGAAGCCAGCGCTCCTGCCATCCACCACAGCAATCCCATCACTCATCCCCCGGGCAAAACCTGCATGTTATGCCGGATGGCGGACTCAGGGGAAGCCTTGTAACCGGTCAAAATACCTGTATATTCCGTTCTGCCTCACCATACCCTGACGCCATAGCGCAGCACTCGCCGGTTTGCAGCACCAGGAGCCAAAGTATCCAGACGGATATGAACACTCCCCTCATCCTGCGTCATCACCTGTACCGGTGCCTGACGCTGCCATGACGGAGCCTGCTGCAAGCGGGTATGCGGCGGAATCAGGGCTGTCAGATCCAGACGCTCCAGCATCCTGTCACTGTGGTTTTCCAGTTCAATCCGGTAGGCCAGGCACTCACCCGGTGCAATTTCCGCAGTCGAAGCGACAGCAGTCGCCGCCTCGGCCACGCCGTCACAATCACGGTCCACCGCCTGGGTCAGGGTAATCTGCAAAGGATCGGCTGCGATCGAGTCGCCGGTCAGCAACAGGCCAAAGGAAAACAGTAACAGGGAAGCCAGCCAGCGCATGATTTTCATGGGGACACTCCGGAAATCAACAGCAGGAGCCACCAGCATGCGCCTGTCCGTTTCCTCCCGACAGCAGGGCCTGGATCAGCTGTGCTGAACCGCCGTTAAAGTGCATTGATTACCCGGATGGGTGGAAATACTGAACCGGAACCGAACAGAACGGGTCTAAGCGGAAGTATTCACACGCTCACATTTCAACGACATGAGTGGAGACCTCAGCATGAAAACCAGAACCCTCCTCTCCCTGACCGGCCTGCTGGCTGCAGCTGCACTGCTTCAGGGTTGCTCACCACCGGGTTACGGCCCGAGTCCGCGGGATATCGCCAGCAGCATGATGGTTGTTCCGGGACCGACCCATCTTGCCATCTCTGCCAGCGACCATGGACGGACTTCCGTTTCCATGGGCTTTGGCGCTCTTGTCGGCAGCGGTTATGGTTACTACGGCCCCCGTTACGGTGGTTATCGCGGTTATCCCTACCGGCATTATCGGCGACCTTACCGGCATTATCGCCCCTTCCGCCCTTATCGCCCGCGCTGGTAATCTGCCCCGCATCAAAATGCCTGAGGGTCCGTCCATGCAGGCATTCCATGACACGGATACGGGTACACGGTATCCGGCAAACCCTCCGGATACCCGCCACACTTCCTGCCAAGTATGTTATGTTTGCTGTCGGCATCTAACTGACACCTACCCAAGCCCATGGACGTATCACCGATTCTGGACAGCCTCAACCAACAGCAGCGCATGGCCGTTTCCGCACCGGCACAACCCATACTGGTACTGGCCGGGGCCGGCAGCGGCAAGACCCGGGTGCTGGTACACCGCATCGCCTGGCTGGTGGAGGTCGAAGGCCTTTCCCCCATGAGCATTCTGGCCGTGACCTTTACCAACAAGGCGGCCTCGGAAATGCGCGGACGGATTCAGGAGCTGCTCAACATGCAGGTCGGTGGCCTGTGGGTCGGTACGTTTCACGGGCTTGCGCACCGGCTGTTGCGCATGCACTGGCGTGAAGCCGGTCTGCCCCAGACCTTCCAGATTCTCGATACCGAAGATCAGCTGCGCATGATCAAGCGCATCATGAAAGCACTGGACATGGATGAAAACCGCTGGCCGCCACGCCAGCTGGTGGGCTTTATCAATGCACGCAAGGATGATGGCTCGCGCCCGCAACATCTGGATGACCGGGGTGATCCGGCCCTGCGCCAGATGATCCGGGTTTACAGTGTTTATGAGGAAACCTGCCAGCGTAACGGCGTGGTGGATTTTGCCGAGCTGCTGCTGCGCTCGCTGGAGCTGCTGCGCGACAACAAGGAACTGCAGGCCCATTACCGCAATCGCTTCCGTCACATTCTGGTGGATGAATTTCAGGACACCAATGCACTGCAATATGCCTGGTTACGCCTGATTTCCGGTGATAAAACCCCGGTGTTTGCAGTCGGGGATGACGATCAGTCCATCTATGGCTGGCGGGGGGCCAAAATCGAAAACATCCGCAATTTCACCCGCCACTTTCCCGGCTGCGAAACCATCCGCCTGGAGCAGAACTACCGTTCCACCGCGACCATCCTCAAGGTTGCCAACAGCCTGATCGACCACAACCGGGGCCGGCTGGGCAAGGACCTCTGGACTGACGGCCAGGAAGGTGAGCCGGTTCTGGTGTACGCCGCTTATAATGAAATTGACGAGGCACGCTATATCGCCGGGCGTATCCGCAAGTGGGTGGATGATGGCGGCCTGCGCTCAGCCGTGGCAGTACTGTACCGTTCCAATGCCCAGTCACGGGTGTTTGAAAGCACTTTCAATGAAAACCGCATTCCCTACCGCGTTTACGGCGGGCTGCGCTTTTTTGAGCGCGCTGAAATCAAGGATGCACTGGCCTATCTGCGCCTGACCCTCAATCCGGCGGATGATGCCTCGTTTGAACGCATTGTCAATCATCCCCCGCGTCAGATCGGGGAGCGAACAGTAGACATGTTGCGCCAGATTGCCCGCACTGAAAACCGCCCGTTGTGGGAGGTGGCCGGAGAAGCGGTGGATTCCGGAGAGTTCACCCCCCGTGCAGCTGGTGCCATCGGGCGCTTTATCCAACTCATTGAACGCATGGCCCAGAATATCCAGGGCATCCCGCTGGCCGAGCAGGTGGAAGCAGTCGTCGCCCTGTCCCGGCTCAAAGACTATTTCAAGACCAAGGAAAAAGGCGAACAGGGCCAGGCCCGTGTGGATAACCTTAACGAACTGATCAGTGCCGCCCAGAGCTACGTGCAGGTTCAGGTCGAGGAAATGCCGGATATGGATGAACTGTCCGCCTTTCTGTCCCACGCCGCCCTGGAGGCAGGCGAAGGTCAGGGCGATGCGGGTGAGGATTGTGTGCAGATGATGACGCTGCACTCGGCCAAGGGGCTGGAATTTCCACTGGTATTTCTGTGCGGGCTGGAAGAGGGACTGTTTCCACACCAGATGTCGGTGGATGAACCCGGACGACTGGAGGAAGAGCGCCGCCTGTGCTACGTCGGCATCACCCGTGCCGAACAACTGCTGGTCATCAGTTATGCCGAGCAGCGCCAGCTCCACGGGCAGACCCGTTTCAATGCCCCTTCACGCTTCCTGCGCGAACTGCCGCCGGAACTGCTGGAAGAAGTACGTCCCAAAGTCCAGACCTGGCAGACCAGCTACGGCTCCGGAAGCCCTGCAAAGCGCCCCGCAGCACGTGCTTTCACCCAAACCGAATCCGGTTACAGTATCGGTCAGGCAGTACGGCATGACAAATTCGGGGAAGGCGTGATCATCAATGCCGAAGGCAGCGGCAACCATGCACGGGTCGAAGTCAATTTTCAGGAAGCCGGACGCAAGTGGCTGGTACTGGCGTTTGCCCGGCTGGAGCGACTGTAAGAGGCGGGCAGGCACCACCAAAACCGCCACACCAACCAATACCACAGGCCATGCCCCGGATAATGAATGCTCAATCAAACATAAGTTTCGCGCTGCAGCATCAGCAAGGCATTCATGGCAGTAGAAGCCAGTGTCACGCCACCGTAAGTCCCTTCTACAACGATGAACTCCACCCCCAGTTCATCGAAGCTCTCAATCAGAAACTGTTTGCATTCCCCGGCATTGACAAACCCTGCATTGGTGGCAATCACCAGGGCAGGGGCTTCCATCTCCCTGGCTCGCAGCAGTTCCAGCAGATGGCATAAAGCCGAGCCTGACTTGCCGAACAGGGCAATGCAACCCTTGCTGTATTTTTTCCACTGACTGATGGAGGCCATGGCACGGGTCTGCTTGTTGGCCTTGGCCAGCGAAATAACCAGTGCCTTGCTCACAAAACTCATGGGCTCCTGGGTCAGCAGAGCCTGATCCAGGCCACAGCGGACGGTTTCATAGTCATAAAGGATATAGGCATAGTTTTTAAGGGCATTTTTGCCGGCCTCAATCGCATTCGGACTGAAATGAATGCGCTCCGCCAGCGCCGGATCACCACACTCCCGAATCAGATGCAGTACCAGCTGCCTTTCCTCACTGGAAAACCGGTCCAGCACGGCGAGTTCGCGGATACGCTCCCATACCTGAACATTGATCTTCTCCGGATCACGCAGATAATGCACGGCAACAGACCCGCTATTCCGCGTGCCCCAGAGGCCCGTCAGGCCGGATCAGGGCCTGAATATCCTCATAGGGAATGAGAAATTCGGTAGGCCCCATGGCATAGGGAGCCACTTCATAACTGTTGAAGTTGAACCGTAGCCCTTCCTTGAGCACTGCAAAATTGTCATTCAGGGCAAACACGTTGTTTTCAAATGAAAACCCCTGTTCCTCAAGGCTTTCGGAGTCTGAAATGTCGCGTACATGGCGAAACACCTTCTCCCCGGCCACATTCAGGGGAACCTCAAAACCGGGATTCAACAGGTCAGCCAGCAAAACCGGCGCTCCGGTCTGCAGGCTGACGACGGAGTAATTCACGCCACTGAAGGGGTGTGCTCCCCCGGTATAACCGTACTCACTCAGGGCAAAGGAGATCAGTCGCTCGGTCGTAAAAATGATTTCCATTTTGCGCTCCAGCTCCCAGCTGCTGAACGCGCTACCATCCTGCTTGTAATCTTCAATGAAACCGTTGGCATAAGCCTCCAGCCCCTGTGCCGTTGCAGGTGCCGACAACTCGTCCTCGAAACTGTTCTGCAGGGCATGCTGTATATACTGGTTCAGCTTGAGTGCCAGATCGGGATTGGTATCAGAACGGATTTCAGGCCAGAAAAACTTCACTCGGGCGCACAGATCGGCATTTTCATGACTGCCGGCATCCGGCTGCACGGGTGCTTCATTCTGCACCTGGACCACCTTCTGATCCAGACAGTTGCTTCCCCCTTCCCGTACCAGTTCCCGGGATATGAACCCCAGGTCATACGGATTACTCTTGGGTACGGCTGAACCACTCTCACCACAGGCAGCAACCTGGGATAACATCAAACCCACCACCAGCATCCGGACAGGCATTATGCGCATCACTTCAACTTTTCACCTCGAACCCGACAAGCTTAACTTATCAGTATTCAAAAATCTCACATGATTTTCAGCATCGTTACAATCTGACAGCAAAATCAGCATCAAATTCCACTTTCAGGGTGACAGGCGACTGATCGTCCACTGTGCCGGCCCGGCCTGCAGGCGGTATTCAAAACGATCATGCAGGCGGTTGCTGCGCCCCTGCCAGAATTCAAAACGCTCCGGCTGGACACAGTAGCCCCCCCAGAAATCCGGCAGGGGAATTTCCTGATCCCGGTACTGCTCCGTCAACTGCGCCAGTCGCGCCTCCAGTACCGCACGTGATGCAATGACACTGCTCTGGGCAGAAACCCAGGCTCCCAACTGACTGCCACGCGGACGGCTGTGGAAATAGCTTTCCGATACCTCGCGACTGACCGGTGTCACCGCTCCGGTAATTTCAACCTGGCGCTCCAGTTCCTTCCAGAAAAACAGCAACGACACCTGCGGATGCTGGCGCATGTGCTTTGCCTTGCGGCTGCCATGGTTGGTGAAAAAGACAAAACCCTGCTCATCAAACGACTTGAGCAGTACCGTGCGCAAAGCCGGCCTGCCATCCGGTGCCACCGTCGCCAGCTGCAATGCGTTCGGCTCCGCCACATCGGCATCCAGCGCCTGTGTAAACCAGCGCTCAAACTGCCGGAACGGGTCTTGATCCAGTCCGTTCCGGTCCAGTCCGTCCTTGAGGTAGTCCGTTCTTATTGAGCCTGTATCCATGATCAATCCCCCGGCTTTTCAAGTTTAAAAATCGCTTTGACCATCATTGCCCCATTCTAGCGGATATGACGGTACAGACCACAAAAAACGGGCCACCTGTAAGGCGGCCCGTCGGTTACGGCTGCCCTCCACTCATCCACAGGGAGGACTGTACCGGTACGGCACCCTCAGGGAATCATGCCCTGAATCAGGAAGTTCCCCAGGTACCCGGTATTGGCAGGGTGCATCAGCACATTACCGGTCAGGATATTGGCATCATTACCAGGACCGGCAAACAGGGCGGTACCGTCCATGTTGATATCGGCATCCAGATAGCCACCCTGACGGAAACTGCTGTTGAAAAGCTGATTCCGGGGACCGGTCAGCACCGTACCCAGCAGCCGCATCAGGTCATTGCGGGTACCCATGGCGGCAATCCGCTGGTCATGATTGATGTCACCCGCCCACAACAGGGCCAGATCCGTGCTTTCCAGCCGGGCATCCGTACCCGCAACCGCAAGCGCAGGAAGGCTGAAGTCCACCAGCTGTACAGCACCATTGAGGGCAACGGGGCTGGCCGTTATGACACCCAGGTGATTGCGGTGCCGGACAGCCACATAATAGTTCCCGCCGGCAAGGCTGCTGAAGCCAAGAATGCCATGTCCCGTACCGGCATCAACCAGATCACCGTCACGCTGCAGCAATACTGCCTTGCTGGCCACAATCTGAGCCGGGTTGTCCGCTGCACGCAGCTCCAGCAGTATCCAGTCCACCATGGCATCCGGGCCGGTTATGGTGGTCAGGTCCAGATTGATGGTCTCGGTTCCCTGATAGGCAAAAGGCGCGACATGGTAGGGCTGATAAACCGGCAGATAGCCTTTCTCACGCAGATCATCTGCCATCAGGCCGGTAGCCGCATCATAAGGCCCCTGCAACAGGACACGGGCACGCAGCTGAACACCATCCGTGCTGCTGTCATCGGTCACTACCACCGACAGATCACGGCTGCCAGCCAGACCCTGATCATCATAGACAGTCACTGTCACCTCATAGGTATTGTCAGCGTTGCTGTCCAGCGGATTTTCAAAATCAGGCTCCTGCACCAGCTGCAGTTCACCACTGGCCGGATCGATGGCAAACTGCCTGGCATCCTTGCCGCCCGTGATGGCATAGCTCAGGCCGCTGCCTTCCACATCACCCGCATCAGGATCCCAGGACTGAATGTCAACAACCGCAGTCTGATGACCTTCCTGAACTTCGATACGGGCCGGCGTGGTAATCATCGGTGCTTCATTGACATCCTGTACCATCACTTTCAGATCACGCGTCACGGAATTACCGTGTATGTCAATCGCCGTCAGGGTCAACTCATAGACATTGTCAAGACCGACATCCTGTGGTGCTTCAAAGTCACCGGGCAGACCTGCCGTGCCGGCAGCCCGGAAGGTTCCCATACTGCGGGTCGTAATGACACCATCATCAACGGTCTCGAACACCAGGGTGCTGCAGTCCATCGCGGCACCAGGGGCCGGGTCGAGGACGGCAAATGCACTGCTGTCCACCCCTCCGCTGATGATGTAGGTAATTGGATTACCATCAGCATCCACACTTTCCAGATAGGTAATCGTCTGGGTATTTTCCAGCAGGGTCATGGTAGGCCAGGTGGAGCTGCTGTCCAGAACACTCGTGCACACCGACAGACCCCCGTTCCGAATTCCGGAAAACTCGGACGTGCTTCCCAGCGTGGTGGCACTGGTCTTCTCGATCAGGGTCATCGCAATGTTGGCATCCTCCGGTACCGGCTGCAGCGCCGTTGCACTTCCCTTGAAGTTCTGCGGGCCGGTGCCAAAAGGATCAATGTCGACATAGCCCAGATAGCGTTGTCCCTCACCGTGTCCACTGGGGTCAACGGCTGTATTGCTGAAAAACTCGACCCGGTAGCCATTGGTATTCAGCGGTACATCCAGGTCAAAATCATAACTCAGCAGATTACTGCCATTGGAGCTGACAGAGCCACTGGTCACATCAGGATAGTCAAGCCAGGTATCCACCTTACTGTTGGCTGTCACACCGTCCGCTCCCAGATCGATACCCAGCTGGCCGTTATTAAACAGGCTGTTCTGGCTGAAGGTATTGTCACGGTCACCCTGACTGGCAATACCGGCCCAGCCATTGTTGAGCAGGCTGTTGCGCAGCAGGCGGTTACCTTTGGCGCCACTGGCCAGACTGACACCATACTGGCCATTATCCAGAATCGCGGAATCCAGAATGCTGACCCCCTGACCCGTACTGCTTCCCGTGCCATAAATCATCAGCCCGGAGCCACCAAAATTCCGGATCAGCAGTTCACGCGCCACCGAGTCATCTGCAACGCCATCAAACGCCAGGCCGGAGAAGCCTGCACCGGCACCATCCAGAACGATGGTCCCGCTACCCTTGAGCAGGGCCTGAACCCTGCCATCAATCACGGTACGGGCCTTGTCGACCAGCAGCAGGGTAGTCGGCATGATGACTGCTTCCGATCCCGTCAGCAAGGCAGGTGGAATCATGAATACCGCAACATTGTCGCCCGTGGCATAGTCGCCATCAATACTGGCCGGCAAATCCTGGTTCAGCATGCTGTTGTCCAGAACCGTGTTGTTGATCAGGAACTGGGCCAATGAGCCCTGGCCATTACCGTTGGTATTGACCACCGTATTGAAGTTGAAACCAAAGTCCACACCGGATACATCGGCTTTGGTAATACGTATCTGTGCGACAGACTGGGCATAACCACCGCCATTTATAAACGTGGAGTCGGTACCCGCAGGATAAACCGAATACAGTCTTGCCGTACCGTCATTGGCCGGCGCATCCACCTGGGCAGGGAATTCGCCACCCACCTTATCAGTCACGGGGACCGGTACCGGATCACTGTCCAATTTATTTGTACGGAACGTTTGGACACCGATTTCATAGCCACCGACACCGGCATGCGTCGAAGAGACCGTGCGATTGACCACACGCACAAAATATATCCCTGCCGGTTTTATCGGATCACGCGTTTTCAGATCGATGAAACGGTAGGTACCATCCGCAGCGGTCGTCGTGGTTTCAAGCAATACACCGTTCGCACCGTACAACTCGACCGTCGCGCCGGAAATCGGCGTCCCCGCACTGGCAAAGTTACGCCCGGCACCGCCACCGTAGTGGATATCCTCAAACACGGTACCGGACAGGGTATAACCGCCTGCCGTCATGGCCGGTGGGTTGATCCAGCATGCCTTGTGCTCATTCTTTGAAGCACCGGTTGCCGCAGACAGGCCAAACCGGACATAGCGACTGCCCAGATAGCCCATCAGGTTGGAGTTCAGGGATGCCAGCTGGGTACCATCCAGGTAATACCTCAGCTGCCAGGTTACCGGGTCCCAGACAAAGCGGGCAATATGGTACTGACCATCCTCAAGCTCGCCGAGCGGCGTCGCAGCCAGCAGGGTATTGGCCGCATCCGGTTGGTAAACATCACCATTGAGGTAGATACCGGTATGGTCGGCAGCAATATCACCTGTACTGAGGTAAGGGCTGTTGTCAAACGTATCGAACTCAATCGTGACAGAAGGGCTGACCGCCTGTTCGGTAATACCCAGCAAGCCCAGGTTGGCAGCCCCGTCAACACCCATACCACCACCGTAGAAACCTTCAGCACTGACGCCACGCGGGTCATTCTGGAGAATAAAAGCCAGCCCGTCAGCACCAGCATCCAGACCGGTCAGAGGGTTGATGCCAGTATTGCTGCCAAGGTAAACCGCCAGTTCAATATCAAACGGCAGGGCAAGGTCAATCTTCTGGACAGACCAGACAAAGCCTTTCTGATTGATCAGATCTTCCGTCAACACATATTCATTATTGGCATTGACATAAGCGCCACCCAGGGTGGCAACCGGGACACCGACACAAACCAGCTCGGCAACAATCGGTGTGGCAATGGAGTCCGTGGCATTGGTCAGGGTTCCATTGGCCGGCACACCACTGACAGTCACCGTATTGTTGACAACACCGGCATCCACTTCAGCCTGGGTAATCCCTACGGAAGTACAGGCATAGACATGCGTCTCACCCACATCCAGGATGTTGTTGGCCAGAGTATCACCACTCTGCAATACCGGAGTGGCCGCACACTTGGGATCGGAAACCAGAATGCCTGAAACAGGCTGGTCACCGGTATTGGCCAGCGTGAACGTATAGTTCAGGGTATCGCCAATCTTGGAAGGTTTGCTGTTTGTAGCCTTGGTCACTACCCAAGCCGGGTTGGGCGGTGCATCAGCCACACAGGCATTCGCACTGGTGAGCAGAATGCCGTTGGAAGCCGAGCTGCCGCAGAACCAGTTGCTGGCATCCAGCTCCGTATCATAAGACTCAAAAATGACCGAGACTACTTTGACACCGGCAGGCAGTCTGACATCAAAGGAGCCATTCTGCATGGTTGTCGCCTGAAAGCTGTTTCCGGACCGGGAAACCCGGCTCAGATTGCTCACATCACCGGCTGTCAGGATATGGGTACCGCCACCTTCCAGATTGAACGTCAGACGTACAGCCTCACCATAGCCATAGATGCTATTGATCAGTGCCGTCTTGACCAGCGATGAGAAACCAAGCTCCAGATTCGTTACCGGCTCACTGAACGTCAGCTGGTATCTGTAACCGGTACCGCCAGGTGACCGCTGGTCGGCAGTGCCCATACCGACCGTGGTCGCATTGGTCTTGCCCAGGTTATAAGCCGAACATGAATTTACGTTCTGTCCACTGTAAATTTTGGTGAAGGTACCGGTAATGCCGGTATTTCCCCAAGGAACCGGACTGCCCAGAATCGAGCTGCCGAAGGCCGACAGGTCCATGGCACCACAGGAGGAGGCACAAGTGATGAATTTAAAGGCACCATCAATAATGGTTCCATTATAGTTGGTTTGGCTGACAGTGCCTGAGGTAATCGTCACCGGGCCACCCTGGCCGCTACCGGCTACCGTAATGGTCAGGCTCTGTGTCGGTACAGGGAAGTTCCAGATAACAGTGTACTTTGAGCCAAAGGCCTCAGACGAAGTTCCCGGATTCTGGTCCGTCAGGTTGGAACGTAACTCCATGCCACCATTTTCCAGGGTTGCCTGGCTCATGATGGAGGGTGCCAGACCACCCGTGGAGTTCATGCGGTTAATAACCGTGCTTGCCGGGTGGCTGAAGGTGATTATTTCCTGATCATGATGGGCATCAAAAGTTGCCTCGAAGCGGGAAATGGCCTGACTGAAGTGGTAGGTAATGGACGATGTGGTAACGTCCCAATCCTTGTTGAGATGAACACCACTTTGTATGACACCATCCGTCGTGAACGACTCGGCACGCCCTGTCGTACTGACAGAAACGTTGACACCATTCAGGCTGACCGTTCCGCCAGCCAGCAAGGTCGCCATGGTGACATCGGTATTGACCGACTCGACCGGATTACTGCAGAGGGTGCTTGCACCCAGGGTGAATGCATAATCCTCAACCTCACCATCCGCAGCTGTGGTGGCAGCATCGGCAGCAGTCAGGGTATCCGTGGTCAGACGGAAACGGGCATGGCTGCCACCATTGGCCGTTACCGAACCAAAGCTGTTGAAATCCAGCGGGCCGCTGGCCCCGTTGTTGAAGGCTACCGAAGCAAACTCGTCGCTGTCGAAACTGCCATTACCATCAAAGTCGACCCAGGCATAAAGCGTGCCGACGCCGGTGCCGCTGAGACTGGCCGCCGGGATGCTGTAGCTGGTATCACCTGTCGTGAGGCTCGGTAAGTCAGTGACCCCATCATCAGAGGCATTATCCGCGTTTTCAACCGCACCGGTTTCTTCCGTAATGGTCGGACCCAGTTTCATGTCATTGATGATATGGCTCGCCACACCATAGGCTGCCGTTGCACCTGATGACAGCGCAGTGCCATCAGCCGGGCTGTCTGAATAGTCCAACCGGCAGGTATTGGCATAATGTCGGCCAAACTCGACACCAAAATCATTCAGCCAGATATGGGTGTAGACCACACCATCAGCCGGCATGGTAAAGCTGAGCGTGATTGGTGGTCCATCCAGGGGGTTACCGGTGGATATGCTGTTATTGTTGACATTATCCGAACCGGTTGCCGGGTAACGGGCCAGAATATTACCAGCGGAGTCAATGACCGCGAAGACGTCATGATCCTCCTGCGATTCATCCTCAAACACAATACTCTGGGTACTTGATGGCTCTGCCTCAAAACGGCTGACCAGCAGCCAGGTTTCACCACGACCATCACTGACCGGGTTACTGCGCAGTTCTGTCGGTTTCTGTGTCGGTCCCAGTGTCAGTACCGAGTTGGGTACTGATGCCATGCTGCGGCGTGGTATGCCGGCAGCATCATAGCTCCAACCGGTTCCGGCATAATTCAGACGATAGTCGGGCTCTCCCGAAAAATTAGCGGTGAAATTAAAGCGCCATCCGGACGCACTGACCTCACATTGTTTTGTTGGCAGCGCAGGCTGATAATAATTGTTCACGGTGATGGCATAATCCTCAACTTCACCATCACCAGCTACAGTGGCAGCATCAGCACCGGTCAGGGTATCCGTGCTCAGGCGGATACGGGCATAAGTTGTACCGCTGGCCGTTACGGAGCCGAACCCGGAGAAGTTCAGGTCAGTGCTGATGCCGTTATTGAATGCAGCAGAAGCAAATTCATCACTGTCAAAGCTGCCATTGCCGTCAAAATCAATCCAGGCATAAAGTGTACCGCTTCCCAGACCGCTGACACCGGCTGCCGGGATGCTGTAGCCGGTATCACCGATGGTAAGGACCGGGAAGATGGCTACGCCATCATCAGAGGCATTGTCCGCGTTTTCAACCGCACCGGTTTCATCCGTAATTGTCGCACCCAGTTGTACACCACCGACGACACCATGAACTGCAACACCATAGGCTGCTGTCGAACCTGATGACAATGCAGCACCATCAGCTGGACTGTCCGAATAATCCTGCCGGCAGGTATTGGCATAATGGTTGCCGAAACCCACGCCGAAATCGCTCACCCAGATATGGGCATAGACCACACCATCAGCCGGCATGGTAAAGTTGAGCGTGATCTCTGATCCATCCACGCTGGTATTGTTGACATTGTCCGAACCGGTGGCCGGATAACGTCCAAGAACATTGCCGGCAGAATCAATGACCGCGAAAACGTCATGATCCCCACCTGCACGATCCTCAAAAACAATACTTTGTGATGTTGATGGGGCCGCCTCAAAACGGCTGACCAGCAGCCAGGTTTCGCCACGACCATCAGCAACCGGATTATTGCGCAGCTCCGTCGGTTTCTGATAGGGCCCCAGTGTCATCACCGAGTTGGGTGCCTGAGTCGGGGAACGACGTGGAATCCCGTCACCATCGTAGAGCCAGCCGGTTCCGGCATAATCCATGCCATAGCTGGATTCCCCTGTAAAATCAGGAGAAAAGTTAAAGTTCCATCCGGCAGCACTGACCTCACATTGTTTCGTCGGCAGTACCGGCTGATATCCATTGTTCACCCTGATGAGGTAGTCCTCGACTTCACCATCCGCAGCCACGGTAGCAGCCTGCGCACTGGTCAGGGTATCCGTGGTCAGGCGGAAGCGGGCATAAGTTCTGGGACCGGTGGTTACCGCACCAAAGCCGGAGAAGGTCAGATCACCACTCACTCCGTTGTTGAAGGCCACCGAAGCGAACTCGTCACTGTCGAAGCTGCCATTACCATCGAAATCAATCCAGGCATAAAGCGTACCGGTTCCTGTGCCGTTAATATTGGCTGCCGGGATGCTGTAGCTGGTTGTATCACCCGAAATCATCGGCAAGATGCTGATACCATCATCCACATCACCATCTGCAGCCACAGTGTTATAGTCCGAGGTATCGGCAGTTACACCGCCACCCAGGTATAAACCGGCAACAATGGCATGCGATGCCCCTCCCAAGGTTGCCGTGGGCGCGTCAGAGTAGTCGCGTGCAGCACTAGGACAGGCTGTCAACATGAACTCGAAATTATCTTCCTTGTAAGTTACACCCGTTCTGACCGTTTCAACCACAATCCGCTCTACAACCGCCAGGGTGGCCTGATCAAAACGGATGCGTATTGCGTCATTATCTTGTGTATTGCTGCTGATAATACCGGTTGAATCCCAAGCATTGAGAACATTCAATTCCGTACTTGTCATACGATATCTGTTTGCCTGACTCGCTGGTGTCGCCCCATCCTGTTCATAGGAAGCAATGGTCCAGGCAGCTGGTGCAAGTCGTGTTCCGCTGGCGTCTTCAGCAAAGATGACAGCGTTGGAACTTTCCATATCTGACAGGAATAAATTCAGCTCAGTAAGGTCACCGGCCACCATATCAAAAATGGTACGAGTGGTTGCACCCACAATATCCTGTGAGTTTTGCCTTAATGAAAGCTGTACATTACCGGCCAAGGCAGACCCCGAATCAGCACTGACGCTACCGGAATAATTGAATTGATCACCCTGGAACAGGGTATTACCGACAGCATTGGTCACTTCGGTAGTAACCGTGACGGGTTTTCCTCCCAGCATCATGGTGAAATTGGCCGGGCTGGCATCAATTTGTTCCTCTGTCCAGTCCGGCTCAACGGCGCTGCAGCTTGAAGGTATGCCAGAAACGGGCAGCACCCAGCTCGAAGGCGAGACAGTGACCGGGTAATCTTCGACTTCCCCATAAGACCCCCAGCCAGCAGGCCCTATCCCGGTAGATGCAGACCAACGGAAGCGTGCATAAGTCTGGTTGGTGGTGGTCCCCATTGGGACATTGACGGGGATGGTCACAATCCCATTGGTATCCGTATCCTCCAGGTCTGTGGCAATCTGCTCACCCGCATCGGCAAAATCACCGTCACCATTCCAGTCAATCCAGGCACTCAGGTAGCCTGAACCGGCCACCTCAGCAGTGATGGTGGCTGATTCCCCGGCAGTAAGCGATGGAATGCTCACCCCATCCTCATCAGCCAGCTTGCTGTTGTCATCCCCAGTCGCGTTGGGAGCTGTCGGGGTGGCCTCTTCCGCATCCCCCCGCTGGGCACCAATACGACGGCTCCAGCTCTGGGAATGAAAGGCATCACCATAACTGGCCGGGGCATCACCATAGTCACAACCATGTGCAACCATCCGGTAAGCATGCATGGACACGCTTTGCAGATTATTTGAGGGGCTGGTTAACCGGGCTGTTTGGTTAGTGGTGACCCCCTGGATCGCCTGTATCAGCAGGGTATGCCCATCATTTTCACTAAAAGCCCCCTTGGAACGCCCCGGTGAACTGGCATAAGAGCCATTCGGGTTGGCTAGGGGAACTTCCAACAGCTTCCGCCAATCGGCACCAATCGTCAGTGTCTCCGGCTTGGATGATGTGCCAAACGCCAGCAGCAGGTTATCAGCCGGGGTAGTGCCTGGCGGCTGGTCGCCAGGGTTGACGGGTGAAACGCCCAAGGCGATATTAAAGGGTGCCGTACGGACAATCGATTCACCCGGCCCATTGGATGGCTGGAAGCTCCCAACGTTGGCGAAAGTGGCAACTGCCAGCACCGCTTCATCACCTGCACTGGTAGGTGTATTAACCCCACTGACTTGCAATAGATGCTCGCCACCTGGTGGATAAAATAGGCCATACACATAAAAGCTGCGTGATATTTCCGTGCCCAAGAAATCGGAGCTGGAACCCGCAGAGTCGATGGAATAAGCGAGCCGCAGCAAATTTCTGTCACCAAAACTGATGGTGGGGAAAGCCACACCCGGGTCATCAGTCTCAAAATTATCGCTACGGCTGTCGAAGGGCGAATGGTCCCGCTCAAGGCTCAGCATCACCAGCATGAAACGGTTGGAACCGGCGGGAGCGGTGTAATTCATGCTTGGGATACCAGAGGCACCACTGCCTGTGGCGGTGGCGTACTGGAACGCACCCAACTGTTCCACCCGGGTGGTTTTACACACCTCATAGGCCGGCGGGGTATAGACTTCTACCCCAACCCCAGTCACATTAACAGTGACAACGGCCTCATCACAAACAGATCTGGCTGGGCTGTCACAGACTTGGTACGTGAATGTATGGGTTCCCGCATCAACAGGAGAGTAAGTAATGACACCTGTTGTCGGGTTGATGGAAGCCGACCCGCTGGTAGGTCCTTGGGTTATCTGGACAGTCGTAGGGCTAATACTGGTCATATGGGCGGTATCATTACTTAAAACATTAATGGCTACCGAACTGGACTGGCTGGTATTGGCGGAATCTGCCATTGCAAAAACACTGGCAAATGGTGGGAGTGCTGATGGGCAGGACGCACCATCATTACTGGCCAAGCCTGATGATGCCTGGATGGTCTGGACCACATTGCGGGTACTGAGATTGACCTTGGCAATATTACCGGATGAGTTCTCATAACCAAATAAATAACCATTGGAATAGAAGGTGGCCCCCGCACCCCAATTAATCGGAGTGCCCCCCAAAGGGTAGCTGTTAACCGTCCCGGTTGTCCCATTATCGCTGTACTCCAACAGCCCCAACGCAGCCTCAATCGTATAAAATTTACCATCCAGTGGATTGTAGGAGATGTCTGCTGAGGCTGCGGTGGAGTCCAGTGTAATCTGTGTGGCTGAACGTGTCGCAATATTGACCCTAAACAACAGATTGCTGTTCTGGGCATTCGCCATCTTGACGTAATAGTTTCCCGCACTGTCGAAATCACCGCTGACCATTTTTGTATCCAGCAGTCCAGACACCAACCCCAAATCCGTAAATGCACCATTATTTCCGATACGGATTAAATGGTTACGGTTAGCACCATTAGAAACCAGGGCATAAATGTAATTGTCAACAGGGTTATACCCGGCTGCATTCAGCACTTCCGGGTAGGTGCCGATCAGGTTTGTGGAAGGCGATGAACCAAAAGTCAGCTCAACAACCCTGGATGTGGCACTGTCATTGCTGTAGACCTGATAGAATGCGGACTGGCAAGCGAATGTAACAGGCTCAGCAGCTTCAACAGGTGCAGCACACACTGACTGATACTGCACCCCCCCTACCCAGGTGGCCCCTGCAATGCGGGCAAAGCGGATATAACGGGCACCTCCGGAGGGTACGGTAAGATTAACCCGACCTAATACATCCTCAACCCCACCACTGAAGTCTGTTATTGTCGTCCAGCTGACGGCATCAGGCGACAAGCTAATCCTGATATTACCCAATACATTAAGGCGCCCAATGGATACACTGATCTGTGTACCTCCGGCAACCAACTCGGCCATATCCAGCACCAAAGTCTGGTTGTTTAAATTGACCCGTGCAGCATTGTCTATTGTCGCAGCTGTCCCAGCGGCCTCAGGCACTCCAAGAGCGTTGGCACTGTCCCGTGCAGCGACCACAACACTATCTGCATACCCCGTTGAGGCTGTAGGACTCTGGCCTATCGGGCAGGCAGCCGCCTGCACTGCTGAGATGGATAAAAGGAAAAACAATATTGTGGCTATCCCCCACCAGCACTTTCCTGCCAGCAGCGGTTTCACCAAACGACGGGGTTGTTTACTGTTATACATGACTGTCTGTCCTGACTGAGCCTGTTGTTTTTATAGGTACGGCTGTATTTTTAATTTTTTGCTATCAGCTTGATACTTTACTTAAATAAATTTTATTAAGAAAAACGATCTCTTATAAAAAATTAATTAAGATAAGCCCTCATAATTGGTAGATAGCAGTATGGTCGGTAGCAATACCCCCTCTGTGACAAGGTAAGGGTATTGTCAAACGTATTGAATTCGTCGGTGAACAGGAAGCTGCCATCACGCAGGACAGTCAGGTAATCCATGCTGTCCAGTGAGGTGTCATCGGCACAATCGTTATGGGCCGTCGCGAGGCTGAAGTCCGTGGCATGAAAAAACATGCCAAGCTCGCCGTGTCCCCGGTAGTTGGTAAAGGTTCCGACAGTATCAATGAAACCTACAGGTGAAATGGTCAGACTGGCGATGCCGCCACTGCGGTAGCCGATCTGGTCCGGTTCATTCAGCCACTGCCATCTGGTGGACAGGGATACACGCTTCATGAACCCGGGCTGGTTGTGGAGAAGGCTTTTTTTCCCGGTTGAAAGGTTGGTTAACTGCAACATGGAGTCACCTCGACATTGTTGTTGTTTTTGCAATCCGTGCTTGTGGAATACCGAACATCAGTCCGTGCACCAGCTGATTTCCCGGTCCTGATTCGAGCACCGCAGGCTTGCAGCATACTGTCTGTGGACCAAGTATGATCCGACAGCACCAGAGGCTTGATCACCCTGAGCCGAGCCGGCCTGGTGACTGGATGGAAAAGGCAGTTCTGGAACATCATCTCCCCCGGTATCATCGGGCGTTGTTGTTTTTCTGTGATGAACGACAACACACTGGTAAAAATTTTTATTTTTCAAAACCTTAAATGCATCAAGCTGAATCAGCTCATCACCTGGGGCCATGCAGGCCGGTAACATTACAATATTTTTATTAATCAATAGATTACTAATGCTTTTGTCTGGATCAGCACCATTCGCCAAGTGCTTTGGATAGAGACAGTATGCAGTGGTATCCAAATCGGGGCCAGACTTATCATTAATTTTATTTATACCAAGACTGGCAACAATTTTCAATCTAATGGGGTAACATCAGGATTTATTTAAGCACGTGGAGCCTCAGGCATGGCCGTTCAGGAACCTGGCTGGGGTAACCGGCCTTTCAAAAATAAAGGAGCCAGGTTCTGGAAGGAACCTGGCCAAAAGACATAAAGGAAGGGCTAGAACCTTTACGTCGACTTGAGTCCGCAGAGGACTCTAGGGGCTAACAACAAAATAACCTTGTCACAGTCCATAGAAACTTTTGATAAATTGCGATTCATCTGCTGTCACCTGGGGCCTGGCTGCCACCTGACGAGCCTGGCCCGGTTGCGCATGGGTGCTTTGCACCGTGGCAGCCTGAGAAAAAGGGGGGCGTCCTGGAATGGCCAGCGTTCGCATAAAGGCAGGACGGAAACTGACCTTGCTGGGAACCGGCATCTGGTAGGCACTGTAAGCCTGCTTCTGCCATGCTTGATAGACATTACTGGTATTCAGACCAGCACAACCGGATAGAAACAGCAATGGTGTCATAACCAGAACCAGCCGTTTCAACGGTCTTTTTGTTCTTGCGTTCATGATTGTTCAATCTGGGTTTGTGTTTAGGGTAGGATCATGCTCGCAGAAAACCGTCATAAACTCACCTATCACCTTGATAAGCGGATAAGTTCAAAGATATATGGATAATTTTAACTGATGAACGCAGATTAAAACCGGTCCAATCCATCAACATGACGCCCGATAGCCCACGCCAGGTGTTCCCTGACCAGCTCATCAGCCGTTCCGGCCAGCACCTGCTCCAGCGCGGAGAGCACCACAAGGCTGGGAGGCATGTTTCCGGCTGCGACCGCAAGGTTGCGCTGCCAGCGCTGATAACCGATCCGGCGAATCGGTGACCCCTGCATGCGCTCCAGAAACAGCTGCTCGCTCCATTGCAGCAATGCCAGCACATCCGGCGCATCCAGCCCGTGACGCACGGCAAAATCCCCGGACTCGGTCACTCTGGCAAAGCGATTCCAAGGGCAAACCAGTTGGCAATCGTCACAGCCATAAATCCGGTTGCCCAGCAAGGGGCGCAGCGGCAGCGGGATACTGCCCTGATGCTCAATCGTCAGGTAGGAAATACAGCGCCGGGCATCCAGTACATAAGGCGCAATAATCGCTGCGGTCGGACAAATATCAATACAGGCGCTGCAACTGCCACAATGCGCGTCTGTCACCCCGGTTTCCGGCAATGCCCGATCCGTATAAATCTCCCCCAGAAAAAACCATGATCCGGCTTCACGGCTGAGGATATTGGTATGCTTGCCCATCCAGCCCAAACCGGCCCTGACAGCCAGGGGCTTTTCCAGCACCGGCGCACTGTCAACAAAAACCCGGTATCCCAGCGCCCCCACCGCGGTCCGGATCAGTTGGGCCAGTTTTTCCAGACGCTGACGCATCAACTTGTGATAATCCCGCCCCAGGGCATAGCGCGAAACATAGGCCAGATCAGGGCGATTCAGCACCATCCCGGCATCAGCAGCTTCCGCAGGCAGATAGTTCATGCGTACACTGATGACGCTCACCGTACCCGGCACCAGCTCGGCAGGACGGCTGCGTTTGAGGCCGTGACGCTGCATCCAGTCCATGTCGCCCTGAAAACCCTGCTCCAGCCAGTCCAGCAGGTGCTGCTCTGCCACCGACAGGTCCAGCCCCGCAAAACCCACCTCATCAAACCCCAACTGTTTACCCCAGGCACGGATTTTCGTGATAATGGTGATATTTTCTGCTGCTTCTGACTCCAAACCGGCCATGCACTATCCTGACAACAGACTGAAAACCCCAGTTTACACGACAACACAGGTCCGCGAACTCGATCGGCGGATTATCACGGAATCCGGCATCAGTGGCTTTGAACTGATGCGCCGGGCGGCACAGGCCCTGCTGGACAATATCCGGGAATACTGGCCGGGCCGGAACCGGCTGTTGCTGTTTTGTGGGGGTGGCAACAACGGTGGTGATGGCTACCTGCTGGGCAGCCTGGCCCGCCGGGCTGGCTGGCAGGTACAAGCGGTTGCCCTGACGGACCCGGAGCAGCTGTCGGGTGATGCACAACAGGCATTTGAAGCCTTCCGGCAGGCACAGGGCAAGGTGCTATCCTGGCAGACGTACAACGCCATGCCCCCTGACCAGCCGACAACCGATACCATCACGGTTGATGCCCTGCTGGGTACCGGCCTGACGCGGGCTGCAGAAGGTGCATTTGCACAGGCAATTCTGACGATCAACCGGCATGAGACACCCGTGCTGGCGGTGGATACACCTTCGGGACTGGATACCGATACCGGCATTCCTACCGGGCCGACGGTTATCGCTGACCTGACACTGACCTTCATCGGCATGAAATCCGGCCTGCTTACCGGGCAGGCCCGCAATCACACCGGTACCCTCAGGCTCGCACCCCTGATCACGGATCCGGAACCGTTTAAACACTTTCCGACTGACAGCTGGCTGATTGATAAAGATTATTTATCCCAATATCTGCCACCGCGCCAGCGTACGGCGCACAAAGGTGATTTCGGTCACGCACTGCTGGTGGGGGGCGGTCAGGGCATGAGTGGCGCAATCCGGCTGGCCGGTGCGGCAGCCTTGCGCACCGGTTGTGGACGGGTGAGTATCGCCACAGACCCCGTGCATGCGGACTGGCTCAACCTGTCTCACCCTGAACTGATGGTACGCGGCGTTGATACCGCCACCAGCCTGCGCCCGCTGCTCCAGGACAAAACCGTGCTGGGGCTGGGACCCGGACTGGGGCAGTCGGACTGGGCACATGCACTGTTCCGGCTGGCCATCAACAGCCCGTTACCACTGGTTGTTGATGCGGATGGCCTCAATCTGCTGGCCAAAGCTCCCGTCCATCGTCCGGACTGGATTCTGACACCGCATCCGGGTGAGGCGGCCAGACTGCTGGGCTGGAGCGTCCGTGTGGTGGAAAGTGACCGGGTCAGGACCGTGCGGCAGTTGCAGCACAAGCTGGGCGGCATCATTGTACTCAAGGGGGCAGGCACCCTGATCGCTACACCGGCAGAAACCGTATTCTGCCAAAGGGGCAATCCCGGCATGGCTTCAGGTGGTATGGGAGACGTACTGTGTGGCATGATCACCGCCCTGATCGCTCAGGGCCAAACACTGGAGCAGGCTGCCATTCTCGGTGTCGAGCTGCATGCCAAGGCAGCCGATCTTGCGGCACAACAGGGTGAGCGTGGTCTGCTGGCCAGTGATGTAATCGACCATATCCGAACGGTGACCAATCCGCAGCCATTCCATGGCGCTCGGTAACTCAGGGGCAGGCAAATAAACATGGGACAGACATATCAGATAAAAAATGAACAGGCCATGTTGAACTTTGGAGCAACTTTGCTCAACAAAGTAAAACACGGTGGCTTGGTGGCACTACACGGTGAACTGGGTACGGGCAAAACCACACTGGTACGTGGATTGCTGCAGGCCTTGGGGTATCGGGGCAATGTTAAAAGCCCGACCTACACCCTGGTGGAACATTATCCATTTGATGAACTGGCTGTTTACCATTTTGATCTTTACCGTTTGAATGACCCGGAAGAGCTGGAAGCCATGGGATTCCGGGATTATCTGCATGACGGCAGCCTGTGTCTGGTGGAGTGGCCGGAAAAGGCCGGTGATTACCTTCCCGCACCGCTTATCAGTCTGTACCTGTTTTATTCAGGAACGGAACGCAGAATTCTGGAACAATGATTATTTTTATTTTTCATCATGTTATACGATTAACATGAAAAACGACTTGAAAATTATTTCTGATACGTTAACATCAGGGTAATATTCAGGTCTTGTCGTTGCGGGACAGTCACCCTCAGGCTGTCCGGATTGTTGTTAGGATAAATAACCATGCACAAGCAGTCGTTAACGCGTAGAAGCTTCCTGCTCAGGGTGGGAGGTGCAGTTACTTTGTTCAGCAGCCCACTGATGATTGCGCAGACACTGGCTGCCAGTGGTGGCGAATTAACCGGTGCAACCCTGTCAGGCAGCAATAACTACCTCAAATTTGCCATGGCGTTGAAGACTCCCGTCAAGTACAAGGTCTTTACCCTCCGGGCTCCGGATCGGGTGGTTGTTGACTTATCCGGTACCGAGCTTAAAGGCAAGCTCAAGCAGGGCTCTCATGACCGTCCCCCCCTGCAGGGTATTCGCTACGCCCAGCGTCAGGATGGCACCTTGCGTGTGGTACTTGACCTGAGCAGTCCGGTGGCAGTTGACTCCTCCATGAATCCGGATGGCAAAGGCGGCCATATTCTCAGCATCCTGCTCAAATCCGATCAGCCTGCCGCTGCCTCCCCACGTCCGGCACCCGCTTTGGCAGCAAACCGTTCCACCAGCACGTCGCGAGAAAAAAAGTTCGTTGTCGTCATTGACCCCGGCCACGGTGGACGCGATCCCGGTGCCATCGGCGTCAATGGAACCATGGAAAAAACCGTGGTACTGGAGGTTGGCCGCAAGCTCAAAAGTCTGATTGACCGAAAGCCTGGCATGCAGGCCATTCTGACCCGCAGCAACGACAGCTTCGTCCCGCTGCGCCAGCGGATCGACATCGCCCGCCGACACAATGCCGACCTGTTTGTCTCCGTTCATGCCGATGCCAACCCCAGCTCAAGGGTCAGGGGTTCAACCGTTTATATCCTGTCCGAGAATGGCGCTTCCAGCGAAGCAGCCCGATTGCTGGCGGAAAGTGAAAATTCCTATGAATTGCGTCTGGGGGATGTGCGCCTGACTGGCAGTGATGCCAAAGTCGCCTCCATTCTGCTGGACCTGAGCCAGTCTGCCACCATGGACCGCAGTCTGGAAGTCGCCAAAAGCACCCTGAGCGAGCTGTCCCGAATCAATAATCCCCTGCGGAAAAAAGTGGAAAGTGCCGGGTTTGTGGTTTTGAAGGCCCCGGATATCCCCTCCATGCTGGTGGAAACTGCCTTCATCAGCAATCCAACGGAAGAAAAGCGCCTGCGCACTGCCGACTATCAGCAGCGTCTGGCAGAAGCCATGTTCCGGGGCATACACCGTTACCAGCTTGCCCATGCCCAATTCAATGAGAACAGTATCAGCCCGGAACCGGAGACACTGGCTTCCGCCACTAGTGACGAGCGCATTGAACCGGAAGCACTGGGAAACATCGGCCAGGAGGATCACATCGTACAGAATGGCGACTCCCTGTCGGTTATCGCCGAACATTACGGCGTCAGCGTCTCTGATCTCAAACGCGAGAATGCACTCAGGTCCAATACCATCCGGACCGGCCAAAAGCTGAAGATACCGCCCACCAATACCTGATGTACTGACTGGACACAGGCTCTCTGTTAGCCAGACCCTGTTGTCTGGCTTTTTTTCCCTTTCATCTCTGCCCCTGTATGGCCAGGAAGCGTCAGGCTGCCATCCTGATAAGGCAGATGCTGCCAGGCCGACTGCATGTACTCCGCCACACCATGACACTCGCGCCTGCTGTACTGCCGGATTGGCTCGCGAAACACATCCGCCGCCAGCCAGTGACTGGAGCGGGTCAGCGTGGGCACGAACCCCCGTGCCAGCTTGTGCTCCCCCTGCGCCCCCGGCTCAAAAACCTGCAGCCCCTGGCGGATACAATGCTCAATGCCCTGGTAATAGCAGGCTTCAAAGTGCAGGCTGTCAAAGTACGCCGTACAACCCCAGTGGCGGCCATACAGGCGTGTCGCACTGCTGAACATCAACGCACCGGCAATGCACTCACCGCCCTGATCGGCCATAACCAGCAGCACCTGCTCCGGCAGCTTTTCCGCCACCTCACGGAAAAATCCTTCATTCAGGGTCGGAAAACCCCACTTGCTCTCAAAGGTATGACGGTAGAAAAAGGCAAACCGCTCCCAGTCTGCCGCAGTCGCTGTATACCCGTTCAGACAGCGTACCTGTACACCCGCATCCTGGACCTTGCGCCGCTCCTGACGGATATTCTTGCGCTTTTTGGCCACCAGCTGTGCCAGAAAATCCTCAAAGCAGGCATACCCCTGGTTAGGCCAGTGAAACTGACAGTCATGCCGCACGATCAGGTGCTGCTGCTCCATGAAATCCTGCTCCTGCGCCAGGGGGAACAGGCAATGAAAACTGCTGGCCTCCAGTTCCTGTGTCAGCTGCAATGCGGCTCCCAACAACAGCGGATAAATCGTCTGCTCACGTCCGGGCTGCACCAGCAGACGCTGGCCACCAGCCGGGGTATAGGGAATGGCGGAAACCAGCTTGGGAAAGTAATCCAGCCCGTGGCGCTTGTAGGCATCCGCCCAGGCATGGTCAAACACAAACTCGCCGTAGGTATTGTATTTTTCATACAGCGGCATGGCTCCAACCAGATGGCCCTGATCCCGGACCAACAGGTGGCGTGGCAACCAGCCGAATGCTTCACCGACACAGCCATGGTGTTCCAGTGCCGCCAGAAACTCATGGCGTACAAACGGGTTATTATCCTGTACCAGCGCATTCCATTGCCGGGCATCAACCTGATCCAGACTGGCAAGCACTTCAATCTGCATAGCCATTCACTCAGCCACGCACGGATTCCAGCGCCATATCGATATACAGTTTGCGCAACTGGCGGGTCAGCGTCCCCGGCCTGCCATCCCCCAGAACCCGCCCGTCAATACGGACAACAGGCAGGGTGAATGTGGTAGCGCTGGTGATAAAGGCTTCCCTGGCCGCATAGGCTTCCTCCAGGGTAAACGGACGCTCTTCCACCCGCAGATCATGCTCCGCAGCCAGTCGCAGCACCGAGGCACGCGTAATCCCGTGCAGAATGGCGTGACTTAACTGCCGGGTCACAATTACATTATCCTGCGTCACGATATAGGCATTGTTGGAACTGCCTTCGGTAACAAAACCCGCCTCCACCAGCCAGGCATCATCAGCGCCGGCCTTGACTGCCGCCTGCTTGGCCATTGAGGCTGCCAGCAGACCCACCGTCTTGATATCACGGCGCTTCCAGCGGATATCCTCCAGTGAAATCACGGCCATACCCCGCTCCGCCAGTGGACTTTCCAGTAATTTCTTTGCCTGGGTAAACATCACCAGCGTGGGCCTGGCATCGTCAGGATAGGCAAAATCCCGGTCCACTGCACCACGCGTCACCTGCAGATATAGTGCCCCTTCCTCCAGCCCGTTGCGCCGGACCAACTCTTTCTGGGCCGCCACCAGCGCTGCCACAGTCAGCGGCATTGCCATTTCAAGCTCATTCAAAGAGCGCTGCAGGCGGGCAATATGGGCCTCATTCTCGATCAGGCAGCCTTCCAGCACGGAAGACACTTCATAAACCCCGTCCGCAAACAGAAATCCCCGATCAAAGACCGAGACCATGGCATCCGCTGCGGGCAGGTACTGTCCATTGACATAAACAATGCGTGTATCGTTGGCAAGTGACATGTTATTTTCTCCTCCGGTGCTGTCAGTGTCAGTGGCCATACCCAGGTCCGCACAAGCACTGGCCAGTCATGGTCGTATAAAATGAATAGGCGGTTTTGCTGCCGCTATGATTACTGAAAAGCCATGGAGGAACAAGCATGGGGACGCTTCCAGACCTGATTAAAACCCTGACCCGCGAGCAGCAGGCGCTCATCGCCACCGTCCTGGCTTTCAGTCCCTACCTTCAGCGCCAGCTGGAAAAACACCCGCAACAACTGCCGGACCTGCTGGCATCCACTGCCCGCCAGACCACCGTGCTGCTGAACAGTATCAATACCGAGATTGCTGCAGTGCCGGATGAAAACGCCCTCCTGCGCACGGTGCGCCTCATCCGGCACCGGGAAACCGTGCGCATTGCCTGGCGTGACCTGGCGGGTATGGCGGAGCTGGAAGAAACCATGCTGGAGGTATCGACCCTGGCTGATGCCCTGACCGGTGCAGTGCTGGACTGGTGGTACCGTGATCTGTGCAGCAAACACGGCACACCCCGTGATCGCACCGGCACGCCCCAGCACCTGCTGGTACTCGGCATGGGCAAGCTCGGAGGCCGGGAGCTGAATTTCTCCTCCGATATCGACCTGATTTTTGCCTATCCGGAAAACGGGGAAACCGATGGCCGCCGGACACTGGATAATCAGACTTTCTTTACCCGTCTGGGGCAGAAGCTGATCAATACCCTGGGCAAGATCACGGCGGACGGATTCGCTTACCGGGTCGACATGCGCCTGCGCCCGTTCGGAGATGTTGGTGCGCTGGCCCTGAGCTTTGATGCCATGGAGCATTACTACCAGACCCACGGACGGGAGTGGGAGCGCTACGCCATGATCAAGGCCCGTGTCATGGCCGGCCCGCCAGCAGATGCCACCGAACTGATGCAACGCCTCAGACCCTTCATCTACCGACGTTATCTGGACTTCGGTGCCGTCGAGCAGCTGCGGGACATGAAGCTGATGATTGATCGTGAGGCCAGCCGCAAGGGCAAGTCACAGGATGTGAAGCTGGGAGCCGGCGGGATTCGTGAGGTTGAATTTTCTGCTCAGGTATTTCAGCTCATCCGGGGTGGTCGCCTGCCCGACCTGCGCCAGACCAGCCTGCTGCCCACGCTGCAAGCGCTGGTGGAGCATGAGCTTTTAACGCCACAGGATGCCGAACGGCTGCGGGACGGTTATTTTTTCCTGCGTCGTTGCGAAAACCGCCTGCAGATGTGGAATGATGAACAGACCCACTCCCTCCCCGGCGACGCGGTCCAGCAGGCAGCACTGGCCCGGTCCATGGGCTTTGCCGACTGGGAAGCATTCCTGCCAGTGCTGGATCAAAAGCGTCAAGCGGTCAATGCCGTCTTCCGGCGCGTCTTTGTTGTCGAGGGCGGTGAAGAACCGGCCAAAACCCCGGAACGACAGCTTTGGGAACAGCTGCTGGATGAACCGCAAAGCCTGGCCTTACTGGCACAATCCGGTTTTACCCCGCCGGAAGACAGCCTCTCGGTGCTGAGTGACCTGCGAACCGGACGGCTGTACCAGTCACTGACCGAGCTGGCACGTGAACGCCTGAACCGGCTGATGCCCCGCCTGATCCGTGCCTGTGCCCGGCAGGAAAATCCGGGCTTGGCACTGGCACGCAGCCTGCCGGTACTGCAGTCGATTGCCCGCCGGTCCGGTTACATCGCCATGCTGGCGGACCATGAAGCGGCACTGCTGCAGTTTGTCAAACTGGTCCATGCCAGCACCTGGATCACTGTCCAGCTGACCCAGTATCCGATACTGCTGGACAGCCTGCTGGATACCCGCCATCTGTATCACCCCCTGAACCGGCAGGAGCTGGATTCGGCCCTCAAGCAGGAAATGGTTAATATTGATCCGCTGGATACCGGGCAGGTGATGGAGCGCCTGCGCCAGTTCAAACTGACCCAGGTGCTGCGGGTGGCGGCTGCGGACATCACCGGTATGCTGCCGCTCATGGTGGTCTCGGATCAGCTGACCTGGATCGCCGAAACCATTCTGGAGCAGGCGGTGGCCCATGCCTGGTCGCTGCTGACCGCCAAACATGGCCAGCCCCGCTATGAAAAAGACGGACAGCATCATGTGGCCGGTCTGACCGTTATCGGCTATGGCAAGCTGGGAGGCATTGAACTGGGTTACAGTTCGGATCTGGATATTGTCTTCCTGCATGACAGCGAAGGTACCCGGCAGGTAACGGACGGTCCCAGAGTGCTGGAAAACCCGGTCTTCTTCGCCCGGCTGGCCCAAAAAATCATTCATATCCTGACCACCTTCACCCATGATGGCCGTCTGTATGAAACCGACACACGCCTGCGCCCCAGCGGTTCATCCGGCCTGATGGTCAGCAGCCTGAGCGCCTTCACCCATTATCAGCATGAGAATGCCTGGGTCTGGGAGCATCAAGCCCTGTTACGTGCCCGTGCCATTACCGGCAATCCGGTGCTCAAACAGCGGTTTGAGGCCATCCGCCATGACATCCTGTGCCAGCCCCGCAGTCTGGCGGACCTTGGCACCGAAGTCAGCAATATGCGCAAAAAAATGTGGGAGTCCCTCGGCAGCAAAGAAGATGATATTTTCATCATCAAAAAAGACCCGGGCGGGATTACCGATATTGAATTCATGGTGCAATACCTGATCCTTGCCCATGCACATGACCACCCTGATCTGGTGTGCTGGAGCGACAATATCCGCCAGCTGGAATCCCTGAAACAGAATGGCATCCTGCCTGCCGACAAGGCCGGTCACCTGGCAGACATTTACCGCCTGATGCGCAATCAGGTGCATGCACTGGCGCTGCAGGAACAGAAAAGCGCGGTGGAAAGCGAGGAGCTTGGCACCGAACGTGCCTTTGTACGTAGCTGCTGGGAGGCCATTTTCCCGGACCAGTAAAGTTCACCCCCGGAATCTCACTGCGTACAATCAGAAGACCCCGGACAAACAACGATACAGGAGCCAAACCATGAGTACTGTTTCCATCCGCTGCGACCGCGACAGCCAGCTGGCACAGGAGTTACTGCAACACCCGGACGTACAGCGGGTTAACCGCTGGGTCGCCGACAATGAAGACAAGGACAAACCCGCCAGTTTGCGCCGTCACCTGCTCTCCACCTCGGTACGGCTCAGCCCCCAGATTTCTCCGCGCCTGCATGCCATGGCTGAACATTGTGGTGCGGCCCTGGGGCTGGACCTGCCGCTGGAACTTTATGCCTACGCCAGCCCCCAGTATAACGCGGTCTGTTTCAAGCCGGAGGCCGGTCGCCTTTACATCATGTTTTCATCGGCAATTCTGGAGGCCTTCAGTGAAAAGGAATTGCTGTACGTCATGGGGCACGAGATTGGCCACCACATCTATCACCACCATGATATTCCGATTGGCTACATTCTGCGCGGCAAGGCAGCCCCACCGGCAGACCTGGCCCTGAAACTGTTTGCCTGGTCGCGATATGCCGAATTTTCCGCCGACAGGGCCGGTGCTCTCTGTGCGGATGACCTTGACAGCGTAGCTCGGGCCCTGTTCAAACTAGCCTCCGGCATCAGCCATCTTGCCGGCCCTGGACAGCCTGGCCTGATTGAATTCAGCCTTGACGAGTTTCTCAGCCAGGTCAACGATATGGTGGAACAGGATGCCCTGCCGGGTCAGGGTGCTCCAACCCAGGACTGGTTTTCCACCCACCCGTTCAGCCCCTTGCGGGTCAAGGCACTGACCCAGTTTCATGAATCGGTACTGATGCAACCCGGCGGTTACAGCAAGGACGCGCTGGAAATGCACCTGCACGAACTGATGCAGCTGATGGAGCCCGGCTATCTGGAAGCCAAAACCCAGGCCACCCGGATCATGCGTAATCTGTTTATTGCTGCGGCCATGAGTCTGGCCCGACTGGGCGGCGGTGTGACCAAAAATGAAAAGGATGTTCTGCAGCAGTTTCTGGGCAAGAGTTTTGACCTTGACAAGCTGGACATTTCACAACTGGAAGCACTGATCCCGACCCGACTGGCCGAGGCGGTGGAACACACCAGCGGCAGCCAGCGCATGCAGCTGATCCGTGATCTGGCTTTGGTGGCTCGGGCCGATGAGGCCGGATGCCGGCAGAAAGAGCAGCTGCTGGTCCAGTACGCACGTGAACTCGGGGTACCGTACAACTTTGTGGGCCAGTGCATGAATCACGTGCCCGAACTGGACTGAAGACCGCTGCGTTTCCAGCAGTCAGCCAGATGGTCATCCACCATACCCACTGCCTGCATGTAGGCGTACATGATGGTGGAACCGACAAAGTTCATGCCGCGCTGTTTCAGGTCCTTTGACAGCGCATCGCTCACCGGGGTCGTGGTCGGCACGTCCCCGAACACACGCCAGTGGTTCACAATCGGCTGGCCATCGACAAAATCCCACAGGTAGCGGTCAAAACTGCCGAACGCCGCCTGGATGGTGAGAAAACACCGGGCGTTACGCCGGGCAGAAAACACCTTGAGACGGTTGCGGATAATGGCCGGATTCTGCAGCAGGGTTTCCAGTGCTTCATCCGTCATTGCCGCCACCTTCTGTACCTCGAAGCCATGGAATGCTGCCCGGTAACCTTCCCGTTTTTTCAGAACGGTTTCCCAATTCAGGCCGGCCTGCGCCCCTTCCAGTATCAACATTTCAAACAACACCTGATCATCATGTTCCGGAATACCCCACTGATGATCATGATAATCAGCATAGAGCGCCTTGCCCGGCTGTCCGCCAAAACAACGCCGCCGGCCATCAACACCTGTTTCCAGCATCAGAATCTCCTGTCAATCCGCTGACTCGGTACCTGAGCGGATATGTTCCACGTGAAGCATTACGTCTGATCGTACCTGTGTGAAAATTGCTGTTATCATCGCATATCCTGATGCGCCATACCGAGCCAATCCGCCATGCCTGAACTGACCCTGCTTGATGCACTGCCTGAAGCCTTCTTCAGTCTGTCCGGCCCACGGGAACTGGGGCGTATCCTGCCCAATCCCACACTGATCCACCTGCAGGGCCAGCGTGCTGACACCTTGTTTGTCTCAACACTGCTGCACGGCAATGAAGACAGCGGCTTTTATGCGCTGCAACAGCTACTGCAGACTTATCGGCACCGTCCCTTGCCCCGTCGACTAAGCCTGTTTTTCGGCAATATCGACGCAGCACAAGCCGGCATGCGCCACCTGCCTCACCAGCCTGACTACAACCGTATCTGGCCGGGTCATCGCTTGGGAGACAAACCGGAAACCCGGATGGCAGCCAGGGTGGTGGCGGAACTGGAGCCCCGAGACCTGTTCGCCAGCATCGATATTCATAACAACACCGGTGACAACCCGTTTTATAGCTGCATCAGTCAGCACGACGCCACCACCCTGCAACTGGCGGCCCTGTTTTCACCCATTACCCTGATGTATGGCACGGTACAGGGTGTCCAGTCCATTGCCATGGCCCGGTACTGCCCGGCCATGACCATTGAGTGTGGCAAGCCCGGTGTCTCCGATGATGTGGGCCGGATTGTCCGTTTCCTGGAGCAAGTGCTGGAACTGCCCGACTGGAACACGCCACAACCGGAACGCCCGTTGGCGATCTACCGGACGGCAGTCCGGGTCATGGTCCCGGGTCAGGTTTCCTGCAGCTTCAGCGACCCGGTAGCCGATCTGTGCTTTCCATCCGACCTGGAACAGATGAACTTCAGGCTGCAACCGGCCGGAACCGTGTTTGCCCACCTGCAGCCAGGTTCCGGTGCCCGGCTGCTGGCATTCGATGATGCAGGCCATGAGTTGGGAGACCGCTACTTTTTACACACTTCGGATAAGCTGGTACTCTCACAAGCCATGACACCCGCCATGCTGACGCATGATGAAACCGTGATTCGCCAGGATTGCCTGTGTTATCTGCTGGAGCGTCTGTGAACATCCATAGAAGCGATCTCCGGAACGGAATCGTGCCGATTGGTTGAAAATACTGCGGTCCCTCCCTTGCAAGACAGGACAGTACAGGTACAGTAGCCACTGCAAAAAGGCTGTATAGCAGCCTGTGCAGATTCAGGGCAGCTCTGGGCCAGGATGGTATACTTTGCGTTTGCCTGAATTTAGAGCAGGCTCGACCTGACCGTTTGCCTGACAACCGGGTCAGTCTGGTGTCAGGGCATATTTTTTCAACTCTTCATGCAACTGCCAAATGCACAAAAACCTTGAATGGAGCACCACCAGCGCTCAACAACTCTACAATGTTCAGCATTGGAGCAACGGCTACTTTGGAATCAATGATCAGGGGCATGTCACCATGCAACTGCCCTCGCAACCGGAACGTCAGGTTGATCTTTATGAACTGGCTCAGCGCATCCAGCTGGAAAACGATATTCGCTTACCGGTATTGGTGCGCTTCACCGATATTCTCAAGCACAGGGTAAAAAGCCTGCAACAAGCATTCACCCATGCGATTGAAGATGCCGGGCAGGACAGCCGCTATACCGCCATTTTTCCCATCAAGGTCAATCAGCAGCGTACCGTGGTACAGCAGATTCTGGCCGGAGGCGGCAGCCAGGTCGGTCTGGAAGCGGGCAGCAAACCCGAGTTGATGGCGGTGCTGGGGCTGGCCCCGGAAGGCAGCACCATTATCTGCAATGGCTATAAAGATCGGGAGTACCTGCGTCTGGCCCTGATCGGACGGCAGATGGGGCACGCCATTTACATCGTGATAGAGAAACCCTCCGAACTGGATTTTGTACTGGAAGAAGCTGAAAAGCTGCGTGTTCGTCCCTTGCTGGGCATTCGTATCCGGCTTTATTCCCAAGGCAAGGGCAAATGGCAGGATACCGGCGGGGAAAAATCCAAATTCGGCCTGTCAGCAGCCCAGTCACTGCACCTGATTGAAAGCCTCAAGAGCAGGGATCATCTGGACTGCCTGCAGTTGCTGCATTTTCACATGGGTTCACAGATCGCCAATATCCGCGATATTCAGCGGGGCATGAGTGAGGCCAGTCGTTATTTTGCCGAGCTGCATCGTCTCGGTGCTCCCATTCGGGTCATGGATGTCGGTGGCGGACTGGGTGTCGACTATGAAGGCTCCCGCTCCCGCAGTGACTGCTCCATCAACTACTCCCTGCCTGAATACGCCAATACCGTGGTACGCACGGTACTGGATATCTGTGAAGAGTATGACCTGCCGTTCCCGGACTTTCTGTCCGAATCCGGTCGGGGCATGACTGCGCATCATGCCGTTCTGATCACCAATGTAATCGATACCGACCCGAAGCAGCCGGAAAAACCCCCGATACTGCGCGAGCCGGATGAAGAGGACCCGGCCATCCTGCACCACCTGCACCGCCTTTACCACAATGAGGAGCATTTACCTCCTTCGGAAATCTATCATGATGCGGTCTGGTGGCTGAGCGAAGTGCACGGCATGTTTGCCCATGGTTTGCTGAACCTGGACCAGCGTGCGCGGGCAGAAGAGTTTCACCGCGCTATCTGTCAGCTGCTGCTGACAACGCCCGATGCCTACGAACGACTGAACGAGGAAATCCGTATTGGCCTGCAGGATAAACTGGCTGACAAGTATTTCTGCAATTTTTCCCTGTTCCAGTCTACACCCGACATCTGGGCAATTGATCAAATTTTCCCCATAATGCCATTACACCGTCTGGATGAACAGCCAGATCACCGTGCCACACTGCAGGACCTGACCTGTGACTCTGACGGGACCATCGAAAAATACGTCAACCACGATCGCCTGGAAACCACCCTGCCACTGCACACCCTGAACCCGAATCAACCCTACCTGCTCGGCATCTTCATGATCGGGGCTTATCAGGAAATTCTGGGGGATCTGCACAACCTGTTTGGTGATACCGACTCGATCCACGTGGAACTTTCAGCCAATGGCGAGTATCGGATCAGTGAGGCCGAGCGCGGTGATACAATTGATGAATTATTACGCTACATTCATTACGAACCGAAGGATCTGCTGGCACGTTGCAGGCAGAAACTGGCAGCAGCCGTTTCTGATACTGAGCACCTGAAACTGATGCTGCGTGAAATTGAAGCCGGTTTGATCGGGTACACTTACCTGGAAGACTGAAAGTTCTTCCTTTAATCCGTAATAGGGAACGGAAGCCGTGGAGTATATTTTACTGACCATTTTTGCCATCGGATTGCTGCTTTTTCTCCTGAGCTGGCTCAGGGTCATCTTTGCCGGTTTCAGACATCATGTCGTCACCGGGCTGGTGTCCATCATTCCGGTACTGAATCTGCTGATCCTGCCTACCATCTGGCACAAGGTCTCGGTCTGGGTACTGGCCGGGATTGTCGGCCTGCTGGCAGCGTCCGGCAGCTGGTATCTGGGAGCAGATAAAAGCGTTCACCGCGTTGCCAGTGACTCCGGGTTTGCACTGCCCATGCCGGGAGCAGCCTCGCAGCAGGGCGAGGGCACGGCAGATCAGAAAGTGCCCGCAGCCCCCGAACCACAGACACAATCCCTGTCGCCGCCACCCCGAACCACAACCGGCACCGAACTTCCCCGGTCAGCCCTGTACAGCATGCGCTTTCAGAGTATAGAAGCCGATGCCCTGGACGGGCATGACGGTAACTATATCCGGATATTCCGCAATGACCACAAGCGCCTTGAAGGCACCCTGCTGCGCCATGGTACGCACTCCCTGACCATTCAATACCGGATCAACGGCAATCTGACCGAGCAGGATATCAGCATCAAGGATGTTGAGCGTCTGGAAGTCATGGCCAGGAATTGAAGCATGCATTGCTATGTGTACCGCAGCGGGAACAAACCATCCACTTACCTGTTTCTACCGGAAAAGGATGATTTCAGCCGTGTACCGCCCTCCCTGATCGAGTTGTTCGGTGAGGCCATTTTTTCATTTGAGTTTGAACTGACGGCAGAGCGCAGGCTGATGCAGGCTGACCCGATACAGGTAATGTCCAACATGGATCAGAATGGCTTCTTTCTGCAGTTGCCGCCCGGTAAGGAAACCTGTCTCGTCTCATGAATATTCGCCATTTTGGAACCTTCAGTCCGGTTCTTGATCCCAGTGCCTACATCGACAGCCAGTGCAGTATTATCGGTCAGGTCACACTCGGTGCCCGCAGCTCGGTCTGGCCAATGGCAGTGATCCGGGGTGATGTCAACTACATCCGGATTGGCTCCGAAACCAATGTTCAGGATGGTGCCATTCTGCACGTCACCCATGCAGGCTCTTTTACCAGTCCGACCGGTACCCCCCTGATCATCGGCAACCAGGTCACCATCGGGCACGGTGCCGTTTTGCATGCCTGTACCATTGGTGATCGGTGCCTGATCGGCATGAATGCAACCGTTCTGGATGGTACAGTCATTGAAGCAGAAAGCATGATCGCTGCCGGCAGTCTGGTCCCTCCCGGAAAACATCTGGAAGGCGGGTATCTCTGGGCCGGCAATCCGGCCCGCAAAGCCAGACCCCTGACCACTCGGGAACGTGAGTATCTGGCGTATTCGGCAGAACACTACACAAAACTGGCTGACAGCTTCAAAGCTTCCTGAAGCTTTATTCCCGAGCTAATCCAGCGCCAGAATAACCCGGTTGCTGGTGTTCTGCTGTACCCAGAACTGACGGCTGCGGACGGTCTGATGATGCCGGGCAACCGCTTCATAGCGTCCCGGGGGCACGGTGATCCCCTGAATATGCTGATGGAAGTTACCGATCAGCCGCCGTTTACCACTTTCCAGCCGGTAAATCTGCCACTCCATGGGTTCAAATAAAGGCTGGTTATCCAGGGTTGCCATCAGGTTGACATTCCCGACCGGGATGTAGACCTGTTTCTCTGTCAGTTCACCACTGCGTACCTGTACACGCCGGAATTGCGGTACCTGCCGGATCATGGCCTTGACCAGGTAAAAACCGGCAGGAACAATCTCGTTCACCCGACTGCTGTTATTTATCCGGAATGCACTTCCGTGTGGTCCTTGTACCAGCCAGTCAACCTGTTCATTGGCAGACAGACTCAGGTAGCCAATGGCAGCGGCAAAGCTGGATACCACCAGACTGTTGCTGGCGATCTTCACCTGCTTCTGCATCAGGAATCTACCGATGGAGAGCTGTATCCGGTAGTTTCCGGGAGGGAGGTTCAGGTGTGGCTCCTGTCCATCCATACTTCGGGTAAAGCCGTCACCTTCACGACGAATCTGCCAGTGTATGCGATTTGCAGCAACACGAAGATCAGCGGGCAGATGAGCGATCAGTCCCAGGTTATATTTGGCAGTTCCAGGCCTTGCCGGCTTTTTCAAAGCAGACAGCAATACGGATTCTCCCGGAGGTATCCCCTTGCCATCAGCTTGTACCAAAGCGAAACAGGCTATCAGGACCACCAGCAAGAAAAGGAGCCAGAAATTGAGGTTCAGTTTTTCAGTCATGCTTTCCCTGCTCTGGTAGTTTTATGATCAGGCAGTGTGTGCAAGCAATGGGTGAACCTTGCGAGAGTTGTCGTTATTGTTATTATTTTCATTTGTTATCGGGTTGTGGTTTTGCTCACTGAGCCAAACTACGCCTTCAGCACCATTGATACCATTGAATGCCGACAGGGTTTGTACTTTTCACGCTTAGCGGCCAGGTGATGCAAAGCAGATGATTTGAAACTGAACCGGATGGAAAAATCCGGGTTTCCGGTCGGAAAATGGATTTAGCGGGAACGGGTTTGAAACGGCAACGTTGCCTGATAATGGTTGTCGGTGGTGGTGATATGGACATTAGCCTGCCACAACATGACCTCGGAGGTGCACAGGGGCAGCATGAAACTGCCTGCCCAGCGGGAGCTTTGTTCATTAACCGGCTGTAACCGGGCCGACTGCTCCCCCATATACATATTCACACCGGTCACCCGGATATCCACCGACTGCACGGCAGTAAGGCCTGTCAGTTCGGCATCCACCCGTATCGTCTTCATAACCGGTATCGGCCTCGGACTGAGGCTTAAAATCAGGCGGACAGCACCATTATCCGCCTGACAACTTTCCTGATCCAGCCGGCAGTCTGATGCAGTCTGCAACAACACCCCTGAAGTCGACAGGGAGTCTTCACCAGACCACCAAAGGAAGCCTCCCACCCCTGACAGCAGTGCCAGCACAATGCCGGCACCGGACAACCATCTCATGCAGCATCCTGCAGACCATTATGACGCAGGAAAGCATCTATGGTGGGTTTGCGGCCCCGGAATGCCACAAAGGAATCCATGGCGGAGCGTGAGCCACCCTGTCGCAGAACCTCGTTCAGGAAATCCTGCCCGGCACTACCGGCAAACAGGCCTTCTTCCTCAAAGCGGGCATAGGCATCAGCTGAAAGGACTTCAGCCCATTTATAGCTGTAATAGCCCGCTGCATAACCACCCGCAAAAATGTGGGAAAAACTATTGGCCATGCGATTGAAAGCCGGCGGTCTGATCACGGCAACCTCAGCACGTACTGCCTCCAGTATCGCCTCAATCCGCCCCGGCTTGCCGGCTTCAGCATCCATATGCAATTGCATGTCGAACAGGGAAAACTCCAGCTGGCGCACAATCCCCATCGCAGCCTGGAAATGCCGGGCTGCCAGCATCTTCTGATACAGTGGCTCCGGTAACCGGGCACCGGTCTGCCAGTGCCCGCTCATCATGTCCAGCACCTCCCGCTCCCAGCACCAGTTTTCCATAAACTGGCTGGGCAGTTCGACTGCGTCCCACTCCACGCCATTGATGCCGGCGATATCCGGATAGTCTACCTGAGTCAGCATGTGGTGCAGGCCATGACCGAACTCATGGAACAGGGTTACCACCTCATCATGGGTAAACAGTGCAGGCTTGTCTCCCACTGGCGGTGTGCCATTGCAGGTCATGAATGCCACCGGTGTCTGCAGCCCCTGCTGCTTCCGGAAACGTCCGCAGAAGTCACTCATCCAGGCTCCGCCACGCTTGGCTTTACGGGCATAGAGATCAAGGTAGAATTCCGCCTGCAGGGTGCCATCCGGATTGAATATCTGATAAAAGCGCACATCTGAATGCCAAAGCTCCACACCTTGCTTTGCTTCAATGCGTACCTGATACAAACGCTCCACCAGACTAAACAGGCCTTCAATGACCCGATCAACCGGAAAGTAAGGTTTGATATCTTCATCAGTAAAGTCAAAAAGGGCCTGCTTCATCTTTTCGCTGACATAGCTGACATCCCATGCCTGCAGATCGGTAAGACCCAAGGTATCCCGGGCAAACTGCTGTACGGCTGCGTACTCACGTTCGGCATGTGGTCGGGTACGGTGGGCAATATCATGTAGAAAATTCATGACGGCCTGGGTATCCTCCGCCATTTTTGCCGCCAGCGAGACTTCGGCATAATTGGCATACCCCAGCAATACGGCCTCCTCCTGGCGCAGTGCCAGAATTTCACGCATGACGGCTCCATTATCCCAGGCGGGATTTTCGGCCTGATCCGAAGCACGCGTGGTATAAGCCCGGTAAAGGGCCTGGCGCAGCTCACGATTATCCGCGTAGCTCATGACGGCGTAATAACTCGGAAAATCCAGTGTCAGCGCCCAGCCTTCCAGATCACGCTGTCTGGCAGCCTGTGCCGCCATTTCCAGTGCTGACTCGGGTAAACCTGCCAGTTCTGCCTGATCGGTGACCTGCCGAACCCAGGCATCGGTTGCATCCAGCACATGATCGGAGAAGCGTGAGCTGAGCCCGGACAGGCGCTGACTGATTTCCCGGAAACGCTGTTTTTTTTCTGTCGGGAGGTTAACGCCGCTGAGACGGAACGACAACAAACTGTCATCCAGTGCCTTGCACTGGGCAGCATCCAGATTTTTGTCTTCATGACGGACCTGTTGGATGGCCTCAAACAAAGCCAGGTTCTGCCCCATTTCCGTGTGGTAATCGCTCAGGCGGGGCAGGTTGGCATTGTAGACCTTGCGCAGAGCCTCCGTGTTGGCCACGGCATTCAGATGGCTGACAGGGGACCACAGACGCTCCAGCTGGTTGGCCTGCTCATTCAGGGGATAAACCAGATTCTGCCAGTCCGGCACCATGGCCTGCGTCAGCCGCTGCGCCAGCCAGTCCCGGTTCCGGGTCAGAATCGAATCCAGGGCAGGTTCAACCTGTTCAGGCTGGATGTGGCGGAATGCGGGCAAACCTTCGGGGGCCAGCAGCGGATTATCCATTTTCAGCTCCTTTCCTTGTTTCACGTGAAACCTTGTTTATTGTCATCAGATATCCAAGTTTTCCACTGACAGGGCATTACTCTCGATGAACTCGCGCCGGGGTTCAACCTGATCTCCCATCAGCGTTGTGAATATCTGATCTGCCGCCACGGCATCCTCAATCCGCACCTGCATCAGGCGTCGTGCCAACGGGTCCATGGTGGTCTCCCACAACTGGTCCGGATTCATCTCACCCAGGCCCTTGTAACGGCTGATGCTCAAACCCCGGTTGGCCTCTTTCATCAACCAGCTTACCACCTCGTCAAACCGTGTCACTTCCTGCCTGCGCTCTCCGCGCTGAATGAAAGCGCCGGTTCCCAGCAAACCATCCAGCTTCTGGTTCATGCGCACCAGCATCTGCATTTCCGGCATTGAAAACAGGTCGTGGTCCAGTACCAGATGGTGATCCAGCCCATGCTGACGCCGCACCACACGCACCATCCACTGCCTGTCATCGGTATGCTCCAGGGTGCTGTGGTACAGCCGTTCCCCGTTCATACGTGCGTTCAGGCCCTTAATGGCCGCTCCGATCCAGCGGGCGAATCCTTCTGCGTCCAGGGTTTCCGGATCAGCCAGCATGGGCTCAAACAGCAGGGATTCCATCAAGTCACGGTCATAACGCCGGGCCAGCCGATTGATAATGGTGCGCACGGTATTATACTGACGGATCAGGGTTTCCAGCGCCTCACCGCTGACAGGCGGGGCATCGGTTTGCAGCACCAGACCCGCACCATCCAAAGCGATCTGAACCAGATAGTTATCCAGTTCAGCTTGGTCTTTGACGTACTGCTCCTGCTTGCCACGCTTAACCTTGAACAAGGGGGGCTGGGCAATGTAGATATGCCCCCGTTCAACCAGTTCACGCATCTGGCGGTAGAAAAAAGTCAGCAGCAGGGTGCGGATATGCGAACCGTCAACATCGGCATCCGTCATGATAATAATGCGGTGGTAGCGCAGCCTGCCGGGATCGTAATCCTCACGCCCGATGCCACAGCCCAGTGCCGTAATCAGGGTGCCGACCTCTGCCGAAGACAGCATTTTGTCAAAACGGGCCTTTTCCACATTCAGAATTTTACCTTTCAGCGGCAGAATGGCCTGGATACGCCGGTCACGGCCCTGTTTGGCAGAACCACCGGCGGAATCACCCTCGACCAAAAACAGCTCTGACAGGGCAGGGTCTTTTTCCTGACAGTCGGCCAGCTTGCCCGGTAAACCGGCGATGTCCAGTGCGCCCTTGCGCCGGGTCATTTCCCGTGCCTTGCGTGCGGCTTCCCGAGCCCGGGCCGCATCAATCATCTTCAGGGTAATGGACTTGGCCTCTGCCGGATTTTCCAGCAGAAAGTCATTCAACGCTTCAGCCATGGCGGATTCCACCGCCCCCTTGACCTCGGAGGAAACCAGCTTTTCCTTGGTCTGGGATGAGAACTTGGGATCAGGTACCTTGACGGACAATACAGCAGTCAAACCCTCGCGGGCATCATCGCCGGAAGGAGCCACCTTCTCTTTTTTCGCCAGTCCTTCACGCTCGATATACTGGTTCAGGGTGCGAGTCAGTGCAGTACGGAATCCGGACAGGTGGGTACCCCCGTCACGCTGCGGAATATTGTTGGTGAAACAAAAGATATTTTCCTGATAGGAGTCGTTCCACTGCAATGCAACTTCCACCCCGATATTGTCACGCTCACCGGAAGAGTAAATGGTCGTGGGGTGGATCGGGGTCTTGTTGCGGTTGAGGTGATCCACAAATGCACGGATACCCCCTTCGTATTCGAACAGGTCTTCCCTGCCTTCTCCTCGCCGGTCCACCAAGCGGATGCGTACCCCTGAATTCAGGAACGAGAGTTCACGCAAGCGCCGGGCCAGCACATCATAGTGAAATTCGGTCTGGGTAAATATCGTGGTGCTGGGCTTGAATTTGACACTGGTACCGGTACCTTCAGTCTCACCGACCACGTCCAACCCGGTTACCGGATCACCCAGACGATACAGCTGGCGATGAACCTTGCCATAGCGGCGAATCGTAAGTTCCAGCTCTTCGGACAGGGCATTGACCACGGAAACACCCACACCATGCAAACCACCGGACACCTTGTAGGAATTGTCATCAAACTTACCGCCTGCATGCAGGATGGTCATGATGACTTCCGCCGCCGGACGGCCTTCTTCCGGGTGAATGTCAACCGGAATCCCGCGTCCGTCATCCGTCACCTTGACCGAACCATCACTGAACAGCTCGACCTTGATCTCTTTGCAATACCCGGCCAGTGCCTCGTCGATGGAGTTGTCGACCACCTCGAAAACCATGTGGTGCAGACCGGTACCATCATCCGTATCACCGATGTACATGCCGGGGCGCTTCCTGACCGCCTCCAGCCCCTTGAGCACCTTGATGTTGGAGGAATCGTATTGTTGCTCTGCCATAAGTATCCCTGACTCAATCCCGCAAGGGGTTCTTGTTACCTGGGTTGAAACTGTCCCTGTTCCACGTGGAACAGGCGGGTGTCCCCCTGAATAAAAGCCGACTCCGGCAAACGGGTACCGGTGATGATCTGCTGTTGTCCGGTCTGCCCCAGCACCCGGAAAAGCAGAACCTGATTCTCAGTATCCAGCTCGGATGCCAGATCGTCGATGGCTATGATACCGCGTTTCGTGGCAGAAGGGCTGATAGCCTGACTCTGCGCCAGTAAAAGGGCGACCCCCAGCAACTTCAGCTCACCCCGTGAAGCAATCCGTGCCGCAGGCAGGCCCTCCAGCAGGACCTGCAGATCACCCCGGTGCGGGCCATACAGGGAGACACCGGCACGCAGCTCCTGGTCTTCGTGACGCTGAAAGAACGTCAGCAGACTGTCCGGCTCCAGCGTTACCCCCTGTGGAAACCCCGTCCCCAGTATCAGGCGAAGCTGGTCAATGGCCGGATGCGGAAATGCCAGCGCCTGTAAAGCCGCCTGCAGGGCTTGCAGGGCCTCCTGTCGCTGCTGATGAATACCCGGAATACTCCGGGCCAGCTGTTCGTTCCAGTAACCCAGTGCATAACGCTGGGCCGAATCACGCAGACAGGCATTGCGCTGCCGCAGGATACGCTGCCCGTTTTTCCAGAGCGGGTGAAACTCGCTGTTGCGGTAAAAGGCGATCCAGTCCAGCAAGGCCCGACGTTGTGCCGGTGGCCCGGTAATCAACGCCACACTGTCCGGGTGGATGATGGTCAGAGGCAGGTGACTGCTCAATTCCGACTGCTGATGCACATCGGCATGATTGATCCGGATACGGGTTTCCCTGCCGCTTCGGGAAATGCCGATCGGGTAGCTGCCCTGAATGATCCCGTCGGCAATCCTGCCTGCCACCGTCAGGGTTTCCTCACCGTGGCGGATCAGCTCCTGTGAGCGAACCGTGCGCCAGGAGCGGCCACGGGAAAGCAGGGATAATGCCTCCACCAGACTGGACTTGCCCGAAGCATTGCCACCGATGAACACATTGGCACGCGGTGCCAGATCAAGCTGACACTGCCCGATAATACGACAGTTGGTGACACTGACCTGTTCCAGCCACACGATAGCGAATCAGCACCTGATCAAAGCCGAATCGGCATGATGACGTTGCATATACTGGCATCACCGGGATCCGTCAGCAGGGCACTGCTTTCCGGAGAGTTGAATTGCAGGGTCATGGATTCGTTGCGCAGGTGGTTGATGGCTTCCAGCAGGTAAGTGACATTGAAGCCGATGTTGAAAGCCTGTCCCGGGTAATTGACATCCAGCTCATCCTGGGCGGTTTCCTGTTCCGGATTGTTGGACTGCACTGTCAGCACATTGTCGGCCAGGCTGATGCGCACACCCCGGAATTTTTCGTTGGACAGGATGGATACCCGATTGAGCATGTCCCGGAATGCCATGCGATCCACCTCCACGCTGATCTGACCTTTGGGAGGCACGGCAGCCTGGTAATCCGGATAACGGCCATCGACCAGTTTGGTCGTAAAACTCAGCCTGTCGATCAGAATGCGCAGGTGATTCTGGCTCAACTGCAGCTTGAGCGGCACCTGACTGTCACTGCGCAGCAGACGGATCATTTCCAGCACCCCCTTGCGTGGAATAATAACCTGCAGGGGCTCGTGATTGTCATCCGTTTTGACCCGCTCACGTTCCAGAGTACACAGGGACAAACGGTGCCCGTCGGTGGATACGGTGCGGATATGCTGTTCGTTGAGCTCCAGCAGCAACCCGTTCAGATAGTAGCGCACATCCTGATTGGCCATGGCAAAGGCTGTGTTTTCCAGCAGGGCCTTGAACTCCCGTTCGGCCATCTCCAGCTCACGGGTGGCACCGATGTCCTCCAGTGCCGGGTAATCCCGTGCCGGAAGGGTGGAAAGCTCAAAACGGCTGCGCCCACTGCTGACGACTGCCCGGTCATTATCCAGTATGTCGATGGCCACCATGCTGTCTGCCGGTAAGGACTTGCAGATATCGGCCAGTTTGCGTGCTGCCAGTGTGATTTCCCCGTCCTCTGCATCAATCACCGGTGTACTGGTGGCGATTTCCAGTTCGAGATCGGTACCACGCCAATGGGTTTCACCTTCCTCGATTCGCAAAAGCACATTCTCCAGAATGGGAGAGGTATGGCGTTTCTCAATCGCTCCCAGGGTGGCTTGCAGAGCCTCCAGCAGGGTTTCGCGTGTCTGTGTTAATTTCATTGATCTGTATTTAAATAAAATAGTAATTGTTACTAGGCAAGGAAAAATACCGGATAACTCGGTTAAAACCTTGTTTCCGGTGATTATATCGCATGCCGCTACTTTGGGGAAAACCCGGTACTGGCATCATGATTTTCAGGGATGAATTTCATAAACAGCTTATCCACAGCTTTGCTTTGCTGTTATCCACGGGCTTGTCCTTAATGTGTCAACAGGCGGATCAGAATGCGGTAATCCTCATCAATCCGGCTATCCGACTCACGCAGTTCATCGATTTTCCGGCAGGCGTGCAGCACCGTGGTGTGATCGCGTCCACCGAACTCCCTGCCGATTTCCGGCAGGGAGTGCCTGGTCAGTTCCTTGGCCAGCGCCATGGCTACCTGACGAGGGCGTGCTACCGAACGGGTACGGCGCTTGGTATCCAGGTCGCCGACCCGGATGTTGTAGTGCTGGGCCACCTGCTTCTTGATATTGCTGATGGAAACCATTTTGTCCTGACTGGCAAGCTGGTCACGCAGAACCTCACGCACGAAATCCATGTCCGGCTCATGCAGGTTGCGCAGGCGCATGCTGGCAATCACCCGCTGCAGGGAGCCTTCCAGATCACGGATATTGGAGCGGAAATTCTTGGCAATGAAGAACGCAATTTCCTGCGGCAGGGCCAGTCCGGTGTCTTCGGCTTTTTTGCGCAGGATGGCGACACGGGTTTCCAGGTCCGGGGGTTCGACGGAAACCGTCAGCCCGCTGTTGAAGCGTGAGCGCAGGCGATCGTCGATGCCTTCCACATCACGCGGGAAACGGTCACTGGCGAGGATGATCTGTTTTTGGCCTTCCAGCAGGGCGTTGTAGGTATGGAAAAATTCCTCCATGGAGCGCTCCTTGCCGGAGAAAAACTGGATGTCGTCAATCAGCAGGGCATCCACGGTGCGGTAATGCTGTTTGAATTCCTCCATGCGCGAGGTGCGAATGGCGGTCACCATGTCGGTGACAAAGCGCTCCGCATACACGTACAGCACCCTTGATGCAGGGTGGTACTGCAGGATGCGGTTGCCGATTGCATGCATCAGGTGGGTCTTGCCGAGGCCGACACCGCCGTAGATGAACAGGGGGTTGTAAGTACCGCCGGGGGCTTCACCCACATACAGCGAAGCGGCACGTGCCAGTGAATTGGACTTGCCTTCCACAAAATTATCGAAGGTCAGGCGCGGATTCAGGGTTTTGACCAGCTGGGTATTGACCGGAAGCGGGCGTGCCTGTCCCTGGCCTGATCCGGCAAACGGATCCTCAGATTCCGGTCCGGTTTCCTGAGCCGGTTGTTCTGGCTGCTGGGCCGGTACCGGTGAGGCCGGCATGCGCGAGCCCACGCGCAGGATGATGTCATAGGCACTGTCACCGGACAGGGTGCGGGCGTGGAACAGTATCCGGGAGAAGTAACTTTCACGCACATGCTGCAGCACGATGGCATTGGGAGCCAGCAGCTGCATGGCATTGCCCTGTTCAATCGCATGCAGGCTTCTGAGCCAGGTATTGATTTCCTGGGGGGGGATTTCGTGTTCGAGTTGGGTCAGACACTGTTGCCAAAGCATAAAAAAACCGCCCTGTAGTCGCGATGAACAGGTAATGAATCAATGAGGAGTTCGGGAAGTATAGCTGTTCATCAGAGTTATCCACAAGCCTTCGGGCGGTTTTGCACAGTGTTAAAAGCGATTGACAAATCGGGACCGTTCCAGTATTTTGCATCGCCTTTTGCAAGGCCATGTCTGCCCGGTTTTCGGGTTGTACAGGGTGTTGAAATAATCACCAGATTAAAGGTTTTGGGAAACTGCCATGAAAAGAACATTCCAGCCCAGCAAGCTTCATCGTGCCCGCACGCATGGATTCCGTGCCCGCATGTCGACCGCAAACGGGCGCAAAATTCTGAATGCCCGTCGTGCCAAGGGCCGCAAGCGCCTGATTCCCTGACCTGACCTGTGCTGTTCTGTTCTTGAGCGGGTTTCCGCGCCATGTTCGCCTTACCCGTCCGGAGGAATTCCAGCGCCTGTTTGAACGGGGTCGCCACCGTCGAACCGACGTGGAAGGTCTGCTGGCCCGCTCCCGGAACACTGGTGAAACAGGCCCGCGTCTGGGGTTGGCCATATCCAAGCGCATCCTGAAGCGCTCAGTCGACCGGAACCGGATCAAGCGTCTGGTCCGGGAAAGTTTTCGCCATCACTACAGTACCCTCCCCAATGTTGATCTCGTGGTTCTGGCCAAGCCCGAACTTTCCAGAATGGATAATGCTGGTATACTTCAGCAGCTCGGCGTGTTGTGGCAACGCCTGAGAGCGTCATACCCCGCTGGCCGGGATGTTTCCCAGACAGGTCAGTCCCGGTAAACCAACCTTTTAACGGCTTGAGGATTTATGGATTCCCAACGTCCCTTCCTGTACCTCGCCCTGATTTTTCTGGGCTTTCTGTTATGGACTACCTGGCAACAGGACCATGCCCCCCAACCGGTTGTTACCGAGACTGCCCAGAGCACCGGTCCTGTTGCTGCTGATGGTGCGGGGACCACGATCCCGAATGAGGTGCCGAGTGCGGCAGCAACAACACCGACCCGGAGTGCTGCCCCCGTGGAGGAAACTGCCGGAGGTGCCCAGCTGATTCATGTCCGTACCGATGTACTGGACCTGCAGATCAGCACCCGGGGCGGGGAGATCATTGCTGCCGACCTGCCCACTTATCCAATCAGTCTGGAGCAGCCGGACCAGCCGGTGCGCATTCTCAACCGGGATGAAAAGAACTACGTTGCCCAGTCAGGACTGCTGAACCAGAACAATGATCCGGCACTGGCACCCAACCACCTGGCCCTGTTCAGTGCCGAGAAACAGGCGTATGTCCTGCAGGATGGTCAGGACAGCTTGGTTGTGCCCCTGCGCTGGCAGAGTGCTGACGGCCTGACGGTGGTGAAGCAGTTTGAATTCAGGCGTGGCAGTTTCAGCGTCAATATGACCCAGTCCCTGCAGAACGGTTCCGGCAAGCCCTGGGCCGGGCTGGAATACCTGCAGTTCAAGCACGGTCCGGCGGAAAGCAAAGGCGGGATGATGGGAATCCGGGCCTTTGAAGGGGGTGCCATCTATGAAGACCGAAAATACACCCGTATCAATTTTACTGATATGGGGGAAAAGCTTGACGGCCATAACGTCAAGGCTGACGGGGGCTGGGTCAGTGTCCTGCAGCACTATTTTGTCAGTGCCTGGATACCGCCGGCTGATCAGAATAATACCTACTACAGCAATGAAAGTGCTGACCGGGGTGTGCCGGTCTATATTCTGGGGACACAAGGGCCGTTGATCAGTGTCGCAGCCGGAGCCTCACACAACTTCAGCAGCCAGTTCTGGGTTGGTCCCAAACTGCAGGATGAACTGGAAGCACTGGCTCCGGGGCTGGACCTGACCGTGGATTACGGTGTGCTGGCCTTTATCTCCAAACCGATTTTCTGGATCATGCAGCACATTCACAGCCTGGTGGGTAATTGGGGTTGGACCATTATCCTGCTGACCATGCTGATCAAGGCGGTATTCTTCTGGCCGTCTGCGGCAAGCTACAAGTCCATGGCCAAAATGAAAGCTGTGGCTCCCCGCATGAAGGAAATCAACGAGCGTTTCAGCAGTGATCCGCAGGGCAAACAGAAAGCCATGATGGAGCTGTACAAAAAGGAAAAGATCAATCCGCTGGGTGGCTGTCTGCCGATCCTGATCCAGATTCCGGTTTTCATGGGACTTTACTGGGTGCTGCTGGAGAGTGTGGAACTGCGTCAGGCTCCCTGGCTGCTGTGGTACAAGGACCTGTCGGTCATGGACCCCTATTACATACTGCCCCTGATTATGGGTGCAAGCATGTTTCTGCAGCAGAAGCTTAACCCGCCCCAGGCCGATCCGATGCAGCAGAAAATCTTCCAGTTTCTGCCGGTGATCTTTACTTTCATGTTCCTGTGGTTCCCTGCAGGACTGGTACTGTACTGGGTGGTCAATAATATCCTTTCCATTGCCCAGCAGTGGGTGATCAACAAGAAAATCGTCGGGCATGCCTGAGGTGTGTCCCTGAGCTGCCGGCCGGATATGTTTCATGTGGAACAATACCGATACCATCGCTGCCGTTGCGACTCCGCCTGGGCGTGGCGGGGTTGGTATTGTCCGGCTTTCCGGCCCGCTTGCACCGGATATTGCCGTTCAACTAGGTGGCCCCCTGCCAGCGCCCCGCCGTGCGGTTTACCGTCATTTCAGCGATGCTGATGAACGCCCCCTGGATGATGGCATCCTGCTTTATTTCCCGGCCCCCGGCTCCTTCACTGGTGAGGCGGTAGTCGAGCTGCAGGGGCACGGCGGACCGGTGGTACTGGATTTGCTGCTGCAGCGCTGTCTGGAACTGGGCGCGCGGCTGGCACGGCCGGGGGAGTTTTCCGAACGTGCGTTTCTGAATGGCAAGCTGGATCTGGCTCAGGCTGAAGCCATTGCCGACCTGATTGACTCCGGCTCCAGGCAGGCAGCCCGCTCGGCCCTGCGGTCGTTGCAGGGTGTGTTCTCCCAGGCCATTGAGGTTTTGCTGCAACAGCTGGTTGCCCTGCGTGTCTATGTGGAGGCAACTCTGGACTTCCCGGAGGAGGAAATCGACTTTCTGGCTGATGGGGAGGTCTCCCGGCGTCTGAGCGCCATCCACCAGCAATTGCAGGCGGTGTTGCACAAGGCGCATCAGGGCAGTTTATTGCGTGATGGCATGCAGCTGGTGATTGTCGGACGCCCGAATGCGGGTAAATCCAGTTTGCTGAATGCACTGACCGGACAGGAAACCGCCATTGTGACCGACATTGCCGGTACTACCCGCGATGTCCTGCGCGAGCGTATTGACCTGGACGGGATGCCGCTTCACATTATTGATACCGCCGGATTGCGTGACAGTGAAGATCCGGTGGAAAAAATCGGTATCGCCCGGGCCTGGCAGGCTGCTGAACAGGCGGATATGATCCTGTTGCTGGTGGATGATGCGGAGCCGGACCATCCGGAAAATGCCGGGATACTGGCACGCCTGCCGGACGGGCTGGCACGCCTGACGGTACACAACAAAATTGATCTGAGTGGCAGTCCGCCCGGCAGGCGGGGTACCCACCTGTATATTTCAGCGAAGTATCACCAAGGCATTGACACATTGCGGGACGCACTCAAGGCCCGCATGGGGTATCAGGAAAGTACTGAGGATGTCTTCATTGCCCGTCGCCGTCACCTGCAGGCGCTGGCACAGACCCGGGCAGCACTGGAACGGGCGCAGGAGCAGCTGCAGGCATTCAATGCCGCCGAGCTGGTGGCCGAAGAGCTGCGTGAAGCCCAGGAGGCGCTGGGGCAGATCACCGGGCGCTTTACATCGGATGATCTGCTGGGCGAGATTTTCAGTTCTTTCTGTATCGGAAAATAAATCAAAACAAATACCGGTCAGTGACTACCGTCGCTCTGCTACCGGGTTTCACGGGACTGTTTCAGCAGCAGCTTATCGCATGATCAGGCACATCCTGAGCGGGTGGGATAGCATGGTAACCGCCATGATAACCATAACAACAAAGGCCTCATTGTGACTTCAAGTGCCCCCCAACTGATACAGGCCAGCCTGCAGGAACTGGATAAGGTCATTCTGGGCAAGCCGCAACAGCTGCAGCTGGCGTTTGCCTGCCTGCTGGCAGGCGGCCATCTGCTGCTGGAGGATTTGCCCGGCATGGGTAAGACCACCCTGGCCCATGCGCTGGCGCACGTTTGCGGGCTGGACTACAAACGCGTCCAGTTCACCAGTGACATGTTACCTGCCGACCTGTTGGGTGCGTCGGTGTTTGAAGCACGCAGTGCCAGCTTCCGTTTTCATCCCGGCCCGGTTTTTACCCAGCTGCTGCTGGCCGACGAGCTGAATCGTGCCAGTCCCAAGGCGCAAAGCGCCCTGCTGGAAGTAATGGAAGAGCAGCAGGTCAGTGTCGATGGAGAGACTCATGCACTGGAGCCGCCTTTCTTTGTGCTGGCAACCCAGAATCCGCAGCATCAATCCGGTACTTTCCCCCTGCCTGAATCACAACTGGATCGTTTTCTGCTGCGCCTGTCACTCGGGTATCCGGACCCGAGCGTGGAGCGTGAGCTGCTCAAAGGCGGTTCAGGTCGGGAGCGGCTTGACAGCGTGCGCCAGGTGCTGGATGCCGGGCGTTTGCGCATGCTGCAGTCGCTGGTCCCACAGGTACGCATGACGGATGCCCTGCTGGATTATGTCCAGCGCCTGATACGGCAGACACGTGAAGACACCCGCTGCCGTCTGGGCCTTTCACCCCGTGGGGCACAGGCGCTGGTTCGCAGTGCACGGGCCTGGGCGTTGTTGCGGGGACGCAGTCATGTACTGCCTGAGGATGTGCAGGCGGTTTTTGTCGCCGTAGCCGGCCATCGGTTGCAAGGACAGCAGGAGCAACAGGGAGCCGCCCTGGCACGCCATGTTCTGGCTCAGGTAGATACGCTTGGGACTGCGCGTGCTTGAGTCGGTATTGAGGCGACGTCTGCATCCACCCGGAATGCGTGAAGTCAGGTTGCTTCAGCGGCGTATTTTCATTCTGCCGACGCGCAGCGGATGGGTGCTGATACTTTTTTGCATGCTGCTTTATCTTATCGGGGTAAATTTCCGGAATACGCTGGTGTATGCGGTGTGCTTCTGGCTTTTGGCCCTGTGGGTGGTGAATATCCTGCATACCTGTTTCAACCTGTCTGGGCTGGTCGTGACCGGCCTCAGGGTGGAGCCGGCTTTTGTCGGGCAGAAAGTCATGTTCAGGCTGCGGGTCAGTGGTCCTGCCGGGCGCAGGTACCGTGGCATTTATCTGGGCTGGCCCGGTCAGGATATGGTCCGGGTCGATCGGGTGCGGCAGGAGCCGGTGGAGGTGACACTGACCATGACGGCAACCCGGCGCGGGCGTTTTCAGCCTCCCCGAATCGAGGTGTTCAGCCGTTATCCCACCGGACTGGCATTGGCCTGGACTTATGTCACTCTGGATATCCGGGGACTGGTATTTCCAGAGCCGGTTCAACTGACTGATGCCCGGCAGGTACGATCGGCAGCAGCTCGGGAGCAGGACAGCGGTATGGCGATCCGTGGCGGGCACAGTGATTTTGGTGGCTTGCGTGACTACCAGCCCGGTGATGTGCCAAACCGGATTCACTGGGCGGCCTATGCCCGCAGCGGCCAGCTGCAGGTTCGTGAATTTGTTGATTTCCAAACCTCGGCGGAGTGGCTGGATTGGGATCAGTTACCGGTTGCCGGTACGGAAGCCCGGCTCTCGGTCCTGTGCGCCTTGGTGCTGGAAGCCCATGCAAAGCAGCATCGTTTCGGTTTGCGACTGCCGGGTGTCTGTCTGGAGCCGGCTCAGGGGGAGGCCCACCGGCTGCGCTGCCTGAGTGCGTTGGCCCTGTTCGGTCAGGAAGCCGAAGATGATTGACAGCCGTTATCCTTTTGATCGCAGTATCAATCATGTTGCCCTGATGTGGTTGTTGCTGACCCAGCTGGTGGTCATGTTTCCGTTTGCCTTTAATCTGCCGCTCTGGCTGATTCCGGTTCTGCTGCTGTCCGGCTGGTGGCGCATGCGGGTTCTGACCGGCAAAGCGGATCAGCCCGGCCCCTGGCTCAAGGTGCTGATCATGGTGCTCGGCATTGGCGGGCTGGGTTTCAGCGGCCTGAGCCTGCCGACACTGGATGCCATGGTTGCCCTGCTGCTGCTGGGTTTCGCCTTCAAGACGCTGGAAATGGTGCAGCACCGGGATGCCATGGTGGTGATCTTTCTGGGTTTTCTGTTGGTGGCAGTGAATTTTCTTTATACCCAGTCGATGCTGGCGGCACTTTACGGCAGCCTGAGCCTGATGGTACTGACCACGGCCCTGATCAGCATTCAGCACCAGATGGAGCAGTTTTCCAGCCTGCCGGTGCTGTCGCTCCGGCAGCAGCTCGGCACCCATTTCCGCCTGGCCGGATGGCTGTTGCTCCAGTGCCTGCCGCTCATGTTGCTGATCTTCCTGTTCGCCCCGCGTTTGCCGCCCTTGTGGCAGTTGCCCCTGATGGCACCACGCCATACCACCGGTATTTCGGACCGGATGACACCGGGTGATATCGCCAGTCTGAGCCAGAATGAGGCGCTGGCATTTCGGGTCCGGTTTCAGGGGCGCAAACCGCGACAGAGTGAGTTGTATTGGCGCGGTCTGACGCTGGGCCATTTTGACGGCAAGACCTGGCGTCAGTTTGATACCCCGCTGGAACTGCCTGAACTGCGCCAGTTGGTGCGCCATGATTTTGGCTGGAATGGCAGCAATGTGGCATTGGCGGGGGAAGCGCTGGATTATGAGGCCATTTATGAAAGCTCCGGTCAGCCCTGGCTGTTTACACTGGCCACCGTGGCACAGGTTGATGCTGACGTATTGCGCACGGCGGATTATCGCATCATGGCCAGACAGCCGCTCAATGCACCGTTGCTGCTGCGTGCCACCAGCTATCCCCAGGCCCGGCGTGACTTGCAGCTGACTCGCTTTCTGCAGCATCAGGCCCTGCAACTGCCTCCCGATGGCAATACACGCAGCCGTCAGCTGGCCCGCTCCCTGTATGCCCGAGCCGGTTCACCGGAGGATTTTATCAATACCGTGCTGCAGCGCTTCCACGAGCAGGCATACCATTACACCCTGCGTCCACCCCTGCTGGGTGATACGGATACGATTGACAAGTTTTTGTTTGATTCCCAACGTGGTTTCTGTTCGCATTTTGCCGGGAGTTTCGTGTTTCTGATGCGGGCAGTCGGATTGCCTGCACGAGTTGTGGTCGGGTATCAGGGGGGAGAGTGGAGTCCACAGGGGGATTACCTGATGGTGCATCAGTATGATGCGCATGCCTGGGCCGAGGTGTGGCTGGCCGGTGAGGGTTGGCGGCGCGTGGATCCCACGGCGGTTGTTGCACCCAGCCGGGTGGAACAGGGTCTGGAGGCTGCCGTGCGTTCGGAGGGGAGTTTTCTGGAGAATAGCCTGTTTTCCAGTCGCCGGATTCCCTGGCTCAACAGCACGCGCCAGTATCTGGACCGGCTGCAGTATGGTTGGCGGCGCTGGGTGCTCGGTTATGATGAACAGACCCGGAGCCAGTTGCTGCAACGTTTGCCGGGTGGTGTGGCTCAGGGGGGCTGGTACCTGTTGCTGTGGCCGGGTGGGCTGATGGCGCTGGCGGGTGCGCTGGCCTATTGGCGCAGGCGTCGACACGCACAGGGGCAGCCACAGGATGAACTCTACCGGCGTTTCTGTACCCTGATGCAGCGGCAGGGAGTGGCCCGCAGGCCGGACCAGACGCCGGGGCAGTTTGCACAGTATATTGCCCGTCACAAACCGGAGCTGGCGCAAGAGGTGTGGTCCTTTACCCGTGCCTACGAAGCTCTGTGCTATGAGCCGGAGGCACAGTCGGAAGATTATCTGCCACGCATGCGCGAGTACCTGCGACAGCTGAAGTCCGCCAGGCCACATTGACTGGTGGGGCGTCTGCCCGCTTTATGGACAGGTGATGGCTTCAAGCCGGTACAGAAAATCCAGCGCGTGGCTACGGTCTGTCCCGCACATTTCCGGATTGGGTTGCAGATGCCGGCAAACGGGTGGGCGTATGTTCTGTCCGAACAGCTCGCAACGCAGGTCCGGCAGAAGGTGCAGGCACGGCAGACCTGCCGGTTTACCCGTCGGATGCCGGGGCATGGGGGAGCTGATGGAAGGTGCTGTGCAGCAGGCGGCACAGCCGGAACGACAGGCTTGGGTCATTGGGTTGGGATACCGCTGTTTTCTTGTCGGAGTCTTGCCAGTATGCTAATACTAGCAGGATTTTCAGGTATCAGGGCCGGAGTCTATGAACGTGGCATCACAGGGAAGTGAAACACAGACGCTCAGCGAAGCACGGGACGGTTTTCTGGATCAGCCCGTTATCCGGCGAGCCCGCCCCCGGCATCCTGATACCACAACCATCGATTTACTGCGCCATGGCAAGGTTGCGATTCCGGGCCAGTTTTCCGCTCCCCCCAGAGAGCCCTTGGGCATGCCGGGCTGGAAACAGCTGACGCTGGCTACCCAGGACGGAAAGTGGGATGTGATTGTGGCTTCTCCCCTGCGCCGTTGCCATGATTTTGCCCGCCTTCTGGCTCAGCGTCTCGGAGTCGATTTTGAGGCGGATGCGCGTCTGGCCGAGCTGGATTTCGGGCAGTGGATCGGCCTCGGACAGCAGGAAATCGAACAGCGCTATCCGGAAATCCTGCACCACTATTATTTCCAGCCGCGTCGTTTTGTTGCCCCTGGTGGTGAGTCGATGGAAGCCTTCACCCGGCGTATTGATGCGGCCTGGGAGGACCTGCTGGCCCGGCATCGGGGGCGAAGAATCCTGATTCTGACGCATACGGGTGTGATTCGTGCCCTGATCTGCAAGGCCATGGACATCCTTTACCAGCGCAGCCTGCGGTTTGAGGTCGGTTATGCCAGTTACACCCGGTTCCGTATTGATCCGGACGGGGAAATTGCCCTGGTGGGACATGGTTTTACCCGTGTGAGCCAGCTGGATAACGCCGGATTGCCGGAGCAGCCGGAACCCGGTACGACAACTGCTGCGACAACCTGAACCCGTCCCGGAGTTTTTATGAGTCATACCTTTCCTCCACTGTCCGGTGCCGAACTGGAACAGACTCTTGGCCGTATTGTCGGGGCTGAGCGGGTGCACATGGATGCTGACAGCCTGCAGCAATACGGCCTTGATCGTACCCGCCAGTATACTCCGGCCCCCTGTGCGATCGTCTTTCCGGAACAGACAACACAGGTACGGGAGCTGGTGCTGCTGGCCCGTCGGCACAGGCTGGCCATTGTTCCTTCCGGCGGGCGCACCGGTCTCAGTGGTGGTGCGGTTGCTGCACAGGGTGAGTTGGTGATTGCACTGGAACGCATGAACCGGATACTGGATTTCAATGCCGTGGATCGCAGCCTGCACTGTGAGGCAGGTATGATTACGGCACAACTGCAGGCGTTTGCGCAGCAGCAGAACCTGTTTTATCCGGTGGATTTCGCCTCCTCCGGCTCAAGCCAGATCGGTGGCAATGTGGCTACCAATGCCGGCGGTATCAAGGTGATCCGCTATGGGCTGACGCGTGACCAGATACTGGGGCTGACCGTTGTCACCGGGCAGGGAGACATCCTGCAGCTCAACCGGGGATTGGTCAAGAATGCCACCGGCTATGACCTGCGCCACCTGTTCATTGGCTCGGAAGGGACCTTGGGGCTGATCACGGAAGTGACGGTACGCCTGATGACGCCCCCGGAAAACCCGACGGTCATGGTATTGGGGATCACTGATATGTCGGCCCTGATGCAGGTACTGGAACAGTTCCGCCAGCGCATTGAACCGACGGCTTTTGAGTTTTTCTCCGAGCCGGCCCTGCAGCATGTGATCCGGCGTGGTCTGGCGCGCCCTTTTGCACAGCCAGCACCATTCTATGCCCTGCTGGAATTTGAGAGCCGGCATGAAAGCATTCAGGCCGCAGCACTGGCGGTCTTTGAATATTGTCTGGCCCGGGGATGGGTACTGGATGGCGTCATGAGTCAGAACGGCAGGCAGGCTGCCGAGCTGTGGCGTTTGCGTGAGGATATTTCCGAAACCATTGCTGCTTATATGCCTTACAAGAATGACCTGTCAGTCCGGGTATCACGGGTACCGGAATTTCTGGCGGCGGTGGATCAGGTGGTTGCCGAACGCTATGCCGGGTTTGAAGTCATCTGGTACGGGCACATTGGTGATGGCAACCTGCACCTCAATATTCTCAAGCCGGCACAATGGACCCCGGAAGCCTTTTTCCGCCAGTGTGAACAGGTCAACAAGGATGTCTTTGCCATTGTGCGTCGGCTGGAGGGCAGCATTTCCGCCGAACACGGGGTCGGCCTGCTCAAACGTGATTACCTGGATTACTCGCGCAGCCCGGAAGAACTGGCCTGCCTGCGTGCCATCAAGCAGCTGTTTGATCCTGATCACATCATGAATCCGGGCAAGCTGCTGGCGTGATTCAGGTCTTGAGTGCAAACGGGTCCAGAATCACCAGCTCACCGGTTGAAGGGCGACGCATCAGGTTGTTTCCGTGCAGATCCCAGCTCAGAAAGGTTTCATGTGCCCGGAAATAGCGGCACAGCAGGCGCACGTCGCGGGCCAAGTCTGCCCCGTAACGCTCGGCCATCCAGTCGAAAATCCGGAACCGGGTCTGTTCGTCCATCCAGTCCAGCTCATGGACATGCTCATCGAAAAACAGCCGGTCTTCCCGGCTCAGATGTTCCAGGTACTCCATTACATAAACCAGGCGGTAATCGGGTTCTTCCAGGCTGAACAGCCGGATCACCGAGGGGTCAAGCAACGCATCGTTTTCCGACAGGATGGCAATGCGCCGGGTATAGGGGATTTTCTGCACCCCGTAAGCGTTGATGGCATCACAAAAGTATTCCAGACCCAGCGCGTGCTTTTCCAGCAGCACAAACGGCATGCCCGCCGGTGCATCTTCCGGCATGCCGGGAACCGTGGCATCCCTGATCTGGTAGACATTGGTCAGAAAGGTGTTTTCACACTGAGGGCAGCTCATCTGGGTCAAGTGCCCGGACAGAAACTGTTTCAACAGTATATTATTGGATTTATTCATAAATTAATTCCATTATTCAGCAGTAATGGACAACCGCAAGGCCCGATAGCTGGAAAATAGTCATCTATCCACAAGTTAACACTCAGGCCCCGGGCCTGCATATAGGCCTGTTTGGGTAAACCATCCGTCGTATAGACTTTTAAACCGGTATCATATAACCGTGACTGAATCTCTTCCAGATCATTGTTGCTGTTTTCCCGCAGGGTACAGATCACCGGGTTCCAGTCGGCCTTGCGGTAGGCATCAATCAGGTTGAGGTAAAAGTCTACATCGGCTGTAATGGTGTTGTCGAAATCAATGGCAATCACGCGTGAACGGGTATCATCCGTCAGCACATAGGCATCAATCATGAACTCGTCAAACTGCTCCGTCAGGCGGTGGCCGCCGTAGAGCTGGATGGTAGTGTCCAGGACATGGACAGCGGGGTTGGTATAGTTTTTCCTCCGGTAATAAAAAACCAGCTCGGTCATGATGTTTTTCTCGGATAACGACGGGAGACTCCTCAACAGAAAAAACCGGGGGTCAACCCCGATTTCTCTCACCTCCTCTAAAAGGGAAGACTGCCTCAGGCAAACGGAAAGCTGAAAATTTAACAGATTACCTGAATAATGAGGCTGGTCTTATGCAGGCAAAGTGTAAACCACTTTCACCGGAATTTCATGCTCTGGAGAAATGCCAGGTGGCAGGCTGCTTGACGGTGACCGTGCTCAGCAAACCCTTCAGCAACGAATCTGCCCTGCCGGATTTTCTGCCTCATGCTGCTGCCTTGATGAGTTCCAGCACCTCGCGGAAGTGCGGGTGCCTGCAATCATCCAGCCACTCGAACAGCACCATCTCATGGGTCACGATCGTCGCTCCAGCCTGTGCCAGGCGATTCATGGCCGCTGCATGATCGTCGGTACGGCGCGAACCGCTCGCATTGGCGACGACCCACACCCGCTTGCGGGCACGCAGCAGGCCCAGGGCGGTCTGCAGCAGGCAGACATGGGCTTCACAACCGGCGATGACGACCTGATCGCAGCCTTGTTTCGCGGCTTCCAACGCTTCAAGCAGCCCGTCCGCACAAGCGTCAAAGTGTGTTTTGGCGATGGTGCGGGCACATTCGGCTTTGAGCTGTTCCACATTTGGCCCCAGTCCCGCGGGATTTTGTTCCGTCCCGAGTACCGGGATATCGAGTACATGCGCAGCCCGGGCCAGCAATCTGGCATTGGCTGACACTTTGGCTGCGTCATGAATGGCCGGCATCAGGCGTGCCTGATAATCCACTAATACCAGTGCGCTCTTGTTTGCATTGATTGTATCCATTTTTTACTCCCGATCAGTTGATTCAGCCCGGTTGAGCAGTTGCTCCAGGTAGGTGTTGAACAGCGCCCGAGAGGACTGCTTGAACATACGGATGCGCCCTGTGTGGCTGAGCACCAGCAGGCCCACGATGTGTGCGAACAGTGCAGTGACTTCTTCCAACGCCTGTCCGGCTGGCATCCCGAGCTGCTGCAAGGCAGCTTGCGTCGGCTGCAGGGCATCGCGCAGCCTTGCATTAAGCGCTTCGTTCAGTTCGGGCGTGAGACCCCGGGGCTTCATCCCCTGAAACAGGTAGAAGCCCAGATCCAGGTCATGGGGATTCTCCAGGTAAAAATCGAAGAACGCCCCGGCAGACGCCCGCAGGCAGTCGGCTCCCGGAATGTGGTTCACTTGCGCTTGCTGCACTTCCCGGTTGAGCCGCTCCAGTGATTCGCCCAGCAGGGCACCGTACAACTCCTCTTTGCTGGCGAAGTAACTGTAGATCGCACCCGGCGAGTAGCCGGCGCGGCGCGCGATTTCCCGGATGCTTGTCTTCTCCATCCCCAACTCGAAAAAAGCGGCCCTGGCCGCATTGAGCACCAGTTCCCGCCGGGTCTCTGCCAGGACCTGATGTCGAAGCTGGCGCGGGTTGCCTGCCGACTCATCCTCCTTGTCGGCAGGATTGTGGGGGCGGTTAGGGCTTGCTGGATTGTTCATGCGACAAGTATAAACGTTGACAATGAAATTGAACACTGTTCAAATTAAAAATATGCATTCAATAAAACGGAGACTGTAATGACTTATTCTGACGAAGCAGCACATCCCACCAGCGTTGATCTGATGTCGGGCGACGACTACCGGGAGTCCCTGCGCCAATACAAGCCCAGGGTTTTTGTCGATGGATGCGAAGTGGGCAGCGTCGTTGATGAGCCGGCCTTGCGTCCGGGGGTGAATGCGCTGGCTTTCACCTACGACTATGCACTGCGTCCGGAACTGGAGCCGATTGCGCTGGCCACCCAGTCCAGCCGTAACCGTGTGGTGAGCCGGATGCTGCATGTGAACGAGTCATCGGGCGACTTGCTGAACAAGCTCGAAGCCGTGCGAGTGCTCTGTCAGGAGACCGGATGTGCACAACGCTACCTGGCCCATGATGCGCTGAACGGTATCGCGCAGGTGGTCGCCCGAATCGACGATGCCAGGGGAACGACGGAGCACCGTGCCCGCTTTGAGTCCTATCTGGCGCACACCCAGGACGGGGATCTGTCACTGGGTATCGCGATGACCGATGCCAAAGGCGACCGCAGCAAAAAGCCACATCAACAATCCAATCCTGGTACCTACCTCCACATCGTCGAGCGCAATGGCAAGGGCATCGTCATCAGCGGCACCAAGGCAATCGTGACCGGTGCCCCGTATATGCACGAACTGCTTGTCATGCCCAGCCGTAACATGGGGCGTGAGGATGCTGACTTTGCGGTCTGCTGTGCCGTGCGTGTGGATGAACCCGGCATCACCATGGTCTCGCGGCCTGCCGGTCGGCCCGGCGAGAAACTGGAGCACGGTGACGCCCTGTTCTCACACAAATACGGCCAATCCACTGCGGTTGTTATTTTTGATCGCGTCTTCGTACCGTGGGAAAGGGTGTTCTATGCCGGTGACTGGGAGCACAGCCATGTCCTGACCTACAGCTACGCCACCCATCATCGCCACAGTTGCATCGCGGCCAGAGCCGGATTCGGGGATTTGCTGATCGGGGCCGGGGCACTGATGTGCGAAGCCAACGGCCTTGATCCCGACCACAAGAGCAACTTGCGTGAGCCGATGGTGGAACTGATCAAGATCACCGAAGGCTTCTATGCCTGTGGTGTTGCGGCCAGTGTCTATGCCACACAGGATGAATACAGCGGGACATTCATGCCCGACCCGGTATTCAGCAATATCGGCAAACTGCTGTTGGCGACACAGATATACGACATGCACCGCATCGCCCACGAAGTTTCGGGCGGGCTGATCGTTGCACTCCCCGGGCCTGATGAAGACCATAACCCGGCGACAGCCGCCCAGCTGTCTGATGTACTCCAGGCCAGCCCGGATATCCCTTACGACAAACGCATTCAGACAGCGCGTTTTATTGAAGACTTGACGGCCTCCTATCAAGGCGGTTGGTACTCGGTGATCAGCCTGCATGGTGGTGGCTCGCCAGCGGCAATGAAGCAGGAGATTTGGCGCAACTATCCGGTTGGTACCAAGGTGGAACTGGTGGAACGCCTGCTTGACAGGGGCATTCTGCATGATGAAAAACGCAGCATCACAAAAAACCGGCAACCGGGGCGCTGCTGTGATACCGGTTGCACCGTACCCGGTCAGGCGATGATGATTCCCTTGGTGAAGAACCGCTAGTTTCACGGATGGAATGCCGCAACAAGAGGGATTTCTGCGTCACGGACAAGAGTGTAAAAAACTCCCGGCAGCCGTAGTCTGCCGGGATAAGGGACGGAGGAATGGTTATCCTGTTCCGTCAGGCTGGGCACTAAAATTTAAAAAACTCCCGGCAACCGGAGTTGCCGGGATAAGGGACGGAGGAATGGGAACTATTCCGTCAATAGTTTCAACTCTCGGGCCAGAAGCTGCTGGTTGGCCGTTCGTATGCCGGTGGCCATGACCACACTCTGCCCGGACTGCAGCAGGCTGAAGTAAACATCACGTTCAAGGCTGCGACCGGTATGGCGGTAAACGGTACTGGCATCGGTGATTACCGTGATACCGGCAATCACCAGGCTATGGGTGGTGGTATCAATCTGGCTTGCAGTCCCGTGAATTTTGTCTGCCGTACCGCCTGTGCTTGTACCTGGGTCATCCGTGTTGTCTGTATCCGTGTGCGCCTTGATCAGGCCCCGGTCCAGCCGCAATGCAAGGGTTTCACCGGATGCCAGTTTGCGCCCTGCCAGGCTGATGGCATCACCTGCATTGAGCCCGGCAAAGGTCAGGGTCTGGTTTTCCCCGTCCTGCCAGTCCAGCATCAGGGTATTGGCATCAATGATGACCTGTTCTCCCTGAAGCTGAAGTGTCTGGTTTTCGGCATCAATGGCATCAATTGTTCCCTGCAGTTCAATCATGCTGTCCGGGTCCACTGACTGGCGTATTGATAACCGGTCGGCTTCCAGTACGCCATGTTCATCCACCATCCCCTCAACCCCGAGCAGAATGCCCAGTCCCAGATCGTTGAGGCTGCCGTTCTCTATCACTGTGTCCGGGGTCAGGCTGACCGGCTGACCGGTGACACTGAATACCCCGGTATTGCTGAACCGGGTGATACGGCCTTCCAGTCTGACAAAGCTGTCTTTGGCAAAGCCGGGATATTCCTGATCCTGACGCAGTGCCGACGCTTCCAGCACACCATTCCGGAGGTTCCGGCTACTCTTGATTTCAAGGTACTCCCCGGCCGTAATGCCTTTGGCGATATCCGGCAGTACGGTCTGTGCATAATCAACAACCAGCTTGCCGATCTTGAAGGTCAGGTTGTCCGTATCCAGTTCAGAGACCCGGCCTTCGACTTCAAGCGTTGTCAGGTTTGCAATGAAGCTGCCCTGATTCAGGGTGATGGTACTGGCCATCAGGACACCATCGGCTCCCCGAATACCGGAGACTTCCACCACATTGCCGAGCTGGAGACTCGACAGGTTGTTGAAGCCTGTCAGAATGGTCAGCTCATCGGCACGAACCGTCTGCCCCATGATTTCAAGGGTTGTTCCGTCCGTGCTGACTGCTGTCACCAGACCGGCAAGGTCACGATCAAACTCAACCCGGGTTGCAACACCACTGACACCATCGGGATTGACTTCCCCGGTGATATTGACCATTTCTCCGATGCGGAAAGCACTCTGGGCTTCATCTGTCACCTGGCCGTTGCGTACAAACTCGGCATTACTGACATCAAAATGGACGCCACCCACCCAGATGCTGCCGAAGCCGGTAATGGGGCCGACCGAAATACCGGAACCGGTAATGCCGCCTTCGGCAAGATCAACGCCGCCATCACCGCAGGCTGTCAGCAGCAGAGCGGTCAGACTGGTTGTTATCCAGTGTCGGGTTCGCACGAGTTTCATCCTTTTTCCTCCGGTCCTTCCGCCTGATTCTGTGCTGGTAGCGGTTCTTCAAAATAATAAATACCGACGCCTGCCCGATAACACCCCTGTCCTTTTGCATCGGGGTTGCTGTCCCGGTCATGCCGGGCCAGCCACTGATTGAATTTCAGCAGCAGGGCATGGCTTTCTTCCCGCGCCATCTGGCGGAAAACAAGCACGGCCTCCAGGGGCAGGTTGTCGTAACTGACCTTGCGCTGGTAATAAGCCTCGCCGCGCTCATGCTGATGGTTGTAGGCGATGGTCTGCAGTAACAGCGACACATCCTGCCCCATCAGTACCAGCCGTTCTTCATCCGACTGGTGTGGAACGTAGGCGTTATCCAGCAGGCCCACCCTGTCACCCGCATCGTCCAGCACAACAACCCCGGCCAGACTCAATTCTTTCAGCATGGCGCGGTAGGGAATATCGCCACTGTAACGGCTGACCAGGGCTTCAAAGCTTCCCTTGTCACCCTGAACCGGCAGGCTGGCCGGCAGACCGTCCCGAGCGATGAACTCCGCGTCGGTCATCCAGCCATTGATGACGCGCAGGCCCCGGTTGATCCGGGTTGACGCCAGCAGGGACTCACTGGACGTCTGGCGCAACTGGGCCACTTCGCGGCGGGTCAGGCCGGTTGAGACCGAGATGCGCGAATTGGTTGGACGTTCTCCGGCTTCACGCAAATGCTTTTCAGCAACCTCTACAAACAGTTTTTTGGCGATCTGGCTGAACTCATCGAATGAAACCGCTTTGCGATGCAGGATCGCAACCAGAGGTTTCAGGATGTGATAAATAACCTGGTAGATCACCTTCTTCATTTTTGGGATGATAAGCCCAAAAAATTAAAAAAGGAACACTTCAGGGTAAAAAATCTGTAACCGGATTGATGGCGAGGGGGTAATCTGGAGTGAATGCCGTTATGGGAAGGGAGCAGTTAGGCAGGGTTTCTGGCAGCCTGAAATGAGAGCTGAAATGAAAAAAGCCCCGTTGCGGGGCTTTTCTCGTTGTGGTCATTGTCCCGTGATCAGGACGGTGCTATCAGTATCTCAGTGTGCAGCTGCCTGACCGGCACCTCTTGGAACGCGGACCTCTTCAACCAGTTGCTGGATATGCTCTGGTGGTTCAGCCGTTACCCTGGAGACCAGGAAGGCGACAACGAAGTTGATAATGGCACCGACTGCCCCGAAGGCTTCCGGGCTGATGCTGAAGAAATAGTTCGGTTGCAGGCCGCCCAGAAACTCGGTACCCGGAATAAAGAAGATGCCTTTATGCTGGAACACGTAGAACAGGGTGACACCGACACCGGCCAGCATGCCCAGAATGGCACCGGCGGTATTAACCCGCTTGGAGAAGATACCCATCATCAGGACCGGGAATATCGATGAGGCGGCAAGGCCGAATGCCAGTGCCACAGTACCGGCGGCAAACGCCGGTGGATGCAGCCCGAGCCAGCCGGCAACAAAGATGGCGATTGCCATGGCGATACGGGAGGCCCAGAGTTCGGCGCTTTCCGAAATACCGGGATAGACGACCCCTTTGAGCAGGTCATGCGATACCGAGGAGGCAATCGCCAGCAACAGGCCCGCTGCCGTGGACAATGCCGCTGCCAGCCCCCCGGCAACCACCAGACCGACAACCCAGTCCGGCAGATTGGCAATTTCCGGATTGGCCAGTACCATGATGTCATTATTGACCGTGACCATCTCGTTGCCTTTCCAGCCGAAACCTTCAGCCTTGGCTGCCATTTCCTCGTTCTTGTCGTTGTAGTACTGGATTTTGCCGTCACCGTTCTTGTCTTCAAACTTCAACAGCCCGGTGGCTTCCCATTTCTTGAACCATTCCGGACGCTGTTCATAGACCAGATTGCCATCGGGAGAGCCGATTTCACCGCTCTGGATGGTGGTCATCAGGTTCAGGCGTGCCATGGCCCCTACCGCCGGTGCGGTGGTGTACAGGATGGCGATGAAAACCAGTGACCAGCCGACGGAGTAACGCGCATCACGGACTTTCGGGACGGTGAAGAAACGCACGATAACGTGAGGCAGACCCGCTGTACCGATCATCAGTGACAGGGTGTACATGAACATGTTGATTTTGCTGACCATCACCTGATTGGTGTACTGGGGAAAGCCCAGTTCGGTAACCACCTGGTCCAGCTTGTCCAGCAGCGGCATGCCGGAAGCCAAGTGGGTTCCACCGAGGCCGAACTGGGGTGAAGGATTGCCGGTCAGGTTCATGGAGATGAAGATGGCCGGGATGGTATAGGCCAGAATCAGGACCACATACTGGGCAATCTGGGTGTAGGTGATACCCTTCATGCCACCGAGCACGGCGTAGACAAACACAATCGCCATACCGACATACAGGCCATGTGAATAATCCATTTCCAGGAAGCGCGAGAAAGCGATGCCAACGCCCTGCATCTGACCGATGACGTAGGTGAAGGAAGCAACCAGCAGGCAGAAGACCGCCACGATACGGGCAGATTTGGAGTAGAAGCGGTCACCGATAAACTCGGGTACGGTGAACTTGCCGTATTTGCGCAGGTAAGGTGCCAGCAGCATGGCCAGCAGTACATAACCACCGGTCCAGCCCATCAGGAACACGGATGCGCCATAGCCGTTGAAGGCGATGATACCGGCCATGGAGATGAATGAGGCTGCCGACATCCAGTCGGCACCGGTTGCCATACCGTTGGCAATCGGGTGTACACCCCCACCGGCGACGTAGAATTCAGCGGTGGACCCGGCCCTGGCCCAGAATGCGATACCGAAATACAGTGCAAAACTCAGACCCACCATTGTGTAGGTCCAGATGGTCAGACTATCCATTAAAAACTCCCTGCGAGATTACTCTTCATCAAAGCCGTATTTACGGTCCAGCACACCCATCATCATGGCATAGAAGAAGGTGAGCACGACGAACACATAAATGGAGCCTTGCTGGGCAAACCAGAACCCCAGCTTGTAACCACCAAGGTGGAACTGGTTCAGCGGTTCGAACAGGATGATCCCGCACAGGTAGGAAACGATAAACCAGATCACCAGGCAGAATGTCAGAAGGCGAAGATTCGCTTTCCAGTATGCCTGGGCATTACTTGACAACATAGTTGACTCCTCCGAGTGTTGAGCAAACGGGCTAGAGTTTAACTTGATTCATCGGAAAGGTGCAATTGTTTGCAGGTAGTTTTTTTAAGGGTTTTTGGGGGTATTGTTGAAAAAAATGATTAAAAAATAATCTTTGAACGTAGTTTTACCTGTTTTTACCTTTGGATTGTCAACAATTTAACGAAGCTATCGAAGTGGGGAACCTTTCTTTACATTTGGGTCCATCCATATTGCCGGTGATCCGGTTATCGAATGCAATGCCTGATGTGCACCAAAATCGTGCATTTGTTCACTGAACAGGGGCACGCCTGGGGATAAACTGATGAAAACAGTGGACATCGATTTTGGCACCAATATTGCTTTACATGGTTATGAACACGAAAAAACACGCCAACGAAATCCTGCTGGACATTCTTGACGGTGCGATCATGGTCCTGGATGCGCGGTTTTGCGTGCAGTACATGAACCAGTCGGCGGAAATCCTGCTGGGGCTGAGCTTTCAGCGCCTGCACGGCCAGGGCATCGCCAGTGTCATCCAGGACAGCGCTTTTCTGCAACAGCTGCAGTTTGCTGCCACCCAGCATGAAGTCCATGCCATTCGTGAGCAGCTTCTGGAGCTGGCAGACGGGCGTCAGACCACCGTGGACTGTATGGTCACCCCCCTGCTGGAGATGGATGGTTTCGAGGCCGGCTGCCTGTTGCTGGAGTTGCAGTCGCTGGATCGCCAGCTGCGTATTGTACGGGATGAACATATCCTGAGCCAGCAGCAGGCCGTGCATGAGCTGGTCCGGGGGCTGGCGCATGAAATCAAGAATCCGCTGGGTGGCCTGCGGGGAGCGGCACAACTGCTGGAAGCCGAGCTGGATGATCCGGAGCTGATTGAATATGTGCAGATCATTATCTCCGAAGCTGATCGCCTGAAGCAGCTGGTCAACAGCCTGCTCGGCCCCCGACAGCTGCCACGCAGTGAATGGGTGAATGTCCATGAAGTGCTGGAGCATGTCGCCCAGCTGGCCAGGATTGAGGGCGCAGCGGCCATCTGTTTCCGGCGTGATTATGATCCCAGCATTCCGGAGTTTTTGTTTGACCGCGGTCATCTGGTCCAAGTCTGCCTCAATATTCTCAATAATGCCGTGCGTGCAGTGGGTGAGAATGGGACCATTACCCTGAAAACCCGTATCCTGCGCCAGTTTACCATCCGTCAGGTCTGCTATCGGCTGGTGCTGCGTACCGATATCTGTGATGACGGTCCCGGCGTACCTGCACACCTGCTGGACAAGATATTTCTGCCCATGGTCAGCGGTCATGCAGAAGGTAGCGGTCTGGGCCTGTCCATTGCCCAGTCACTGCTGCGCCAGTACGATGGCATGATCCAGTACCAGTCCAGGCCGGGGCAGACCTGTTTTTCCATTCTCATCCCGCTCAACCTTGAGGACACCCCGCATGACAAATGAAACCGGATCTGTCTGGATCGTTGATGACGACCGTTCCATCCGCTGGGTGCTGGAACGCGCCCTGCAGAAAGCCGGTATCGAAACCCGCAGTTTTGAAACGGCTGACCAGACACTGAGCGCCCTGCAAACCGTGGAACCGGCCACGCTGATCACCGATATCCGCATGCCGGGCCGCAGTGGCCTGGAGCTTCTGAACCACATGGGGCAGCAGTATCCCGATATTCCGGTCATCATCATGACCGCCCATTCCGATCTGGACAGTGCAGTATCTGCCTATCAGGGCGGAGCCTTCGAGTACCTGCCCAAGCCGTTTGATGTCAATGAAGCGGTGGAGCTGGTGCGGCGTGCCTGTCAGGCCCGGCAGGATACCCTGGCCCCGAAGGATGCCGGCATGGTCGACGGGGTGGAAAGCGGCGACATTATCGGCAAGGCCCCGGCAATGCAGGAAGTGTTTCGTGCCATCGGCCGCCTGTCCAAATCCAGTATCACCGTACTGATCACCGGTGAATCCGGCACCGGCAAGGAGCTGGTGGCCAAGGCGCTGCATCTGCACAGTCCCCGTTCCAGCAAGCCTTTTATTGCCCTGAATACAGCTGCCATTCCCCGTGAGCTGCTGGAGTCCGAGCTTTTCGGCCATGAAAAAGGGGCGTTTACCGGAGCCTATGCCCAGCGCAAGGGCCGTTTTGAGCAGGCTGACGGCGGGGCTTTGTTTCTGGATGAAATTGGCGACATGCCGGCCGAGTTGCAGACCCGGCTGTTGCGGGTGCTGGCTGAGGGAACCTTCTACCGGGTGGGCGGGCATACACCGGTGGCGGTGGATGTGCGCATTATTGCTGCAACACACCAGAATCTGGAGGAGCTGGTGCACAAGGGCAGCTTCCGCGAAGACCTGTTCCACCGCCTGAATGTCATTCGCATTCAGACGCCCCCGCTGCGTGAACGGCGTGATGACATTCCCATGCTGTTGAAACATTTCCTCAACTGTTCGGCAGAAGAGCTGCGTGTGGATGCCAAAACCCTGTCTCCCAAGGCGTTGGAGCTTCTGGTTGGCCTGCCCTGGTCCGGCAATGTCCGCCAGCTGGAGAATACCTGCCGCTGGCTGACGGTCATGGCATCGGGGCAGGAAGTGGTGGTCGACGACCTGCCTCCCGATCTGCAGCCCGGACGTCAGCCTGGCACCGAGGTTCCCGTACCGGATAACTGGGAAAATGCACTGGCCCGGTATGCTGAAAACCGGTTGGCACAGGGAGACAAAAACCTGCTGGGTGATCTGGCACCGGTATTTGAGCGCATCCTGCTGGTGGCTGCACTGAACCGTACCGGCGGACGCAAGATTGAGGCTGCGGAACTGCTGGGCTGGGGTCGGAATACCCTGACCCGCAAGCTGCGGGAGCTGAAGCCGGATACCGGTGGCCTGTAGAAAAAGCAGTGGCCTTGTCTGTAACTGGTTCTATTCCTGACTCACCTTGTCAAGTTTTAGTTGACGTTTGTCAACCTGGCCTGAACCGACCGCGATTGATTCTTCTAAGCTGTTTAGGGACTGCAATGCGAAAGCAATGCCGTATTGCAGGGTACGAGGGCCTGTTGGGGAGAGAGACTCCCGAATGGATTCAGCAGGATAAACTTTTCAAGGAGAAATAAAATGACATTTGGTCTTTTATCGGGTTTGCTGGGAAGCAAATTTTCCGGAAACAATACCGCCACTACCACTACACAGCAAGCTGCACCAAGCAATGCGAACATCAATCAGTTCAATGCTGCTTTGAATAATGCCTATAATGCCGGTCTGTCGCAGGGTTTGACCCAGGGCGGCTCTGGCGGTTATTCACAGGCGCCTGTCAATATCTATAACTACGCCGGTGGTGGCAGCGCCGGGGCTGGTGCCTACAATGGTGGCAGCGATTATTACGGCATGACCGGCCATTCTCATGGCCAGACCGGCTCCGGTGTTATTCCCGGTAATAACGTCAATATGGGTGGCAGTTCATCTACTGGGCACTCATCACATGGCAGTGGGTATGGCAGCATGACCGGCAGTTCATCCACTGGTCACTCGTCACATGGCAGTGGATATGGCAGCATGACCGGCAGTTCATCCACTGGTCACTCATCACATGGCAGTGGATATGGCAGCATGACCAGTGGAATGACTGGTGGAATGACAAACGGCATGACCGGTGGCATGACGGATGGCAGTCACAGTGGTCATGGCAGCAGTACAGGCAATAGCAGCGGGTCTGCCGGAATGGGGGGACTCATTGGAAGCCTCCTGGGCGGTATTACCGGTGGTGCCTCAGGTGGCGGTGCCGGTGGTCTGTTGGGCGGTGCCGGTGGTGGCGGCCTGGGTGGTCTGGGCGGCATTGTTGGCATGCCGCTGGGGCTGTTTTCCAATCTGGTTGGCCATGACAGTGCCGCTCAGGCTGCCGGGAATGGTGATGTAATGGGCTGGCTGGTGAATACTTTTGACCATACCGGACACTCGCATGCAATGGGTGGTAATGCCGGGAATGGCAGTTCTGCGCCGCTGGCGATTGCTGGTACCCTGGGGCAGGAGCTGGGTGGTCTGGTCGGTCTGGATAAGGTGTTTGGCAGTGCCCAGGCCTATGATGCCCAGAATGGAACCAACTATACTGCCGGTGGCTCACCGAATTATGGCGCACTGGGTGGCCTGAATCCGTTGAATGGTCTGCTGGGCGGCGGTTAAGTAATCGCTACTGGAACTTCTACAACTGAGCATGAGGCCGACAGTTTGTCGGCCTTTTTTATTGGCGCTGCAGGCAGATTTGTATTGTGGGGTGATCTGGCAGCAAGGAATGTTGACTGCATGATCCCCGGCTCAGGCCGTCAGTCTGAGAACCATTCGCAGGTGGTGCCGGGAAGCCGGACAGACAAATTACCTTTCATCTGCCTTGTCAAGATTTAGCTGACATTCGTCAGCCTGAGGCTAAGCCTGATGTGTTACTTCCTTTAAACTGGGTAGATACTGCAGTGCACAAAGCAATACTGTATTGCAGGGTATGAGGGCCTGTTGAGGAGCATAGAGACTCCCGAATGGATTCAACAGGATAAATTTTCAAGGAGAAACAAAATGACATTTGGTCTTTTATCGGGTCTGCTGGGAAGCAAATTTTCCGGAAGCGATACCGCTACTACCACTACGCAGCAAGCTGCACCAAGCAATGCAAACATCAATCAGTTCAATGCTGCTTTGAATAATGCCTATAATGCCGGTCTGTCACAGGGTTTGACCCAGGGCGGCTCTGGCGGTTATTCACAGGCACCCATCAATATCTACAACTATGCCGCTGGTGGCAATGCCGGGGCTGGTGCTTACAATGGCGGCAGCTCAAGCGGTTATTATGGCCCTGGCAGCACAGGTGGTGTCGGCGGTATGAGTGGTGGTCATAGTGGCCACCATTCTGCTGGCAGCAGTTCCGGCATCTCCGGGATGACGGGTGGCCATGGCAGCCAGAACTATGGCAACAATTCGGCTTTTGGTGTAACGGCCACACAGCCGGGTTACTCTCACAGCTCTCATTATTCCAACAATGCGGCCTCTACCAACATGGTACCTGGTACTACTGCTGGCGGAACCACCAGTACAATGGCTGGTGCCGGCGGTCTGGGAGGTATCCTGGGGTCAGTAGATAGTCTGGAAAGCAACCTGCTGGGTGGATTGCTCGGTGGTGCTCAGGGTGGTAGCCAGAGTGCAGGTCTGGGCGGCATGATCAGTGGTCTGCTTGGCGGTATCGGTGGTGGCGGCAGTGGTAGTGCCGGTGCTGGCGGCCTGGGTGGTTTTGGCGGTATTTTGGGTGGTGCAGCTTCCGGCGTGCATCAGCTGGCTGAAACGGCCATCAGTGCAACAGGTATGGGCAGTCTGTTCGCTCCGATTGACGATGCCGTTATCCATCCCATCCTGTGGGATCCGATCTCCCAGTTTACCGGTACGGATGTCAGCAAGCACCCGGATGGTATTGCGGATGTTTCTGACCCCCTGGGTGTGCGTTCGTAATCGGACTCAGGATAAAACTGTCCCCGCCTGAAAAGCAAAAGGCCGGCAGATGCCGGCCTTTTGTCTGACGGGTACTGTAGTAAGTACCAGGTACCGGATCAGCAGCTGTAGTACATATCGAACTCAACCGGATGCGTGGTCATGCGGATACGGGTGACTTCTTCCATCTTCAGTGCGATATAGGCATCGATCATGTCGTTGGAAAAGACACCACCGGCAGTCAGGAACTCACGGTCCTTGTCCAGTTCTTCCAGCGCCATATCCAGCGAATGACAGACTTTGGGGATCAGCTTGTCTTCTTCCGGCGGCAGGTCATACAGATCCTTGTCCATCGCCTCGCCCGGATGAATCTTGTTCTGGATACCATCCAGACCGGCCATCAGCAGTGCAGCGAAAGCCAGGTACGGATTGGCTGTCGGGTCCGGGAAGCGGACTTCGATCCGGCGACCTTTCGGGCTGGAGACGAACGGAATGCGGATGGAGGCAGAACGGTTGCGGGCTGAATAGGCCAGCATGACCGGTGCTTCAAAGCCCGGTACCAGACGCTTGTAGGAATTGGTGGAAGCGTTGCAGAAGGCATTCAGGGCTTTGGCGTGTTTGATGATACCGCCGATATAATAAAGCGCCATGTCAGACAGACCGGCATAGCCGTCACCGGCAAACAGGTTGGTCCCGCCTTTGGAAATGGACTGGTGCACGTGCATGCCGGAACCGTTATCACCGACCATCGGCTTGGGCATGAAAGTGACAGTCTTGCCATACTGGTGGGCAACGTTGTGGGTGACGTACTTCTGAATCTGAACCCAGTCGGCCCGTTCGGTCAGGGTGGCAAAGCGGGTACCGATTTCACACTGGCCGGCGGTGGCCACCTCATGGTGGTGAACCTCAACCGGGACACCCATCTCTTCCATGATGTTACACATGGTGGCACGAATGTCGTGCAGAGAGTCTACCGGTGGTACCGGGAAATAGCCGCCCTTGACGCCCGGACGATGACCCATGTTGCCATCCGGATAGATTTTCTCGGAGTTCCAGCCGGCCTCCTCGGAATCAATCTTCACGAAGCAGCCGCTCATGTCGGTGCCCCAGCGGATGTCATCAAAAATGAAAAATTCGGGTTCCGGTCCGAAGAAGGCCGTCTCACCGATACCGGTGGATTTCAGGTATTCCTCGGCACGCTTGGCGATGGAGCGGGGATCACGCTCATAACCTTCCATGGTGGCGGGTTCAATAATGTCACAGCGCAGGTTGATGGTGACATCCTGGAAGAACGGGTCAACCACGGCGGAGGCGGCGTCCGGCATCAGGATCATGTCGGATTCGTTGATGCCTTTCCAGCCTGCGATGGAAGAACCGTCAAACATCTTGCCTTCGTCAAAAAAGTCATCATTGACTTCCTTGATCGGCAGGGTCAGATGCTGCTCCTTGCCACGGGTATCGGTGAAACGCAAGTCAACGTATTTGGCGTTGCTTTCCTCAATCAGTTTGAGTACGTCTTGTGCAGACATGAAATGGCCTCCTGAATGTTCAAAATAGGGGATGATCTAAAATCAAAACGAAATAATTTATGCAATAGACGTGCCAAGTTTGCAGCAGCTTGTAATCAGGGTGTTGTGGCAACCTCGGCAGCACAAGTGCACCAAAATATCACATTCCAAAAAAAACATGCACTAAAACAGTGCCTGTTAGTTTGTTTGCCGATAAAAACGAACCGCGCCTATGGTATCGAAATTTGCAGCAGCCTGCCGAAAATCGTCAAGGGCCTGTGCATCCGGTCCCGTATCAGGGAGGAAGATGTCCAGCCGTACTTTGCCATCCAGGTAATGCAGCATCAGGCGTTGGCTGCCCTGCAGTACGGCCTGGGTACGATTGTCCTGTTGCAGCTGTTCCAGCAGTCTGGCACGTCTGGGCAGGTGAGCGGAGGGGTGCTGGGTTTCATCATTTTCAGGGTCGATATGCACCGTGACATCCGCCATTTCCGGAAACTGCCGTTTCAGGTGCCGCATCACGTATTCAGCGACATGGTGCCCTTCCGAAACACTGATATCCTCACCGACCTGAATGTGGGCATCGGCAAATACTTCCCCTCCCATGCGCCGGGTGCGCAGCATGTGCACATTCTCGACCCCCGGCAGTTTCGCCATGAACTGGTTGATTTCACTGACCTTCTCCGGATCCAGCCCGGTATCCAGCAGCTCCATGATACTGTCCAGCAGCATGCGCCCGGCCATGTACAGGATCATGCCGGACACCACCATGGCTGCCAGCGGGTCAAGCCAGGGCAGCCCGGCCCAGGTACCGGCGATACCGATCAGGACGATGATGGAAGAAAAAACATCCGAACGGTGGTGCCAGGCATTGGCCTCCAGCAGGCGGGAGCGGATCCGGCGTGCCAGCCGGACGGTGTACTGGTACAGGGCTTCCTTGCCGACAATGGCTGCAATGGCAAAAAACATCGCGTAGGCCTGAACCGGGCCGGTTGTAACTGCACCGCTCAGACGCTGCCAGGCCTGCCAGAAAATACCGCCAGCCACCGCAATCAGCATCAGGGCCAGCAGAATGGTGGCCAGGGTTTCAATGCGGCGATGGCCGTAGGGATGATTGTCATCCGCTTCCTTGTGGGCATGGCGTGCGGCAAACAAGACAACAAAATCACTGGCCAGATCAGACAGGGTATGAAAACCGTCAGCGATGAGGGCTTGGGAGCCGGAGAAAAACCCCCCGATCAGCTGGGCTACCGACAGGATGGTATTGAGAATGGCACCGGTCAGGGTCACACGCTGGATGGCGGCAGCCTTGTTGATACCGTCTCTGTCTTCGGGTGTATGGCTATCCATCGGTGGGAGACTCAAGGTCGGTCGGCAGCCGTCTTGATGGAAATGGTGTATTCACGCCCGTCCTGACGGGTTTCCATCACCTGATGTCCGTGAATGCGGGCCCAGGCCGGAATATCGTGCATGGCACCCGGATCGGTGCAGATGGTGGTGATCATGTGTGCAGGCGGTGCACTTTCTGCTGCCTGCTGGACCCGAATCACCGGCAGGGGGCACAAAAGCCGACGTGCATCAATGAGAATCGGTTCAGGCATGGTTTTACTCCGGGCAATCAAGAAGCGCCGGGATTATAGCGCTTTTACCGGATGGGTGCGAATGCGCTTCCCGGCTGGGGTGTGACTGGAAGTGATGCATGGTCTAATCTTCGTTATTTTCCATTTGAAGA
>DAOPKY010000010.1:0-88755 GCA_035391465.1 Thiolinea sp. | reverse complement strand
GTCGAAAATGACTTGTATCGATGGTGGGATTGAGGAGCTTGGCCGGGATTAGCTGTGTGAAATATCGGCGCCGATCAAATCAACTGTTGTCCAGCCATTAGTTCCCTTCTTGGGGCCGGAACCAAGCTCTAATAAAATTAATTCTGAATTGAGTAAAGAGTGCCATTTTTTTCTTGAAAAAAAAGTAATTGTTGCATTCCTTGCCGACTTGGCTGGGTCTAATAAATGAGATTTTATTAATATTCCTTTTAATATTTCTTTCACAAGAACTGCCTGCTTGTTTTGAATAGATTAAGAGAGGCGAGCTTCATTTTGAAAGCTCTCCTTGTTTTTTTCTGAATTGAATCAAAGAAAAAATCAGCTAGGGCGTATGAAATTACTGTGGACCAAGCCGCACCAACTGCTCCAAAAATTGGTATCAATGAATAATTTAATAGAATGTTAGCCAAGGCGCCCAATAACGCTTTCTGAAAACTAATCACTTGAAGGCCTTCTGTTAAATACCATTTGCTGCTTGCGACACCGAGAAAGACAAACGCAGCTGCCCAAATGTGAATCGCTAACACGGGGCCCGATGCGGCAAAGGCTTCTCCAAAAAGCAGCGTCACGATTGGTGTTGATAAAAAGGTCATGGGCATTGCAACGGCGATCGAGAGCCAGACCATCAAATCGTAAAGATGCTGTAAGCGCTGGTAATACTGTGCCTCATTACGTTTTTTTGCTTCGAGGATTGCAGGAAATACCGAAGCTACGATCATCATTGGAATGAAGTACCACACTTCACTGATTCGCACTGCTGCGCTGTAAATGCCTACCGCTTCGTCACCCAGCATCTGCCCGAGCATGATCTGATCGATCTTTATATAAATCATGATAGCGATACCGGAAAGCAACAAAGGCCAACTATCTTTGAGTAGTGTTTTTGCGTGTTCTAGCGTGATGCGTAATTGTCTCAATCGCGGCCCACGCAGGCTGAGCATGACTCCCATCAACAGTGCGACTACCAGCGCTTCAGCCAGTGTCGCCCAAGCAAAGGCAATCAACGGTGCGTTGTGGAGGATAAGTAATACTTTGATGACAGCAAAAACCAGAAAGCTGGCATTTTGTACCCATACAGTGTACTTGGATAAAACCTGTGACTCGAACCAATAGACCGATACTTCGCTTGCTTTTAAGAGCATACTTGAGCCGAGAATCGCAACCAACATTTTGGCAAGTGCGTCGTCTGGACGTAGCCAAAAAATGGTGCCGAGAATAAGCCCATAGGTGATCAGGCCGCCAAAGAATTGCAACATCGCGGTAGTGCCGAGAGTCACCTCTTTGCAGGAGGGGTCACGTACAATATCGCGTACCACAATGCCTTGTAGCCCTAGACCAGCAATAGCACCAAAAAGGCCAACAAAAGCAGTAGCGAAGCTAAGCAGACCGAACTGTTCCGGGCCGAGATAACGGGCAACCCAGACACCAACAATGAGTCCAACCCCCATACGTAGAACTTTGTCGAAAAATAACCATCCGATATTGTCGATAATCTTGAGCAGATTAGGGCGGTGCGCAATACGCTTACGGATAAAAGCCGGGGTTATATTCACGGAGGAGAGGTCTATCGTAGATGCTTTGGTTAATCTTTTTTAGCAATACTTGCTATACGTAGCCTGTATACCTTGAGCTAGTTTCATGCCTGTCTTCCAGCCCTGCTGATGTAGTTTCGTTACATCCAACACCTTCCTCATTGTTCCATCCGGCTTGCTCGCATCAAACAAAATTCTGCCTTCAAATCCTACCACCAGCATAATCGTTTCCGCCAGCTCCTGTATCGTCACATCTTGCCCCGTGCCGATATTCAACAATGGCCCGGTATAATCCTTTTCCATCAAAAACACACAGGCATCCGCCAAATCATCCACATACAAAAACTCGCGCCGTGGCGTACCTGTTCCCCACACCACCAACTCCGCATCCCCACGCAACTTCGCCTCGTGCGCCTTACGCAACAACGCAGGCAACACATGGCTCGTCGCCAGATCATAATTATCATTCGGCCCGTACAAATTGGTTGGCATCACACTCACATACTGCCGCCCATATTGCGCGTTATACGCCTCACACAACTTGATCCCCGCAATCTTGGCAATCGCATACGGCTCATTAGTATTTTCCAATGCGCCAGTCAGCAAGTATTCTTCCTTAATCGGCTGCGGACAATCACGCGGATAAATACAACTACTGCCCAAAAACATCAGCCGCTGCACCCCCGCCAAATGCGCCCCATGAATCAGATTCGCCTCAATCATCAAATTCTGATAAATGAAATCCGCCCGGTAAGTGTTGTTCGCATGAATCCCGCCCACCTTCGCCGCCGCAATGAAAATATATGCTGGCTGCTCCGCTTGCAGAAACTGCTGCACCGCTCGCTGATCCAACAAATCCAGTTCAGCACGGGTACACGTCACAACGTTGCTGTAGCCACCCGCTTGCAGACGACGCACCAACGCACTGCCCACCATGCCACGATGCCCGGTGACAAAAATTTTCGCGTTTTTATCCATTGTTAATGATCTCTTGCTCCCTGCCCCCCTTGCGGGGGAAGGGCTGGGGAAGGGGGGGCATTCAGTAAAAACTCATACAACTCATCAACCACAATCTCCAAACCCACCGACTCCAATTGAAACGTCTGCCCACTCACAAAATACTCCGTCTGCCACTCAGTACGTCGGCGGTAAATCTCCACCGCAGGTGAGCTTTGTGAACACAACACGTACTCTTGCAGCGCAGGCAACAAGCGGTAAGCAATCAGTTTTTCATAACGGTCAATGCGGGCAGTGCTATCCGACAACACTTCCACAATCAAACACGGTGAACTGTTGTAGTAGCGGTCTTGCTCATCGGCACAACTCACTTGCACATCAGGATAGTAGAAGTGATCCTCTCGCAATGAGCGGATACCCACCTTCATGTCAGATGTATAGGCTCGACAATGACTACCTTTAAGATGGTTGCGTAGAAGAGCAAAAAACTCGCCCGTCACAATGTTATGTGCGCGGCTTGCCCCCGCCATTGCGTAAACCACACCGTTGACATATTCGTACTTGATACCATCCGCACGGTCATTCTCCCCCAGCAAGTAGGCTTCGGGGGAAATGTAGCCAGTCTTGGGTAGCACGCTCATGTTGGTCTCCGGGGAAAGTTGCTCACACCAGCCAGGAGCATAGCTTTGTTACTCGTGGTAATCAAAAACATTGAATCCGTGCTGTTTCACCAACTCATCACGCTGCGCGGCTTTGTAATCTTCCTGCACCATCTCTTGCACCAATTCGGCGAAGGTGGTTTTCGGTGTCCAGCCGAGTTTTTCTCTGGCTTTGGTTGGGTCACCCAATAGTGTTTCTACCTCGGTCGGGCGGAAATAACGTGGGTCAACTGCTACAATGCACCGCCCTGTGGCAACGTCATAGCCTTTCTCTCCCACACCGACGCCTTCCCAGCGCACCTGTATACCCAATTCGTGGGCTGCGATGTCCACAAACTCACGCACACTGTATTGCACACCTGTAGCAATCACAAAGTCTTCTGGCTGTTCCTGCTGCAACATCAGCCACTGCATTTCCACATAATCCCTGGCATGACCCCAGTCGCGCTTAGCATCGAGATTTCCAAGATAAAGACAATCCTGCAACCCCAGTTTAATCCGGGCTAACGCACGGGTGATTTTGCGTGTCACAAAAGTCTCACCACGTCGCGGGGATTCATGATTAAACAGAATCCCGTTACAGGCATACATCCCATAAGCTTCGCGGTAGTTAACCGTAATCCAGTAAGCGTACAACTTGGCGACCGCATACGGGCTGCGCGGATAGAATGGGGTGGTTTCTTTTTGCGGAATTTCCTGTACCAGGCCGTATAATTCTGATGTGGATGCCTGATAAAACCGGGCTTTTTTCTCCATGCCCAGAATACGGATAGCCTCAAGCACCCGTAAAGCGCCAAGGGCATCTGAATTAGCCGTGTACTCCGGCTCTTCAAAACTGACGGCTACGTGGCTTTGCGCAGCAAGGTTATAGATTTCATCCGGCTGCACCTGCTGGATAATGCGGATCAGACTGCTTGAGTCGGTCATATCCCCATGATGAAGCACAAAACGGCGCTCGGTCTCATGCGGGTCTTGGTACAGATGGTCAATCCGGTCGGTATTGAACAACGAAGTACGGCGCTTAATGCCGTGCACCTCATAACCTTTTTCTAGCAAAAATTCAGCAAGATATGCGCCATCCTGGCCGGTAACCCCGGTAATTAATGCCACTTTTTTATTACGTTCAGTCACTTTGACTCCTAAAAAATAATTCACCACAAAGGCACGAAGGACACAAAGAATAAAAAAACTTTGTGCGCTTTGTGACTTTGTGGTTTATTTCTTCTAACTGCGCCCGTAAGTATCTTCAAAGCGCACAATGTCATCTTCCCCCAGATAACTGCCCGATTGCACTTCAATGATTTCCAGCGGAACTTTACCGGGGTTGCTGAGCGAATGAGTTTCACCCAGCGGAATATAGGTGGACTGGTTCTCGGTCAGCAACAGGGTTTTGTCGCCACAGCGCACTTCTGCTGTGCCGCTGACCACAATCCAGTGCTCTGCCCGGTGATAGTGCATTTGCAGGGAAAGCTTCGCTCCCGGTTTGACTATAATACGCTTGACCTGAAAACGCGGCCCGCCATCAATGCAGTCATAGCTTCCCCAGGGGCGATTGACCTCGCGATGCAGGGTGGCCTCGCTGCGCTGCTGCTGCTGCAGTTGTGCAACAATATGTTTTACATCCTGTACCCGCTCACGTTGCGCCACCAGTGTGGCATCCTTGGTTTCCACCACCACCAGATCATCCACGCCCACCAGCGCCACCAAACGGCTATCGCTATAGACCAGATTGTTGTAAGCCTCATGTGTCAAGGTGTCACCACGCAACACATTGCCCGCTGTATCCTGTGGGCTGACATCCCAGACCGCTGACCACGCTCCCACGTCATTCCAGCCAGCATCCAGCGCCACTACCACGGCATCGGCGGTCTTTTCCATCACTGCGTAGTCGATGGAGATGGAAGGGCAGGCCGTAAAAGCAGTTTTGTCCAGGCGCACAAAATCAATATCTGTACTGGGATGGGCGAGGGCAGCCCGGCAGTCTGCCAATACTTTGGGCTGGAACTGTGCTAAAGCGGCCAGCATCTGATCGGCACGGAACAGGAACATACCGCTGTTCCACAAATATTCCCCACTCTCCAGGTAAGTTGTGGCTGTCGCGTGATCGGGCTTTTCCACAAAGGCCGCCACCCGTTGTGCCGCCAGACCCGTTAATGACTCACCTTGGCGGATGTAACCATAACCTGTTTCTGCACACTGCGGCACGATACCAAAAGTAACCAGATAGCCATCAGTTGCCGCTTGTGCGGCTTGCGCCACGGCTTGTTGAAAAGCAACCTCATCCCGAAGCACATGATCAGCAGGCAATACCAGCATTAATGCTTCCGCTTGCCCTTGCTGGGTGAGGTGCAGAGCGGCCAGGGCAATGGCAGGCGCAGTATTGCGCCCGATGGGCTCCAGCAGAATGCCCTGGTGTCGGATGCCCAACTCCCGTAACTGTTCCGCCGCCATGAAGCGGTGCTCTTCATTGCATACCACCAATACATCGGCCAATTGCGGGATACCCTGCAGCCGTTGTACGGTGTTTTGAAACAAGGTGTGTTCATTCACCAGGGGCAGGAACTGCTTGGGGCGCAACTGCCGTGATAAGGGCCACAAGCGTGTGCCCGAGCCGCCGGAGAGAATGACAGGGGTGATGGTGGTCATAAGTTTTATGTGTTTGTTTTTGGAGGCGAAGGGGGGGTTAACCGTGTTTGATCAGCTCGCTGATTTCCTGAGTTTTTTGCTGCATCAATGCAGCATTGCCCCGACTCTCCACATTCAGGCGTAATACCGGCTCAGTATTCGAGCCACGCAGATTAAAGCGCCAATCCGCAAAAGCCATACTCAGCCCGTCGGTGGTGTCAATGTCGGGAATACCCCCCATCCCCAGCCCGTCCCAGCCGCTTGAGCGCGGCGCTTCGCCCCCCGCAAGGGGGGCAGGGGGCAAGAAGTGGTCTTTAATTTGCTGGATGCTGGCTTGCGTATCTTGAACCCGGAAGTTGATTTCACCGCTGCACGGGTAGGCTTGAATACGTTCATTCACCAACACCGACAAGGGTTGATCCTTTGCACTCATCAGTGCCGCTACTAACAACCACGGAATCATGCCGCTGTCGCAATAGGCAAAATCACGGAAGTAATGGTGTGCGCTCATCTCGCCGCCGTAAACCGCGTCTTCCTCACGCATCCGTTCCTTGATGAAAGCGTGCCCGGTTTTGGACTGGATCGGAACGCCGCCCGCCGCCCGCACTACGTCAATGGTATTCCACGTCAGACGCGGGTCATGGATGATGTTTGCCCCCGCGTTACGCTGCAAGAAGGCTTCGGCGAGTAAGCCAACAATGTAATAACCCTCAATGAACGCGCCCGTTTCATCAAACAGGAAGCAGCGGTCGAAATCGCCATCCCACGCAATGCCCATGTCCGCTTGGTGTGCCAACACCGCATCACGAGTATCGGCACGGTTTTCGGGTAACAAGGGGTTAGGAATGCCATGCGGGAACGTACCATCCGGTTCGTGGTGAACTTTGGTGAATGTGATGGGAACGGCCAATCGTTGGAATGCCAGCTCTAACGCATCAATCACATGACCTGCCGCTCCGTTACCGGCATTTACCACCAGCCTCAATGGTTTCATTGTGCTGATGTCGATGTAGCTGAGCAGGTGTTGAACATAAGCGTCAAGGCAGGACCGTTGTTCATAAGTTCCTCTGGTCGTGATTTCAGGGAAACGGTTTTCTTCAGCCATCCGCTGAATAGCCCTTAACCCGGAGTCACCGCTGATGGGCTTGGCATGTTCCCGAACCAGCTTCATGCCATTGTAATCCATCGGATTATGACTGGCTGTGACCTCAATACCACCGTTTACGCCCAAATGGAAGGTGGCAAAATAGACTTCTTCTGTGCCAGTCAGTCCCAAGTCAATCACATCCAGCCCGGCATCCAGCAAACCATCCACCAGCGCCAGTTTTAATGCATTGGAGGTCAGACGCACATCACCACCAACGACCACCCGCCTGGAGGGTAAACTCCCTTCGGCTGCGCTCAGGGAGCGGCTGGTGCGTTGGCTGAGCAAAGCCGAAGCCAACCATACTCCATACGCCCGACCAATACGGTAGGCAATGGTTTCATTAAGTTCATCACCAAGCCTGCCGCGTATGTCGTAGGCTTTGAAACAGGTAAGTTTTGAGGAGGGCTTAAGTGACATATAAACTTCTGAAAACTGACAGGCGCAAGTCAGGGGTTGACGATCCGGTCAGTCCGTAAAAAATACACCCCGAGCAAAGTCTGTGGTCTTGACAGGTCAATCAATGCTTCAGCTGTTGGAGGGGGGCTTCGCCACCCTCCAGCAAGGTTACTTCGTTGCTGCCCTCGTTGGCCATGCAGGTGGGGAGCCAGCAGACTCCAAATGTGCTCAGGTACATCATGGCGTTGGTGGGCTATTGAAATCAACATCTTCATAAAAATCTGTGATTGGGCAGCACAAACCTACACTGGTGAACTCTACGGTACAGTTTGTGCCTGTAAAGCTGAATAATTCCCAACGGTGGTTTTCGTTGAGGCGGAACACTTGTACAAGGTATTTTTTTGGGTTAATCAGAACATATTCCTGCAGACTGCCTAGCTGACGATAGGCATCAAATTTACCGCCTTTGTCGTAGTCCTGGGTGCTTTCCGAGAGTACTTCAATTACCAAGATAGGCGCGTATTTTGTGGTGGTGTGTTGGCGGTCGTCAGGGTTGCACGTGACCATCACATCCGGGTAGAAATAGGCTTTATCGTTAGTGTCGATTTTGAGGCGCATATCGGACATATAAAGGCTGCAGCCTGAACCACGCAGGTGGGTTTTCAGAGCGTAGTGTGCATTGCCTGTGACTTTTACATGAGCATCGGTTGCTCCCGCCATGTTGGTGATGGGATTCCAATGTAAAGGGTAGACAAAACCATTGAGGTATTCATGCTTTTCGGTGGCAAGTGCCTCAGAAGCCAAGTAATCAGTTTCGGTGAGAACAAGCCTTTCAGCAAGGTCACGACTCATGACTGTGCCCAGGTAGTGTTGGAACAGGTGTTGAGTATAGCAGTTTAGCGTGGGGCTTGCAGGTACGCTGCGGCGGTTTGGCGCATGGCTGCATCGACGCTGATGGGGGGTGCCCAGCCGAGGCTGCGGTGGTTGTGGATGCTGCCCAGGGGGAGTGGGATGTCACGGGCGAGGGTGTGGATGAGTCTGCCGAATTATTGCTCTAAAACCCGATCCGGCCAATGAGCCGGCGATAGCTATTTTCATGGGTTATTGGTTTTTGTCATTGTTGCTGTGATCTGCTGTAAGAGCCAGCCAACCAGCCAACCAGCCAACCACGATCGCTTGCTCGGCAAGCTCCTGCGAGGGAGGTTATTGTGTGGTGGAATGCAGTTCCCGCAACCACTTCGCCAGATCATTTTCATCCCTTTGCCCCAGTACAATATGGCGCATCCAGTCACCGGCGGTTTCAGTATCGGGGTAGGTCAATTCGATACCATTAATGGCGAGCACGGTATCCATGCAGGCGAAAGCAGTGCGTTTGTTGGCGTCATTGAACGCATGGGCAATAGCGATAGAAGCGCCGTAGCAGGCGGCCAAACTAAACACATCATCAATCAGGCCATAGGATAGCCGGGTTTCGATGCGCCCGATCACGCTGCTGATCGACTTGCCTGCCGCTTCGCCCTGAAGTTCATGGGGGTGGATAACGTCGTCATGCACCTGTACGACATCAGCGGCGCTCAGATACCGCACTACTTGTCTTCAAGGTATTTGAGGACGTTGTTAATGGCTGGACGGCGCTTTTGCAATGTCATCTTGAGTTCCTCGCTGGAGACGGTTTCCAGCGCAGATAAGGTAACAGCAGCGGAAGGGACAAAATAACCCACCACCTGATTACGGTTCATGATCGCCACTGGTTGCTCGCCAGCCTGGGCAAAAACCTTGGCGGGTTCCCGCAGTTCTGTCATGGAAACACTTTTACGCGCCAGCAAAGTTTGCATGTCATCACTTCCTATCTATGCGTGAGATTAGGTGTGATTTTAAGTGTGTATTAACAGGAATTGCAAATGTCGGTGGCAAGTAAGAGAAGCGCGGCGTAGCTGGCGATCGCTTGTGGGACAAGCGCCTACGGGAGCGGCTTTGCATAATAGCCGCCGTCTTGGGCATGCCCCGGAATTCAATTTTCTGCCCGGTCTTGAGTTGCTTGAGCCAGCGCTCGCTGATGGGCATGTCATGTCGCCGGGCGTGGTATCAAACACCGAAACTCTTCTTTATCACGGTGATCAATAAATGTCACCGCAGGGTTCAATTTCACCACCCGTTGGATACCGCTACCATAACCGCTGTAAGGCAACACCCGCCGACAAACTGAATTCAGGATGGGGTTGCGATGGACTGACAAACCGTTTTTGATCTTTTCCACCGTTAGCGAGTTGGGAAGTTTGCCGGGGCTGATGATTTCCACCCTGTTGTGAAAGACAAAAACTTTCACTGAAGACTGGATGTAGTAGTCCCGGTGTACCATTGCATTAACCAGCAACTCCCCCAAAACAGCCTCGTCAATTTCCAGTCGGGTTTGGGCATTAAAACCCGGCTCTATCGGGATGCGCCGCAGGTTGACTTGCAAAAATTGCATACTGCTATCGTATTGCTGCCTCAAGCTGCCTTTGATCGTTGCTTTGGTAATAAAGCTTTCTGCTCCGGCATCGTTACCATCAAAATAGACGCAGTCCACATAAAAGGACGGACTGAAACGTTGCGGCGTTTTGCCAAAGATCAGATTGCCTGCCAGCGTCAGATGACCATCCCGCAGCAGCTCAAGATTATGCAGTACTGTGGTCAGCGTTAGTTTATCCTGCTTTAGTTCTTCGTAGATACTGTGGTTATCCACATCCAGGAACGCATAAAACGTTTCGGTATTCAGGTCGGTAATGTCAGTGCGTAGCAACACCTCCTCGTCTGCGAACAATCGTTCTGCTTCTGCAAATAGGCGACGCAACTCCTCCGGCGACATCTTGCGCTTGTCACTGCCCGATTTGGTGAAATACACGCCTTTGCTGGTCTGGTAAGGGCGGCTGATACCTTTGCGCACACTGACCGCGATAATCCGTTTGCCCTGAACCGCCATGACCTCGGTCAGGGGATAAATCGGCGGTTTGACATTTTCGTTGGCGGTATTGCTGACCAACTGGTTGATACGGTTGATTTGCCCGTCATCCAGCCCGATGACAGCGCCATCGTCAGCAACGCCGATCAACAGCAACCCACCCTGGGCATTAGAGAAAGCGACGAATTCTTCCGCCAGCCGGTTGGCGTCAGTGACATCAGCCTTGAACTGCGTGGTGCTGTCTTCACCTTGTTGGATGCGCTGGGCAATTTCAGGGGTTTGCATGGTGTCTGGTATGCGTCAGGGGATCATGCCGTCAAGTGTAGTTGATTTGCCTGGTCACTCCCAGGCAAATCCAGCGTGGCGCGGAAGTTCCCGCATTCAGTTGTGCAACTTTCTCGGGAACGATGTCCAGAGCAACGACTTCGTTGTATGAGTCAGCCATGCTGGCGAGATCGCTTGCTTGGGGGGAAATCACCAGCCTTTCATGGCGGTCAATGCGCATTGACATGCTCGTACCTGACACCAATCTTCAGCGCTGGCCCATCGGAAACGGCACATCCAGCCCCACCTCACGCCTGACCCGCCGATAGATTTGCTGTACCGGCAGCTCCAGCCCAACCGACTCCAGTACAAGTGTGTCTTCTGCATAACAAGCCTCCGTTTGCCAGTTGGTGCGGCGGCGGAAAATACGCAGGTAAGGGGTATCCTGCGACACCACCACGTACTCCAGCAGGGAGGCTATCTGGGTATAGTTGTCGAACTTTTCCTTGAGGTCAGTACGCCTGGTCGAGCCGGAAAGCACTCCCACAATCAGGATAGGGTTGGTGCGGTAGTAGGGGTCGTCGGTGTTGTCACCACAAGCCGCCATGATGTCCGGGTAATAGGCAAAAGGCTTGCGATCACGAGAGTGGCCAACCACCTTCATGTCAGACTGCCACACCCGGCAATGATCAGGAAGGTGTACGTTTATCCGGGCGTAAAAATCACCTGCAATGGTGTTATGCGTTTCGCTTGCACCCGCCATGGCATAGATATCGCCGTTCACATACTCGCTGCGAACCTCAACATCACGCTCGCCCGCCAGGTAATCCTCGAATGCCATAACATCATGTTTGATTGCGTGCACCACCGTGATTCTCCTGTTTGCTTCCTGGCCATAGGCTGGCGGGGCAGACTTGATGCGGCAAGCAGGTGTTGGTTATCGTTCGCCTTGACCCGGTGTCCATCTTTCCGGGGGGGCGATCAATCAAGGCTTTGTGCCCCCGGTGCCAACAAACTTTGCCCGATTTCCCCACTGTGGTCAAAGGTCAGGAATTTACCATTCTCATAGGCCACCCATACCTCTTTAGCACCTTGTTCCAGATACAGTTTGACCTTGCCGAGGATTTCAAGCTTGGAGTTTGAAGGTGAAACCACTTCAATACACAACTCAGGTGCCTTGGGATAAGGGGTTTGATAGCCGTAAGTGTCAATAAACTGGCTGGAGGCCCAGGCAATATCAGCGACTTTTACCCCCTCCGGGGTCTGGATGGAGCATTCGGCAATCACTTCACCTTGTGGAAGGTGGTTAAAAAGTTTGTAGCCAATACGCATCTGGCTGCGGCCATGATGATTGGAGGCCGGACTCATCAGCAGCTTGCCGAACTTGTCCAGCTCGATTTTAAACGGCAACTCCCGGAGCAGGGGGTTATCGACAACTTCACTCCATTCCATGATGAACCTCGGGCGTAATCACTATTTCGCCTCCCAGTTTGCAGCGAACTGAACGCTGGGGCAAGCGCTTTGGAGGAAGGTAGCCCGACACCATCACATCATCTTTCAGTGCTTTCCCGGCGGAAACGCCACATCCAGCCCCACCTCTTTACGTACCCGCCGATAGATATGCTGAACGGGCACATCCAGCGCCACCGATTCCAGCCGGAACGTATCATCAGCGCGATACAGCTCCCGCTCCCACGAAGTACGCCGCCGCCATAGCCGTACCAGCGGTACATCCTGTGATACCACTACATATTCCAGCAGGCTGGGGATGCTGGTGTAGTTGTCAAATTTTTCTTTTAAATCTGTCCGCTCGGTACTATCAGACAACACTTCGACGATCAGGACCGGGTTGGTGCGCACATACGGGTCATCCGTATTCTCACCACAGGCAGCCATGATGTCAGGGTAATAGCTGAACCTCTGTCCCTTGTTGTGGATCACCACCTTCATGTCCGATTGCCATACACGGCAACCATCTTTGAGATGGTTGTCAATGGCAGAGGCAAGTGTCATGGCAATGGTGTTGTGTGTCTCGCTTGCCCCCGCCATCGCATAGACCAAGCCATCCACATACTCGCTGCGAATATCAACGTCACGCTCTCCAGCCAGATAGTCCTCAAGCGGGATGAGGTCATATTTGCTTGCCTGTGCCATGGTGCGCTTACCTTGATATGCTTGTTCGGGAAGTTAAAATATTACCGTCGAATAGCCACTCACTTTGATAAAAAAGCATTTAATTACAAAGGGATGCTGTCGTTAGCTTCGGTGTTTCTATGGCTTGGGTAAAACGTCAACAGAGCCTAAATTAGGCCTTCTGAGCTCCATGCTTTTGCAGAGCAGGCACGCTACCGCCCTATCGCGACCAGAGCAATATCAACAAATTCACTGAGTTCATATTATTTGGGATTATTTAATTTAAGCTTTGACGTTTTGGGCTATTGTGCCCAAAAAATCTCAATACAACAAGTCTGTCGTTTCAGAAAATGTTATAGTTCATTTTGCTGTTTCAAACACTAGAATCCGTGATCTTTAGTGGATAAGGTTGGTTTGTTCACACTCCAGTCTCTGGTTGACATACGTTAAACTCTGATTAATTTACAAGCTTATACCAAATGCTCCACCTCCACCACAGCAACCGCCTCGAACACCTCGCCAGCCTGTTTGCCAGCTTGGTGCAGGTGGAACCGTTGCCGCCGTTTGTGCCGGAAAAAGTGGTGGTGCAGAATGCCGGGATGGGGCGCTGGCTGTCACTGCAGCTGGCGCAGCAGCAGGGGATTGCCGCCGACCTGGCGTTCCTTTTTCCCGCAGAAATTGTGTGGGAGTTGATGCGGGCGGTGCTGGGGGAGACGGTACCTCTGCATGATCCGTGTGCACCGAAACTGCTGCGCTGGCGTTTGTTGCAGGCGTTTCTGGAGCAGCCGGAGCGTTGGCGCGCCAGTCTGGGGCATTACCTGAGGGAAGGGCAGGAGGGTAATGCCTGGCAGCTGGCGCAACAGCTGGCGCGGGTGTATGACAGCTATCTGTTTTTCCGCCCGGACTGGATCCGTTCCTGGGAGCAGGGAGGAGGGGGAGCGGACTGGCAGGCACAACTCTGGCAGGCGGTGGTGGGAGACAAGGCGCTGGAACATTCGGTCAACCTGCATCAGCGCTTTATGCGGACACTGGGGCCGGAGAGTCGTGCCGAACTGCCGGCACGAATCAGCTTTTTCTCGGTACCGGCGCTGTCACCGGCTTATATCGAGCTGGTGAATCAGGTGGCCCAACATGTGGACGTGCATTTTTTCATTATGAACCCTTCAGATGAATATTGGGGGGATATTGAATCGGAAAAACGCCGTATCCGTTTTGTGCCTGAGGAACAGGCTTATATCAGCGTGGGCAATCCGCTGCTGGCTTCCTGGGGGCGGCAGGGACGGGATTTTATCGAAAACCTGCGTAATGCCGAGCCTTACCCGCAGGAAACCGGGCTGTTTGCTGATCCGGGGGACGACACCGTCCTGCACCGTATCCAGCAGGACATCCTGAACCTTGCCGGTGAGACGGCGGGGCAGCGCGGAGAGCAGCCTTTGGTCCCGTCCGGCAGGGATGACAGCCTGCGGATTCATGCCTGCCATTCACCGACGCGCGAAGTCGAGGTGCTGTATGACCAGATTCTGGCGGCCCTGGAGGCTGACGGGAGCCTGACCCCGGCAGACATTGTAGTGATGTCGCCGGAAGTCGGGACGTATGCCCCCCTGATTGAGGCGGTATTTGGCGGTGCGGCGGTGGAGCTGCCGTTCAGCATTGCTGACCAGCGCTATCCGGGCAACCACAATCTGGTGGCTGCCACACGTCAGCTGCTGGCCTTGCCGCAGGGGCGTTTTGAGGCGGAAAGCGTGTTTGCACTGCTGGAGTACCCGGAAATCCGCAGCCGCTTCCGACTGGATGAGGAGCAGGTGCAGCAGTGCCGTGAATGGATCCGGGCGGTGAATGTGCGCTGGGGGGTGGATGCGGATTTCCGCCAGCAGTTTGCAGGCCAGACCACCTTTGAACATACCTGGCGGTATGGGTTGGATCGGCTGCTGCTGGGCTATACCCTGCCGGGTGAAGCATTGTTTGGTGAGGTATTGCCTTATGATGCGCTGGAAGGAAATCAGGTGCTGGTGCTGGAGCGCCTGTTGCAGTGCGTACACACCCTGTTGCCATTGGCACGCTGGACGCAGCTGCGTCTGACACTGGCGCAGTGGGGGGAACGCCTGCTGCGGCTGCTGCGCCAGCTGTTCGGGGAGGATGCGGAGCTGCAGGCGGTGAGCCGGGCCTGGGAAGGATTGCTGGACGGGGGGCAGGAGGCAGAATTCACCCGTCGGGTCGGCTTCGGAATTTTCCGGGATGCGCTGCTGGGACAGCTGGAGCAGGGCAATCAGGCTGATGGCTTTCTGGGGTACGGGATCACCTTTTGCACCCTGATGCCGATGCGCAGTGTGCCATTCCGGTTTGTCGCCCTGCTGGGGATGCAGGATGGCGGGTTTCCACGTCAGGATACGCGCCAGAGCTTTGACCGGCTGATGCGGGATGGCTATCGCAAGGGCGACCGTTCACGCCGGGATGAAGACCGTTACCTGTTTCTGGAGAGTCTGCTGTCGGCGCGGGAGCGTTTCTACATCAGCTATGTGGGGCAGAGTGTGCAGGACGACAGCCGGATCATGCCCTCCGTGCTGGTCGGCGAGCTGCTGGATTATCTGGAGCAGCGCCTGGGACTTGCACCTGATCAGGTGGTAACACGCCATCCATTGCAGGCCTTCAGCACCGCTTATTACAATGGCAGCAACCCGCAGCTGTTCAGCTATACCCCCTCCCTGCGGCAGGCTGCCGCACAATACCGGCAGCAACCGTTCTGGAATGTGTCGCAGGCCTTACCGGAACCGGAGGCCATTTGGCGTTACCCCTCCCTGAGCGACCTGATCGGTTTTTTTCGCAAGCCGGCGGCCACTTTCCTGCGTCAGCGTCTGGGTCTGGATCTGTACGAGCCGGATGAAGAGTTGCCCGGCCGTGAGCCATTTGCACTGGAGGCTTTTGTCGACAGTGAACTGGGGCAGCAGGGGCTGACCCAACGGCTGAATGGAGGCACCCAGGAAGCATTGCAGATATTGCTGCGGGCTCGGGGGTTGCTGCCACACGGGCAGCCCGGCGAGCTGGTATTTGCACACGGGCAGGCAGCGGTGGAGCAGGTCATGGCACGGCTGGCCGATACGGATACGGCCTGGCAGTCACAGCGTTTTCAGCTGGCGTGGCCGGATTTCGGCCTGCATGGTGTGCTCAGTCAGCTCAACACCCACGGACGCTGGCAGGTCTGGTTCGGGCATGTGGGGGTGTGGCAGTGGCTGGAGGTCTGGATCACCCATCTGGCCCTGAATGCCTGTCATGAACTGCCGCAGGATCAGGGGCGGCACACGTTTATACATACTCCCACTGAATCCTGGGTGCTGGAGCCGGTGGCGGACGCCGCCCTGCAGCTGGAGGGCCTGCTGAACATTTATTGGCAGGGTTTGCAGCGCCCGTTGCCGTTTTTCCCCAAATCAGCCTGGGCCATGTGGAAGGATGACCGGCCCGAGCCGAACCTGAAGCAGGCCGAAACCGAATGGCAGGGCAGTGACTACCATGCCGGGGAGGGCAGCAAGGCCGAATATGCCCTGCTGTACCGGGGGCAGGTCGAGTCACCGCTGCGGGCGCAGGAGGATGCGTTCATGGCGCTGGCGCAGCAGGTGTTCGGGGGGCTTCAGCAAGCCAGGCGTTCAGGCTGATTACCGGCCAGCCCTGCTGTTGTGCACGGGCAAGCAGCTGCTCATCCGGGTCCACCGCGACCGGGTGGTCCACCAGTTCCAGCAGTGGCAGGTCATTGTGGGAGTCGCTGTAGAACCAGCTGCCTTCCAGGGTTTCATTCCGGCCCTGCAGCCATTGCTGCAGGCGGGTAACCTTGCCTTCACGGAAGCTGGGTACCCCGGCAATGCGGTTGGTGTAGCGCCCGTTTTCAATCACGGGTTCAATGGCCAGCAGGTTTTCCACCCCGAATTCGGCGGCAATCGGGGCCGTGACAAAGCTGTTGGTGGCGGTAATGATGACCAGAGTATGGCCAAGGGCCCGGTGCTTTTCCACCAGGTCACGCGCCGGCTGTCCCAGGTAGGGCAGCACGAAGGCCTGCATGTAATCGCGGTGCCAGGCGCGGGCAGTGGCCATGTCCTGCTCACTGACTGCACGCATGCTGAAAGCGAAGTATTCATGAATATCGAGGGTGCCAGCCTTGTACTGCTGGTAGAACTGGTGGTTGGCCTGGGCATACTGCTCGGTGTCCACCAGGCCGCGACTGACCAGGAACTGCCCCCAGTGATAATCGCTGTCTGCACTGAGCAGGGTATGGTCAAGGTCGAACAATGCCAGGGTCATGGTGGTTTCTCCTGTGATAAGGGTAATGTTGTGCGGTTATTGGCGAAATTCGCGCATTCTACGCTGATAAAATTGCTGAATCCTAATGATTGTGGAAAAATCGCAGGCATACTGAATAACGGAGAGCAATTGTGATAGACGAGGAAGGATTCCGCGCCAACGTTGGTATCATCCTCTGCAATTGCGACGGTAAAGTGTTCTGGGGAAGACGGTTGGGCCAGGATTCCTGGCAGTTTCCACAGGGGGGGATCGACAGCGGTGAAACCCCGACGGAAGCCATGTACCGTGAACTGTACGAGGAAACCGGTTTAAGCAAGGCACAGGTTGAGGTGGTCGGCCACACCCGTGGCTGGTTACGGTACCGCATACCCCATTACATGATACGCCGGCGCTCAAGGCCGCTTTGCATCGGCCAGAAACAGCGCTGGTTTTTACTGCGCATGAAATGCAGGGATCAGGATGTCAATCTCAGGGCCTCCCCCAAACCGGAGTTTGACCACTGGGAATGGGTGGATTACTGGATGCCGGCCCGAAGGGTTGTGTTTTTCAAGCGTCGGGTTTACCGGCGTGCCCTGAATGAGCTGGCTCCCTTGCTGGACAGTCGGGGGGATGCCTGAGGGCATCTCCTGACGACGGAACCGGACACATGCCAGCAGACAGCAGCAACAGGACACTGGAGCATCAGGCACCGGCGTTTCGCATTCTGGAATGCTCGGATGCCGGTCCCGAGACCCTGAACATCTTCATTCACGGCTTTTTTGCCGCCCCCGATGAGCAGGGGCAGCAGCGCCTGATTCAGACCCTGCGTACCGATGCGGCATTTGCCGACAGCAGCAACTGGCTGATTCTCTGGAATTCCGGCTCCCTGCGTGATGCCCTCAAGACCGCAACGTCCAGCACGGTGGTGCAGTCCTCGCTGGCGAGCCGTTCCTGGCCGCTGATGGGGGCGGCCCTGCTGTATACCGGCTGGCGCTATTTCAAAAGCCATGAATACCAGGCCGACCGGCTCGGGGCCGCCTTGTGGCAGGGAGTGGCAGACAAGATCGTGCAGGAACAGCACCGTTTCACCCGCATCAACCTGATTGGCCATTCCCTGGGGGCACGCGTGCTGGTCAGGAGTCTGGCACAGCAACAGATACGGCCCCATTACCTGCCGATTCAGGATGTGATCCTGCTGGCAGCAGCGCTGGACCGGGCGCAGGATTGGCCGGCGGTGCTGGCGGGTATTGGTGGCCAGCTGATCAACTGCCATTCGCGCCAGGACATGGTGCTGGCCTTCAAGCCCGACCTGGAGCGCTGTGCCGGGCGGCACCCGATTGCCTTTGAGCATGAGCGCCTGATCAATCATCCGCTGGCACTGTCCCATCTGGATTACTGGAAACAGCTGCCTGCCATCATGGCGGCATTGGCACCTTACCGCCGGAAGCGGATCACCTCCGGATAGGGGTAAATGTCCTCGTAAACACCGCTGAGGATATTCTGCTGCTTCTGCTGCCAGTAGCCTGCATGCAGCAGCTCTTTGTGATGCTTCATGAAAACCTTGCGGATTTTCGGATTGGTGAGCAGGAAGGTACCGAATTCTTCCGGGAAGACATCATTCGGTTCCACCGAGTACCAGGGCTCGGAGCGGAAAATATCCTCCGGGTGGGTCGGTGGCGGAATTTTGCGGAAATTGCATTCGGTCATGTAGGTAATTTCATCGTAGTCATAAAACACGATACGACCGAGTTGGGTCACACCGAAGTTTTTGTACAGGAAATCACCGGGGAAGATATTGGCACCGGCCAGCTGCTTGATGGCATGGCCGTAATCAATAATGGCCTGTTCCAGCTGGGTGTCGGTGGCCTTTTCCAGATAGATGTTGAGCGGGGTCATGCGCCGTTCAATATAGATGTGCCGGAAAATAATCAGGTCATTATCAAAGGAAATGCTGCTGGCACAGGTTTCCTGCAGCTCCTGCAGCAGTTCGGGCCGGAAGCGGTCCACCGGCAGGGCCACATCCGAGTATTCCAGCGTGTCGGCCATGCGTCCGACCCGGTCGTGGCGCTTGACCAGCTGGTATTTGTCCTCCACCTGCTGGCGGGTGAACTCCTTCTGGGGGGCGAATTTGTCCTTGATGATCTTGAACACGAAGCGGTAGGAGGGCAGGGTGAACACCATCATCACCATGCCACGGATACCGGGTGCAATCACGAGCTTGTCACTGGAGTGGCTCAGGTGATGCAGGAAATGGCGGTAAAAGTCCGACTTGCCCTGCTTGTGGAAACCGATGGCGGAATACAGTTCCGAGCGCGTCAGTTCGGGCAGGATGCGCTGCAGAAAGGCGACGATGGCGGAAGGCACTTCATGCTGGATCATGAAATAGGCCTGGGAGTAGCTGAACACCACCGAAAGTTCCTTGTCCCCGATCAGCAGGGTGTCAACATAAAGCTGGCCCTGTTCGTTATTGAGGATCGGCAGGGCAAAGCCTTCATCATCGCGGCCATTGATGTAGCGCCCGACAATGTAGGCCCCTTTGTTACGAAAAAACGGGCGGCAGATGACCTGCAGCTGGAAGTTCAGGTGCGTGAAGCGTTTTTCCCGTCCCGGAAAGCGCCGGGCAATGACGCGCAGTATCTGGCGCAGATCACGTTCCAGATTCTCGAACGGCAGGCTGAAGCCGCGTTCAAGAATCAGGCGGCGGATGGATTCCTTCAGCCCCACCTCGTTCGGATAGTAACAGCTGTAGCTGGTCATCTCGGTGTTGGAGGAGGAGATATAATCCGTGGAGACGGCATTACGCAGAAAGATGTAGTCATTATTGTAGTAGCGCCGGTGAAACTGGCGGCAGAAGACCGAGTTGTAGAAAGTCTCGGCCAGTTCCGGCTGGCGGTGGAAAGCCAGCAGGCGCACATAGCACAGCTTGATATTCTGCCACAGGTCCTGATCCAGTTCGGTGATGTGGAAAAGCTCCTTGACCAGACTGATGGCTTCTTCAACACGCAGGTCATACAGCACGATACGCTCGCGTGAAGCACGATGTACTGCACGCCAGTCGGCACTCTCAAAACGCTGGTAGGCCCCGGAGGTGATTTGCTGAAAGATGCTGAAGTGGCGGTTGAAGCCTTCCAGAATGGTTGAGGCGATTCCGCGTGCCAGTTGTTGCATGGGTTCGGGCAGGGGCGTCAGCGGGCGGGTATTCTGCTGCAGCATCGGTTCGGACATGACAGTGATTCCAGGCATTTTTATATCCGGCGATGTTACAGGAAGGTGAATGTGCACTGCAACAAACGCCGGATTGTGTTCAGGGCGTGTCGGGCAGTCCGTGCAGCAGCGCCTTCAGGGTGCGGGAGTGGAACTCGCGCCGGTACAGAACGGCCACAACCCAGGTGCTGGCGAGCATGAACAGCAGTGGATGGACGAACCAGGCCAGCAGGGCAATACTGAAATAATAGGCGCGCAGGCCATTGTTGAAATGGTAGATGGCCAGCCAGACCACCTGTGCCAGGGCTTCGATATGACGCTCGCGTTCGGCTGTCGGGGGTGTGGTGTCGGGCACGGGGGGAGTGCCGCCGACCAGAAAGCTGGCAAATCCCCACTGGCGCATGCACCAGGTAAAAGTGAAAAAGGCGTAGACGTAGATGACCAGCAGCAGCAGGATGCCCACGTCCCAGCGATGCGGTGTCACCCGGGCCGTGAACGGCATGTCGGCCAGCAGGTTCAGGGCCTTGTCACTGGCACCCAATGCCGTCACCAGCCCGGCAATGATCAAAAGGCAGCTGGAAGCCAGAAAGGTGGCATTGCGCTCAATATTGGAAATGACCGCCGTATCCACAATACGGTTGTCACGCTGCTGCATCATCCGGATCCAGTGCAGAATGTGGGCCTGCAGGGCATCCTGCAGACGCGGACGCCGATGCGGGCGGGCACGCAGGCCGGAGTAGCGCGCATAGCCGAACCAGCACAGCACAAACCACGCGAGGGACAGCCAGTCATTGGGGGAAAGATCGGGCAGGGACATCGGGACTTTTGCCTTTCGGGCACCCTGGATTCAGGTAGCCGGTGACCGGGAGCGGAAGGACTGCAAAGGCTGCATGGGCACCGGCTTCATCGCGGCTTCATCCTTGGGATTCCAGTGCATAAGGCAGGGGCAGGATGCTGACCTTGCGTCCGTCAAGCTGCAAGGCTGTCTGAGTGGCAGTCGTTTTCAGCACGGCAAGGGCTTCTACCTGACCGTCCGGGTTGTGGGCCGTGTTGAGGATTTTGCCGGCCTCACTGCCCTCCGGGGTACTGATGACCGTCCCCACCGGCGGCAACTCGAAGCCTTCAATGCCCAGATGGTAAGTCAGGCGCTTGTTGTCACCCAGGTATTGCAACCGTGCCACGATTTCCTGACCGGGAAAGCAGCCTTTGGTGAAGCTGATGCCATCAATCAGGTGCAGGTTGAGCATCTGGGGGACCCAAGCCTCGGTACTGGCGGCATTGAGGTGCGGAATCCCGGCTTCAATCTCGAAATGATTCCAGCCGCCCGGCCCGACACCGGCAGCATGCACGCCCAACTTCTCCCATAGGCTGCAGGCTGCATCCAGTTCACCGAATATCTCGAAACGCGGCACGGAGGCCGGACGCCGGATAATGGTCAGGTCACCATTCTGTACAACATTCAGCACCTGCTCCGGGGCCGTACCGAGAGCGGCTGCCAGGCGCTGGTCGCCACGCGGATCGGCGTACCCGAAATGCACCAGACTTTCGGTCGCATCTTCCAGCGTGACTTTGGCGCGCAATACATACAGGCGCAGGCGTTTGAGTACGGCCTCCAGATTGTCGCGTGCCAGGGACAGATAGAGGGTTCCCTGACGCTCCATGATCTGGAATTCGGTGATGGCCCGGCCCTTGGGGGTACTGTAGGAACTGAGCTGCGCCTGTTGCGCGCTGACCCTGCTGATGTCGTTGCTGAGCTGGCCCTGCAGGAACTCACGGGTATCCGCCCCATTGACACTGATCAGGCCGATGTGGGACAGGTCACAGAGGATGGCCCCTTGAGGGGGGATGCGGCGTTCCCGCTCCGGATTGCCGAAATGCAGCAACTGCCCGGCGTCAAATTCTGCGCCCTGGTTGGTCAGAAACTGTTTCCATTCTGGTTTCATGCTCTGCTCCTCGCTCGCCGGACCACCCCGCCAAGAGTGGTCCGCTGCGTTTTATTACCCGGCTACCGGGTTTATTCAGTGCCGGGAGCGGAATCCCCGCCTTCTTCCGTGTCGTCCTTGTCCTCACCGGCTGCCGGGGCCGGTTCGGCTTTCTCCGTCAGCAGTACCTTGACGTCGGATTCAGCCTGAAGCTTGTCCATGTATTCACGCATTTTTTCCTGCTCCAGCTGGCGACGCAGCTGCGGCTTCATGGTTTCCAGCTCGGGCAGTTTGACATCGCGCTGCTCTTCCAGCTTGATCACGTGCCAGCCGAATTGGGTCTGGACCGGCTCCTTGCTGACATCACCGGGTTTCATGGCGATAACGGCTTCCGCGAACGGCTGCACCATGCTCTGGGGCTTGAACCAGCCCAGGTCGCCACCCATGGGACCGGAAGGACCGGTGGATTTTTCCCTGGCCAGCTCGGTAAAGTCCTTGCCGCCTTTCAGTTCTTCGATAACCGCCTTTGCTTCATCCTCGCTCTTGACCAGAATGTGGCGGGCCTTGTATTCGATTCTGGGCATGTCGGCGATACGGGCCTCATAGGCCGCCTTCAGCTCGTCATCGGAAATGTCCAAAGCGGCTGCCTTTTCCTGCATCCAGGTGTTCAGGATCAGCTTGTCCTCAAAGTTGGCTACCTTGGCCTTGACATCATCACGCTCGGCCAGCCCGGATTTTTTGGCTTCCTGACGTGCCAGCTCGGTCAGGATCAGGTCATCCAGCAGGGCACGCTCATCAATCGGTGCATTGCTGCCCGAACGCTTGGCCATTTCCAGCACTGCATCCAGTGTGCTGCGGTCAATATCCACGCCGTTGACAATGGCGATGATGTTTGTTGAGTCCTCCGCCGGCTTTGCTTCATCAGCGGCCAGCAGCAGGCTGGAACTCAGGGTCAGGGAGACGCCAATCAGACTGCCGATAACGGCCGGGATGATTTTATTTCGCATGTTGCTTTTTTTCCTCATGGTAATACTTTTTTGAATGGTTTTACGCTTACCTGCCGATAGACGCCAGCGGCGACATAGGGATCGGCATCGGCCCAGGCCCGGGCTTCTTTCAGAGACCCGAATTCCGCGATAACAACGCTACCGCTGAATCCTGCGCTACCCGGATCATCACTGTCAATGGCCGGTGTCGGGCCGGCGAGCACCAGACGCCCCTGGTCACGCAGGTGGTGCAGGCGCTCAAGGTGAGCCGGGCGCGCTGCAAGCCGCTGTTTCAGGCTGTCTTCAACATCTTCACCAACAATGGCATATAACATGATTCTGTGTCCGTAAAACGGGATTCAGGTGCAGCAGTATCGCACAGGAAACGAACAGATGGCGACAATCTCCTGCTTTCGTGAGGTTGAAACCGCTGTCATGGCCTGTATTTCCGGCCATCAAGCTGTACAATCCCTCCTTTTTCAAGACGTATGTCTTATGAGCCAGTATTTCGAGATTCATCCCGACAATCCCCAGAAGCGGCTGATCCGGCAGGCGGTCGAGATCATCGGTCAGGGGGGTGTGGTGGTTTACCCGACCGATTCCAGCTATGCCATCGGCTGTTCACTGGGCGACAAGGGAGCCATGGAGCGCATTCAGCGCATCCGGCGTCTGAATGACAGGCACAATTTCACCCTGGTCTGCCGTGACCTGTCGGAAATTGCCCGTTATGCGGTGGTGGACAATATCAACTACCGTTTGCTGAAAATGCTGACACCGGGGCCTTATACCTTTATTCTCAAGGCCAGTCGGGAGGTGCCCAGACGCCTGCAGAATCCGCGGCGCAAGACCATCGGTCTGCGCGTTCCCGATCATATCGTGACCCAGGCCGTTCTGCAGGAGCTGGATGAGCCCCTGATGTCCAGTACCCTGATCATGCCGGGTGAGGAGCTGCCCATGACCGATCCGTATGAAATCCGCCTGCAGCTGGAGCATGCCGTGGATCTGGTCATTGATGGCGGCTTTTGCGGGCATGAACCGACGACGGTTGTGGACCTGATGGGGGAACGTCCGGAAATACTGCGTGAGGGCAAGGGGTCTTTGGGCTGGTTGGTGGAGCATTGACATGTTTGAGAATTTTGATCTGCAGGCAGTTATCTATGCCCTGGCTGTGGGGGCCATTCCGGTCCTGTTCGCCATTACCCTGCATGAGGTGGCCCATGGCTGGATGGCCAGCCGTCTGGGTGACAAGACGGCGGAAATGCTGGGGCGGCTGTCGCTGAATCCGATACGCCATATTGATCCGGTCGGTACTGTTGCCATTCCGGCCATTCTGCTGTTGCTGGGTTCGCCTTTTCTGTTTGGCTGGGCCAAGCCGGTGCCGGTGAATTTCCGCAATCTGCGCCATTACCGGCGTGACATGGTGCTGGTGGCGGCGGCAGGACCGGGGGCCAATCTGCTGATGGCCTGTGGCTGGACCCTGCTGCTGGGAATATTTGCCGTGCTGGGGCACGACTCGTCTGTCGGGCAGGGCTTCATGTCCATGGCCCAGGTAGGCGTTACCATCAACCTGCTGCTGATGGTGTTCAACCTGCTGCCGATTCCACCGCTGGATGGCGGGCGGGTGCTGGCCGGGTTGCTGCCGCCGGGGCCGGCGAATGCATTGAGCCGGGTGGAGCCGTTCGGTTTCCTGATTGTGCTGGCGCTGCTGGCCAGTGGCATCCTGAGCCGTATCCTGTGGCCGGTCATCCAGGCACTGGGCAGCGTTTTACAGACTGTTTTCCTGTTCTGGATATGAAGGGAGTGAGCAAGTGAGTACCCAACCATCACCGAACCTGCGGGTGTTATCCGGTATGCGCCCGACCGGGCGGCTGCATCTGGGGCATTACCATGGCGTGCTGAAAAACTGGGTGGAAATGCAGATGAACCACGAGTGCTTTTTCTTCGTGGCGGACTGGCATGCCCTGACCACCCATTACGAAACACCGGACGGTATCGCCGCAAATGTCGGGGAAATGGCAATCGACTGGCTGGCTGCCGGTATCAATCCGGCTTCGGCCACCGTTTTTGTACAGTCCATGGTGCCCGAGCATGCCGAGCTGCACCTGCTGCTGTCGATGATGACACCGCTGAGCTGGCTGGAGCGAGTGCCGACCTACAAGGATCAGCAGGAAAAGCTGCGCGAACGTGATCTGGCGACTTACGGCTTTCTGGGTTATCCCCTGCTGCAGTCGGCGGATATCCTGATGTACAAGGCCGATCTGGTGCCGGTGGGCGAGGATCAGGTGGCGCATGTTGAAATCACGCGCGAGATTGCCCGCCGTTTCAACCATCTTTATGGGCGCGAGCCGGATTTTGAGGCCCGTGCCGAGCAGGCAGCCGGCAAAATGGGTAAAAAATCTGCAAAACTCTACCGTGAACTGCGCCGCCAGTATCAGGAGCAGGGGGATGCAGAGGCACTGGAAAAGGCACGGGCCCTGCTGGCCGGGCAGCAGAATATTTCCATTGGTGATCGTGAGCGCCTGTTCGGGTATCTGGATGGTTCCGGCAAGGTGATTCTGCCCGAACCCAGGGCGGCCCTGACGAAAGCGGCCCGCATGCCGGGGCTGGACGGGCAGAAGATGTCCAAATCCTACGGAAATACCATTCCGCTGCGGGATACGCCCGAGGAGGTCGAGCGCAAGATTCGTACCATGCCCACCGACCCGGCCAGAGTGCGGCGTCATGATCCGGGCAATCCGGACCATTGTCCGGTATGGCAGTTCCACGAAATCTACAGCGACGATGCAACCCGGCAGTGGGTCGGTGAAGGCTGCCGCAGTGCCGGTATCGGCTGTATTGATTGCAAGCGCCCGGTCATCGAGGCCGTACAGGCCGAGCTCCAGCCGATCCAGGAACGGGCTGCCGCACTGGAAGCCGACCCCGGCAGGGTGCGTGCCATTCTCAAGCAGGGCTCCGAGGCCGCCCGGCAGGTGGCCCGTGAAACCCTGAATGATGTGCTGGAAGCCATGCGCTTCACGCATCACCGCTGATGCTTCTGATCCGGTTCTGAGCGGCAGCAGAGCGCAGGCATGACCGTTGTCCAGAAGGAAATCCCGCTGGCACGGGTACGGGGGGAGCCGGTTTCGGTACTCCCCGAAGACCTCTATATTCCACCGGAGGCACTGGAAGTCATTCTGGAAGCCTTTGAAGGGCCGCTGGACCTGCTGCTCTACCTGATCCGGCGGCAGAATCTGGACATCTGTGACATTCCGGTTGCCGAAATTACCGCCCAGTACATGGTTTATGTGGAAATGATGAAAGCCACACGCCTGGACCTGGCGGCAGAATACCTGCTCATGTCCGCGATGCTGGCGGAAATCAAGTCACGCCTGCTGTTGCCGCGCCAGACCACCGAAGAGGAGGAAGAGGACCCGCGTGCCGAGCTGGTTCGGCGTCTGCAGGCGTATGAGCAGTGCAAGCAGGCCGCGATCTTGCTGGACGGACTGCCGCGTCTGGAGCGTGATTGCTGGCCGGTACGGACAGCGGCCGATTTTCCCCTGCCGCCCCGCCCGCCGCCGGCGCTTGAGCTGCGTGAGCTGCTGCTGGCGTTTCAGGTGCTGCTGCAGCGGGCAGAAATGCTTTCCAGCCATCAGGTCCGGCGTGAGCACCTGTCGATCCGGGAGCGCATGACCCGGATTCTCGGCATGCTGCAGGTACGCCCACAGGCCCCGTTTTCCGACCTTTTCACCCTGACCGAGGGGCGACGCGGGCTGGTTGTGACCCTGATGGCGCTGCTGGAATTGCTCAAGGCCCGACTGATCGAGGTGGTGCAGAGCGGGGAAGAGCCGTATGCGCCCCTGTTTGTCTGTGTGGCAGCAGGCGAGCTGCCCGTACCTGCGGTCCCGCCGTCGGGGGATCAGGGATAAAGACCGGTCAGGCCGGTAAATCCGGTACATACTGAGCCGGTCACGTTTTCCGCCGTCCCCGTCCCCCCAGATTCAGCACCAGCCCGGCCAGAATCAGTGCACTGGCCACCAGCTTCCACCAGGGCATCGGCTCACCCAGCAGCAGGCTGGAGGCACTCATGCCGAAGACCGGCACCATCAGGGCCCAGGGTGTGACCAGTGCTGCCGGATAGCGGTGCAGGAGCGTATTCCACAGCCCGTAGCCGATCAGGGTATTACCCACCGTCTGCCACAGTACCACGCTCCAGGCGTGCAGGCTGGCATGGCGGGTGGATTCCATGATCCGGGCCGGGCCTTCCAGCAGCAGTGCCATGAACAGCAGCGGTGGAATCGCAAACAGCGATGACCAGGCCAGAAAGGCGATGATATTGACCTTGCCCACGCGTTTGATGACCAGATTGCCGCAGGCCCAGCCGGTCGCTGCCAGCAGGGTGACCATCAGGCCCGTGACCGTGGTCTGGCCGTCGGTGAAGACCCCGATCAGCAGCAGGCCGCTGAGGCAGACCAGCAGGGCCAGCTTCTGCCGCTGCCGGACTGTCTCGTGGAACAGTACCGCTGCCAGCAGAATGGTGATGAACACCTGACTCTGGATCACCAGTGAAGCCAGTCCCGGTGCGATATTGTCGCGCATGGCCCAGAACAGCAGCCCGAATTGCCCGAAGCCGATAAAGAAGCCGTAGGCGGCAAGCATGCGCCAGGGTACCTGCGGACGTGGCAGGATCAGGATCAGCGGGAAGGCGGAAAAAAAGAAGCGCAGAGTAGCGAACCAGAATGGTGGTAGCTCATCCAGCCCCTGACGGATGAAAACAAAATTGGTGCCCCAGATGAAAGCCACCAGCAGGGCCAGTGCCTGGTCTTGGATACGCATGAAAGGGAGTCCTTGTAGAGTGTGCGTGCGCTTGTCCGGGAAAGCTGACCCGTGGCGTCTGACTGGCTAAACTGGGGGCCAGTGTCATAGCAACGGCTTTACAGCCAGAGCGGCCAATCATAACAGAACTGCCGGAAATCCTGACAATGCATATTGAAACCCTGCGTGGAAATTTTACCGAGGCACAAGCCCTGCATATCCGGCAGGAAGAACGTGCCCGTGGTCATCATGTCAATATCCGCCGCCTGCATTCGCACCTGCTGGAAATCGAGATTATTCATGCCCCGGAGCTGCGGGTACTGGATGCCACGCCACAGCGCCGTCTGGTTCAGGAGCCGGCGACAGCCCGGTAAGTGATCAGATCGTCAGCCTGGCCGTCCGGTCAGGCTTTCCCTAAAGCCTGGTCAAAAATCGTCAGCATGGCTCTGCGGTTTTTGTATTCCTGACGCAACTGCTGCAGCAGCTCCTGCTGTGCTGCCTTGCCACCGGGCAGGGTGGCCAGCTGTTGCAGGTCTTTTGCGGCCTGTTGATAGACTGTTTTGCCGGCCTGGCGCAATTCGATCCGGATGGCCCGTACCCAGGTGGCGACCATTTCTTCCGGGAAGGCAGTGGCCAGCCGCCGGGTATATTGCCGCAGCAGGTGGATGGCACCCTGTTCCTGTTTCAGGACCAGTTTGAACAGGTTTTCCAGTTCATTCTCCGCATCCAGAATGGCTGCCAGACTGGCGGCATTAATGTTCTGGTCCAGCATTTTCCGGTAATAAACCGGCCACATCGCTGGCCATTCTGCTGCCGGATAGGTGGCCTTGAGCTGCCGGAAAATACCCAGCTCAAAGCGGTTATTCTGCAGCAGGGTTTCCAGGTATGAGCGAATGGCAGGCAGGTCATCATCCTGACGGGCAATTTCGAGCAGTTTCTGGTGCCATTGATTGACGGTTCCGGGATGTCGTTGCTGGGTAGCGATACGAATGCCTTCCTCGACCAGCGCTTTGGCCGTTTTGCTGTCGCCATGGGTCAGTGCCTGATCCACCAGCAGTCGGCGCAGTTCGGGAATTTGGGCATGGGTCCGGGCCAGTTCCATGGCCTCGGCACCACGATCCCAGTCCTGCAGCAGTTTCACCTTTTCCCGCAGCAGGGACTGGTATTGCCACTCATTGCGGGGCTTGTCGGAAACACGGGTCAGGGTTTGCAGGAGTGGCTCCCGAAATTCCGGATGATGGCTGGCCCAGCTCCGGGTCAGGCCGGGCAACTCGTCAGCCAGCCCGTAGTTATCCAGTTCGCTGTTAAAGCGCAGGCGCAGTACCTGTTCAAAGCCGTGTTGCCGTTCGGTCGCCGACAGCTGGGGCCAGGCTGTCTCCAGTATCTTTGTCATTTGGTGCATGATACCGCCCAGGGTGCCATCCGAATCATCAATGGCATTGGCAATGTCCGAAGCCAGTGCTTCGGCGATGCTGTAACAGGCTTCCATTCGGTCGTTCGGGCTGGGGACCAGGGCCAGATTATCAAGCAGTGTGTCGACTTCGGTGCTGAAATGCCGGGCACTGCGGTAGTCGATGAAACCCCGGTCGGCATGTTTGCGGGCAATGGACTCAAATTGTTGCCGGAAACGTTTGGCAACCGGCTCCCGGCTGCCGCTCAGGTGCTGATAGCGCAGCAGAAAGGCATTCAGCTGGTGACGATCCCTGAGTGTCTCCCGGATGTATTGTTCCAGCTCGCTGCGTTCCAGCTGTTCCAGTATGCAGCTGAGCTGGGCGGCTTTGGAAAGCTTTTTCTGTTTTGGAGCCGAGTTGGCCGGGCTGTTTTCTTGACGGGCGATGAGCAGCAGAGTGGCCGCAACGTGTTTGCAGACCGGACCCTGATCATAGGGGCAGGTACAGCTGTAATGCGTGATCTGCCGGCCTTGCAGGCCGATTTCGACATCATAGGTATCGGAGCCTTCCACCCAGGCCTGCCAGAAATCGGTCTCGGTTTCCTCCAGATTGTTGACCCGCCCGTTGCTGGCGTAGTCACGTCCCCGTTCCATGATGACGGGGTTGATTTGCTGCTCAAAATTTTTCAGGTCCATGGGGCGGTAGTGGTTGATTGGGAAAATGGCAATTGTAGCCCGAACCGGCTGATGCGGGCAGGTTTTTATGGCCCACTCTGGCAGCACCGTTTTAAGGATGGGGTTGAAATGGAAAACACTGACCGGATGGCTGCTTGATCAATGAATCCTCATACACCAAGATTTGACAATAGCTCGTGGTAACTGCATGGTGGCCTTCACTTTGGTTGGTAAAAGCTATTCATGTGGTTGCCACGACCGGTCTTTTCAAGTTAACTCAGATGATTAGGGCTTAAGTTGGCGCGTATGGGAGTCGGGCCTCACCATGAATCTTCATTGATCGACTCGCTCCTGTATCAAACTCCGTAGCACCTGATGTGCCTGCGGGAGTTTAACATGACTGTAGAGCCGATGATCACACAGGTCTTGGCACATAGTGTCAACTGGCAGCTACCTTGATCTGCCTGCCCACCGCTTGATTTTCAGTATTGTTTGAGCCGCGACAGGCCATTGCTGGAAAAACCGTCACTCACCAGAGCTGGTAATGCTGCTGGAGCAGCCGTTCTGCACCGGGGAGCGGAGTGCTTCAGTCATAATCACCCGGAATCCGTACCCAGCCTTCCATCAGGATGCGTGCGCTGCGGCTCATGATCGCCTTGGTGACGACCCACTCGCCATTGACCTGCCGGGCTTCCGCACCCACGCGCAGGACGCCGGACGGGTGTCCGAAACGCACGGAGTGGCGTTCACCACCACCGGCAGCCAGATTCACCAGCGTACCGGGTACTGCCGCTGCAGCGCTGATGGCGACTGCTGCCGTGCCCATCATGGCATGATGCAGCTTGCCCATTGACAGGGCACGGACCAGCAGGTCGACTTCCGTGGCGGCAATGGCCCTGCCGCTGGATGCCGCATAATCCCTGGAGGGGGCGACAAAGGCAATCTTGGGGGTGTGCTGGCGGGTGGCAGCTTCCGCCGGTGTCCTGATCAGCCCCATGCGCAAGGCACCGGCTACGCGTATTTTCTCGAAACGTTCCAGTGCGGCAGGATCGCCATTGATGGCTTCGCGCAGTTCGGTTCCGGTATAGCCGATGTCAACCGCATTGACAAAAATGGTCGGGATGCCCGCCGTGATCAGGGTGGCCGGGAAACTGCCCACACCGGGTACCTCGAGCCTGTCCACCCGGTTGCCGGTCGGGAACAGGCTGCCGCCATCCTCGCCCTCATCCGAAGGATCAAGAAACTCCAGCCTGATTTCCGCCGCCGGAAAGGTCACGCCGTCCAGCTCGAAATCACCGGTTTCCTGCACCTGGCCATGGCTGATCGGTACATGGGCGATAATGGTCTTGTTGATATTTGCCTGCCATACCCGCACGGTGCAGATGCCATCTTGTGGAATGCGGGCCGGATCAACGTAACCGGCATGAATCGCAAAGGCCCCGGCAGCGGTGGAGAGATTGCCGCAGTTGCCGCTCCAGTCGACAAAATCCTTGTCGATGGCGATCTGGCCGTAGAGGTAATCCACATCATGATCGGGGCGTGTGGTGGGGGCGATGATCACGCATTTGGAGGTTGAGGAAGTCGCTCCCCCCATGCCGTCGATATGGGCGGCGTAAGGATCGGGGCTGCCGATTACGCGCTGAAACAGCCTGTCACGCGCCTTGCCCGCTACCCGTGCCGCTTCCGGCAGGTCTTCCAGACGGAAAAACACCCCCTTGGAGGTACCGCCACGCATATAGGTGGCCGGGATTCTGATTTGTGGGACCTGAGACATACTGTTCCTCTGTTGTTACCCGTCATGCTCCTCCACCCATCGCCTGCCCCATGGGGAGGGGCAAGCATACGCCCTTGTGCTGGGGGATAAAACAGCTAGACTGCTTTTGATTCCAGAAAATCCTGTGCAAAGCGCTGCAACACGCCGCCCGCCTTGTACACCCGGACTTCGGCAGCCGTATCCAGACGGCAGGTGACCGGTATCTGCACAGTTTCACCGTTCCGGCGCTGCATGACCACGGTCAGCTCGGCATGCGGGGCCAGTTCACCTTCCACATCAAAGGTTTCCGAACCATCGATGGCGTAGGTTTTGCGCGTGTCACCGGGTTTGAACTCCAGCGGCAATACCCCCATGCCGACCAGATTGGTGCGGTGGATACGCTCGAAGCCCTCGGCGACAATGGCCTCCACCCCGGCCAGACGCACCCCCTTGGCGGCCCAGTCACGTGATGAGCCTTGCCCGTAGTCGGCCCCGGCAATAATAATCAGCGGCTGGGTCCGCTGCATGTAGGTTTCAATCGCCTCCCACATGCGCATCACCTTGCCCTCCGGCTCCACGCGGGTCAGCGAGCCTTGTTGTACCTGCCCGTCCACCACGGCCATTTCATTGATCAGCTTCGGGTTGGCGAAGGTGGCGCGCTGTGCCGTCAGGTGGTCCCCCCGGTGGGTGGCGTAGGAATTGAAATCCTCTTCCGGCAGGCCCATTTTATGCAGGTATTCCCCCGCTGCACTGTCCCTCAGGATGGCATTGGATGGTGACAGGTGGTCGGTGGTGATATTGTCCGGCAGCACGGCCAGCGGGCGCATGCCCCTGAGGCTGCGTTCACCCGCCAGTGCACCTTCCCAGTACGGCGGGCGGCGGATGTAGGTCGACAGGGGCCGCCAGTCATACAGCGGGCTTTTTGCCTCCTCGGCCTGACCCAGATCGAACATCGGAATGTAGACCTGCCGGAACTGCTCCGGCCTGACATATTCGGCCACGATGGCATCGATTTCCTCATCCGTGGGCCAGATGTCTTTCAGTGTCACCGGCCTGCCGTTTTTGTCCATGCCCAGTGCGTCGTTTTCAATGTCAAAACGCAGGGTCCCGGCAATGGCATAAGCCACCACCAGCGGCGGGGAAGCCAGAAATGCCTGTTTGGCATACGGGTGAATACGGCCATCGAAATTGCGGTTGCCGGACAGCACGGCCGTGGCGTACAGGTCGCGTTCGATGATTTCCTGCTGGATTTTCGGGTCGAGCGCACCGGACATGCCGTTGCAGGTGGTGCAGGCGAAGGCGACAATGCCGAAACCGAGCTTTTCCAGTTCCGGCAGCAGGCCCGCTGCCTTCAGGTACAGCTCGGCCACCCTGGAACCGGGGGCGAAAGAGGACTTGACCCAGGGCTTGCGCACCAGTCCCAGCGCATTGGCTTTTTGTGCCAGCAGCCCGGCAGCCACCACATTGCGCGGGTTGGAGGTGTTGGTACAGGAGGTGATCGCGGCAATAATGACCGCACCGTCCGGCATCAGCCCCCGGGCTTCTTCAGCTTTGGCCGCTTTCAGTTTGGCCTCACCGGCAATTTCGCGTTCTGTCAGTGCAGAGGTCGGCAGGCGGCGATGCGGGTTGGATGGCCCGGCCATATTGCGCACTACGCTGGACAGGTCAAACGCCAGCACGCGCTCGTATTCTGCTGCCTTCATCTGATCCGCCCACAGACCGGTGGTTTTGGCATAGTTTTCCACCAGTGCCACCTGTTCAGGCTCACGCCCGGTCAGCTTCAGGTAATCGATGGTCTGGCCGTCGATATAGAACAGGGCAGCGGTCGCACCGAATTCCGGGGTCATGTTGGAAATGGTGGCACGATCACCGATGGTGAGGCTGTCCGCACCTGCGCCGAAGAATTCCACATACGCGCCCACCACCCGCTCTTTACGCAGGAATTCGGTAATGGCCAGCACAATATCAGTGGCGGTGATACCCGGTTTGCGCTTGCCGCTCAGCCTCACGCCGACAATATCCGGCAGCCGCATCATGGACGGATGCCCGAGCATCACGGTTTCGGCTTCCAGCCCGCCGACACCGATGGCAATGACGCCCAGTGAGTCAACATGCGGGGTGTGGGAGTCGGTACCGACACAGGTGTCCGGGAAGGCCACCCCGTCACGCACCTGCACCACCGGTGACATTTTTTCCAGGTTGATCTGGTGCATGATGCCGTTCCCGGCGGGAATCACGTCAACGTTCTTGAATGCCGTCTTGGTCCATTCAATAAAATGGAAGCGGTCTTCATTGCGACGGTCTTCGATTTCGCGGTTCTTGCGAAAGGCGTCCGGGTCGAAGCCGGGGGCTTCCACCGCCAGCGAATGGTCGACAATCAGCTGGGTTGGTACTACCGGGTTGACCAGCGCCGGGTCGCCACCCTGTTCGGCAATGGCATCACGCAGCCCCGCAAGGTCCACCAGTGCGGTCTGGCCAAGAATGTCGTGACACACCACACGCGCCGGATACCAGGGAAAGTCCAGGTCACGCCTGCGCTCAATCAGCTGCCGCAGCGAGTCGGTCAGCATTCCCGGCTCACAGCGACGCACCAGTTGTTCCGCCAGCACTTTGGACGTGTAGGGCAGTTTGTCCCAGGCACCGGGCTGAATGGCTTCGACTGCCGCACGGGTGTCGAAATAGTCCAGCCCGGTGCCCGGCAGGGGTTTACGGTATTCGGTATTCATGCAGCCCTGATCCTCAATAGTCGCGCAGGTGAAATCTGCGTTTTTCCAGTGGTACCCAGTCGAGGTTTTCCGGACCGGTGTAATGTGCGCTCGGACGGATGATCTTGCCGTCCTGGCGCTGCTCGATGACGTGTGCGCCCCAGCCGGACATGCGTGCGATCACGAACAGCGGGGTGAACATGTCGGTGGGCACGCCCATCTGCTCGTAGGAGACGGCAGAGAACCAGTCCAGGTTGGCAAACATCTTCTTCATTTCCCACATCACCGCTTCCAGCCGGTCGGCCACATCATACATGGTGGTATCGCCGTTTTCTTCCGACAGCTGTTTGGCGACACGCTTGATGACTTCATTGCGCGGGTCGCCGATGGTGTAGACCGGGTGGCCGAAGCCGATGATGATCTCCTTGCGCTCCATGCGCTCGCGGATGTCGGCTTCCGCTTCGGCCGGTGAACTGTAGCGCTTCTGGATGCGACTGGCGAACTCGTTTGCACCGCCATGCTTTGGACCGCGCAGCGCGCCGATGGCACCGGCAATGGATGAGTAGACATCAGAGCCGGTCCCGGCAATGACCCGTGCCGTAAAGGTGGAGGCATTCAGTTCGTGCTCGGCATACAGGATCAGCGAAGTGTGCATGGCGCGGACCCAGGATTCCCGTGGCGGCTTGCCGTGCAGCAGGTGCAGGATGTGCCCGCCAATGGTCGCGTCATCGGTTTCCACATTGATGGCCTTGCCGTTGACCGCGTAGTGATACCAGTACATCAGCATGGAGCCGAAACTGGCCATCAGGCGGTTGATGATGGCGCGGGCTTCCGCTTCCGGGTGTTCCTCGCGCTCCGGCAGGCAGGTGCCGAGAATCGAGCAGCCGGTACGCAGCACATCCATCGGATGCGCCGACGGCGGCAGGGCTTCCAGCGCCCGCTTCACCGGCATCGGCAGGCCGCGCAGCGACTGCAGGTACTTGACGTAGGCTTTCAGCTCCGGGCCGTTGGGCAGGTGGCCGTTGATCAGCAGATAGGCAATTTCTTCAAACGTCGCCTGCTCGGCAAAATCGAGAATGTCATAGCCGCGGTAATGCAGGTCATTGCCCGCACTGCCGACGGTACAGATGGACGTGTTGGCGGCTTTGGCGCCTGACAGGGCGACGGATTTCTTCGCTCTGCCTTTTGTGTCTGCTGACATGTCTGTCATCTCCTGTTGCAAATATTCGGTGATTGGCTGTTGTGGCGCTGTGGGCAGACCAGACCGGCAGAGACTACCGGTTCCCGCTGGCTGTTTCACCGCTGATTCTTATTCCGCATCGCGCTGGGCGAACAACTGGTCCAGTTTCTGCTCGTAGGCATGGTAATCGAGGTATTTGTACAGATCGGTGCGTGACTGCATGATGTCAACCACATTTTTCTGGGTGCCTTCTGCACGGATGGCCTGATAGACCTTCAGCGCTGCAGCGTTCATGGCGCGGTAGGCGCCGCAGCAGTACAGCACCATATCCACATTCACCGAAGCCAGCTCTTCACAGGTAAAGAGGGGCGTAAAGCCGAACTCGGTGATATTGGCCAGAATCGGTACGCCAACCGCCGTGCGGAACTGCCGGTACATGGGCAGCTCGGTCATGGCCTCCGGGAAAATCATGTCCGCACCGGCTTCGACATAGGCACAGGCACGGTCAATGGCGGCATTGATGCCTTCCACGGCCAGTGCATCGGTACGGGCCATAATGACAAAACTGTCATCGCGGCGGGCATCAACCGCAGCCTTGACACGGTCGACCATTTCGCCGCGACTGACGACTTCCTTGCCGGGGCGGTGGCCGCAGCGTTTGGTGCCAACCTGGTCCTCAATGTGAACGGCTGCCACACCGACCTTTTCAAACGAACGGATGGTCCGGGCAATATTGAAAGCGCCCCCCCAGCCGGTATCAATGTCCACCAGCACCGGCAGGGTCGTGGCCTCGGTCAGGCGGCGGGCATCAATCAGAACGTCTTCCATGGTGCTGATACCCAGATCCGGGATGCCCAGCGAGTTGGCCGCGACACCGCCGCCGGAGATATACAGCGCCTGAAAGCCGCTGGCTTCCGCCATTCTGCCTGCATAAGCCGTGATGGCACCCACAACCTGGAGCGGGTGGTTTTCCTCAACGGCAAGGCGAAATTTCCGGCCGGGGGCAAGTGCAAGTGTCTGTTTGGTTTGGGTCATGAGTAATCATCCATATCCTGACTGATGGTTTTCCAAGCACCGCTGATGTGGCGGCGCATGAGCAGTTCGGCCAGATCACCATCCCGGTTGGCGATGGCTTCCGTGATCTGGCGGTGCTGGTTCAGGGCCAGCTGCGGGCGCTTGTGCATGGTGCCGGTCTTGTAGCGGCACATGCGCAGCAGCTGGTACATATCCCCGGCCAGCAGGTCAATAAGCATCTGGTTACGGCTGCCCAGCGCAATGTGGTAGTGAAAATCAAAATCGCCCTCACTCTGCAGGTATTCCCGGCCTTCGGCGGCTTCGATCTGGGACTCGTGCTCGGCCAGCAGTTCAAACAGGCTGGCCACTTCGGTACTGCTCATCTGCTCCGCTGCCAGCCGGCAGGCCATACCTTCCAGTGCTTCACGAACCCGGTACAATTCCGCCATCATGGTCTTGTTCAGGGTGACAACCCTGGCACCCGCATGCGGAATGCGCTTGACCAGACGCATGCCTTCCAGTCGCCGGATGGCTTCCCGCAGCGGACCGCGACTGATACCGAAACGGGTCGCCAGTTCGGCCTCACTCAACTTTTGACCCTGTGCCAGCTCTCCGGTAATAATGGCATGGGTCAGGCGTGTGGAAGCCCGGTCTGACAGCGTCTTCTCCTCCTCAGACTCCGCAGTCATCCTTTTCTCCATATTGTCGACAATCGATGCACACATTTTAGCAGAACAGCAGGGGAATAACAGTGTTTTCTGTTTTTTTGTCTACAAAAGGCAGTTTTTTGTCTTAAAAGTAAGCACTAAAAGCAGAATTTGAATGAGATTGTATGAAATCACCCTGAATATTGGCGATTCGGGGATATGGTACCCTGATCCACAGGGGCTATACTGTGGATTCAGCAGTTTTGAAGAAAAAGCAAAGGGAAGGCAAAGGCAGATGAAAATTGGCAAATCAATGTATTTCATGATGATGGCATTGCTGACCGTCATGCTGGCCGGATGCAACAGTGGCACGAAGTCACCGGCGGTGGCCGATGCGGCACCGGACAGCCGGGCGGTGGCATCGGGTACCATTAGGGATGTCGACCCTGCGGGGCTGGCTGCCCTGCAGCAGCAGGGCGTGACGCTGATTGACATTCGGCGTCCGGAAGAATGGCGCGAAACCGGTATTGTCGCAGGCAGCAAGACCCTGACCCTGTTTGATGCCAGGGGCGGGGTGGTGCCCGGCTTTGAAGCCGGTGTCCGCAAACTGGCACCGGAAGGACAGCCGGTGGCGCTGATCTGCCGTACCGGCAACCGCTCCGCCGTCGGTGCACGCCTGCTGGCCGGTGCCGGTTATTCCAGGGTCTACAATGTGACGGGAGGCATCCGGGGCTGGAAGGCGGAGGGACGCCCGGTGACAACCCCCTGAGCGGGAGTGAGTTGATTTCTGATTCCCGATCGATGGTTCGGATGGTGTTCTGGTCTGGCGGTGTAGGACAGTCGTACCGGAGCGCCCGGAACAAGAGTGCTCAGAGGGGCATGACAGGCAGGCCGTTCCTGTTTCCTGATTTCTGCTGTCAGGGCGGCTGTGCTTTAGAAAATACCGATAATGCTGCTGAGGCTTTTTTCCAGGGACTGCTCCGGCTTGTACCAGGAAATGTCCGGAGAACGGGCTTTCTTGGCGCTGTACATGGCGGCATCAGCCTGTGCCATCAGGCTTTTGGGGTTGGGGTTGTCACCATGGCAGGTGGTGGCACCGGCACTCAGGCGCAGGTAAAGCTGGTGCTCATTGAGCAGGTAGGGCTGGCTCAGCCGCTCCAGCAGTTTCTGGAAGTAGCGCGCCACCAGCTCCCGGTCCGTGGTATTCACCAGCCAGATGAACTCATCCCCCCCCAGCCGTCCGACCAGTCCGTAGTGACTCAGGGTTTCCCGAAACTCGTTTGACAGGTGCATCAGTATCTGGTCGCCTGCCGGGTGTCCGTGTACATCATTGACCTGCTTGAATTCGTTCAGGTCAATAATGGCCAGGGTGAAGAACATGTGTTCACGGCAGAATTCATCCAGCATGCTCATGGCATGGTTGCGGTTGGCCAGCCCGGTCAGGGAGTCATGGCTGAGCTGGAACAGGTTGTCGGAACGCTCGCGCATCAGGGTCAGCAGCAGGTAGCCGATATGTACAAAAAACAGCAGGCTGGCTGCCGCCACCAGATACAGGGATTTCAGCAGTGTGTGCCAGGAGGATTTGCTGTAGCTGCCATCGGCATCGGCCACCTCGTGCAGCAGGAAGCGGTTGATGATTTCATGCGAGTGGCTGAGGCTGGCAATCCACTTGTCCAGAACCTCCGGGGCAATGGTCTCGCCGGAATAGATGCGGCTTTCCATGGCCTTGAACTCATCGAAAGACGCATCAATGGCCTGATGCAGACCGCTGATTTCTCCCAGCATGTTGTCCTGCTCGATATTGTTGAGGGTAATGTCAAACTTGCTCCACAACAGTTCATAACGGGTCCGCAGGGATTTGACGGCCAGCTCGCCCAGGCCGTAAAGCTGGATGTCATGCTGGGTGGACTGAAGCTGGGTATTCAGGTGCACCAGACTCCAGATCGCCTCCCGCTGGTAATTCTCCAGCCTGAAATAGGTTGATCCGAGATTCAGGACTGCCAGATAAATGGCAAATGCAAAAATCGGGCTTAATACCCAGTGCAGGGTATGAGCGGCAGCGGGCCTTGGCCTGATGGGCATTATTCGGTTACGTTCACCGTAATTTGATACAGTTGCCATATCAGTAATTCATCCAGGCTGCGGGCAGGAACCTTGTAATCATCCAGTGGTGCCATGATCCAGAGATGTCCCTTGTTTCTGACCCGCATGCGTTCGCCATTCAGGGTCAGGGCAACAATGGGACGATACCGCTCCACGGTTGGAAAATTAAGGTCAATTGCATAACCGTCCAGCGCCCGTAAATGCAGTTCCCGAAATTCCCTGCCGGGGCAGAACAGTGACAGGACATCGGAAAGCAGGGGGCCTGAGAAGGTTTCAGCGTCCTTGCTCCAGGTGTGACGGGTTTTGAAAGTCTGCTGGGGCAGGCTGCCGAGCTGCTGTTCGCTTAAGACCTCTTCGGCCGGGCACCCGCTGCCCGCTGCGCCGCGCATTTCCAGCAGCATGTCCGGCTGGTCCAGCTTGGGTGAGCGCTGTTCCATGCCGCTCATGTCCCCTGCCTTGTTGGTGATCAGGATCATGGGTTTGCCATCCGGCATCAGCAGGTAATTCTGGCTGATGTAGAACCCGAGCCCGGTCAGGATCATGAGGGTCAGGATAGCAATCGCACAGTTTTTGCCACAGATCATGGGTTTTCCTCCGGAGGCAATGATGCCGGGATAATGGATATTGGCATAAAGGCGTTTCCTTGTCTTGAATTTGTGATTATTGATAATTGCTCTGAATAGCGGGTTAATCAATATTCAATGCCATTTGGCGCAGTCAGGAAAATGATTGCCTGATGCCGGCTTTCTGGCTGAGTGGTTTTGCCGTAAAAACGGTGTGGCACCGGAGTCCGGTTTGTGCCTTTCCTTTTGCCCCTGAAATGACGCTTATTCTGCGTTACGGGTTACTGGTTCGACGATTAGGGAACCTTGTCCTGCAAGATACGGGAAGACTTTAAAGCCGGCAAGCATGATATGCCGGTTAATACACCAGCAAAAGCCTGCCGGGTGTGAAAAGCCTCTGAATAAAGGGTTTGCGGTTTTCTCGGGATCAGCCCGGCAGGCGCTGCAGCTGTTCCAGGTATGCCTGCTCGTCCGGTGTCCGCTGGTCGCGCTGGGCCTGCCACAGCATTTCGGCCAGGCATTCCATCATGCGGTGCTCGGCATCGTGGGAGCCGGATTGCTGCTGCAGCTGCAGGTAAATGGCCCGGATGCCGGGAGGGCGGTCTGTGGCCACCTGTTCCCGCAGCCCCAGATGCAGGCCCATGTGCAGGAAGGGGTTGCTTTCGCCCTGTTCCGGCGGGAATTCCCGTTCCAGCGCGGTTTCCCGGAGCCAGTGATGGTATTCCGGGTGTTCACCAATGACCTGAGCCACCTGCTGTTCCAGCGGGCTTAAGGATTCACCGGCTTGCAGACGGTCCCAGCATTGCAGGTAGAAACGGCGCAGACTGTCACGGTCCTGTCCTGCGATCACGGGGTTTTCCCCTTGAAATCACACAAGTCGGCAATCAGGCACTGCGGGCATCTGGGTTTGCGCGCCACGCAGGTATAGCGACCGAGCAGAATCAGCCAGTGATGGGCGTCAAGCCGGAACTCCTTCGGTACCTGCTTCAGCAGGGCTTTTTCCACTGCCAGCACATCCTTGCCGGGGGCGATACCGGTGCGGTTGGAAACCCGGAAAATGTGGGTATCGACCGCGATGGCGGGGTGGCGAAATGCAGTGTTGAGAATCACATTGGCGGTCTTGCGTCCCACACCGGGCAGGGCTTCCAGCGCTTCACGGGTGTCGGGTACCTGTGAAGCGTGTTGCGCAATCAGGATGTGACAGGTCCGGATAATATTGGCGGCCTTGGTGTTATAAAGACCAATGGTCTGGATATAAGGACGCAGCCCCGCCTCACCCAGGGCATAAATCGCCTCCGGTGTATTGGCAGCCGGGAACAGGGTAGCGAGCGCCTTGTTGACGCTCTTGTCGGTGGCCTGGGCTGACAGAATCACGGCGACCAGCAGCTCAAACGGGCTGTTATATTCCAGTTCCGTGGTCGGATGCGGGTCAGCAGCCTGCAGGCGTCGGAAGATTTCGTGGCGTTTTTCCCGGTTCATGCCTGGGTGGCCTGCGCTGTGGCGGGAGCGGCCTGCGGCTGGCTGCGCTCGGCCAGATGGCGGTCGATGCGGTTCTTGACGGCCACCAGAAACCCGAGTCCGATAAAGGCCCCAGGGGGCAGGGCGGCCAGCAGCAGGCCCTTGAAATCCGGCCCCAGCGTGAGACTCAGACCGCGTGCAGCCTCCCCGAACATCAGGTGCGCCTGGGCAAACAGGGTGCCCTGAGCCAGCAGTTCACGCACGCCCCCCAGTATCACCAGTACCAGCAGAAATCCCAGTCCCATCATCAGGCCATCCATCCACGCTGCCAGCGGGACATGGCGGGCGGCAAAGGCTTCAGCCCGCCCGATGATAATGCAGTTGGTGACAATCAGCGGAATGAATATCCCCAGCACTTCGTACAAGCCGTGGAACCAGGCCTGCATCAGCAGCTCGATAGCCGTTACCACTGAGGCAATCACCAGCACGAAAACCGGAATGCGAATCTCGGCAATAATGAAACGGCGCAGCAGGGAAATCAGCAGATTGGACAGCATCAGGGTGGCCAGGGTGGCCAGACCAAGCCCCAGGCCATTGATTGCGCTGGTGGTCACGGCCATCAGCGGGCACAGGCCCAACAGCTGTACCAGTCCGGGATTGTTGCGCCACAGGCCATCCAGGGCAATGCGACGGTAATCCGTTGCCGGTGGCCGGGCAGGCTCCCGGGTATTGTCTGTCTTGTCGGTCAGGTGGTTGTCCGTCATGAGTCGGGTTTTCCTGCAGGGGCAAAGAGCCGGTCCGGGTGATTCCGGGCCCATTCCAGTACCGCACGCACCGCACTGATGACGGCACGCGGGGTAATGGTGGCACCGGTGAACTGGTCAAACTGGCCACCGTCTTTTCTGACTGCCCATTGCGCCAGCGGCGGGTCGGTGAGTGATTTGCCGGTAAAGCCCAGAATCCAGTCCGAGCGCCCGGCCTCGATACGATCACCCAGCCCCGGTGTTTCCTTGTGGGCAATGGTGCGCACACCGGTCAGGGTCTGATCCTGTGTCAGGCCGACCGCGATACGGATGCGGCCATTATAGCCGTCCGGGGCCGTGGTGATAAAGACGGCGGCAACCGGCTGCTGCTGCCTGCGTGCACGATAGACCGTGACCGGATCAGCACTGTTGAGCGCGGCGGCAGGCAGGGTCAGGACATCGGCCAGCGGGTCATTGTCGTGGCTGTGCGGATCGACCAGCACATGAATCTGGCTCAGGATGGCCTGACGTTCATTGGCAGCAATGCGTTCACGGGTCAGCTGGTCAATCAGCGCCAGACACAGGGTACCGGCCAGTGCAAATGCCAGCAGGGCCAGTGCCGGACGGCTGATCTGCTTCAGCAGGGCATTCATGGCAGCCACCGACGCCGGTGGCCGTAGACACGGGGCTGGGTATAGTAATCCAGCAGCGGTACAGCCATATTCATGATCAGCACGGCGGAGGCCATGGCATCCGGATAGCCGCCCCAGGTACGGATAATATACACAAAGCAGCCTATACCACCGGCATAAAGGATTTTACCCACTGGCGTAGTGCTGGCAGAAACCGGGTCGGTGGCGATGAAAAACGCCCCGAGCATGGTGGCACCCTGCAGCAGATGGAACCACGGCGTGGCATAGTGGTTCGGGTCCAGCAGCCAGAACAGCCCGGCAACCAGTGTCAGGCTGCCCAGCAGGGCAGCAGGGATGTGCCAGCTGATAATGCGTTGCCATAACAGCCAAAGGCCGCCTCCGAGCCAGGCCAGATTGAGCAGGTTCCAGCTCAGCGTCTGTGGCCAGCTGAACAGGCTGATACCGGTATCCATCAGGCTTTTGCCGCCATGCAGGGCCATGCGTGCCTGATCCAGGGGTGTGGCTCCACTGAAGCTGTCCCAGTGTGCCGTGCCGATGCCGAACACGCTGGCCAGCAGGGTGCTGAAGTCGGCTGTCATCAGGCCGCTCTGCGCCGGATCCGGCCATCGCGTCATCTCCAGCGGAAAAGATACCAGTACCGCCGCATAGCCGAGCATGGCCGGATTGAAAGGATTCTGGCCCAGCCCGCCATAGAGGTGCTTGCCGATCACGACTGCAAAGCTCATGGCGATCAGTATCAGCCACCAGGGCGCATAGGCCGGCAGGGACACCGCCAGCAGCCAGCCGGTCACGATTACGCTGTAGTCCTGCAGAAAGGGGCGCAGCGGACGCCGGCGCAGGTGCAGCATCAGCGCCTCCAGCCCCCAGGCCGACAGGCAGGCCAGTATCAGGTTGCTGAGCAGGCCAAAGCCGTAAAGGTAGAACAGCAGGGCCGTCCCCGGCAACAGGGCATACAGGACCTGACGCATGATAAGGGCTACATCGGGCCGGGTGAGGGTTGTGTGTGTCCGGCTCATGCGTTTTCCCCGGATTCCGGTTCGGCTTTGGCCAGTGCGGCTTTTTTGGCTTTGGCCCGTTCCAGTGCGGCATTGATGGCTGCCTGGCGTGCATCCGGGGTGGACGCGGTACCTGCTTCTGTTGCAGTGCTGGCGGTATCCGTGTCGGGACTCTGCTGCCGGACGGCGGCTTTGTGACGTGCCAGTTTTTCGGCCCGTTCGCGTTTGGCCCGTTCCAGACGTTCCTCCCGGAACGCATGCCGGGTACGGGCCTGATCAGCGAGAGTACGGGCCGCCCGCTTGCTGCGGATATCAGCCTTGGCGAAGCGGTAGTAACTCACCAGGGGAATATGGCTGGGGCAGACATGGGTGCAGCAGCCGCATTCGATGCAGTCAAACAGGTGACAGGTTTCCGCCTGTTCCAGCTCACGTGCCCGGGCATGCCAGTAAAGCTGCTGGGGCAGCAGGCTCATGGGGCAGGCTTCGGCACAGCGTCCGCAGCGGATGCAGGGCATGGGAGGGGTCGGCTGCCGTTCCGGCACCGGGCGTTGGACCTGGATACAGTTGGTGGCCTTGACCACCGGCACCTGCGGGGAATGCAGGGCCATGCCCATCATCGAGCCGCCCATGGTCAGGGTGCAGTCCGGCTCCAGCATGCCCCCGGCATGGCGCACCAGTTCCTCAACCGGCATGCCGACCGGCACTTCGAAGTTGGCCGGTTCGCGCACGCCGTCTCCCGTCACCGTGACGTAGCGTGACATCAGCGGCTCGCCCAGGACCACGGCACGGTAAATGGCACGGGCGGTAGCGACATTGTGACAGATCATGCCGATGTCTGCCGGGCGGCCACCACTGGGTACTTCCTGCCCGGTCAGCTGCTGAATCAGCTGTTTTTCGCCCCCGGCCGGATAGCGGGTCGGAATGGGAACCACCCGGAACGTATGGGGAGCACTATGGGCCAGTCTGGCGAGCGCTGCCTGCATGGCGGCAATGGCTTCGGGCTTGTTGTCCTCAATGCCGATCAGGGCCGTAAGTTTTCCGTCCGGGGCATGGTTGGCCAACACCTGCAGCATGATGCGGGCACCGGCCAGAATTTCATCGGCACGGGTGCGCATCAGCATGTCGTCACAGGTGATCCAGGGTTCACACTCGGCCCCGTTGATGATCAGCTGACGGATGGGAATATCGGGTTTGACATTGAGCTTGATGGCTGCCGGAAACACGGCTCCCCCCAGACCGACAATACCGGCTTCACAGATGCGACAGCGCAAAGTGGTTTCATCCAGCCGGGTGTAATCAGGCAGGGGAACCAGCCCCTGCGGGTCGGCTTCATCCAGGCCATCCGGTTCGAGCACGATGCAGGTATCGGACAGGCCGGAAGGGTGGGCGACCGGATGTGCCTCAATCGCACTCACATAACCCGAGGTTGGTGCGTGGACCGGGACGCTGACGCCCGGCTCAATCCAGGTCAGGCACTGGCCACGCAGCACGCGCTCACCCGCCTTGATCCGGAGTCGGGCCTTGCTGCCGGCATGCTGCTGCAGTGGCAGGTACAGGATGTTGCACCGGCTGGCTGCCAGTGTTGTGACCGCACGGGTGGTAGAAACCTGTTTGTGGCCGTCGAGTGCCAGGCCGGGCCGGGGCGACAGGTGCCGAAACAGTTGCAGGAAGCTCATGTGTTTTGCACCTGTTGCTGTGGATGAGGCCATTTCCAGTTGGCCGGTGTGCCTGCCGGCGGGACCATGATAATGCAGTCGACCGGGCAGGGCGGCAGGCACAGTTTGCAGCCGGTACATTCGGATTCGATGACGGTATGCATGCGCTTGTTGGTGCCGACAATGGCATCGACCGGGCAGGCTTTGATACACAGGGTGCAGCCAATGCAGGTCTGTTCGTCAATCACGGCCACCAGTGGCACGTCGCTGGTGGTGCCATTTTCGGCATTCACCGGCTTGGGCTCCACCCCCAGCAGTTCGGCAATGGCCTTGACGGTATCTTCGCCACCGGGCGGGCACTGGTTGATGTCGGCTTCACCGGCGGCAATGGCCTCGGCATAGGGACGACAGCCGGGGAAGGTGCACTGGCCGCACTGGGTCTGGGGCAGGAGCTTGTCAATATGATCCGCCACCGGGTCACCTTCGACCTTGTAACGCAGTGCGGCATAGCCCAGCAGCAGCCCGAATGCCAGCGCCAGCGCCCCCACAACCAGTATGCCCAGCATCAGTTCTTCACCAGTCCGGAAAAGCCCATGAACGCCAGGGCCATAATGCCGGCAGTGATCAGGGCAATGGCATTGCCCTGAAATGAGACCGGAATGTCGGCAGCCGCCAGGCGCTCACGAATGGCGGCAAACAGCACCATGACCAGTGTGAAGCCCAGTGCTGCACCCATGCCGTACAGGGCAGATTCGACAAAGCCATGGGATTTCTGCACATTCAGCAGGGCCACGCCCAGCACGGCACAGTTGGTGGTGATCAGCGGCAGGTAGATGCCGAGCACGTTGTACAGGATCGGGCTGTGCTTGCGGATGGCCATTTCGGTGAAACTGACAATGGCGGCGATGACCAGGATGAAACCGAGGGTGCGCAGGTAAGCCAGACCCAGCGGCCCCAGTACCCAGTGATCAAGCAGGTAGCTGGAAACGGAGGACAGGGTCAGTACAAAGGTGGTGGCCAGTCCCATCCCGATGGCGGTTTCCAGGCGTCGGGAGACGCCCATAAACGGACACAGACCCAGAAACTGGGACAGGACGAAGTTGTTCACCCAGACGGTGCCCACAATAATCAGCAGGTAATCGGTCATTTGAAATTACGGCGCTGGCCAGAATCAACAAGCTGGGCATTGTGCCACAGCCCGGTTGCCAAACCCATGTTAAAAATCAATGACCCGCATTTGGGGTGAAAGTTTCTGTGGGGAGTAAATGCCCCATGGTTTGGCAGAAACTGCAGAGAACGGGACTCCGGTACCGCAGGGTGAAGACTGATTGAAACCTGTCCCGTGATCAACTCCGGGGTGCCGGCATTTGGTACCTATTTCTTCTTGCGTTCCCGAATGATCATGAGGGCGGCCTGAATCGCGGTCTGCAGGCTGCCGGTTTCCGCTTTGCCGCTGCCGGCAAGGTCCAGTGCGGTGCCATGGTCCACCGAGGTGCGGATAATGGGCAGGCCGAGGGTGATATTGACGGCATGCCCGAAGCCGGAATATTTCAGGACCGGCAGGCCCTGATCATGATACATGGCCAGCACCACATCGGCATGTTTGAGGTGACGGGGCGTGAACAGGGTATCCGCAGGCAGCGGGCCGACCAGGTTCAGTCCCTGTTGCTGCATCTGCTGGATGGCGGGGATAATGGTATCGAGCTCCTCCGTGCCGAGGTGGCCGCCCTCACCGGCATGCGGATTCAGGCCGCAGACCAGAATCTGCGGGTTTTCGATCCCGAACTTGTCGCGCATGTCCCGATCCAGAATCTCCAGCACCTGACGCAGCAGCGGCGTGGTGATGGACTGGCTCACCCTGGCCAGCGGTACATGTGTGGTGGCCAGGGCCACGCGCATCTCGCCACTGGCCAGCAGCATGACCGTCAGGGGCGTGCCGGTGAGCTTGGCCAGGTATTCGGTATGACCGGTGAACGGCACCCCGGCATCATTGATAATGCCCTTGTGCAGCGGTGCAGTGACCATGCCGTCAAACCGGCCCTCCATGCAGCCGCGGGTGGCGCTGTCGAGTATTTCCAGCACATAGGTGGCATTGCGGGTATCAAGCGAGCCGGGCACCACCGGAGCGGGGCAGCTGAACGGCAGATAAAACAGTTCACCCGGCTGGCAGGGACGCTGGTTGGCCTGATGGTCATAAGGACGCAGACGGATATTGAGTTTCAGGAGGCGCGCACGGGCACGCAGCACCTCGGGATCGCCCAGTGCGATAATGTCTGCAGCCCAATGGACCTGACTGGCCAGCATCAGGGTCAGGTCAGGGCCGATACCGCCGGGTTCTCCGGTGGTCAGGGCCAGCCGTATGCGTCTACTCATGACTTCGCCTTATTGGAGTTGTGTGCTTTCCTGCGCCTGGGGCAGGCGGTAATCGATATGGGCGCTGTTGCGCAGGCTTTGCAACCAGGCCAGGTACAGTTCCTGTCCCCTGCGTTCGCTCAGCTGGTTGCTGGCCTGTGCGCGCAGTTCTTCATCGCGCCGGTCGACATTCTTTTGTTCAAGGACTTCGAGTATATGCCATCCGTAGCGGGTCTGGAATGGCTGGCTGACGGTCTGCAGGGGTTGGCTGATCATGACCTGCTCAAAAGGGGCCACCATCCGGCCCGTGTTGACCCAATCCAGATCGCCACCGTTGGCGGCACTGCCCGGATCATCGGAGTTGGCGCGTGCCAGGGTGGCGAAGTCGGCACCCTGCTGCAGCTGGCGGTACAGGTCGCGGATTTTCGCTTCCGCTTCGGCATCACCCAGTGCCTTGCCGGTGGCCACCAGCAGATGGCGGACATGATAGGCTGTGCCCAGCACCTGCTCACCCCCCTGACGCGCCAGCAGGCGGTAGAAATGAAACCCACGGGCATCGCGCACCACATCGGAAACCTCTCCCGGCTGCAGCAGTGCCAGTGCCCGTCTGGCGGCAACGGGAAGGGCGGCGGCCTCCTGCCACGCCGGTGCACTGTCCGCAGCGGTGATCTGGTCAAAATCCTCACCGCGCAGCACCCGCTGGCGCAGGGTGTAGGCCTGCTGGCGGGCCTGATTGATGGCCTGCACCGAAGCGCCGTTGGGAGCCTTGATCATGGCATGCTGCAGCTGGTAACGGGTATCAGCGGCCAGCCGGCTGCCTTCCTGGGCCACCAGCTCACTGACCTGGCGGTTGCTGATTCTGCTGCCGCTTTCGATAATGTTTTTGCGCAGCAGATCGGTCAGGAGCTTGCGCCGGGTCTGCTCGCGCAGGATGCCCAGACTGAGGCCCTGCTGTTGCAGTGCCTGCCCGAACTGTGCCGGGTTCAGGTTATTCCGGCGTGCAATGCTCTCCAGGGCCTGGTCCAGCACCTCCTGCGGCACACTGAGGTCACGCTCTTTGGCATACTGGAGCTGGAGCTGCTCCAGGATCAGTTCGTCCAGGGCCTGACGCACCAGCGCATCGGCACCGGGTTCGCGGCCAGCCTGGTTGCCGGCACGCAGGAACAGAAGGCGCTGGTTCAGGTCGCTGGCCAGTATCGGATCACCATTGACCAGCGCCACCACCCGGTCCAGACCGGTGGCTGCAAGGCTGTTGGCAGGCAGGCCGAGCAGGGCAGTGATACAAAGCAGCAGGCCGCAGGCCGCCACCTTCAGGTTAGCAGTAGGGGTTTTATTCATAGCCATAAATACGGTTTTTCAGCAGGTCGCGGGTACCATTGCCGAAATCACCCAGTCCTTTCAGTTCAAGTTCCAAAAATATCGCATCATCATAAGTCTGGTTGTCCGAGATCAGGTATTTTCTGGCTGCCATCCGGCTGCTCCAGCAGCAGCCGCCATATTCAAGCCCGCCCAGAGCTTCCAGCATGCGCCCGTTTTCAAGGTCGGTTTCATAGGAGCCGAAGGCCTGCCAGGTATCCGTGACCGGTGTGGCGAAGGACAGCTGGGCCGCTTCGTACTCGCCTTCACGCTTGCTGTAGCCCAGATTGAGGATACGTTCTTTCTGATCCCGGTAATTGAGGCGTACCTGCGTGGCGGAAACGGCTCTCTGCCGGTTATCGACAAAGGCTGTTGCCGTCATGCGCGTGGCGTCATTCAGTTCTCCGGCTGTTTCCAGCACCAGTTCCGAACGCGGACTGGTCTGGATGCTGCTGTCCGGCAGCGTGACCCTGCGATCATCAAAATACCGCATCTGGCCGATACTGGCACGGAAAACCTCGCGCCCCTTGTCCGGATCCTGTATCCGGGTGGTCAGGGAGGTGGACAGGCGGTTAGCATCGGCAACCCGGTCCTTGCCGGTGAAACGGTTGGAGGCAAACAGCTGGCTGTAGCTCAGGGTCTTTTCCGAACTGTCAAACACCGGAATGCTGTTCTGGTTCCGGAACGGGGTATAGGTATAGAAAATGCGCGGCTCAAGGGTTTGAACACGGTTGCCGGTTTTCAGCGGACGCTCGAAAATCAGCCCGTAGTCCACAGCCGCCGTTGGCAGGGTACGGCTGATCTGCCTGTCCTGCTCACGGTCCAGCCAGTAGCGGGTATGCTGCAGCTTGATGGCCGGCTGCAGCCAGGAGTAGCTGTTTTCATAGCGGCGACTGGCTTCCAGTTCCAGGTCGGCACGGTGGCCGCCGGTTTCCTGACCGTGGGTGAAACGGGCATATTCGGCGCTGGCTTTCCAGTGGATGGCCTGCTTGTCCGTGACCGGTTCATAGCTCAGGTTCAGCTGCGGCAGGCGTGCATAGGCTTCGGTGCTGTCATCCAGTATCTGGTGGCTCTGGGCCAGCGCGGAGAAGTACCAGCCGTTGTGGCTGGCGGTGTAATCCAGGGTCCGTTCCAGACTGACGATGCTGCTGCTGGCCAGCGAGCTGCCCAGATCATTGAAATAATCGGTATCCGACACCCCTTCGGCCTTGAGCGTCAGGGTCCGCTCCGGTGTGAAGCGACTGGTGTGGTCGATATTGAAGTAATAGCGGCTGTCACCGTCCCGCTGGTTGTCATGCGGCAGCAGTTCGTAATTCAGCTGGCCTTCGTGCTGGCTGAACAGGTAGCGGAATTCGTTTTCGACCTGAACCCCGCGCTTGCTCAATAATCGCGGCGTAGTGGTCAGGTCGTAATTGGGTGCCAGATTGAAATAATAGGGTATGGCCAGTTCCAGACCGCTTTTTTCACTGGTGCCCATATTGGGGGCGAGCAGCCCGGATTTGCGCTTGTCGGTCAGGGGAAAGCTGAAGCTCGGCAGGTAAAGGACCGTGGTATCGAAAAACTTGAGCCGTACACGGCTGGCACTCCCCTGTTCGGCCTCGTGATCCAGGAGAATCTGTTCCGCCTCAATGCGCCAGCTGTCCACGCCGGGAGGGCAGGTGGTGTAGGTGGCCGAATGCATTTCCGTGGTACCGCCGGCATGCTGGACCAGTCTGGCGCTGCTGCCGCGTCCGGTGCCGTTATTGAGCAGGTAGTCCGTGCGGCTGATCTCCCCGCTGCCATCATTGATATTGTACTCGACGGCCTGACTTCGCAGGACGAATTGGCCGTTTTTCAGGTAGACATTGCCGCGGGCACTGACTGCACCGCTTGCCTGGTTCCAGGTGACTTCATCGGCGCTGATCGCCGAGCCCCGCCCTGACAGATGGACATCACCGCGCATCCAGGAGGCATTGGCATAGCGGAACAGGGCTTCGTCCGCCTCGACATAAATGGCCCACGCGTCAAGGTCAACGGGGCGGCGCTGCAGACTGGCGGGTACGTCGGTGGCTGTGCTGACCACGGGGCAGACCGCTGCCCCGTAGGCATCGGGTAATAACAGCAGGATGCTGAAACATACCCCAAAGCCCGGGTAAACTGCCGTTCTGGATGGCAACATGCGTGTCTTTTTCCAAGGAAAATCCTGAGGCCGTAAACATCGCACACTATCGGCATTCACACAATCTCCCGGTATTGAGTGATTCTTAAGCATAATGTCAGTTTATTGATGTTTGTGCATGTATAAGGCCATTTGTCAAGTAATGCGCCGGTTGGCAAGGCTTTTGACAAATTGGGTTGACAGATAAAACAGGCATTTTACAATTAAAGAAAGAGTGTGTAATATTTATTCATAATCAATTAATTGCCATGCTGGCTGATTAAGGCGTTGCAGGGCGCAATTTAGCGAGTAGTTTTTTGGACATGCAATTTGAACCACTGGATCTGTCAATCAATACTGACAACCCAACGGAAAAGGCACCTGAGAAAAAAATGACCGCTCCTAAGCGGGGGCGTCCCAAAGGTGCGCGTTCGGCCAATCTGGCAGAAGTTCGCCGCCAGGCAGCGGCCGAGAAAAAACAGCTGAAGCTGGAGTATCAGCGGGAAGTGACCCGGCTGGAAAACGAGCTGCGCGCCCTGACGGAAAAATACCAGCGCGAGGTTGCCGAACTGAGCCGGGAGGTCGAGCTGCTGCGTCGGCGCGAAAGCAGTTACCAACTGGCCCTGGACAACCGCCTGCACGAGGTGGCGGACCATATTCATGCGGTGCTGACCAACTGGGGCGGGGCCGAGCTGGAGCAGGCCCAGGTGGGCAAGCGCAAACGCGGGCGTCCGCGCAAGACCCTGAAGTAGCGGCCTTTATTCCACCGAAGCCAAGAGCTGCGCGAGAATGTCCTGGTAGATGATGGTCAGCGTTTCCAGTTCCTGCACCCCCACATGTTCATTGATCTGGTGAATGCTGGCATTGACGGGGCCGAGCTCCAGAACCTGAGTGCCGGTCGGGGCGATAAAACGCCCGTCCGAAGTACCGCCTGCGGTGGAAAGTTTCGCCTGTTGCCCGGTTGCCGCGTTGATTGCCCTGACGCTGGCGGCCACCAGTTCCCCGCTTGGCGTCAGAAAGGGATTGCCGGACAGCGACCATTCGATCCGGTATTTCAACCCGTGCCGATTTAACAGCGCTTCTGTTTTCTCCTGAATCCGTTCGTGGGTTAACTCGGTCGAAAAGCGGAAATTGATCAATAAATCCACTTGGCCGGGAATAACATTATTGGCGCCGGTGCCGGCATGAATATTGGAAATCTGGAAAGTGGTGGGTGGAAAAAAGGCATTACCATTATCCCAGTTAATTGCCGCCAGCTCTGCCAGCGCCGGTGCTGCACGATGAATCGGGTTTTCCGCCAGTTGCGGATAGGCTACATGGCCCTGTTTGCCGAATATGCTCAGGCGGGCATTCAGGGAGCCGCGCCGGCCATTCTTGATGATGTCTCCGAGCTGCTTGCTGCTGGAAGGTTCACCCACCAGACACCAGTCAATTTTTTCATGACGCGCTTCCAGCACTTCGACCACTTTCACCGTGCCGTCGACGGACGGGCCTTCCTCATCGCTGGTGATCAGAAAGGCGATTGAACCCTGATGTGCCGGGTGTGCCGCGGCGAACTGCTCACAGGCCACGACAAAGGCGGCAATGCTGCCCTTCATGTCGGCTGCCCCGCGCCCGTACAGCCGGCCATCCCGGATCTGCGGCACAAACGGCGGGCTGTCCCATTGCTCCAGCGGGCCGGGCGGCACCACATCGGTATGACCGGCAAAGCACAGGAGCGGGGCTTGTGTGCCCCGGCGTGCCCACAGGTTGTCGACGTCACCGAAGCGCAGGTGCTCGATATGAAAGCCGATGGCGGCCAGCCGGTCGGCCAGCAGCAGTTGGCAGCCCTGATCATCAGGGGTGACGGAGGGACGGGCTATCAGGTCGCTGGCCAGTGCCAGGGTCGGGGAGTCGGTGGTCATGGGAAGCATATCCGCTGGTATCGGGTTATTCGGGAGATTGGAGCCGGCTCAGGGCGGGAGCCGGGCAGGCCGTGGTGTGGCGGTGCGCCAGTGTCGGTATTCAGTTCTGGAACAGACGGGTCCAGGCGGCGGCATCAAAACCGACCAGGCGATAGCTGCCCATATCGAGTACCGGGCGCTTGATAATGGCGGGTTCCTGCTCCATCACGGCCAGTGCCAGGGTTTCATCCATGGCCTCGCGGGTTTGTTCCGGCAGCTTGCGCCAGGTGGTGCCACGCCGGTTGAGCAGGGTTTCCCAGCCCAGTTCGTCCACCCAGGCGCGCAGTTGCACCGGATTGAGGCCATCCTTGCGCAGGTCGTGAAACTGATAGGGGATTTCACGTTCATCCAGCCAGCGCCGGGCTTTTCTGACCGTGTCACAGTTGCTGATGCCGTACAGGGTTTTCATTGATCATACCATTTGTGATAGGAGCGGCGTTTTCCGGCCCGCTGGGTGATCACGCCTTCGATTCGGTCCGGACCGCTGATTTCAAAGGTCTCATACAGATCGTTCAGGGGTTCGAGAAAATAGCGTCCGTCAAGGATGCGCAGCCGGCGGAAAATATACCCGTCTTTGCGATCGCGGGCAAACACGAAACTGCCGTCCCGGACCACGGTACCAGGGTCAATGATGATGATGCAGCCAGTGGCGAACTCTGGTTCCATGCTGTCATCCGTGACCTGCAGGGCAAATGGTTCGGCCTCGGCACAGCTGCCGCCATCCGCAAGATTGTTCCGGATGCTGTCTTCAATGCGGGGCTTGAACAGTTCAGCTACGGCAACACGGGTTTCGTTCATGGATTGACTCCGTTTTTTCCACTCTGTACCGGGATCAGGGTACAGTCATCAGAACTTGGGTTCATTACGGCTGAATTCGCTGGCCGCCACATGGCGCTCGGGCTGATACCAGTGCAGCTTGTCATGCAGGCGCACCACCTCGCCGACAATGGTCAGGGTCGGGGCATGGACTTCACGCTCCTGCACCAGTTGCGGCAGGTTGGACAGGGTACCCACATGCACGCGCTGGTTGCGGGTGGTGCCCTGTTCCACCAGTGCGGCGGGCATGTCGGGCGGGGTACCGTGCCGGATGAGTTCGCGGCTGATCACGCTGATACCGGTCAGGCCCATGTAGAACACCACGGTCTGCCTGGGCCGGGACAGCTTTTCCCAATCCAGGTCAATGCTACCATTCTTGAGGTGCCCGGTGGCAAAGGTGCAGGACTGGGCATAATCACGGTGGGTCAGGGGAATCCCGGCATAGGCGGCACAGCCGGAGGCTGCGGTGATGCCCGGTACCACCTGAAACGGAATGCCGTTTTCGGCCAGGGTCTCGATTTCCTCACCGCCCCGCCCGAAGATGAACGGATCTCCCCCCTTGAGGCGCAGCACGCGCTTGCCCTGCCGCGCCAGTTCGACCAGCAGGTCATTGATCCTGTCCTGCGGTACGGCATGATTGGCTTTTTCCTTGCCCACATAGAGACGCTCGGCGCTGCGGTTGGCCTGATCCAGAATCGAGCGCGCCACCAGCCGGTCATACACCACCACATCCGCCTGCTGCATCAGTCGCCAGGCTCTGAAGGTGAGCAGGTCCGGATCACCGGGGCCGGCCCCGACCAGATACACCTCGCCCACCGGGCTGACATTTTCCGGAGCCAGCAGCTGCTGGTCCAGCAGTGCCCGTGCCGCCTCGACATTGCCGGCATACACCAGTTCGGCAAAGGGCCCGCGCAGTGCCTGCTCCCAGAATTGCTGGCGTGCACCGGGGCCGGGCAGGTGCTTTTTGACCCGTTCGCGGTATTCCTCGGTAATGGCAGCCAGCTGACCGCAGCTGGAGGGCACCATGGTTTCCAGCCGGGCACGCAGCTGGCGTGCCAGTACCGGCGAGGCTCCGCCGGTGGAAACGGCAAGGGTCACCGGTGAGCGATCCACAATCGAGGGCAGGATGAAGCTGGATTCGCTGCGGCTGTCGGCGACATTGACCGGGATATTCTGCGTCCGGGCCAGCCGGGCAATCTGCTGATTGAGTGTGCGCTTATTGGTGGCGGCAAAAACCAGGGCACAGCCTTCCATATCCTGATCCTGAAACGGACGCTGCACCAGTGTGAGTTGCTGCGGATAGCCGGTTTGCAGTGCCTGCAGTCCGGTATCGAAGTTGGGGCTGACCACCCGGACGCCGGCACCGGCCTGCAACAGGGTTTCGGTCTTGCGCCGTGCGACCTTGCCGCCACCGACCACCAGGCAGCACCTGCCCTTGAGATCAAGAAAAACCGGATAATGTTGCACTTATTTTCCTCCACGCCGTCGCCGGCGACTCTCATAGCCCGTTATGCCACGCACCAGTTCGCCCCAGGGCAGGTTTTCCAGTTGCGGGTCCTGTTGTAATGCCTGATCCAGCAGGGTACGGATATCCGGCACCTGCCCGGTATCGGTCCCGCCGTCAGCCGATACCGGTGTCAGGTATTTCTGCAGCGCCAGACAGCCACCCGCCTGAACTTTCAGCTCACGGTTATGGGGCAGGGGACCGTCGATTGCGGTTTCGTGGAAGGCAAAACGGGCATTGTGCCGCAGTTGCTCCAGAAAGCGGGTGCAGCGTGCCAGTGCCGCCGCCGAATCACAGCCGACTCCCTCGCGGGCAGCCAGCAGGAAACGCTGTTTGCTGTGGCAGTCACAGCGCAGGTTGAGAATGGCTTTCTCAAACACACAGCGCCGGGGATTGATTTCCCGGTAGATGCTGCGGAACTGGTCTTCATCCAAGGCGGTGATTCCGGCCTATTTTTCCCATTCCATCAGGATCGGCTGTTCGCGCTGCTCCTGCAGGCGCTCTTCCGCTTCCAGCTGACTGGCAGCAAACACCATGCGGTATTCGGCCTGTTCACCGGGTGGAGCCTGCATGCGCAGTTCACGAGCCAGTTTGCGCGCTTCCTGATAGGCTTCAAAGTGATCTTTCAGCTCCAGCTGCTTGAGCAGCGGGTTGGGTTGGGTGATGCGGAACACGTAATAGGGCATGGCGGTACCTGTGCGCTTTATCAGTATTCACTTATATTAGCAAAATTCGGGGCTGAACCAATAGCCCGGACGTGGTAGCTTGCGCGCTGGTGGTGTGGCAAAGGGAGAAATTCATGACAGCAGAACAGAAAATCCCGGTCGGTATCAGCAGTTGCCTGCTGGGGGAGCGGGTACGCTTTGATGGCGGGCACAAGCACAACCCCTATATTGTGCAGACCCTGGGACAGTTTTTTGATTTTGTCCCTTTCTGCCCGGAGGTGGCGATCGGCCTGGGCGTGCCGCGCCCGACCATCCAGCTGGTGCAGGCCGGGGACGGGGTGCGCTGTCAGGGAGTACGTGATGCATCCCTGGATGTGACCGGGCCTCTTGTGGCCTGTGCGGAGGCACAGCTGGCGCGGGTGAGTGAGCTGTGCGGCTATGTCTTCAAGAAAGATTCACCCAGCTGTGGCATGGAGCGGGTCAAGGTCTATGGCGAACCGAACCGGCCCCCGGCGCGCAACGGGACCGGCATTTATGCGGCGGTGCTGCAGCAGGCTTTTCCCTGGCTGCCGGTGGAGGAGGAAGGGCGGCTGGGAGACCCGGTGCTGCGTGAAAACTTTATCCGCCGCGTGTTTGTACTGCAGCGCTGGTTCAGACTGCAACAGCAGGGGCTGACACTGGCGGCCCTGACCCGCTTTCATGCCCGCCACAAGCTGATCCTGATGAGCCATGACCAGAACCGGGCACGTGAGCTGGGGCGCTCGCTGGCACGGGTACGGGCCGGGCAGCTGCCGGCGTATGCCGGGGAGTACCGGTTGCAGCTGATGGACATTCTGCGTATCCGTGCCACCCGTGGCAATCATGTCAATGTGCTGGAGCACATTCGCGGTTATCTGAAGCAGGAGCTTGGGGCACTGGACAAGGCGGAGCTGAGTGAGGTGATCGAATCCTACCGTCAGGGGCATGTACCGCTGATTGTGCCAGTCACCCTGCTGCGCCATCATTTCCGGCACTTTCCGGACCGGTATGTCGGTGATTCCTGGTACATGCAGCCGCATCCGGGAGAGCTGATGCTGCTGAATGCGGTGTAATACCGGCCCTGCCAGTCAACTGACAGGGCCGGATCGGGACCCCGCTCAGGCCTTTCAGGCGCGTTCGGAGTACAGCCCCAGCTTCTGATGGATCGGTGCCTCGTCGGCAATGAAGACAAAGGCCGGTTTGCTGCCGCTGTTTTTAAAGCTCACGGCGGCGAAACAGGGCGCACAGCAGGTATCGGATTCACCCAGCTCAAAGCGGTCATTATCAATACCGACCTGTACTGCTCCCTCGATCAGGTGAAACACCTGTGCCGGTGAACGCTTCGGCAGGCGCACACTTTCCCCGGCACGCACCATCATGGCCGAGAAGCCCAGAATATTCTGGCAGTAACCGCCGGTTTCCGGGTTGACGTAGCTGACCTGCACCGCCGTACCCTGTGGCTGTACCCCGGCCTGTTGCAGCAGGGCCGAACGGGCGTCAGCCCAGGGGTAGCGCAGTATCGGGTAACTGGCATCGGAGCGCTGGAACAGCGGTGTCGGCACGATGCCGCGATGATAAAGCTGCTCACGGGCCAGACCGGTCACGTCCTGATCCCGGCCTTCTTCCACGAAAGAGGCTTCCATGTAGTAGACCAGCGGCAGGTCGAGCACATCCAGCCAGATCACCGGCTGGTCCCCGTCATGGCGATGCTCATGCCACAGGCCGGTCGGTGTCAGGATCAGGTCGCCCTTGACCATCGGGCATTTTTCACCATTGACCGTGGTATAGGCGTCTTCACCTTCCACAACCATGCGCACTGCATTCGGTGTGTGACGGTGTGGCGGGGCCACCTCATTGGGAAGCAGCAGCTGCATGCCCAGATAAATGCAGGAGCTGGCCTGCATCTTTTCCAGCCCGTGGCCCGGATTGGCCAGTACCAGCACCCGGCGTTCGGCCTTTTCGATCGGTGTCAGTTCACCGGCCTGCAGCAGCAGGGGGCGGATGTCATGATAACGCCAGCGGATTGGACGGGTCTGCGGCTGGGGTTTTTCCGGCGGCAATACGGCCCGCAGGCTGGGCCACAACGGCACCAGATTCAGTTCGGTCAGTGAGTTGACATAGGATTGTGGCAGGTCTTCAAGGCTACCAAGTGCTTGCATGGATACTCCTCCTTCGGATGTCGATGGATTGCCTACGATAACAGCCCGGTTCTATCTTATAAACAGATGGAAAAACATATAGAGTATTCCATATGTACATAGAGGGTACGCATGGGGGAAAGCAGGATGAATCTTGACCGGCGCTTGCTGCAGGTGCTGGAAACGCTGTATGAACTGCGCAGTGTTTCCGGAACATCGGAAGCACTGGGGATGGGACAGCCAGCAGTGAGTGTTGCCCTGGGGAAGCTGCGGGCTTATTACAAAGACCCGCTGTTTGTCAGAATACGGCACACCATGGAGCCGACAGCGGCCATGCATGAATTGTATCCACGTGTCAGGGGTGCGCTGGCCGGCCTGAATCAGGTGCTGGAATTCAGTCAGGATTTTGAGCCGACCCGGTCAGACCACCGCTTTGTCATCAGCATGACCGACATCAGCCATATTGTGCTGCTGCCCGGTCTCTGGCTGCACCTGCAGGAGGCCGCGCCTCATATCCGCATCAAGGCACACCAAATCCGCCGGGATACCCCCGAACGGCTGAGAAACGGGGATATTGATCTGGCCATCGGTTCCTTGCCGCAGATCGAGGCCGGGTTCTACCGGCAGACCCTGTTTGTGCAGGATTTTGTCTGCCTGGTGAGCGACCGGCATCCGCGGATCCGGCAGGCACTGTCTCTGGCACACTATGAGAGCGAGGGGCACCTGACGGTTGCTACCGCCAATACCGGGCATACGATTCTGGATGAGGCCTTGCGGAAAGCGGGGATCAGGCGACGGGTGGAGCTGGAGCTGCCTGCCTTTCTGGGCCTGGGGTATCTGATTGAGCAGACGGAACTGATTGCCAGCGTGCCGGAAATGCTGGGGCGGATTCTGTCACAGTCAAACCGGGTCCGGGCTTTCCCGCTGCCGTTTCGCACCCGGCGTTTCAGTGTCAATCAGTATTGGCACGAACGCTCCCACAACGACAGGCGCAACCGGTGGCTGCGCCAGACCGTGACCAGCCTGATGGGAAGGGCCGGGCAGACGGGTTGACTACAGCACCGGCAGGACCGGTTCATTGGCGGCCATTTCACGGAAGCAGTCCAGCACTTTCAGGATGACAGGGTCAATGTAGGGGTCATCACGCCAGCACATGCCGACCGGTCCTTCGACCCGGTTGATGCGGAAATCCAGCAGGGTGAGCAGGTTCTGGCGCACATGATCCTGAACAATCCGGTCTGAACCTGCCGACAGCATGTCGCTGTTCTGCAGCAGATACAGGTTTCCCATCTGGGAGGATGATTCGATCCGGTAGCAGGGTGGCTTTCTGCCGGCGGCAATAATGGCACTGTCGAACTTGCTGCGGATCGGGGTGCCCTCCGGCCATACAATCCAGTCGTAGCGGTACAGCTCGTCCCATGACACCTTTTTCCCGGCCAGCGGGTGACCGGGGCGGGCAATGATGCGTAGCGGCTCCTCATAAAGGACTTCACTGAGCAGCGGCACGCGGGGCCTGTAGTTGTCCAGCCGGCCGATGACCAGGTCCAGTACCCGGTCCTCCAGTTTCTGGATCAGGATGTCCATGGTGTTTTCACAGATTTCCACACGGGCTTCCGGGTAAAGCCGCAGGAAATGCAGGATGCCCATCGGCACAAAATTGGAGGCCGACGCCGGCGATGTGCCGATATTGATCAGGTGGGTACTGCCTGCCTTGATGGCTTCAACGCTCTGCTGCATCCGCTCGGTCTCATTGAGAATGCGCCGCGCCCGTCCCAGAAAGTGTCCACCCAGCGGTGTCAGGGTCAGGCCCCGCGCATGGCGCTCAAACAAGGCCCCGCCCATATCCCCCTCCAGTTCCTTGAGCCATTTGGACAGGCCCGGCTGGGTGCTGAACTGGAGCCTTGCGGTTTCGCTGATATTGCCGGTCTCAGCCAGGGTGACAAACAGTTGAAGGTGCTTGATGCGCAGTTTTCTTGGCCAATCCATGATAAGGTATACCCGAAAAAGTATGGCTCTATCTTAATTCATTATTATTGGTAGTGGCCAGTTTCATGCAGAATCCCCCGAAACTGCCTTTGGGGATGAGGCCCGGCAGGTCGCCGATGTGCAATGCATGGGCTGTTTCCCCGGTTGATCCGCGGGCTTGGGCGTCCATATTGTTTATCCAAAGCCTGCCCTGCCTGTCGACCGAGCGGCAGTGCCACGGGAAGTGGTGGCTTATTGTGATAAAACCTGATTGTTTTTATTGATTGTTCAACTGATTTTTCAGCGAGACCCTTACCATGTCAGCAAGTCTGTTATTTCCTGCACCGGAACCCGTGTTGGCCGCCATTGCCGGCAGCGACCAGCAGTATCCCGTCAACCGCATTTTCTGTGTCGGCAGGAATTATCATGCCCATGCGGCGGAAATGGGGGTTGCCGTTGACAAGGCCACCCAGGAGCCGTTCTATTTCACCAAGCATCCCGGTGCCCTGGTACCCGGTGGCAGCACCGTGGCGTACCCGCCGCAGACAGCCAACTACCATTATGAAATGGAGCTGGTGGTTGCCATCGGCAAGGGCGGTTTTGAAATCAGTGCCGCCGATGCCAATGAACATGTTTTTGGTTATGCCTGTGGTCTGGACATGACCCGCCGTGACCTGCAGCTGAAGGCGCGTGAGGTCGGTCGCCCCTGGGATCTGGGCAAGGACTTTGAAGAATCCGCCATTCTGGCCCCGATTGTGCCCAGGGCGAAGTGCGGTGTGCTGACCCGTGGCAGGCTGGCACTTTCCGTCAATGGCAAGGTACGCCAGGAAAGCGATCTGGACAAGCTGATCTGGAGTATCCCCGAGATTATCGAGCATCTGTCGCGTTTCTATCACCTGCAACCCGGTGACCTGATTTATACCGGTACTCCGGAAGGGGTGGGCCCGGTGGTGGCGGGTGACCGGATCGAGGGAGAGGTCGAAGGTCTGGGCAGCATCAGCCTGACTGTGAAATAATCCCGTACCGTATTGGCTGGCACACCTGCGTTCTGGCGACGCAGGGTACCAGCCGGTTTCCGGTCACGCATGCGCGTGGCAATCCACGTTTTAGCCCATATGTTTCCTAATCTGTTTTTGGAGGAGAAAATCGATGCTCAATCTGAAAAAACTGTCCCTGTTGGCCGCCTGCTCGCTTGCCCTGGGTTTCAGTACGGCCAGTTTTGCCGGAACCTACAAAATGGGGATGGTCACACCACCCAGCCATATCTGGAACAAGGTGGCGGAGCGTTTTGATGCCAACCTGCAGGAAGCCACCGGTAAAAAGGACAAAATCAAGGTCTTCCCGCTGGGCAAACTGGGTGGGGATGACCAGATGATTGACCTGCTGCAGTCCGGTGGCCTGCAGCTGGCGATTATCACCGCCGGCACACTTTCCAATCGGGAAGCGTCCATGTACGGCTGGTTCATGCCTTATCTGTTCGAGGATGTGACGGCTGCTGCGGCTGCAACCAAATCTGATGCTGCGCAAAAAATGCTGGCGGATCTGCAGCAGCACAAGATGATTGGACTGGGCTATGCACAGGCCGGGATGCGCCATGTGATTTCGGCCAAACCGATTGCCACGCTGGATGACTTCAAAGACAAGAAAATCCGTGCCTTCCCCAACAAGATTTTCAATGACTGGTGGGGCGGTCTGGGTGCGGCACCGACAGCCCTGCCCATTGCCGATGTGTCGTCGGCATTGACCACCAACCTGCTGGATGCAGTGGATGTGGACCTGGATATTGTGGTGGGTCTGAAAATGTATCAGCAGGCACCCAACCTGACGCTCACCAACCACATGGCCTTTCCGGGGGTGATCGTGGCTTCGGAGAAATGGTGGAGCGGCCTGTCGGCAGAAGAGCAGGAAACCATCCGCAAGGCGCTGGGTGATGCGGAAACCTGGGGTTTTGAGGAGCAGGCCAAGGCGGAACTCAGCAATCTGGAGCTGCTCAAGGAGGCCGGTGTGACGGTTCACCCCTTTGACATCGAGGCCCTGCAGGCAGTGGCACAGAAAATCACCGATACCTATACTGCCGGGAATGCGGATATCAAGGACTTTGTTGAACAGGTCAAGGGCACGGAATAAGCTGCCCGCAACAGCGCTGTTACCCGCGTTGAAGTACTGAAAACAACGGCCTTGTCCATCAGGGTCTGTCCATCAAAAACAGAAGGGGCAACCCCTTCTGTCCGGGGTTATTATTCATGTATGAAGTCCTCCGTAAGGTCGATCGCGCCGTAGCGAAGTTCGAGTATCTGTTGCTGACATTTCTGGTAGCCGCATTGACCATCATTTTGTCGGCACAGGTGGTATTACGTTATTTTTTCAACAGCCCCCTGTTCTGGGCTGAGGAAATTTCCGTACAGGCGCTGATTGCGGCCAGTTTCATCGGTGTGAGCTACCTGCTGTATGACAGTAAACTGGTCAGGGTGGATGCCCTGTTAGGCCTGTTCAGGCAGCCCGGCCTTGACCGCTTGCTGACCGTTCTGAATCTGGTTTCCCTGGTGACGCTGCTGGTGTTGTGCTATGTCTCGACCGTCTGGATTCTGCGGCCGGAAATCAGGGCCGACATTTCGCCCACAACCCAGCTGCCGCGCTGGTACAACTACGCGATTCTGGTGCTCTCGTTCTATGGCATGGCCTGGCATCAGCTTGTCAAATTCATCGGTACGGCCCGCTCATTCCGTACCCAACAACACGAGGAGCCGGCATCATGACCACAACGGTTGTCTTTTTTATCTGTCTGCTGATCGGTCTTCCCATTTTCATCACCCTGTTGCTGGGGACACTGGTGTTTCTGTGGTCAACGGACATGACCGTGCTGGCCAGTTCCATTCCCATTCAGCTGTACGGCTCCCTGAACCAGAACGGTCTGCTGGCGATTCCGCTGTTCATGCTGGTGGGGGAGCTGATGAACAAGGGCGGCCTGACCTCGCGCCTGATCAATGCCGCTGATGTGTTTGTCGGGGGATTCAAGGGGGGACTGGCTTACGTCAACCTGCTGACCAATGCCATGGCGGCTTCGATTCTGGGTTCCGCCGCCGCACAGATTGCGGTGATGAGCCGCCTGATGATTCCGGCCATGGTGGAGAAAGGCTACAAGAAGGACTTTTCCGCTGCCGTGACCCTGGCGGGCGGGCTGCTGGGGCCGATCATTCCGCCTTCCATGCTGATGATCATTTACGGTGTGGTGGCCTATCAGCCCATTTCCGAGCTGTTCATTGCCGGAATTCTGCCGGGCATACTGATCATTGCCGCTTTTGCACTGGTGATTTTTCTGTTCGGGGTCTTTGCCGGCCTGCCTTCGGGCGAGCACATGAAGCATGGCAATATCCGCCGGGAACTGATCAGCGGCCTGCTGCCCGGCAGCATTCCGCTGATTGTCATCGCCTGCATTCTCAGTGGTGTAATGACACCGACCGAGGCCGGAGCCATTGCCTCCATTCTGTCCTTTATCCTCGCCTTTGTCCTGTATCGCAGCATCAGCCTGAAAGAACTGCCCGGTATTTTCTTCCAGGTTGCCCTGAGCTCCGCCACCATCTGCGGCCTGATTGCTGCAGCGTCGGTTCTGGGCTGGGCGCTGTCTTTTGAGAGTGTTCCGGACATGCTGGTGGAGGCCATCAGCGGGGTCACGGATTCACCTTTCCTGTTCCTGCTGCTGGTCTATGCCGTGGTCATCGTGCTGGGCATGTTTCTGGAAAGCATCAGTGTCATGATCGTGATCGTCCCGCTGCTGTTGCCGGTGGCGGTCTCCCTGAATATTGATCCGATTCATTTCGGTGTGGTGATCTGCCTGTCGACCCTGATCGGACTGGTGACGCCTCCGGTGGGTGCGGGGCTGTACATTGCCTCGGAAGCCGCCAATATTCCGATCGGCTCCCTGTTCCGGGCGGTCATTCCCTTTCTGCTGGTGATGCTGGTATGCATGGTCCTGATCGGCTATTTCCCCGAAATTGCCCTGTGGCCGACGCAGTTGCTCAAGTAGCCCGTTGCTGTATGTCCCCCCCGGCCTTGCTCCTGTGCAGGGACCAGGCCGGAGCAGGGGGGAGCTGTTCCTGTCGCCGGGACCGGATTGGTGATTTGGTGATAATGCCGGCTAATCCCCCAGTAAATCCATCAGGCTGGAGACATAGGCACGCGTGGTTTCCTGCTGCTGTTCCGGTGTCACGCTCTTTTTATCCGCCCACTCCAGATGGGCCTCCGGCAGCTCCTCCAGAAACCGGCTCGGGTCACAGGTCATGGCCTCCCCATAACGTGAGCGGGTCTTGGCATAGCTGATGGTCAGGTGCTTCTGGGCGCGGGTGATGCCGACATAGGCCAGTCGGCGTTCTTCCTGCAGTCCGGCTTCATCCATGCTGTTGGCGTGTGGCAGCAGCTCTTCTTCCATGCCGATCAGGAACACATAGGGAAACTCCAGCCCCTTGGCAGCATGCAGGGTCATCAGGGTGATGGCGTCCTGTTCCTTTTCCTCGTTGTTACGCTCCAGCATGTCGACCAGACTCATGTGTGCAACAATCTCACCCAGCGTTTCCTTACCGGCCCCCTCATCGTACAGTTTTGCCACCCAGTTCTGGACTTCCTGCACGTTCTCCATGCGCTTTTCCGCCATTTTGGGGGAGCTGGAATTCTGCAGCATCCAGTCTTCATACTCGATGCCCTGTACAATGCGCTGCACCAGTGCCTGAGGTTCGGTGTCACGCTGGGCCAGGATAATGCTGTTGAGCCAGTCGGTGAAATTGTCGATGCGGGTGCGGGCCCTGGCCGATACCCGTTCGGCAAAACCCATTTCCCGGGCGGCCTTGAACAGGCTGACCTGCCGATCCTGTGCGTACTCACCCAGCTTTTCCAATGTGGATGCGCCGATTTCGCGCCGGGGCGTGTTGACCACGCGCAGAAACGCCGCATCGTCATCCGGGTTGCTGACCAGACGCAGGTAGCCGAGGATGTCCTTGACCTCGGTCCGCTCAAAAAAAGCCGTACCGCCGGTAATGCGGTAGGGGATACGGTTTTCACGCAGCAGTTTCTCGAATACGCGGCTCTGGTGATTGCTGCGATACAGGATGGCAAAATCCTTGGCCGGCACCCGGTCACGGAACTGGCGTTTCTGGATTTCCGCCACCACTTTTTCCGCTTCGTGCCCGGCGGTACGCGCACTCATGACCAGAATCGGCTCACCTTCCCCGAGCGTGCTCCAGAGCTGCTTTTCAAACAGGTGCGGGTTATTGGCGATCAGTTGGTTGGCGCTGTCGAGAATGCGTCGGGTGGAACGGTAATTCTGTTCCAGCTTGATGACTTTCAGGGTCGGGTAATCGCGCTGGAGCTGGTGGATATTCTCGGGCCGTGCCCCGCGCCAGGCATAGATCGACTGGTCATCATCCCCCACGGCGGTCAGTGCGCCGCGCACCCCGGCCAACTGCCGGATCAGGCGGTACTGGCAGGCATTGGTATCCTGGTATTCATCCACCAGCAGGTAACGCAGCCGGTTCTGCCATTTTTCCAGCACCTCCGGATGCTGGCCGAACAGTTGTACCGGCAATACGATCAGGTCATCAAAATCCACCGCATTATAGGCCTTGAGCTGGCGCTGATAGGCGGCGTACAGGCGTGCCGCACGGGCTTCATCCTGATCCACTGCCTGTTCCTTTGCCTGCTGTACGCTGATGAAATCGTTTTTCCAGCGTGAAATCTGCCAGCGCAGGGCCTCGGCATCTTCCAGCTCTTCCCTGAAGGCCAGCTCCTTGAGAATCTGGCTACTGTCCTGGGCATCCATAATGGAAAAGCCGGACTTGTAACCGAGGGTTTTAAGTTCACGCCGGATGATATTGAGACCGAGGGTGTGGAAGGTTGAGACCGTCAGTCCCCTGGATTCATCCTTGCTCAGGAGCTGTAAGGCCCGCTCACGCATCTCGCGTGCGGCCTTGTTGGTGAAGGTGATGGCGGCAATCTGGCGCGGATCATGGCCGGATTTGCGGATCAGCCAGGCGATTTTCTGGGTGATCACGCGGGTTTTTCCGCTGCCGGCCCCGGCGAGTACCAGCAGGGGAGAACCAAGGTGCGTGACTGCAGCCTGCTGTTGGGGATTGAGACCGTTCATGCTTGTGTCGCGGTAAAAAGCTTTGTGAGCCAGTTGTGGAATGAGGTGAGTTCGTGTGTCGTGACGGGGAATATGCCCGCACGGTAGGCTTTTCCGGCTGAGATACCGGGTTTTTCCTGCCAGGATAGCAGAGTTGAGAGACGTGCCTTGGACAGGTGTTTGTCCTTGAATAAGCGTAAATCATGCTGCTTCAGCAGGGTAAGGTCAGCATCGGCCTGATTTAGCAGTGCCTGCTGTTGTGCTGTGGTAATGCTGTGCAGCAGCAGGTCTTCCAGTGCACCATCCTGCCTGTGATCAGGCATGATCCATAACCCGATAGGGGCAAGATTGTCCGGGTGTGAGAAAATCTCACCCAGCGTATCAGTATTAGTGGCGGGATTTTCAGTATTGTAGCCTTCCCGGGCCAGCGGCTCCAGATATTGGGTACGGCGTTTTTCAAAGCCGTAACCCAAGGTCTGAGAGTCTGCATCAATCACAATGCCCAAGCAGGCAATATCACCACTGCGAATCCGGTTGAGTGCCAGCGGTAGCGCCCGTGTGCGCAGTACATCCACACCATCGCTGGCTGTCTGGCAGAAATTACGGGGTGTTTCTGGCTCAACCTGAATGTCGAATTCCAACCGACATAGCAGGTGCTGGAAAAACTCCCGGTCATCCTGGCCCTCAACCAGCAGGATATGTTGGCCGGGCATTAACGAATCTCCATGCCGGAGTTAATGATCCATTCCAGATCATTTTCATTATAAACCGAGGCAAAGATTTTGCCCTGATCGGATGTCCCGACACTGCGGGCAAGAGTGATCAGTTTACCTTCAATATCCTTATCTGCTTTGGCCACCCGACAGAATGAGCGGATGGTATCCATGCTATGGGTGGTGGCAAATACTTGAATATTCAGTTCCTCTGCTACTTTGAATAGTTTATCCCAGACTTTCTGTTGGATGGAGTAGTGCAGGCCGTTTTCAAATTCATCGAGCAATAAAAATCCATTCACAGCCTGAGTGGCATGGAGAAATATTTGCAGTAATCTGATCATGCCATCACCTAGACTTCTGATTGGAACTGCCTTCGATATGTTTTGCAGCTTTACAACTGCCATGCGGCTGGCATTATTCTGAGGACTTGGGATAAATGCAATATTCATAATGCTGGGCTCTATTAGTCCCAATGCCTCTTTGAGAATGGAATCATCTATATTAAGGAAAACCTGATCCCATATTTTGGCCAAGTCATTTTCGTTTAGTAATTGTGTGGTGCAACTCTGATTTGGTATGGGGTTTATATCATACTGACCATCTCTGAAAGCAAGAATTGATAGTTTAGGATTCAAGGTGAACTTGGGAATTATGCCTGTTTTTGGCAATGCCATGGGCAGACGATTTTCATTATTATTTTGATTTATTAGTGTAATTATTAGGCTGTTTTTGCTTTCCGAGTCACTGATTTCCAGCCTGTTAGAGTGACTGATCGGTATGTCTCCATTGAAAAACAGGTTAGGTGTTTGCTTATCAAGAAGTAAATCTCCTCGCTTGTTTAAAATTTCATGAATTACCTGATTAGCTCCGGCACTGGCCAGCAAAAGTACTGACTCCAGTAAAGTGCTTTTCCCGGTGTTGTTCTTGCCGACAACCAGATTCACCCTGCCCAGTGACTCAACCTGCAAGTCTTCAAAACAACGGAAATTTCTGATGTACAGGCTGTCGAGCATGGTTCGTATCCTTATGTGCAGCAACAGGCGGACTATACCAGATTTTTGGGGTAAGCCTGGGCCTCACTCTGTTGAGAGCTCGGATATGTGCTCATTCGGCCACCTTCACACTGAACGGCAGCAATGGCAGTCCGATCGCGTTATACACATTTGCAACCGGGTTATCCCGCCAGGCGTAACGCACCCGGACAGGTTCCGGTACGGCAGCGGATTGCAGCATAATATGATTGTCAGCAAGCTTTGCCGCCGCAGGATAAAAATGCCCGTCCTCACCCGCCAGCTCAAACGCCACGATTTCACCGGTGGCCTTCAATCCCTCAGCATGCCTGAACTGTAAACGCACCCGTGCTCCGCCTGTGTCGTCTTCTCGCTGATAGGTGTGATAAACCGGTCCCTGATAAGGCCCTGTTTCCCCATAAACCCGGCTCAGGGCCAGATTCGCCAGCCGGATTCCCACCGTCAGCTTATCCTTCGGGTGTACATTATCTGCCTCTCCAACATCAATCGCGCTCACCATCCCGGTATTGGCCACCGTGTCATTCACCCAGGTCTGGACCTCACGGATTTCTGCCCATTTCTGGCGTGGTGCATCCGCACTGTCGAATTCAAAATTGGCCAGCTGCACCAGCAGAAACGGAAAATCCTGCTGCCAGGCGCTGCGCCACTGCTGAATCATCAGCGGAGAAATGACCCGGAAGCGGCTGATATCCGGGGTATCGGACTCCCCCTGATACCAGATCACCCCCTGGATACGGTAGGGCGTGAGCGGGGCAATCATGGCGTTATATAAAACAGCCGGGGTATTGCGGTTATTCAGGCCATACAGGGCTGGCGGGATGGTGGCAAAATCCGCCTGCATGGCCTCGGCCTGATAAGCTGTCCTGTATTTCCACTCCCCGGCCAGACTGAGGCGCTGCTGCCCCTGTACCAGTGCCATCGCCGCTGCCCGCCCGGTAAAGCCGCCATCGCCATACTGATCAAAAACCCGCACCGCAATATGGTTTGTCCCGGACTGCAACAGGCCCGCCGGAACCGGATAGCGGCGTTCATATAACCAGTGGTGCGGCTGTACGGCGCTGGTTTCCCCTACCTGCACCCCATTGACATAAGCCACATCAAAATCATCCAGTGTCCCCAGTTCCAGTGTGGCATCCTGTCCCGCCCGGCTTTCAGGAACCACCACCTCACGCCGGAACCAGATCGCACCATCACCGTCAACCCCCATCTTGTTGAAGGTCTGCGGCAGGATCACCGTATCCCAGTCTGCGGCATTAAAATCTGCCTGGGGAAAATCCTGCTCCAGACCCTGGATACCGGGGTCCGGCAGGTAATTTTCCGCTTCCCACTGGCGTAAGGCGGTATTCCGGCGCTGCTTCTCGGCATCGGACAGGTTCAGTTGCTGCTGCACCTCATCCAGCAGGGGTTTCAGGGCCGGCTGGCCCTGCAAGGCATCCATCCCGGTCCAGGCTGCCACTTGGGTACTGCCCCAGCTGGCCTGAATGATACCGACCGGTACCGACAGTTTTTCCTGCAGGTGACGGGCAAAATGGTAGGCAACCCCGGACATTGCGCCAGCTGTCTGCGGGGTCAATACATCCCAGTAACCGGATACGTCATCCTGCGGGCTTAAGGCGGTTTGCTTGTGAACGTTAAACACCCGTATTTCAGAGTGATCAGCCTGTGCCAGGGTCTGTTCGGCATCGGCGGCCTGACTCAGCGGCCATTCCATATTGGACTGCCCGGCTGCCACCCAGACTTCGCCAACGGCGACATTCCGGAGGGTGTGGCTGCTGGTCGTGCCGGTGGGGGCGATGCCCTGAAGATGCAGCGCATAAACCCCGGCAGGAACCCGGGGCAGGTAGAGTGACCACCGTCCTGCCACATCGGCCACGGTATCGGCGGTACGCCCGGCCAGGCTGGCGCTTACCTGCTCCCCCGGCTCTGCCCAACCCCACAAGTGGCCTTGGGTCTGCTGCTGCAGCACCATATTGTCGCTGATGAGTGCGGGCAGGTGCAGGGCGGCAGCCGCCGGGGCGGTGATGCAGCAGGCAAGCATCCAGAAATAACGCAGACAGTGCAACATCCTTGAGCCTTCCTTGATCGTTGGGGCTTACTGCTACCGCGCTCAGCGCGGCTTCAGACCGGTTCCATATTCATGCTGCCAGCCCGGGTTTCGACTGCCACCACCCTGCCTTGCAGCGAGTTGGGATAGGCGCGGGTGATTTCAAGATCGACAAAATGCCCGATCAGGCGTACATGCCCGTCAAAATTGACCACACGGTTATTTTCTGTGCGTCCGGCCATCTGCTTCGGGTCTTTTTTCGAGGGTTTTTCCACCAGCACCCGCTGGGTAGTGCCAACCATCCGGGTACTGATGGCAGCGGCCATGGCCTGAATACGGGTCTGCAGGCGTTGCAGTCGCGCCTTTTTGAGCGCCATCGGAGTATCATCCGCCAGATTTGCTGCCGGTGTGCCGGGACGGGCACTGTAGATAAAGCTGAAACTGTGATCAAAACCGACAGCTTCAATCAGCTTCATGGTGTCCTCGAAGTCGGCATCGGTTTCTCCCGGAAAGCCGACGATGAAGTCGGATGACAGGCTGATGTCGGGGCGAATTTTACGCAGGCGGCGAATTTTTGACTTGTATTCCAGTGCCATGTGATTGCGTTTCATGGCGGCCAGAATGCGATCCGAGCCGCTTTGTACCGGCAGGTGCAGGTGATTGACCAGCGCCGGCACACTGGCGTAGACATCGATCAGGCTGTTGCTGAATTCGTTCGGGTGTGAGGTGGTATAGCGAATGCGGTCGATGCCTTCCACGGCAGCCACATACTGGATCAGCAGGGCCAGATCGGCAAGGGTGCCATCGTGCATGGGGCCGCGATAGGCATTGACATTCTGACCCAGCAGGTTGATTTCACGTACCCCCTGAGCCGCGAGCTGGACTACTTCGGCAATCACGTCATCAAACGGACGCGAGATTTCCTCGCCACGGGTATAAGGCACCACACAGAAGGTACAGTATTTGCTGCAGCCTTCCATAATGGATACAAACGCGGTCGGGCCGTCCGCACGCGGCTCGGGCAGGCGGTCGAATTTCTCGATTTCCGGAAAGCTGATGTCGACCACGGGGCGGCGTTCACGGCGGACCTTGCGCACCATGTCCGGCAGACGATGCAGGGTCTGGGGGCCGAAGACCACATCCACCAGCGGAGCACGTTCACGCAGGGCTTCACCCTCCTGGCTGGCGACACAGCCGCCCACTCCGATGATCAGGTCGGGATTCTTCTCCTTCAAGGGACGCCAGCGCCCGATTTGCGAGAATACCTTTTCCTGGGCCTTTTCCCGAATGGAGCAGGTATTCAGCAGCAGCACGTCAGCCTCTGCCGGATCACCGGTGAGCTCCATGCCCTCGTACTCGCGCAATACGTCCAGCATCTTGGCCGAATCGTATTCATTCATCTGACAGCCGTGGGTTTCAATAAAAATCTTGCCAGCCATTACCTGTTACCTGGGTCGCACCATACCGTGAAAGGAAATGATTATCCCCGGCACCGGCTCTGCAGACAACCGGCAAGTGCAGCCGGGAAGGTGTATGCAGTAAAATGCATGAAAAATCAGCAAAAAACGGGAATAAAGGCAGATAATGACGCTGATCAGGGAATTCAGACGACACTCCGATGCCTAACAGATCGTGATTGACAGGTGAATCGTGAACAGGAGCGATGATGATGAGACAGGCTGCCGGATGGGTCAGTGTTCTGATGCTGGGATTTGGATTGCTGCTTGCTGCCGCAGGGACGGCTGCGGCAGCGGAGACTGCACGCATTTATTCCGTGGTGCATGTGGCCCCGGATGACAAACTCAACATGCGCAATCAGCCCGGTGTGGAGGGCAGCAAGGTGGTGGCTTCAATTCCCCATAATGCCAAGGGGATTCTGCTGACCGGGGAAACCCGGCAGGTCGGGCGCAGCACTTGGGTGAAAATTTCCTGGTCTGGCAGGCAGGGCTGGGTCAATCGTTACTACCTGCTGGAAGATGTGCAGACCAGCAACTATGAGCCGGGTACACCCCGGCGCAATGATCCGGGGGTGGTGATGGAATGTCGCGGAACCGAGCCGTTCTGGAGCATCAACATCAGTGAAAAGAAAATGGCCATTGAACTGGCGGACGGGCCGAAGTTTTCCGTGGATGTCAGCTTCCGTCAGCGCTCGGTCAACAATACCCGCATTGCCGTGGTCGGCGGGCGGCGCGGCAATGCCCTGACCTCGGCTTTTCTGGAAAAGGTGGAAAGCTGCAGTGACGGCATGTCGGAGCGCAATTATCCCTATGCGGTTACCGCAGTGGTGAACAGTTACAAGGTGGTATCCGGTTGCTGCAGCGTGAATGAGGGCCGGTAGGCCGCCGGGTCGTCAGTACACGGGGTCAGTACCTTGTGTACAGGACTGGCAGGAACCTTGCCAGCCCTGATCTTGAAGAACCGGTCAGACCCCTTCCAGATGTGTCCAGCCACGGTAGGCGGCAACATGCAGGGGAACATTGTGCACCCGGAGAATATCCACACCCTGCCGACTCAGGTTGAGGCTGGCTCCGATGGTGGCCATATCCTTGTTGAGTGGCTCCATGCCGGAAAAATTCTTCATGAACGACTTGCGTGAGTGCCCGATCAGGACGCGCAGGCCGTGATTGCGGAAGCGTGCTGCCTGTTGCAGCAGCTTCTGGGACTGCAGCCCGTCCTTGCCGAAACCGATGCCGGGGTCGAAGATCAGTCGGGACAGATTCAGGCCCCGGCGCTCCCAGTGTTCCCGTTGTGTCAGCAGCCACCGTTCCACTTCCTCCACCGGATCACAATTGGCAGGCAACAGCCGGTCGCGGCTGGCGGGCAGCCCGAGGTTGTGCATGGCAATGAAATCATGATCCGGGTAGCTGCACGCCAGTTCGCACATGGCCGGGTCGGTCAGCCCGCCCACATCATTGATAATGTCGGCCCCCAACTCCAGCGCTCTGGCGGCTACTGGCGGGTGGTAGGTATCAATGCTCACCAGCGGGCGCAGGTGTTCGTTGCGGTATTTGTCCCGTATCCGGCTCAGGACCGGCTCCAGCCGTGCCCACTCTGCCTCCGCACTCAGGGGCGTGGCATCGGGGCGGGTGGATTCCGCCCCCAGATCCAGAATCTGGACCCCGGCAGCGGTCATGGCGTCCAGATGGGGATCAATCTGTTCCCAATCCTGGAACCGGCCACCGTCAGAAAACGAATCCGGAGTCAGGTTGACAATCCCCATCCACAGCGGGATGTGGTGAGGCAGGTCTCGGGACCATTCCAGCAGGGTCTGGTCTGGTCGGCCCGGAATGCGTAACTGCGGCTCCAGCGCCAGCAGCGGGCTGAGGACAAAACCGCGCTTGAGCAGGCCCAGGTGCGGAATGGTCAGGGTATCGGTCTGGATGATGGCCTGATCCCAGAGCAGGATGTCGATATCCATGGGGCGGGGAGCCCAGCGGGAGGCGTTGGAGCGCCCCATGCCGTTCTGGATTTCAATGATCCAGCGCCGCAGCTGTTCCGGGTCGCAGGCGGGTGTCTGCGCCTCCAGAACCAGATTGAGGTAGGGCAGGTTCCAGTCTGCCGGTGCCCCTTCGGGGAGCAGGGCCGGTGATTCCACCACCGGGGAAATGCGCAGAACGGTGAGACCCTTCTGCTCCAGCAGGCGGATGGCACGGGACAGATTGGCTCGCCGGTCTCCCAGATTGGAGCCGAGGCCGAGAAATAGGGACATGACTCTCCTTACGGGGTGGTCGGTATGTGTTATCGGTTCAGGGCCGGAGACCGGACACGGGGGCCGGGTCAGCTGCCGAAGATTTTACTGAACAGGCGGCTGAAAAACCCTCTGGATTCAGTGGCTTTGCGGGACAGGTCCGCTTTGGTTTCCTCCAGCCCCTGACGCGCTGCCGCTGCTGTCTGGCTCACGGTGGCTCCGGCTTCTTCTGCTGCCGCTTTCGCCTTGCGCTCCAGATCATCCATGACCGCACCGGCCTGTTGCTTTGCCTGCTCGTAGCCGGCTTCGAGCCGATCCTCGACCTGATCCAGTTTTTCCCCGGCCTGTTTCATGACCTTGCCGGTTTCAGCCAGCACATCATCCATGGCGGCCCCGGCTTCCTCCCGGAACTGTTGCAGTGCGGCCTGGGCCTGTTCGTAATGCCGGTGCAGGATGGAATCCTCCGGCAGCAGGGCGGCAGTGACGCCAGCGCTGGCGGCTACAGATGCGGCAGCGCCTCCGGCAGACTGCAGCTGTTCGTAGTGCCGGCGCAGGATGGAGTCGGTAGGAATGGCAGTACTCATGTTTTCTCCTTGGTGTTGCTGGGTCAGGGCCGCCAGTTGAGCATGCTGTCGAGAACCTGCTGCAGCACGGTTTGCAGGCGGGGGGCAATATCGTCACGATAAGCGAAAGAAGGGCCTCTGTCCATGTAGCTGTCCTGTCCCAGTTCCATCTGTACCGCATGACGCTGCTCTGTCGGGTTTCCGTAATGGCGGGTGATGTAGCCACCGACAAAGCGGCCATTGATGATATGGGTGAAATCGCTGTGTTGCAGCACGTTGGCAATGCCCTGTTCAATGGCCGGATCACAGCTTTCCGAGCGTGCCGTACCGACATTCAGCACCGGCAGGGTGCCCTCGAACAGACGCGGCACCTGTGATGCGATGGAGTGGCAGTCATAAAGCAAGGCATGGCCGTGTTCTGCATGAATGCGCTCCAGCTCCCGGGCCAGCTTGTCGTGGTAGGGCTGCCAGTAGCGTTCCCGGCGCTCGTCCTGTTCGCCTTCGCCGAGGCCCTGACCATCCCGGTAGATCGGATCACCATTGAAAAAGGTGGACGGACACAGTTCGGTGGTGGCCTGTCCCGGATAGAGGCTGACATTGTCGGGGGGGCGGTTGAGGTCGATCACATAGCGGCTGTGGGTTGCCTGGACAATGGTGGCTCCCATGGCTTTGGCAAAGTCATACAGGCGCGGAATGTGCCAGTCGGCATCCGGCTGTTTGAGTGCTTCCGGAACCAGCCGGGCGGCGATGTCTGCCGGCAGTTCGGTACCGGAATGCGGCATGCTGAGCAGCAGGGGGCTTGAGCCCCTGTGATAGTTGAACAGTTCCACTTTGATATACTCCAGCGTTGGTGGTCGTAGTGATGATTATTGCCTGGCAATCAGGAATTCCAGACGTTCCCTGACCAGTTCGCTGCCGACTGAACCCCGGCACATTTTATCCACCAGCATGGAAAAATCGTCACAGTTATCCAGTACCCGTCCCAGGGCGGCCTCCAGACAGTGACGCCATTCTTCCAGCTCCGGTGAGTTGCTCTGGGGCAGGAACGGCCCCCGGTAAATGCCGATGGCATCCTGGGTCAGGTTGCGGCGCAGCAGTTGCCAGAATTCGATAAAGTCCGCCCAGACCGGGACCGTCAGGCGATAATGGCGCGAACTGACCTGACCGTCGAGCAGGCGGCGCAGGTGCGAAAGCTCGGCTTTCAGGGTCGAGGTGGAAATGGCGGTGTCGCCATACAGTGCGGCGTGGAAGGCATCCAGCGTCAGTCCTTGGGGGTTGAGCGCCAGCAGGCTCAGGATTTCCATCTGGCGGTGGGACAGGTGCTGCAGTTTGCCACGGAAATGGACCTTGGGCTGGCCCAGCGCGAAGATTTCCAGTTCGGCACGCGGCTGGATGTCGGGCAGGCGTCTGGCAATGGAGCCGGCCAGTTCCTTGACAGCCGAAGGCCCCAGCGGGGTGTGATGCTCCCACAGGGCCGAAATGTCCAGTACACCGAGCATTTCCCTGGTACGCGGGTGCAGGATGGGGGAGGCGTAACAGACCCAGTCATGCACGTAGGGCAGGTAGTGTTCGCAGGAAAAAACGGTGGTGGAGCGGCGCAGGGCAGCCGTCAATCCAACCGCATTGGTCCCCGCCGAGGATTCGTTCCAGTGGCCGCCAGCGACAAAGTTGACGGCTTCGGCCTGGGCACGCATGGGCTTGCTGGCACAGGTCCAGAGCAGGTGCCCCCGGGCATCGGACAGGGCGGCCACCAGCGAGCCTTCCTGTACCAGTTGACGGATACGGCCCAGCTCCGGTTCGGCGGCCTGACGCAGGGGCGAGTTTTTCCAGCGCAGACCGGCGGTCTGTTCGTCATCGCGGGGCACCACATAATCATTCTGGGGCGGGATAGTGTGGGCGCTGCGTTGCCAGGAGGCGGGGATGTCGCGGTTTCCGCGGTTGCCGCCCGTGGACGGCAGCGGCTTGCCGGAGACGAATGCCTGCCATTGACGCTCTGTATGCAGGCGTCGCTGAACCAGCGATTCATCAACAAGTCTTGCAGATGTCATGCATTCCTCCATCTCCCCCGGCGGGGATGACGACAAAAGGTTCCAACCTTTTGCCAACTTTGCCGGTATAGTGTTCGGACAGGACTGAGATTCCGCTGATGTTTTTTGTTTTTGGTTGGACTGTCTTTCTGGGTGGTCAGAGTCAGACTATAGCCAATCGGGACCAAGGAATAAAGTTTACCGGTATTAATCTGCGGTCAAGGCCGGTAGTGGGCTGCTATCATGAGGCCAATTGCGTTCAGAACGATTCAGAACATTAGGGAGAAGGATGTATGGCGGAACTGCGCATCAACAATATTCCGATTCAGGATGATTACTCCGAGACCTTCAGTGCACAGATGGTGCGAGTGCTGGTGACCAGCGTCAACCGGCGCTGGGCACTGGAGGCGGCGCTGGAAGCCAAGGGGCTGGGCCGTTCCGCCACCGCGCCGCCGTGTGAGGCGACCCTGGAGCGGGAACTCTCTGCTCAGGAAACACCGGATGGACGCCCCGGCTTCCTGATCCAGATGATGGACCGCAAACTGGAGCAGCTGACCCAGTGTCTGGCGTTGCGTATCCGCAAGGGTGTGGTGCCCAATCCCAAGACCAGTGTGTTTGACATGCTGCCGCCGGCGCTGGCCGAGGGGAGCGTGGACCTGGAGGGGACCGTGATTCCGCGTTTCGGCGATGGTTTCGAGCAGGAAATCGAGGCATTCGGCGGGCGTACCGTCTACCGTATCCCGCGCATGGACGGCTGGCTGCATGTTGAACGTCGTTTTGCCACCCGTGAGGCGGTGACCGGCGGGATGTTCCTGATCCTGGCCGATTCGGATGAAAACGCGCTGGCTGCAGCAGAAAAGACCCTGGAGGAAACCGCAAAGGTGCCCCTGGTCGTGGTCAAGTGTGCTGCCAGCGGCTCCAAGGTCGGGGCCAAAAAATACACTGACATGGTGGCGACCACCAATGATAAATACTGCCCGACCATTGAGCCGCGCCCGGCAGATACCCACCTGTGGGAGTCGGTCAAGTGTGTGTACGAGATTATTGTCAGCGGGCCGCGTGATGCGGATGTGCGTGAGGGCATGAAGGTCGGTATCGAAGCCGCTACCACCATGCCGGGCGTGCTGGCCATCCATACCGGTAACTACGGTGGCAAACTGGGCAAGGGCAAGATATACCTGCACAGCCTGTTTCAGGATCAGGCCTGAGCGCCTCCATGCCGGCAGCACGTTATGCCTCAGCCGCTGTCAGCATCACGGCTCCGGCCCGTCTGCATCTGGGGTTTCTGGACCTGAACGGCAGCCTTGAACGTCGTTTCGGCAGTCTGGGGCTGGCACTGGACGAACCGGCCTACCAGCTTCATATCCGTCCTGCCGAGCGTCTGCAGATACACGGACCGGATGCTGCCCGGGCCGAGCGTTATGTGCGCCGTCTGCATGAACGCCTGGGCTGGCCGCTGGGGGTGCGTATCGAGATAGCATCAGCCATCCCGGCTCACTCGGGACTCGGCTCCGGTACCCAGCTGGGGCTGGCCTGCGGCATGGGCATGGCACGGTTGCTGAACCTGCCGGCAACACCGGCACAGGTGGCCGGGGTACTGGGACGGGGTGCCCGCTCCGGCATCGGCATCGGCAGTTTTGAGCAGGGTGGTTTCATTATTGACGGGGGGCGCAGCGAGGATGCGGACCCTGATCAGGTTCCGCCGACCATCGTGCGTCAGGCCCTGCCATCCCCGTGGCGGGTGCTGCTGCTGTTTGATCGCGGGCGCATCGGCATCAGTGGCGGGGCAGAGGTGCGTGCCTTTCAGACCCTGTCGGCCTTTACCGAGGCCCAGGCCGGCCAGCTGTGCCGTCTGGCGCTGATGCAGGTGCTGCCGGCACTGGCCGAGGCCGACTTTCAGCGTTTCGGTCGTGCCATCAGCCAGATTCAGCAGGTCATGGGAGACTACTTTTCCCCCATGCAGGGCGGACGTTTCACCAGCCCCCAGGTGGCCGGGATACTGGAAACACTGGCGCAGCAGGGCCGGGTCGGGCTGGGGCAGAGTTCCTGGGGGCCGACCGGTTTTGTATTGTGCCCGGACCCGCAGGATGCCCATCAGCTGCAGGCACAGCTGCAGCAGCAATGGCAGCATCATCCGGCGCTGACGTTTGTGGTCGCCACCCCGCGCAGTCAGGCTGCGAGCCTGACGGTATTCAGCGGTGACCGTGAGCGACAGGACCAATTACAGAAGACAGCAGGATAAAAAGCATGAGCACCCCCCCCCGTATTCTTCACATGCTGGTACCGACCAGCCATGTCAGTCCCTTTGATGTGAATATGGCTGCCGATGCCGGTTTTGGCGTTATTGTGCCTTATACCGGGGTCAGCCCGGAGGAAACCCGCGCGCTGGTACAGGATGCCATTTTTTCGCGTCCACCCGGACGTTTTGCCAGTACCGGTGTTTTTATCGGGGGCTGGGACATCAATGTGGCTGCCGACATGTTTGCCGCTGCCCGCGAAGCACAGGTACCGCCGTTTGAAGTCGGGGTGTTTACCGACCCGAACGGGGCCTATACCACCGCCGGGGCCATGGTGGCCATGATCGAGAAACAGCTGAAGCTCAAGACCGGCAACGGTCTGGCCGGGTGCAAGGTGGTGATCTACGGTGGCGGCCCGGTCGGTATCAGTGCAGCCGTATTGGTGGCACAGGCGGGTGGGGAGCCGGTACTGGCACGCCTGACACCGCATGATGAGAAGCGTGATGCCGTGGTGGCACGTTTTGCAGAACGGTATCAGGTCGCCCTGCCAATCAGGGATGCCCAGACTGCGGCCTTCAAGATGGAGGCGCTGGAAGACGCGGATGTCGTGATTACGGCTGCCAAGGCCGGTATCCGGATTCTGACCGCAGACATGTTGAAGCAGGCCAGGCGGCTGGTGGTTGCCGCTGATGTGAATGCGGTACCGCCTGCCGGTATTGAGGGCGTGGGCGTGCACGACAAGGGTGTGGCCCTGACAGCAGTTGACGGGGCGGTTGGCATCGGGGCGCTGGCCATCGGCAATGTCAAGTACAAGACCCAGCATGGCTTGTTCAAGCGCATGCTGGCTGCGGACAAGGTCCAGATGCTGGACTTTCCGGATGCTTACCAGCTGGCACGGGAGCTGGTATGAGCACGGCCCCGTCTGATCCGGCAGTCAGTGTCAATGCCCTGAGCCAGCCGCTGGTGGCGGCATTGATACAGGATGCGGCCCGGTTGCGGCTGGGTGTGAGCCGAATGGACAACGGCTGTACCGTGGTTGATGCCGGTATTAATGTGCGTGGCAGCCTGGAAGCCGGGCGACGCATTGCCGCCATCTGCATGGCCGGTCTGGGTGATGTCCGGCTGGTGGCCAATCCGGCCTTTGCCGACTGGCCCTGGCAGGTCAGTGTCACCACCAGTCAGCCGGTGCTGGCCTGCCTGGCCAGCCAGTATGCAGGCTGGAATCTGGGTATTGATGACCCGGCCCGTCCGGGCAAAAAGTTTCATGCACTGGGTTCCGGCCCCGCACGGGCACTGGCCCGGCGCGAGCCGCTGTTTCAGACCCTGGGCTATCATGATCAGGCTATATCGAGCTGCCTGGTGCTGGAGACGGATCGCCTGCCCCCGCCGGGGCTGGCGGACAAAGTGGCTGCCGATTGCGGGCTGGAGCCGGTACGGTTGACCCTGATCCTGACCCCGACCGGCAGTCTGGCCGGGGTGGTGCAGATTGCGGCGCGGGTGGTGGAAGTGGGCTTGCACAAAGCGCATGAGCTGGGTTTTCCGCTGGAGCACATTGTTGATGCCCTCGGGACCACTCCCCTGCCACCACCGGTTGGGGAGGGGCTGGCCGCCATGGGGCGTACCAATGACACCATTCTGTTCGGTGGCCAGGTACACCTGTTTGTCAGCAGCAGCGATGCCGAGGCGGAACAGCTGGCGCAGCGTCTGCCCTGTTCAACCTCCCGTGATTATGGCAAACCGTTTGCCCAGGTATTTGCCGATTACCAGTATGACTTTTTCCAGGTCGACCCACTGCTGTTCAGCCCGTCACGGGTGGCGGTAACGGTACTGGACAGTGGCAAAACCTTTCTGGGGGGGCAACTGGACAGCCACTTGTTGTACCGCTCGTTTGACCTTGCCGCCGGATAGCGTCCGGATGGTGATGCCTGAAGACCGGCAGGCCCGACAAGCCTGGATTGCGGCAGCGTTTCAGGCCGCCTGCGAGGCGGAGCTTGAGGCCCTGAAGCCTGGCAATGTCAGTGTTTATGGTGCCGGGCACGGCATGCAGGTACGGGATTTTGTCCGCAGTGCCGCCATTGCCGCACCTTGGGTAGCCCGGCAGGAGCTGGGTGTGGGTGCCCGTGTGCTTGGTGCTGTTGAGGCAACCCGGGCAGTGGTCGGCTGCAATACCAATCTCGGGATTGTGCTGCTGTGTGTTCCGCTGGCTTGTGCTGCTGAACGGTTGAGGCTTGATCAGACCGGGGTATCCGGTGCTGTGGCGGGTGTTGAAAAACTGCGGGTGGCACTGGCTGCCGTGCTGGAGCAGCTGGATCAGCAGGAGGCTGAGCAGGTCTTTGCCGCCATTCGGGTCGCTCAGCCTGGCGGGCTGGGAGACAGTGTAACCCATGACGTGCGGGAGCCGGCCCGAACCGGTTTGCTGGATATCATGCGGGTGGCGCAGGCGCGTGACCGGATTGCCCGGCAGTATGCTCATGCGTTTGAGGATGTGCTGGGGACTGGTCTTGAAGCTCTGATGCAGGGGCTTGAGCAGGGGCTGTCACTGCCGGAGGCGTTGAGCGGGGTTTTTCTGACGTTTCTGGCGGCGTTTCCGGATACGCTGGTGCAGCGCAAGCAGGGTGAAGCGGCAGCACGGGCATTGCAGGAACGGGCGATACAGTTACTGATATCTTGTCGGCAGGCGGTTGATGCCGGAATCAGGGAACAGTTGCTGGCATTTGATCAGGAGCTGAAACAGCAGGGCATTAATCCGGGAACCAGCGCCGATCTGGTGGTCGCCAGCCTTTTTGCGGCAACATTGCTGGAATGGGTGCCGATTTCGGGTGAAAGTGCTGGGAAATGATCGGGAATTGCGGTAGAACATCGGTCCCTTGCATGGCAACATGCCGGTAAGCCGGTGTTTTCCGGAGGGGGCATGTCGGCAAGCGTTGGGCATGTCATTTTTTGTATTGTTCATACATGATTGTTTTTTAATGTAAGGAGGAAATCCTGATGGCCAAGATCAATAATGTCCGGGTAGGTGAGTCACTGGTTGGTGACGGGAATGAAGTTGCCCATATTGACCTGCTGGTTGGCCCGCGCGGTTCAGCGGCTGAAACTGCTTTCTGTACCGGGCTGGTCAACAACAAGGATGGTTTCACCAGTCTGCTGGCGGTAGTGGCCCCGAATGTCCCGGCCAAGCCCAACACCATGATGTTCAACAAGGTGACCATCAAGGGCGCACGTCAGGCGGTACAGATGTTCGGCCCGGCCCAGCGTGGCGTTGCACGTGCGGTGATGGAGTGTGTGGCTGAGGGCACCATTCCGGCTGATGAGGCTGACGATCTTTATATCTGCGTCGGTGTGTTCATCCATTGGGATGCTGCCGATGATGCCAAGATCGAGGAGTATAACTACAAGGCAACCAAGGAAGCCCTGGAACGTGCAGTTTCCGGTACACCCAGCGTTCAGGATGTGCTGGCAAACAAGAATGCCGAGCATCCGTTTGCGGCCAACAATACCTGATCCGGATGACAGGCTGCGGCGATCTGCTGCAGCCTGTCCCGCCTTTGACGGGGTATCACCCCCGGCTGTCCGGGCCAGCCATGCCGGTTTTTCAGCTCATCTAAATCGTTAACTTTTCAGGCTTTCCGGACTGCGCCTGAATCCCAGCCTTGTCAGTATTTTGCCATACGGCTCCAGCATTTCCGGCATCAGCACCCGCTGGATGTAATCCAGTACCCACTGGCGATCCCGTGGCCCCAGGCTTTCCGCCACCGCATTGCCGAATACCCGGCTCATGGAAAACCCCGGCTCCTGCCTCGTGCTGTCCCAGCGGGTTTCCGCGTAATCTTCCAGACGCCGGTTGAGCCGGTTGATGAACGGGGTGCGGTAATCTCCGGGGCCGGCAAAGTCGCGTGAATTGTCCTGTACCTGATCCGCCAGTTTCAGGGCATAGGTAGTGAGAAACTGTGCCCGATCCGGCTCATCCATCAGCTCATGGGCATGCCGGTCCAGCACGTGGACCAGAAAAGCCGTGATTTCCTCCAGCACGGCCATGCGCTGCATCTGGGTGTCGGTCTGGAAATTCTGGTTCTCGATCTCCAGCAGGGTCTGCATGCCTATTTTCCAGGCGTTGAAGGCCAGTACGCTCACGGTATCTTCGAGCGAGACTTCACGTTCCTGCCGGTGCCATTTGGCCTTGAGTCGTATGCGCATGATCCCTTCTCACCTGATGTCGGTTCCGGGTTCATAGTATAAGTGCCTGAACACGGGGTATGGGAATACTCCCATGGGGACAGGGTGGATAAACCAGCCTGTCCTGCAGCAGGGTTATTCTGCCCGTTTTACCAGCGCGGTGGAGCCAGCACCGAGGCCCGGACCTGTGCACCATTCAGTGCCGGCAGGGGACCGAACGGACCAGCGTGGTATTTCCACACATAGGTCGGGTCCTTGAGCGGGTTGAGCCAGTAGAGTTTGCCGGAATTGCGCCAGGGGTCAAGAATAATGCCGGAATAGAATGGCTGGCCCTTGGCCGTGACCAGCAGGGTACTGTGTTCACGCCAGGGGTCACCCTTGAAGGCGACACCCCAGTAGATGTCGAAAGTCTGGAGGTTTTTGCGTCGCACCATGCTGACCATGGCATCGGCCCAGTCGGTGCACAGTCCCTTGATGCGCACCTTGGAGTTGCGCAGGGTGTTGTGGTAAAGCGGTGGCCAGGTGACATTCCAGGCGTCGGCCAGATACAGCGGGTAGATATAGGCGTCATAAGCAATTTCCATGGCCTCGCTGCGACTGACATTGGGTCCCAGCTGCAGCAGGGCACCGGCCAGATCACGGATGTTGCGCTCCATCTGGCCGCTGATATTGGGCATTTGCGGACGTCCGTCAGGGCGTAATTCGACATTTTCATAATTGACACTACAGCCGGACAACAGCAGTGCCAGCAGCAGGATAAATGCTGTTGTTCTTGGAAACGGTCGCATGAGTCAGCTTTCCTTGGAAAAATGTGCCAGATAATTTACGCCGGTATCCTTGCCCAGACGGTAGCTCTGAAACAGCGGATTGTAGGTCATGCCGCTGATATGGTTAATGTTCAGGCCTGCCTTCCGTGCGGCCAGCTCCAGTTCCGAAGGACGGATGAACTTGCCGTATTCATGGGTACCCCGTGGCAGCAGGTTCAGCACGTACTCAGCCCCGACAATGGCAAACAGGAATGCCTTCGGGTTACGGTTAATGGTGGAAAAAAACAGGTGCCCACCCGGCCGGGCCAGTGCAGCACAGGACCGGATCACGGACGCCGGATCCGGTACATGTTCCAGCATTTCCATGCAGGTGACCACATCAAAGCCTTCCGGTTGCTCCTGGGCCAGCTGCTCGGCACTGATTTGCCGATAATCGATGGCAAGGCCGGATTCCAGGGCATGCAGGCTGGCTACATTCAGGGGCGTTTCCCCCATGTCGATACCGCTGACCTCCGCCCCCCGGCGGGCCATGCTTTCGGCCAGAATGCCGCCACCGCAGCCGATATCCACCACGCGTTTGCCGCGCAGGCCCCCGGCCCGGCTGTCAATATAGTTGAGGCGCAGGGGGTTGATCTGGTGCAGGGGCCGGAATTCGCTTTCACGATCCCACCAGCGGTGGGCAATGGCCTCAAACTTGCTGATTTCATTCGGGTCTACATTAAGCATGGGTTGGTTCCAGTCGGCGTTGCCATGATTTTGCCTTCTCCACAATGTCGGCTTCGTCCAGGGTGGTCAGTCGGCGTCTGTCCATCAGCAGGCGACCGGCGACCCAGGCATGAGTAATCTGGTTACGGGTGGTGCAGTAAACCAGATGTGAAACGGGGTCATACAGTGGCACGGATTCCGGTTCGCCAAAATTGACCGCAATCAGATCGGCAGATTTTCCGGTTTCAAGCGATCCGGTGACCTGTTCCAGCCCCAGTGCCCTGGCACCATTGATGGTTGCCATGCGAATCATCTCCCGGGCCGGTAACGCCGCCGCATCACCGGCAACTGCCTTGCCGAGCAGGGCGGCGGTTTTCATCTCGCCCAGCATGTCCAGGTCGTTGTTGCTTGCGGCTCCGTCGGTGCCCAGGGCCACATTAACACCCGCAGCCTGCAGTTTTGCCACAGGACAGAAGCCGCTGGCAAGTTTCAGGTTGGATTCCGGGCAATGAATGACATGGACACCGGCCTGTGCCAGATGTTCCATTTCCCTGGTTTCCAGCTGGGTCATGTGTACTGCCAGGAAATGTTCATCCAGCAGGCCCAGGCGCTCCAGCCGTGCCAGCGGGCGTTCACTGTTTTCCTGTGCTTCTGCCTGTGCCACTTCGGTGGCGGTTTCATGCACATGCATATGCAGCGGAATACCCAGCCGCCGTGCTTCATCCCCGAGCCGGAGCAGGTGCGGGTCGGAAACGGTATAGGGGGCGTGCGGGGCAAAGGCGGTGTGGATCAGGGCATCCGGTTTCAGGGCCTCGTGCAGGGCCAGTGCCTTGTCCAGGTATTGTTCCGGTCCGGGGGCGTAGTTGCTGGGAAAGTCGAGCATGATCAGGCCGATGACCCCGCGCAGGCCGGCCTGCCTGGCAGCCCGGGCCGTGGCTTCAGGGAAAAAATACATATCGTTGAAACAGGTGGTTCCCGAGCGCAGCATTTCCAGCATGGCCAGACGCGAGCCGTCATGAACGAATTCCTCGCTACCCCAGCGTGCCTCGACCGGCCAGATATGCTGTTGCAGCCACGGCATCAGCGGCAGGTCATCAGCCAGACCGCGCATCAGGCTCATGGCAGCATGGGTATGGGCATTGATCAGGCCCGGCATCAGGGCATGGTGCGGAAGGTGGTATTGCTGCCCGGCCTGGATGTGCTGGCGGGCGGTGACAGCCGGCAGAATATCCATGATCCGGCCCTGCTCGATAAGCAGGGCGTGGTTTTCCAGCACCCGGTCATTCCCGTCGGCGGTAATGAGCCAGCGGGCGCTGACAAGTGATTCAATCTTCATGCAATTGCTGTAACATTAACATATTGTAAGGTTTGGAATGGCTGATCATGAACGGACATGATTCCATCAGGGCAGTGGCATGGCGGGACAACCACCTGGAACTGCTTGACCAGCGCAAGTTACCACAGGCTGAAACTTATGTTCAGCTTTATGCGGTTGATGAAGTGGCTGATGCAATCCGGAAAATGGTGGTCCGGGGTGCACCGGCGATCGGGATAACGGCGGCCTATGGTCTGGTGCTGGCAGCAAGGCGAAGTTTTAAACAATATCCGCAGGACTGGCGCAAGCGCCTGATGCCGGATGTCGAGCTGCTGGCCCATGCACGCCCGACGGCAGTGAATCTGCGCTGGGCCTTGCAGCGCATGACCCGTGCCCTGGATCGTATTCCGGATGAGGATGACCCGGTAGCGCGCCTGCTGGAGCTGGCACACTGTATTCACGAGGAAGACATTGCCGCGAATCATGCCATGGGCAGGTTGGGCAGTGCCCTGATTCCCGCTGGTCAGTCCGTCATCACCCATTGCAATACCGGTTCGCTGGCAACCGGCGGGTATGGCACGGCACTGGGCGTAATCCGCTCGGCTTATGCGGAAGGGCGTATCGCACAGGTTTATGCCGATGAGACCCGGCCCTGGTGGCAGGGCAGTCGCCTGACGAGCTGGGAGCTGATGCGTGACCGGATTCCGGTGAGCCTGATCTGTGACGGGGCCGCTGCCCACCTGATGAAGCAGCGGCAGGTTTCCTGGGCCATTGTCGGGGCTGATCGCATTGCCGCCAACGGGGATGTGGCCAACAAGATCGGTACTTACGGACTGGCGGTGAATGCACGGTTTCACGGGGTGAGGTTCATGGTGGTGGCACCGACCAGTACCATTGACCTGACTACTGCCAGCGGGGATGACATTCCGATTGAAGAGCGTCCGGCAGATGAGGTTCTGTCCTGTGCCAGCCAGCGTCTGGCTCCACCCCATGCACAGGCCTGGAATCCGGCTTTTGACATTACCCCGGCGCGGCTGGTGGATGCCCTGGTGACGGAGAAAGGGGTTGTCATGCGCCCGGACCGGGACCGGGTTGCGAGCCTGATGGGCAGCCCGGTGCCGGGCTGATAATATGGGCAGGGGGCATTGTGAGCAAGGCAGGTAAGGGGCGACCGGTCTATCGTCCCTGCCCGGAGCAGCAGCTGATTGATCGTTTCATGGATGTGTTCTGGGCCGAGCGCGGGGTGGCACAGAATACGCTGGATGCCTACGGGCGCGACCTGCGCGGTTTGTGCCAGTGGCTGCATGGCCGGGACCAGACTCTGGCCGGTGTTGCCCAGGCTGATCTGCTGGATTATCTGGGGGCCTGTTTCGAGGTCGGTGCCGAGGCTTCCAGCAGTGCCCGTCTGCTTTCCAGCCTGCGGGCCTTTTATGGGTTTCTGCTGCGTGAGGGGCTCATCAACCAAGACCCGGTTGCCCATATCGAAACCCCGCGCAAGAGTCACCTGCTGCCGGATACCCTGTCCGAGGCGGATGTTGAGCGTCTGCTGCAGGTCCCGGATGTGGATTCGGTGCTGGGTGTGCGTGACCGGGCCATGCTGGAGCTGATGTACGGGGCCGGCCTGCGGGTGTCGGAGCTGACCGGGCTGCGCTTCGGGCAGGTCGCTCTGGAGCAGGGCGTGGTGCGCTTGAGCGGCAAGGGCGGACGCGAGCGTCTGGTACCCATGGGGGAGGAGGCACATGACTGGCTGGTCCGGTATCTGGATCAGGCACGGGCCGGACTGGTGGCGGGCAAGGGGGCTTGTGAACAGGTGTTTGTCACCAGCCGCGGGGCCGGGATGACACGGCAGGCATTCTGGTATCTGGTTAGGCGTCATGCCCGTGAAGCCGGTATTTTCAAGCCGATTTCGCCCCACTCCCTGCGTCATGCTTTTGCCACACATCTGGTCAATCATGGTGCTGACCTGCGTGTGGTGCAGTTGCTGCTGGGGCATCGTGACCTGTCCACCACCCAGATTTACACCCATGTTGCCAGGGCACGTCTGCAGCAGTTGCACGGTGCGCATCATCCGCGTGCCTGAGTCTGGCTGAACGTGACTGTCATCAGGCATTGACTGCATTAATGTTTGTTAATGGGCGTACCTGTTTGGCTGTGCTAATGTCGGTCTATTGATAATTTAGGCTGGGGTGCTGCTTGGTAAGCAGGTTTGGTCCCCGTATCCCAACCCGTTTTGCTAAGGAAAAATGAAAATCATGTACAAGAAAATACTGTTGCTGGGTGCTGTCATCGGAAGTTTGCTGATGGCGGGTGTGTCTCAGGCTGATGAAAATGTGGCTCAAACCTTGTCTGCAAAGTTGAAACCCCTGTTTGGTGAAGTGCCGGATGCGGTCAATACCACCCCCATTCCCGGTGTGTATGAAGCGGTTTTCGGAACCGAGATGATCTATGTCAGTGCGGATGGACGTTATTTCATCAGTGGCGACATGATTGATGGCCAGTCACGCAAAAACCTGTCAGAAAATGCCCGTGCCGCAGCCCGCAAGGCGGAGCTGGTTGCTGCTGGTGAAGAAAAAACCATTGACTTTAAAGCCAAGGGTGACGAGAAATATGTCCTGTCGGTGTTTACTGATGTGGATTGCCCGTTTTGTGAAAAGCTTCATACTGAAGTGCCCAAGCTGAACGAGCTGGGTGTGACGGTGCGCTATTATGCCTATCCGCGTGCCGGGATCGGTTCCAACACCTACAAGAAAATGGTCAGCGTCTGGTGTGCCGAAGACCAGCAGGATGCCATGACCAAGGTCAAAAGCGGCCAGACCATCGAAGAGAAAACCTGTGACAATCCGGTTGCTGATGATTACGCTTTGGGGCAGAAAGTGGGTGTGACCGGTACGCCTGCGCTGATAGCCGGTAATGGCACCCTGATTCCGGGTTATCGACCGGCCAATGACCTGTTCAGCATGCTGGAAAGCATGAGTAATTAAGGCTTGACAGCAATCAGGCCCGCGATTAATATTCGCAGCCTGTAAAGCGGGAATAGCTCAGTTGGTAGAGCATAACCTTGCCAAGGTTAGGGTCGCGAGTTCGAAT
>DAOPKY010000009.1:0-89874 GCA_035391465.1 Thiolinea sp. | reverse complement strand
GGGTCAGTTTTGAATTGTCATCAGTGGGTCAGTTTTGCATTGCTGCTGACACATTGCCGAACAGAAGCTGTTCACCCTCGATGATGTGCGTGCCCATACCAAGGCGTCGGCCTCCTGTGGTTCCTGCACCGGATTGGTTGAATCATTGCTGGCACATACCCTGGGAGGGGATTATTCCAGCACTCCCCGCAGCAAATCCCTGTGTGCATGCACCGACTTCACTCATGACCAGGTCCGCAAGGGCATCCTTGCGTATGAGCTGAAAACCATGGCGGCGGTCCGGCAGTTTTTCGAGTGGAAAACCGAAGACGGCTGTCCGTCCTGCCGCAATGCCCTGAACTATTACTTGTTGTGCGCCTGGCCGGGCACGTATGTCGACGATCCCCAGTCACGTTTCATCAATGAACGGGCCCACGGCAATATCCAGAAAGATGGGAGCTATTCCGTGGTTCCGCGCCTGTTTGGCGGCCTGTGTACCCCGGCCCAGCTGCGTGCCATTGCCGATGTGGCAGAAAAGTATGAAGTACCGGAAATGAAAGTGACCGGCGGGCAGCGCATCGACCTGTTCGGCGTGAAGAAGGCGCAACTGCCGGCGATGTGGAGGGACCTGACGGAGGCCGGTTTTGTATCCGGTCATGCGTATGCCAAAGCCCTGCGCACCGTAAAGACCTGCGTGGGCAGCACCTGGTGCCGTTTCGGAACCCGGGATTCCACCGGCCTCGGGGTCAAGCTGGAGCAGCTGACCTGGGGTTCCTGGATGCCACACAAGTTCAAGATGGCGGTATCCGGCTGCCCGCGCAATTGTGCCGAGGCCACCATCAAGGATTTCGGCGTGGTGTGCGTCGACTCCGGCTATGAGCTGCATATCGGTGGCAATGGCGGTATCAAGGTGCGTGTCACCGACCTGTTGTGCAAGGTGGCAACCGAGGCCGAAGTGCTGGAGTACAGCGCTGCCTTCTGCCAGCTCTACCGCGAGCAGGCCCATTACCTGGAGCGTACTGCCCCGTGGGTGGAGCGTGTCGGTCTGGAGACGATCCGTCAGGCCCTTAGCGACGCGACCGAACGCCAGGCCCTGTACCAGCGCTTTCAGGTGTCCCAGCAGGCCCGGATTGACCCGTGGAAGCGGCATGCTGACGGGGCAGAAGGCCATGAATTCACCCCCGTTACAGTGGCAGGCCGAGTCACTGCCGAATCATCGTTGAATCATTGAGGAGATAAACATGAGTAAATGGATTGAAGTGGTTGAACTGAAAAATATTCCGGTACTGGGGGCACGCCTCGTCAAGACCCGTGACCAGGACATTGCCGTATTCCGGGGCAGCAGCAATCAGGTGTACGCCATCCGTGATGCCTGCCCGCACCGGGGGGGGCCGTTGTCACAGGGCATGATGCACGGCTCCACCGTCACCTGCCCGCTGCACGGCTGGAAGATTGATCTTGTCAGTGGTGAGGCACTGGGGCCGGATGAAGGCTGTGTCCAGGTATTCCCGATCAAGGTCGAAGACGGGAAGGTGCTGTTGCAACTGGTGGCGGAGGAAACTGCTGCCTGATGTTCTGTCGTATTGTCTGTCGTATGGAGAAATTATCATGTCCTATCTGGAACCTGCTGAATTTGTTACAAAAATGGTTGATCAGGGGGAATCGAAGGTCTTTATGTCTACACGGGACACCCTGATCCGCGCTTTCATGGCCGGGGCCATCCTGGCGCTGGCGGCGGTATTTGCCGTTACCGTTGCCACCAGCACCGGCTCGGCACTGGTGGGGGCTTTGCTGTTTCCGGTTGGCTTTATCATGCTTTACCTGATGAAGTTTGACCTGCTGACCGGTGTTTTCACCCTGGTACCGCTGGCGCTGATTGACAGGCGTCCCGGTGTGACCATGATGGGCGTGTTACGCAACTGGGGCCTGGTTTTTGTCGGCAACTTTGCCGGTGCCCTGATGGTGGCGGCCATGATGTCTTTTATCCTGACCTATGGCTACGCTACTGATGGCGGGGAAATCGCCACCAGGGTAGCCCATATCGGGGAAGGACGGGTGCTGGGGTATGCGGAACACGGTGTCGGTGGCTGGCTGACCATTTTCATTCGCGGTGTGCTGTGCAACTGGATGGTATCCATGGGGGTGGTGGGTGCAATGATTTCCTCATCAGCTACCGGCAAGGTGCTGGCAATGTGGATGCCGATCATGCTGTTCTTTTTCATGGGGTTCGAGCATTCGATTGTCAATATGTTTCTGTTCCCGTTTTCCATGATCATGGGCGGTAATTTCACCTTCATGGAGTATATGGTCTGGAACGAACTGCCGACGGCACTGGGGAATATGGTGGGTGGTTTCCTGCTGGTGGGACTGCCGCTGTATTACACGCATGTCCGTACCCGTCCCGGCCCGGTTCGGAAACAGCGGCCGGTAACAACCCTGCCGGAAAGCCGGTCGGCCCTGAATCAGGTTTGAGGTGGTTTTCCATTCCCCATCCCCGGCCCTTCCTCCACGGCGGGAAAGTTGGATTGGGTGGGTGGTTTTCCATCCTCCCGATCCCTGGCCCTTCCTGGAAGGGGGTGAAGAGAAAACAGTGGCCTCCTGATGAGGCATTGACTGACCATGATCTGCTTATTGAAAGGTGCGCATGTACAAACTGATGCTGGTTGACAGCGATTCCGAACGTTCCGACAGTCTGGAGGCGGCCTTGCAGGAAGCCGGTTACCGCCAGATTCTGCGAGCCGTGCCGGGCGAAAGCCTGCTGGCTGCCGTGCGCCGCCATCAGCCGGAGATTGTGCTGATCGACATGCAGAGTCCCGACCGCGATACACTGGAGTCATTGCGCAATATCAGCCAGGCCATGCCGAGGCCGATTGTGTTCTTTGCCGGGCAGAGTGATGCGGAAACCACGCGGGCGGCGATCCAGGCCGGTGTCAGTGCCTATATTGTGGATGACCTGCCGGGCAAGCGCCTGAAGTCGGTGCTGGAAGTTGCCATTGCCCGGTTTCAGGACTATCGGAAGCTGAAGGATGAGCTGGAGGATTACAAAACCCGCCTGCAGGATCGCAAGGATGTGGACCGGGCCAGGGGGATTCTGATGCAGCACCGCCACCTGAGTGAAGAAGAGGCTTATCAGCTGCTGCGCAAAATGGCGATGGACCGCAATATGAAAGTGGGGGAAGCGGCACGCAACTTCATTGCTGCCATGGCCCTGCTGGGAGGACCGACAGGATGAAGCGTGAACTGCGCATCGGTTTTCTGCCGCTGACCGATTGTGCCGTGCTGGTTGCGGCACAGGAGCGGGGGTTCTTTGAAAAGCATGGCCTTGTTGTCACTCTGCAGCGTGAAGTGTCCTGGGCCAATATCCGCGACCGGGTGGCTTTTGGCGAACTGGATGCCGCCCACATGCTGGCTCCCATGCCACTGGCTGCGGCACTGGGTATTGATGGCCTTGGGGTGCCGATGCAGACGGCCCTGGGCATTGGTCTGAACGGCAGCGCCATCACCCTGGCCACACGGCTGATGCAGGGGATTCGTGAGCATTTCCCCGCCTGTCTGCACAGCAGTCCATTACGTGCCACCGGCCTGAAGGCGCTGCTGGAACACCGGCTCGAACACCGGCTGGTGATGGCCTGTGTCTATCCGTTCTCCCAGCATTACTACCTGTTGCGTGCCTGGCTGGAGGATGGCGGGCTGGTGATTGGCCGTGATGTGGAAATTCAGGTGATACCGCCTTCCCGGATGGTCAGCGCGCTGGCGGCGGGGGCGATTGATGGCTATTGTGCCGGTGAACCCTGGAATCAGGCCGCCGTGCAGCGTGGTATCGGCTGTGTGGCGGTCAGCAGTTACGGCCTGTGGCATAACGGTCCGGAAAAAGTGCTGGGCACCACCCACTCCTGGGCGGCAGCGCATCCGGACACCCATCTGGCCCTGTTGAAGGCATTACTGGAGGCGGCACACTGGGCGGATGAGGCCGGGAACCGCCCGTTGCTGGCCGGATTACTGGCCCGGCCTGAATACCTGAATGTTCCACAGGCGCTGATCTGTCCGCCCCTGCTGGGGTGTTACCGGCATGCCGCGGATGAACCGGAACGTCGGGTACCGGATTTCAATGTCTTTGCCCGTTATGCCGCCAATTTTCCCTGGCACTCGCATGGGCACTATTTTCTGGCACAGATGCAGGCCAGCGGCCAGCTGGCCGATCCTCCCGCAGCTGCGGATACTTTGCTGGCCGGGACATTCCGCACCGATGTCTACCGGCAGGCTGCGGCGGCGCTGGGCCTGCCCTATCCGACCGGCAACCACATTCCGCTGTCGGGGTGTACCATGCCCTGGGTGCTGCACGAGGCCAGTCAGGCCATTGCCATGGGCAGTAACCATATTGCACTGCACCCATTGCGTGCTTCCGCCGGGCAAACCGGTCCATCCGGGTGCATGTCAAGCGGATGACTGGGCGAGCTGACGGCCGGGTATTCATAACTTGCTGTTATTGAAGAAATTATAAATATGGCACGGTATTTGCTTCTGTAAAAATACAGTGGCAATTAGTGCCGGCTGTAAAATGAGAACAAGCATCCTTCACCACACCGTGCCGTGTGGCCAAACAGGGTACCATACCCCGATACCGGCTGGACTCCTCATCCTCCTCCAGCAGCCGGTATCGGGGCTTTTTACCGGGCAGCCCGAAAGCACCTTCTGTTTTCGTTCATCCAGGCGTCACAAAAATCCCGTTGGCAGTTCCGGTCAGATTGGTTATCATGATTGCTGCAATGCACAAAACCGCCAGGAAAATTTCAGTCTTGCAGTAAATACAACAACAATCGTGTGCGTAATAACATATCAAAGGCAGGGACAATTGTGTTTCACAGCATTTATATAGCCGGGGCAGAACCCCACAGTGGCAAATCGATTATTGTTCTGGGCATGATGGAAATGCTGCGGGCGATAACCCCCAACGTGGGTTTTTTTCGCCCGGTGGTTGAAGAAAATAACGGGCATGATCCCTTAATCCATCTGGTTTCCAAACGCTACAACCTGGAATCGGACAACCGGCAACTGTATGGCTGCATCCATGATGTGGCGCGCCACATGATTGCCGAAGGCCGTCAGGATGAGCTGCAGAAGCTGATTCTGGGCAAGTACCGTGCCGTACAGGAAAAATATGACATTGTCCTGTGTGCCGGCAGTGATTTCACCAGTGCCAGCTCGGCCCTGGAGCTGAAATTCAATGCCGAACTGGCCAATCATTTCGGCAGTCTCCTGGTACCGGTCATCAAAGGACAGGGGCGTAATGCCGAAGAAATCGCCGAAGCCGTGCGCATGCTGGAAGGGCATCTGGCCGCTTCGCAGCATTGCGAACTGCTGGCTGCCTTTGCCAACCGCGTACCGCCTGATGAAGTTGAAAAGCTGCAGGCATTGCTGAAGGACTCGCCTTTCCCGTTTTATGTGCTGCCGGAGCGCCGTTCGCTGGAGCGTTCCACGGTGGGGGAAATTGCCCGCGAGCTGCGTCTGGAGACCCTGTACAGCACCCCGCAGGCCATGACCCACGAAGTCGCACAGTACAAGGTGGCGGCGATGCAGGTGCAGGATTTCCTCAGCCACCTGGAAAGCTGCACCATGGTGATCACCCCCGGAGACCGTTCCGACATTATCCTGGCCACGCTGGCAGCGGATGTCTCCAATGCCTACCCGATGGTGGCGGGCATGATCCTCTCCGGCAGTCAGCGTCCCTCCCCGGATGTCAACAAGCTGCTGGAAGGCATGAACCCCCTGCGCCTGCCCATCCTGCTGTCGCCCTGGGACACGTTTGAAACCGTGCTTAAGGTCAATGAGGTGGAAGGCATTATTCTGCCCTCGGACGAGCGCAAAATTGCCGTGGCGCTGGGGTTGATGGAGTCCTGTGTGGATGTACAGCAGCTGCGCGAACGGATTGTACAGAACAACGGTCAGCGCATGACACCGCTGATGTTTGAATTCGACATGATCCAGCGTGCCAAGGCGCGGCGCATGCATATTGTCCTGCCGGAAAGCAGCGATGAGCGCATTCTGCGGGCAGCGGAAATCATCTCGCTGCGTGATGTGGCACAAATCACCCTGCTCGGTGAGGAAGGGATGGTGCAGGCACAGGCGGCCCAGCTGGGCCTCAAGCTGCATGGTGTCAATATCGTCAACCCGCGCACTTCGGAATGGCGGCAGGAATTTGCCGACACCTATTGTGAGCTGCGTCAGCATAAGGCGGTTATCCCGGCCCTGGCCTGGGACACCATGGTCGATATCAGTTACTTCGGCACCATGATGGTACATTTGGGGTATGCCGATGGCATGGTGTCCGGTGCCGTCAATACCACCCAGCACACCATTCGCCCGGCTTTTGAGATCATCAAGACCAAACCGGGCAGCAGACTGGTGTCCAGCATCTTCTTCATGTGTCTGGAAGACCGGGTACTGGTATATGGCGACTGCGCCGTCAACCCCAACCCCAACGCGGAACAACTGGCGGACATTGCCATCACCTCCTCGGATACCGCAAAAATGTTCGGCATTGAGCCACGTACTGCGATGCTGTCCTATTCCTCGGGTGAATCCGGCAAGGGTGATGATGTGGAAATGGTGCGTGCCGGGGTGAAACTGGCGCGAGAACGCCGTCCCGACCTCAAAATTGATGGGCCGATCCAGTATGATGCCGCCGTGGATGCCAGTGTTGCCCGCTCCAAAATGCCCGGCAGCGAAGTGGCCGGCAAGGCCAGCGTGTTCATTTTCCCGGACCTGAACACCGGCAACAACACCTATAAGGCCGTCCAGCGCTCCGCCGGTGCGGTGGCCATTGGCCCGGTTCTGCAAGGCTTGAACAAACCCGTGAATGACCTGAGCCGCGGGTGTACCGTGACCGATATTGTCAATACCGTGGTGATCACCGCCATTCAGGCACAACAGCAGGCCGGACAGGAGCCTGAGGCATGAGGATATTGGTACTGAATGCAGGCAGCTCGTCACTCAAATATCAGGTCTTTGCAATGCAGAATGAGCAGGTGCTGCTGAAGGGGCTGGTGGACCGGATTGGTGAGGCAGGCAGTGAAACCGCCTCCCATCTGGAAGCACTGGAGCGCATTATTCAGCACCTGCGCAGCACAGGCATTCTGGCCGGGGACACGGGCATTGATGCCATTGGCCATCGTGTGGTGCACGGAGGCGAGCATTTTCAGGCCCCGGTACGCATTGATACCGGGGTGATCGACGCCATTCGCGCCATGATCCCGCTGGCACCGCTGCACAATCCGGCCAATCTGGAAGGCATTGAAGTGGCACAGCGCCTGTTTCCCGGCCTGCCGCAGGTGGCTGTCTTCGATACCGCCTTCCATCAGAGCATGCCCGCACAGGCTTTCCGCTATGCGCTCCCTGAAGCGCTGTACCGGCAGCATCATGTACGCCGCTATGGCTTCCACGGTACCTCCCATAAATTCGTGGCCGAAAAGGCGGCTGAATACCTGCAGGCTGATCCGGCTACCCTGAATCAGATCACACTGCATCTGGGCAATGGCTGCAGTGCCACCGCAATTGCCGGTGGCAGAAGTGTCGATACCTCAATGGGCATGACCCCGCTGGAAGGGTTGGTGATGGGGACCCGCTGCGGTGACATTGATCCGGCGCTGCATTTCTACCTGCAGCGTGAAACCGGCATGGCACTGGAAGCCATTGAGCAGCTCTTCAACAAGCGCAGCGGGCTGCTGGGCTTGTGCGGTGCCAGCGACATGCGCACGGTACAGGAGCGGGTGGAGGCCGGCGAGCAGGATGCGGTTCTGGCCGAAAAGCTGTTTGCCTACCGGATCAGGCAATACATCGGTGCCTATTTTGCAGTACTGGGACGGGTGGATGCCATTGTGTTCACTGGCGGTATCGGTGAACATTCGGCCCGGCTCCGGGCGCTGGTATGTGCCGACATGCAGGTATTCGGGATCGAGCCGGATCTGGCGAAAAATGCTGCCCGACGTGAGGGTATTCTGGAATTTCAGCAGGCCGGTGCCCCCCTCAGGCTGCTGGTCATCCCGACCAATGAGGAACTGGAAATCGCCCGCAGTACGGCGGCCATTTGCGGGTAGTGTCTGACGGATACGGCCTTCACCCAACCTTATTCACCATCATGGGGCAGATTGGTTTTATGAAACTTCCCGCTTTCTTGCTTTATGTCATGGAACACGCAAAAGCCGCTGTTTATCCACTTCCTGCTCTTTAATTTAATAATATAATCATATTAGAACATACGAATATTTATAAAGGTTAACCAGCTGTATGGATAGACAGATACACAGGGCCGGGACACCCGGAAGGCGTCATTTTGCCATTCTGTTTGTGACGCTGATGCTGTTCTGGCTGATGCTGAACAGCAGGCTGGATGCCGATGTGTTCATTGTTGGTGCAGCCGTTTCGTTGATCATCGCACTGCTGTACCGCAGCGGCCTGTCCTTCTTCACCGAGTTCCGTTTTACCCCGGCGGCTTTTGCGGCTGGCTTCCGTTACTACGGCTACTTCTTCAGGGAATTGTTCAAATCCAACCTGAAGCTGGCGGCGATTGTGCTATCGCCCTCCCTGCCGGTCAATCCGGGCATAGTCAAGGTCCGCACCCGGCTGCAATCACGCATGGGACGGCTGATGCTGGCCAATTCCATCACCCTCACACCGGGGACGCTGAGTGTAGAGCTGGACGGCGAATGGCTTTACGTGCACTGGGTACAAATGGAAAGCGATGATATTGAAGAAGCCACTGCGCAAATTGTCAGCGGTTTCGAGACTTACCTTGAGGTGATGTATGGTTGAAACCCTGATCATGCTGGCTGCCGGACTGGCAGGCATTGCATTTCTGCTGGCGCTGGGGCGCTTTATCGTGGGGCCGTCCCGCTTTGACCGGGTGGCAGCATTTGACGTGCTGACCGTGATTGCGATCACCTTCATCGTACTGGCCGCACTGCTGGAAAATCGCGGCGTGTATCTGGATGCCGCGCTGGTCTATGCCTTGCTGTCCTTCCTCGGTGTCATTTCGATTGCCCGCTACCTGGAGGGACGCTTCTGATGGAACCCATGCTTGATCTGCTGGGCGGGCTATTGCTCGTAAGTGGCGCAGCCTTCCTGCTGTTCGGCGGACTGGGGCTGGTACGCATGCCCGACATTTACAACCGCATCCAGGCCGGCACCAAAACCACCACGCTAGGCACACTGCTAACCCTGGCCGGTGCCGCCTGCCTGCAACCGGAATGGGGCTGGAAACTGCTGCTGATTGGCGTCTTCCTGATTTTCACCAACCCGGTATCCGCACAAGTGCTGGCCAGCACCGCACACCGCCGGGAGGCAAAACAATCATCCCTGACCCGGGTCGACCGCCTGGCCGAAGAACGGGGGGACGGAGCATGAGCCATACAGTGTTGCTGACTCTCAGCCTGTTGCTGGCGGTCGCCATGATCGGTGCAGCCTGGATCACCATCAGCGTGCATCGGGTGGCAACCGCCATGCTGGCCGCCGGGCTGGTCAGCCTGTTTGCCTCGGTGATGTTCCTGTTGCTGGCCGCACCCGATGTGGCCATGACCGAAGCCGCCATTGGCAGCGGCCTGACCACCTTCCTGTTCTTCTTTGTGCTCGGCCGCGTGCGTGGAGGCAGCGATGATTAGGAATTTTGCCGTCTTTCTGTTGCTGCTGGGGCTGGCAGCCATCTTCATGCACCTGATGCAGGGCTATATCCCGGCCACCGGACTCAACCAGACTGCACAGTATTACGCAGAGCATGCTGCGCAGGATTTGGGCGCAGCCAATATTGTCACCGCCATTATCGTCACTTACCGGGGGCTGGATACACTCGGCGAAGTCACCGTGCTGTTCCTGGCCTCCACCATCATCGGCATGGTACTGGCGCATGGCAGCAACAAACACCGACGCGCATTGCAACGCAAGCTGCCCCCCTCCGGTGAATTGCTCACCACGGGCAGCCGCTTGTTGACGCCGCTGATCCTGCTGTTTGGTGCCTATGTATTCCTCAACGGCCATTTGACACCGGGCGGAGGATTCCAGGGCGGCGCAATCCTGGCTTCAGCAGCACTGCTATTGCTGCTGACTGATCCGCTCAGGCGTTTCAGCCACCGCCTGATTGCGGTGGTGGAATCCATTTCCGGGCTGGTGTTTGTCGGCCTGGGCGTGCTGGGGCTGCTACTGGCTGGCGGTTTTCTGGACAGCCGCATTTTACCGGCGGGTGACTTCGGCACACTGTTTTCCGCCGGAGCCATTCCGCTCATTTACAGCTTTGTCGGCCTCAAGGTCGGCGCAGAATTTACCTCAATGCTGGCCCATCTGGCAGAAACGGAGAGATCATAATGGACTGGATTGCAATGGCCACGGGGTTCATCCTGATCCTGATGGGGCTGTATGGGGCGCTCACCAACCGCAATATCCTGCGCATGATTGTGTCCTTCACGGTCGCCAACACCGGGGTCAACCTGGTACTGGTGGCAGTAGGCTACATGCACGGGCGTACCGCACCCATCCTGGATCAGGCCGTGCCCGTCGCTGACGCCGCCAGACGCATCATCGACCCGGTGCCACAGGCGCTGGTGCTGACAGCCATCGTTATCGGCCTCGGTATTACCGCAATGATGCTGACTTACGCCTACAAGCTGTATGAAGAAAAAGGCACACTCGACATCTCCAAATTCAGGGATCTGAAATGGTAAGCCCGCTCTATATTATTGCTGCCGGGCTGGGCGGTGCTTTCCTGCTTGGCCTGATACCCGACAAGTGGCGCAACACCGCCTATGGCATCACGCTGCTGGCGCTGGCCGCGATGGCGTGGATTGCTGGCGAATGGCTATATGCCTTTGCAATGCAAGGCACGGCCAGCGTCGATGTTTTCACCGCAGGCACGCAGCCACCATTTGCCATCAATTTCCGCATCGGGCTGGCAGAAGCCACACTCGTCCTGCTGACCACCATGGTCGGGCTGCATGCGGCACTGCACATGAAAGATACCCTGTTCAAACAGGGGCGGCGTGCGATGGCAGTATTGCTGATTTTCATCATGGCGCTGTGCGGCATCATCTTCACCCGCGACCTGTTCAACCTGTTCGTGTTCATGGAGCTGACAGTGATTGCCACTGCCGGGCTGGTGCTGTTATCCGCTGACAGCCGCGCGCTGGGTGCCGGGCTGAAATACCTGATCGTGTCGCAGGTGATGTCGATGCTGCTGCTGATCGGCATCATTTTCCTGTACCACGCTACCGGCTCACTGAATATCGACGACATGGCAGCGGCGCAGGTCAACCTGCTGCAAGGCGGGGCCATGGCGTTTTTCCTGGTGTTCATCGCCATTCTCGCCGAGTTGAAACCGTTTCCCGCCAATGGCTGGGGGCTGGATATCTACGAGTCGGCACATCCGGCATTCGCAGCGATTTTTTCCACCGCGACCGGTGGTGCCATCCTCTACGCGGCAGACAAACTGTTGCAGATCGGCGGGGATGCGTGGCTGCCTGCCGCCAGTACCGTCGGCATCGTGACCTTCATCGCCGCCAATATCCTGGCGCTGGTGCAAAACAATGACCGGCGCTTGCTGGGCTATTCTTCCGTGGCGCAGATTGGCCTGCTCCTGACCGTGGTCGGACAGCGCGATCTCCTGGGCAATGCCTATTACTACATCGCGGGCGGCCTGCTGCTGGCACATGCCGTATCCAAGGCTGGCCTGTTCTGGCTGTCGGGACTGGTGGCAAAACGCGAACTGGCAGACTGGGCGGTGCTGCGCAGCAAACCGGTCATGCTCTTCGCCTTTGCTACCCTGCTGGCACTGCTGATCGGTTTGCCCCCCTTCCCCGGCTTCTATGCCAAATGGGATCTGGCACATCATCTGGCAGCCGATGGCCGCCTGTGGCTATTGGGCCTGATCCTGTTCGGGACACTGGTGGAAGCGGCTTACCTGTTCCGCTGGTTCGGTTATGTGATCAAGCGCGAAGCCCCTGGGGAACAGGGCCTGTGCTGGCAATCCGGCAAGGCAGATGTGGTGTTCAGCGCGGTTATCGTAGCGTGGTTGCTGGCCTACCTGTGGGGGTATCTGTCCGGCCACGGCAACCTGCTGCATGCCATTCCGCTGCTGTTTGCGCTGGCTTTCCTGCCGCTGGACTGGTTGCCTGCCAGAATCAAGAACGTGTTGGCCATCGGCGGCTTGCTGACCTGGTTCTACCTCAATTACCCGGATTATGACCCGCTGAAAATGATTTTTGCGGTCGTGATGCTGCCTGGTGGTGCCTTGCTGCTGCTGGCCAGCTTCCAGACGGGAAAACGCCGCATCGGTTTTTATCCGTCCGCGATGCTGATGTTTGCCGGCCTGGCACTGCTGATCAATGCACAGACCACCTTCGATTTCTTTGCCGCCTGGGAATTCCTGACCGTGGGTTCCTACTTCCTGATCCTGCGCGGCAAGCATTCCGAGCCACACGCGCTGTCGTATCTGGTGTTCTCGCTGGGTGGCGCATTCCTGATCATGGCGGGGTTTGCACTGGCAGCACAAGGCACGCCTGATCTGCCGCTGGCCGCCCTGTCACAAGTCGCAGCCGAGTATGCGCCGTGGGTATTTGCCATGCTGGCAATCGGTTTCCTCACCAAGACCGCCGCCGTCGGCCTGCATATCTGGTTGCCCGGCGCCCACGCCGAGGCAGAAACCGATGTGTCTCCGATGGTGTCCGGCATCCTGCTGAAAGCCGGGCTGTTCGGCCTGTTCATGCTGCTGATTACCATGGGCAAGCAACAACTTTACGGCGTGGAACTGACCTATGTGATGCTGTGGATTGGTGCGCTGTCGGCCCTGATCGGCAACCTCATGGCCATTTTCCAGGAAGATGCCAAGCGCCTGCTGGCCTATTCCTCCATCGGGCAAATGGGCTACGCGGTATTCGGCCTGGCGCTGATGAACCAGTTGGGCTGGATCATGGCGCTGATGTTTGTCATCAACCATTACATCTACAAATCCATGCTGTTCCTGTCGGTGGGCGGCGTCGCCAAACGCACCGGCACACGCCTGATGTACCGCATGGGCGGCTTGATCACGCTGATGCCGCTGTCCTTTGTGGCAGTGCTGGTAGGCATTATCGCCATGTCGGGCGTACCGCCGCTGTCCGGCTATGGCGGGCGCTGGGTGTTCTACAACGCCATCATGAGCTCGGAATACCGCCTGCCGATGGTGATCCTTTTCCTTGCCGGGCCCATTGCCTTCCTGTACCTGTTCCGGTTGATCCACACCATTTTCCTTGGCCAGATGAAAGATGAGCTGCGCAAGGTGAAGGAAGCACCGTTCTGGATCGTGCTGCCGCAAATGATATTTGTCACAGCCCTGATTGGCTTCGCACTGCTGCCCGGCCTGGCGCTGCGCAAGGTGGATGCCTACATTTCACAGTTCTTTGCAGGCGATGGCGGACTGCACTGGGCAGGGCTGACCATCACCAGCCCGTTCGGTTACTGGAGTCCGGTACAGATCATGATCGTCATTGCGGTGATTTTCGTCACGCTGTTCCTGTGGCTGCTATTCGTCAACCGCAAGGCGCAGAAGGTCAAGCAGTTCAACATCGTATTCGCGGCAGAACGCCCGTACCGTCCGGAAACCTCGCATTTTGCCTGGAACTTCTTCGCCCCCTACCGCAAGGCGCTGGGGTTCATGGCCGTGCCATTGTTTGAGCGCTTCTGGGGAGCCGTGACGGAACTGCTGCATTCGACAGCGGACATCTCACGGCGCGTCTATACCGGCAATGGCCAGACCTATGCCATTCACCTGCTGGGCTTTGTCATCATCGTTTATGTGCTGTGGATGGGAGGGATGAAACCATGACCGGCAAGCCATTAATAGCTCCCGCCAGGCCGCCAGGCCCGCAAAGGAAAAGAGTGTTGGCCAGCAACCCCTGCGCCCCCGGCAGCTTTGCGGAAATGAAAAAAGGAGGCAACCGTGGAATTTGAATGGATACGCATCCCGTGGGCACTGCTCACCCTCTTTATCGTGTTCAACTTCGGCTTGCTGATGAATGCCACCATCCAGAAAATTGCGGCACGGGTCGGTCGGCGGCACGGCATTCCGGTATGGCAGAACTACGTCGATTTAATCAAAAATTATTCGATACGCACCTCCATCACCCACGGCGTGATGTTTTACCTGGGGCCGGTGTTCCGGCTGTCTGGCGGGGTTGGCCTGCTGATGTTCGTGCCGGTCATTTACGGCTCGGAGATGTTCAGCAACTTCTCGTTTACGGGCGACCTGATCCTGGCACTCTACTTCGTCTTTTTTGGCACCCTGGGCATGGCACTGGGGGCTGGCGAAAGCGGCCATCCGTATTCCGCCATCGGCATCACCCGCGGCCTGGCGCAGATGACGGCATCGGAACTGCCGTTTGCACTGGCCGTCTTTGCAGTGGCACTGCAATACCAGACGCTGTCCATCACCGACATCGTAGCGGCACAACAGGGCGGCATACTTAACTGGACGGTGTTCACCAACCCGTTAGCCGTGGCAGCAGCGATGCTGGCCTTCCTTGGCTCAATGATGCGCCCGCCCTTTGACGTGGCGATGGCACCGCAGGAAGTCCCGATCGGCCCGCCCACCGAATACCACTCCTCATTCCTGGCACTGATGCAGACCAACCGGGCACTGTTCCCGGTCGCCAAGATGACAGTGTACGTGAGCCTGTTTTTTGGCGGCGCGGCCAGCTGGCCAGTGTTTTTCCTTAAAGTTTTCCTGCTGTATATGTGGTCAGCATTCGTGGGCGTGGTGTTCCCGCGTTTCCGGGTCGAACAATCCATCCGCTGGTTCCTGATCTGGGCAGTGCCGCTGGGCGTGCTCGCCATCGTAACGGTTTAAGGGGTATTGGTGATGAAAGAAGAATTAATCAAACGCGTGGTCAAAACGCCGGATGGTCAGGAGATCGAGATCAATCCCATGGAGGATTATTTCTGCCAAGCCGGACCAACGGTGCAACCGCCCGCCTATACCGCCATCATCGAGAAGCTGTTCAACTGGGCACGCTCCGAATCGCTGTGGATCCTGGGTTATGGCACCGGCTGCGGGGCGATCGAGATGCGCCCGCTGATGACACCGCGTTTCGATGCCTACCGTTACGGCATCCAGTGGCGGCCTACCCCACGGCAGGCCAACCTGCTGGTGATTTCCGGCTACCTGTCGGTAAAAACGCTGAAGCGTGTAATCCGCTCCTACGAGCAGATGCAGGGGCCGAAATTTGTGGTAGGACTCGGTTCCTGCACCATCAACGGCGGCATGTACTGGGACTCCTACAACACCATCAAGCGGCTGGATGATTTCCTGCCGGTGGATGTCTACATCGCGGGTTGCATGCCACGCCCGGAAGCACTGCTGGCCGGGTTTGAAGAACTGAAGAAAATCATCCGCGCCGGCAAGGGCGAAGGTGCAAATACCTATGCCGAAAACTTCGAATGGTACAAAGCCAACCAGAAGCGCGTCATCAAGGACTGGGACATGCCGGACTACAGCTGGTGAGCATGCTACCTGAAATTTTAACCACAGGGGGCACAGAGGCCACAGAGTTTGCTTCAATCATACCCTGTGCCCTCCGTGGTTCCCAAAAAGATATACCCGGTCACTGCTGATGAAACAGATAATGGCAACACAAACATTCCAGCAATTTTACGAAGTCCTGCAACAGCGTTTCCCGCTCGGCGAGCTGACCGTGCAGCGCGACAATCTGGCTTTCATTACCGTGGAAGCGCTGCAACTGTACCCGCTGCTGCGTTACCTGCGCGACCACGAAGGCTTTACCCATCTGGTGCTGCTGACCGCCGTGGATTGGCTTGAAGATGGCCAGTTCCAGCTCACCTACCTGCTGCACAACCGTCCGGTGTGCAAGGATGTGGGTATCCGCGTGATGCTGCCGCGTGAGCAACCCAGCATGGAAAGCATCCACGACCTGTGGGCGGGTGCCGCGACCTACCAGCGTGAACTGCACGAAATGTTCGGTATCGACTTTCCCGGCAGCCCGCGCCTTGACGAAGACTTCATCCTTGAAGGCTGGCAGGACAAACCACCCTACCGGCGCGATTTCGATACCCTGGAATACGCGCGCGATACCTACCGCGACCGCCCCGGACGCGAAACCCGCGACCCGGCAAACCACATGAAACAACAACTGTACGGGAAGGACTGACATGTATAAACCAGACCCTGCCTTGCGTACGCCGCAGACCAGCCCGCTGGCACCGGAAGAGCCCAAACCCGTGATGCGTGCACCACCCGGCCCGGAAGTGACCGACACCCCCGTATCATTATTCAAACCCGACCGCAGCCTGTACCCGCCGCAAAAGCCCGATGGCAAACTGGACATTGACCTCAGTTCCGGCAAATACCTGAAGCTGTGGCAAGGCCCGCAGCACCCCGGCGTTACCGGCAACATGGCGATTGAGCTGACTGTTTGCGGCGACGAAGTGGTCGACGCCAAAACCCATGTCGGCTACCTGCATCGCGGTTTCGAAAAGCTGATGGAACGCCGCACCTTCATGCAGTGCTTCCCCATTGTATGCCGCATCTGTGTGCCGGAACCGGATTTCAACGAATACTGCTACGCCGCTGCCGTGGAAGACCTGGCCGGGCTGGAAGTACCGGAAATGGCACGCTGGATCCGTACCCTGATCCTGGAAATGGGGCGCATCAACAGCTACATGATGTACCTCGGCGGGCAGGCCGGTGCATTCGGCATGGGCGTAATCGGCCAATGGACTACCTATGTGCGGGATCTGATGCTTGACCGCTTCGAGGAACTGACCGGCGCACGCATCTACCACATGTTCATCATCCCTGGCGGGGTACGCGACAGCTTGCCGGACGGTTTTGTACAACGCATGGAAGAAACCCTGCAGGAATTTGAAAGCACGCTGGCCGATGTCGAGCGCGTCATGTTCCACAATGCCGTATTCAAGAAACGCAGCGTCGGCCTGGGCGTGATCGAACCCGGCTGGATCAACCATTACGGCATCACCGGCCCGAATGCACGCGCTGCGGGTGCCCCCAATGACGTACGCAAGGACCACCCCTACCTGGCCTATCCCGAACTGGATTTCGACATTATCACCGGCAGGGATTCCGACATTTACACCCGCGCCGATGTACGTCGCCGTGATGCGCTGCTGTCGATCGACCTCATCCGCCAGATTCTGGCAAAAATGCCCAAAAGTGGCCAGGTCATGAGCAACCTGCCAAACGTGCTGCACTGGAAAATTCCACGCGGCGAAACCTGGGTGCGCGGCGAATGTTCACGTGGCGAATACGGCTATTACCTCGTCACCGACGGCAGCGGCTATCCGCGCCGGGTGAATGTACGCGGCCCGTCCTACACGCATTCCATCGCCCTGTTCGAACGCATGGTGATCAACGCCAATATTTCCGATGTAGCTGGGCTGCTGGTCTCGCTGCACACCTACCCGCCGGAGATCGAACGATGAGCATCCGCGACGTCATCTCACCGTTTACCGCGTGGAAAAACCTGTTCCGCGACCCGGTATCGATTGCAGATCCACTCAACCGCCCCGCCAGCGCACGCTACCGTGGCTTCCACCGCAACGACCAGGAGTTATGCATCGGCTGCGGCACCTGCGAAACCATCTGCCAGAATGGAGCCATCGACATGCTGCCGGTCGACGGCCTGGCCGCCAGCAAGGAAGATTCCGGCCTGCGCCCGCGCATCGACTACGGGCGCTGCTGCTGGTGTGCACTGTGCGTGGACGTATGCATGACCGGCTCGCTCACCATGTCCAACGAATACAAATGGATCGAAAGTGACCCGGACAACTACCTCTACACCCCCGGTGTAGACAAGAAACACTGGGACGACTCCGAACTCGGCTACCGGCGACATGAAGAAAAACACCTGATGCCACTGGTACGGGTAGAAATGCCGGAACTACAGCCCCGCCAGCGCATGGATTCCTTTGTGGAAATGGTTAAAGGCTACGATGTCGAACAGGCCAAACTGGAAGCTGACCGTTGCGTGGCTTGCGGCTTGTGCATCGCCACCTGCCCGGCGCATATGTCGATTCCGCAATACATCCAGGCGGTGCGCGATGGTGATTACGACCGCGGCGTACAACTGCTGTACGAAACCAACCCGTTCTCGCAGGTGTGCGGGCGGGTTTGCACGCATAAATGCGAAGATTCCTGTGCCGCCCGTTACGAAGGCGACCCGATTGCAATCCGCTGGCTCAAACGCCACATCATTGACCAGGTGCCACAAGAGCGCGTGCTGGAACTGATCGGCAAACCGGCAGCACCGACTGGCAAGCAAATCGCCATTGTCGGCGCAGGCCCTGCCGGCCTGACAGCGGCCTTCGACCTTGCCCGCCTTGGCCACGCCGTCACGGTGTACGAAGCGCAGGCCGCAGGTGGCGGCATGACCCGCTACGGCATTCCCGAATACCGCCTGCCATACGATGCGCTGGACAGGGATATTGCCGTCATCACCGCCATGGGCGTGGACATAAAATACAACCAGCCTGTCGGCACCGACATTTCCATGCAGCAACTGGAAAACGACAACGATGCCGTGGTACTGACGGTCGGCCTGCATCAGGGACGTTCCACCCGCATCCCCGGCTCCGACCACCCGCAGGTACGCAAGGCGGTTGAGCTGCTGCGCCAGATTACCAACGGCGAAAAGGTCGACGTGCCCAAATCCCTGGTCGTCATCGGCGGCGGCAACGTGGCTATGGACATTGCACGCAGCATGGCACGCCTGCAAATGCAGCAATACGGCCAGATCAACATCACCGTCACCGCGCTGGAAGCACTTGATAACTTCCTCGCCGACCCGGTGGAAGTCAAGGAATCCTTTGAGGAATTCATCAACATCCTCGATAGCCGTGGCCCGCGCGAATGCGTATTTGATGATGACGGCAAACTGCTGGGGCTGAAAACCTGGAAAGTGCTGTCCATCTTCGACGAAAACCAGCGCTTTGCGCCCCGCTACGACGAATCCGACGAACAAATCCACGAAGGCGAAATGGTGGCAGAAGCCATCGGCCAGATGATGGACGTAAACCTGCTGGGCGAGGACCTCACCGAACGGCTGGAATGGGAACGTGGCCGCATCAGGATCGACGCTGACGGGCGCACCTCGGAACACTGGCTGTGGTCGGGCGGCGATTGCGTCAAGGGGCCGGATGTGATCAACGCCGTCGCCGATGGCCACCGCATGGCTGCCAGCATCGATCTTGCACTGCATGAAACCACAGAGGACACAAAGACCACGGAGCAGTAACAAAAACCCTCCGTGCACCCTGTGTTCTCTGTGGTTAAAAAAACCTGCACCCCGAACATGAAACACGCCATGAAAGTAAAGGAAGACCACAGAGCGCAGAGACCACAGGGCAGTAACAAAAAACTCTCTGTGCACCCTGTGTTCTCTGTGGTTAAAAAAACCTGCGCCCCGAACAAGGAACAAGCTATGAGCGAAGCCAATATCCAACGCCTGAAAAACAAAACCACCCTGAAGGAAATCCTTGAGGTTGCCACCGAATTCGAGCGCACCGCCCGCGATTTCTATGCCGCGCTGGCCCCCAAAGTACGCAAGGACATCCGCTGGCTGGTGGAAGAACTGGCCGAGGAAGAACAGGAACATTACGACCTGTTCACCGGACTGGCGGCACGGGACGACATCACGGAGCAACTCAAGGCAGAAATCGAGCGCCCGGTCAGCGACAACCGGTTTTCCGACTGCATCCATACACCCGATTTGGGTGAAAATCCGGACGATCAGGCCGTGCTGCAATATGCGCTGATGCGTGAGGATGCAGCGATGCAGCAATATCATGCGCTGGCACAAAGTACCCCTCCAGGAGCCATCCACGACCTGTTCCTGTTCCTCGCCAATGAGGAAACCAAGCACAAGGTCGAGCTGGAGAAGGTTTATTATGAAGTGGTGCACAGCGGCGGCGTGTGACAGGCAAAAGAGCAAAAGTCACCCGTGGTCATGGTGGTGGCTAACCACAATGGGCTGCCACCCTGACCAGCTTGCCTTACGGCTGGGTATCCGCCGCCTCCGCATCTTCCCGTTTCACCACCTTATGCTGATCCTCACTGATTCCTTTTTTCCAGTAACTGGAGGTGTAGAGGTGTGAGGTGGCAAGTTGCCGCTCCTGTTTCAGGTACTGGCGAATTTTTTTCATGGCCTTGAATTCACAGGCAACCCAGACAGCCGCCTGACCATCATGCCAGGTGGTTTGCCGGATAGCCGTAAACAGGGGTGACTCCTCCGAACCGGCGTCCGGGTTGACAACCCAGTGCACATCAACTTTCTCCGGTTTTTCCAGCACCTGCTCATCTTCGGCGGACAGTATTTCGATACAGGCTACACCTTTGGCATCTGCGGGCAGGGTTTTCAGGTTGGCGGTTAATGCCGGCAAGGCGGTCATGTCCGCGCCCAGCAGAAACCAGTCGGCATCCAGGTTGATCACCTTGCCGGGGCCGGGGCCAAAAATGCTGATCCCATCACCCACCTGGGTACTGAGTGACCAGGGTGCAGCGATGCCATCGACCGTACCATGACCATGCAACATGAAATCCACATCAATTTCATGCGGGTTTTTCCGCTGCCGGGCGATGGTATAGGTGCGCATCAGGGGCTTGACCTCCCCACCCTGGGCAAATAACAGCTTGATATAGTCCCCCTCTGATCCATCGGGAAGGGATTCAAGGTCTGTACCCGCCAAGGTCACACGCTGCATATTGGGTGTCAGACGTTTCGAGGAGACAACGGTCAGGGCTTTGGGGGTGCGTCGGTCGTTCATGTTTCAGGGTCCTTTTTCTGTTCTGTTTCCATGGCTGACGCCAAACCCTGTGCCGGGAGTCTTGGACCAAGTTCTGGTATCAAACCATTTTTCGATAATGATTCTTATTAATTTGGAGACTGAAGTCAACCTGTCTGAAGTACCTCCTGGTCGGGTGCATAAAAAAACAATGAACCTTTCCAGCTCAAAACCCATAACGTGCTACAGTCATGGCTGTTGATCAACAAGGTAGCATTCAGCCTGGTTATTCATGCAAAATTGCAGACCTGATCCATCACCTGCCAGTGCTCATGCGACTGCATTCTGCACCAGTCAGGGAAAATTCCCAGGTATCTGATATCCAACTTATTTACTTCAGAGTAGTTTCAACATGCAAAAACAACGGCCTGACCGCCCTATCTCACCTCGTAAGGCAGCCCTGCTGAATGAGGCAGTCAAAGGAGTCAATCCCGATTCATTTGTCGATCTGGGTGGATGCTGGGGGGTCAACGGGGGCTATGCTTTTCATCTTTACGAGCAGATCAGTAATATCAAGCGTGCATTCATCCTTGACCTGGACATTACCGAGCTGACACTTGAGCGTGCACAGGCATATAAAAACCTGGATATTTTCCACACCATGCTGGGCTCACCGGAAGCACTGGCAAAAGTGGGAACGGTTGACATATCCATCATGTATGACATCCTGCTCCATCAGGTTAAACCGGACTGGAAAGAGTTCCTGGTGATGTGGGCCGGGCAAACGGCCAAACGTATTGCCATCTATAACCAGAACTGGACTCAATCTCCAGACACGGAACGCTTTATCGAGCATGGTCTTGACTGGTATTGTGCGAACGTCCCCTACCCCAACTACCAACGAGTGGTGGACTGGTTTTCCCGACATGACGAATTCAACACCGAACAGGGTGTTCCATACAGAGACATCTACAACTTCTGGCAATGGGGCATTACACAAAAAGACATCATCACCACCCTTGCCCAGGAAGGTTTTGAGCTTGTCTATCTCAAACGCTATGGTGCCTTTGACAAGAATAAACCCTGGGTTGTCAATGACGGGATGATCTTTGAGCGCTCACGTTCACCGGCAAAAGCCTGATTCAACCTTACCCGGCCTGGCCAACGAACGTTCGCACAAACCTGCCAAGGCTCATGGGGACAAAGCGCGACGCACCGCCTCGACCCGCTCGCGGTTACTGGCAGCCACGCGGCCATCCGCGTGCCACAGGCTGTTTTCAAATCCGACCCGGATATGGCCACCCTGACGATGGGCCGCCACCAGGCAGTCCGTCTCCTGCGGGCCGAAGGCACAGACAGCCCACTGCAGACTGTTGTCAGCCAGTGGCTTCAGGCATGCCAGAAACGGCTCCATATCCTCGGGCTGACTTTGCTGCCGTGCAGCATAACGTCCCAGCACGAATAGCAGATGGGTCACGGTACCCGCCGGAATCAGGCCGTCATCACGCCATTGCAACCACTGCTGCAGGTCATCGGCTGTATAGAGAATGTGCTGGATCATCACCCCCTGTTCCGCCGCCCAGTGATAAAAATCCCGCGCCTGTTGTTCCTGTGCAGTGTTGAAACCGGGCGGCAGCATTTCCCGCAACGCAACCGAAACATAGGCCGGTACCAGCTCCCGGATCACGGCCTGCTGTTCCGGGGCCTGATAGCGCCCGGCCGCTTCGGAAGTCACCTGCACACGCAGGCCCGGTACCTGCTGCGTCAGCTCGGCCAGCAACTCGCGGTACAGTCCGGCATCCAGCACGTGCTGCCCCTGCCCATCACGGACATGGGCATGGATACCGTCCGCCCCGGCGGCAAAACAATCGCTGGCACACTGCACGATTTCAGGAATCGTCACGGGCAGGGCCGGATGATCGACCCTGGTACGTCTGGCCCCGTTGGGGGCTACCATGAGAGCCGGCAGATCAAATACGGTCATGAAAACACCCCCCCGGAACAGGATGCCAGTGCCCGTTCCAGCGCCACTCCCAGCTTCTCCACCAGCTCGTCCAGCTGCGCAGGTTCCATAATGAAAGCCGGAGCCAGCAGCACATGGTCCCCCTGCACACCATCAAGGGTGCCCCCCATGGGATAGCAGATCAGGCCGGCGGCAAAGGCCTCTTGCTTGATACGGCGATTCAGGCCCAAGGCCGGCTCAAACGGGGTCTTGCTGACCCGATCCCGGACCAGCTCCAGCCCCCGGAACAGGCCCCGGCCCCGAATATCCCCCACATGAGGGTGAGTCCCGAAAGCCTGCTGCAACTTCTGCTCCAGCAACGCTCCCCGGCTTTGGACCTGCTCCAGCATGCCGGCACCGGTGAGTATACGGGTCACTGCCAGCCCGGCTGCACAGGCCGTGGGATGGCCCTGATAGGTGTGACCGTGCTGAAAAAATCCACTCCCCTGCTCAATCGCCTGATAAATCCGCCCGCTGCAGAGCGTGGCCCCGATGGGTTGATAGCCTGCGCCCAATCCCTTGGCGATAGTGACGATATCCGGGGCAACGTCCTCCTGCTCACAGGCGAACAGCGTACCGGTACGTCCCATACCGCACATGACCTCATCCAGAATCAGCAATACCCCATACCGGTCACAAATTTCGCGAATGCGGCGGAAATACCCCGCCACAGCGGGGACAGCTCCCAGCGTCGCCCCCACCACCGGTTCGGCCAGAAAGGCCATGACCGTCTCCGGCCCCAGCCGCAGGATTTCGGTTTCCAGCTCATTGGCCACACGCTGGCCATATTCAAATTCGCTTTCCCCGCCCTGCTGCCCGCGGTAGGCGTAACAGGGGGCAATATGGCTGGTATCGATCAGCAGCGGATCAAACGGTTTGCGCCGCCACAGGTTGCCGCCGGTTGCCAGTGCACCCAGGGTGTTGCCATGATAGCTCTGGCGGCGGGCAATCAGGTGCCGGCGTTGTGGCTGGCCGGTCTCCAGGCAATACTGGCGTGCCAGCTTGATGGCTGCCTCCACCGCCTCCGAACCGCCGGAAACGAAATAAACCCGCTCGATCCCCGCCGGTGCATGGGCCACCAGCAGATCAGCCAGCTGCTCAGCCGGTTCGGACGTGAAAAAGCCGGTATGGGCAAACGGCAGCTGTTCCAGCTGGGTGCGAATGGCCGCCAGTACCTGCGGATGATTATGGCCCAGACAGGAAACCGCAGCACCACCGGAACCATCCAGATACTGTTTGCCGCTGGCATCCGTGATATGGCAGCCCTGTCCGCTAACGGCAACGGGGGGTAACTGGCGCGAATGGCGCGGAAAAACATGACTCACGGAAATACCTCCTGCTGTCTGTCCGGATGACTGACTGTTACATTAAGCACTTTTGTACCGGCGGGTCAATCCACTGTATTTACCGCTAACAGGAAAATGCCTTTCATTCAAGGCTTGCGCGTAATGTGATAGTATCCAATAATCACTGGCACGGAGTCGGCAATTACCCATCAATAGCAAACAGTGGGGCTACAGGGCTTTCCGGCCCGGTATTTTGCTCCCGAGTAATCCAAGGAGAGTTAAATAATGTCAATGAGAATTATCGCTACCAGCCTGATCGCCCTCGGTCTGGCAGGCACCGTTCAGGCTGCCGAGCAGCAATTCATTTCCATCGGTACCGGCGGGGTCACAGGAGTTTACTACCCGACCGGCGGGGCTATCTGCCGCCTGGTCAACAAGAACCGCAAGGAGCATGGCATCCGCTGTTCAGCGGAATCCACCGGTGGTTCCATCTACAATATCAATACCGTCCGTTCCGGTGAACTGGATTTCGGTGTCGCCCAGTCTGATGCCCAGTACAACGCTTATAACGGGGTTTCCGATTTTACCGACGCCGGCAAATTTGAAGACCTGCGTTCGGTATTCGCCCTGCACCCTGAGCCGTTCACCCTCGTGGTCCGTGCCGATACCGGCATCAAGTCGTTTGAAGACCTCAAGGGCAAGAAAGTCAACGTCGGCAATCCCGGCTCCGGCCAGCGCGCCACCACGGAAGTGGTCATGGGAGCCTATGGCATGGAAATGGGTGACTTTGCCCTTGCTGCCGAACTCAAGGGTTCCGAGATGGCTCAGGCGCTGTGCGACGGCAAGATTGATGCCATGATCTACACCATCGGCCACCCGGCTGCCGCCATCACCGAAGCGGCCACCACCTGTGATGTCAAACTGGTGGACGTCAAGGGTGAACCCATCGACAAGCTGGTAGCCGACAACCCCTACTACAGCGTCGCGGTAATTCCGGCTGGCACCTACACCGGTACCGATGAAGATGTCACCACCTTCGGTGTCGGCGCGACCCTGATCAGCTCTGCCAAGGTACCGGATGAAGTGGTGTATACCGTGACCAAGGCGGTATTCGACAACTTCGATGACTTCAAGAAACTGCATCCGGCCTTTGCCAACCTGAAGGAAGAAGAGATGATCAAGAACGGCCTCAGTGCTCCGCTGCACGAGGGTGCCGTCAAATACTACAAGGAGCGTGGCTGGATGTAATCCGGCTCCCCTGTTGTACAACCTGCAGCCCGCAACGGGCTGCAGTCGGTTCTGGCCCTGACCTCTCTGTCTCTTGCCCCCCAAGGAGAAAACCATGTCAACGACCCATCCTGCCCCAGCGGAGCAGGCCAACCTGGAGGAGTTCACCGGCACCGACAGCGGCAAGCGCAATGCCATCGGCACTGCCGGCCTGATCGTCGCCCTGCTGGCCTTCTTCTGGTCCTGTTTTCAGCTTTATATTTCCTCTGAAGTCCCGTTCTGGATCAGTCAGACTTTCGGCATCAATGCCGTCCTCAACGGTACCGATGTACGCATTCTGCATCTGGCTTTTGCCGTTGCCCTGACCAACCTGTCCTACCCGCTGTTTGCCGCCAGTGCGCGTGACCGGGTACCGACCTATGACTGGATACTGGCCATTGTCGGAGCGGCCTGCTGTATCTACCTCATCATCTTCAAAAACGAAATCGCCACCCGTGCCGGCCTGCCCACAACTGCAGACATTGTTGCTTCCGCCACCGGCATGATCATCCTCGGCATTTCGGTGTACCGTTCCCTCGGCCTGCCGATGCTGATTGTGGCCAGCGTGTTCGTGTTCTATGTCTTTTTCGGCCATATGAGCTTTCTCCCGGATGTCATCCGCTGGAAAGGTGCTTCATTCGGCAAGGCCATGTGGCACTACTGGATGCAGACGGAAGGGGTGTTCGGGGTAGCACTGGGCGTATCGGCCAGCATGATCTACCTGTTCGTGCTGTTCGGTTCCCTGCTGGAGCGGGCCGGGGCCGGCAACTACTTCATCAAGCTGGCCTTTGCCCTGCTCGGCCATCTGCGCGGCGGCCCTGCCAAGGCGGCTGTTGTCGCTTCCGGCCTGAGCGGACTGTACTCCGGTTCCTCGATCGCCAATGTAGTCACCACCGGCACCTTTACCATTCCACTGATGAAGCGGACCGGCTTTACCCCCGAAAAGGCAGGTGCCGTTGAAGTCGCCTCATCCACCAACGGCCAGTTGACCCCGCCTGTCATGGGTGCTGCCGCCTTCCTGATCGCCGAATTCACCGGCATCAGCTACCAGGACCTGATCCGTCATGCTCTGGTACCGGCACTGATTTCCTATATTGCCCTGTTTTACATTGTGCATCTGGAAGCCCTGAAACTGGGGCTCAGGGGACTGGAGCGCCCGCCCACACACCTGACCTTTGCCCGAAAACTGCTGGGATTCATGACCGGCTTTGTCGGCCTGCTGGTACTGGGTGCACTGGTTTACTGGGGGCTGGGCTGGGTCAAGGTTGCCTTCCCCGGCATGACCCTCTGGACCGCTGCCGGTATTTTTCTGGTACTCTACCTGCTGCTGCTGGCCATGGCAGCACGCCATCCCGACCTGGAAATGGATGACCCCAATGCACCGCTGGATGTCCTGCCCAAGGCTGGCGAGGTGGCCATCACCGGCTATTACTACCTGCTGCCCATTATCGTGCTGTTGTGGTGTATCCTGATTGAGCACCTGTCACCGGCGCTGTCCGCTTTCTGGGCCTGTATGGCCATGCTGTTCGTGGTCCTGACCCAGCACAGCCTCAAGGCGCTGTTCCGGGGCGGGCGTGGCATGATTGCCGGCATCGGGCTGGGATTGTCCGATTTCTGGCACGGCATGATCGGTGGTGCCCGCAGCATGATGTCCATCGGTGTCGCCACCGGGGTGGCCGGCATTATCATCGGTACCGTCTCACTGACCGGTGCACACCAGATCGTGGGGGAATTTGTCGAATTCCTCTCCGGCGGCAACCTGCTGGCCATGTTGCTGCTGGTGGCGGTCATGAGCCTGATCCTGGGGATGGGTCTGCCCACCACGGCCAACTACATCGTGGTCTCCTCGCTCATGGCACCGGTCATTGTCTCCGTCGGTGCCCAGTCCGGGCTGGTAGTCCCGCTGGTTGCAGTGCACATGTTCGTGTTCTACTTCGGCATTCTGGCCGATGACACACCGCCGGTCGGCCTTGCGGCCTTTGCCGCTGCCGCCATTTCCGGGGGTGATCCCATCAAAACCGGCCTGCAGGGCTTTGCCTACGACATCCGTACCGCACTGCTGCCTTTCCTGTTCATTTTCAACACGGAACTGCTGCTGATTGATGTGGGACTGTTCAAGGCCATCTTCATCTTTATTGTGGCGACAATCGCCATGATGCTGTTTGCGGCCGCCACCCAGGGTTATTTCCTGACCCGGAGCCGGATCTGGGAATCTGCCGGCCTGCTGCTGGTCGCCTTCACGCTGCTCCGGCCCGGTTTCTGGCTCGATATGGTGCAGCCGCCCTATGTACTGCATGAGGGCACCAAGGTTCTGGAACTGGCACAGGCACAGCCGAAAGGCCAGCCGCTGCGGCTGGAGGTGGTCGGTCCCGACTTTGACAAGCCGGACCAGATGTCCCAGATCACGCTGGTGGCGGAACTGAATGATGAAGGTGATGGTGCTGCGCGTCTGGCCAAATCGGGACTGGCTGTCATGGACGAGGACGGCGTGGAGAAGCTGGAAGAGCCCATGCCCGGTACACCGTTCTTCACCACCCTGCAGATGTTCGACTTCTACGGTGACCAGCCGGTGCGCGTCTCCAAGATTGAGATGCCGGCGGAACGCATGCCCAAGGAAGTCTTCTATCTCCCTGCCCTGCTGCTGCTGGCCCTGCTCATCTGGGCCCAGCGCAGGCGTCAGACCGAACCGGCTTTCTTTGGCCGCTTCTGAGTTCTGAGTCAATCCCCGGAAACAACGGCCCGCAGATAAAACCTGCGGGCCGTTTCTTTTTCATACACCAGTACCCCGACTTACCGGGGTATTGTTCCACGGACAATGTAATTGAACAGGAAAGATGCATTGCCCGGATGTGACAGCACATTGCGCCGGATCAGGTTCACATCATTATCCGGACCGCTGTAGATGGTGGTACCGTCCAGGTTGGCATCACTCACCAGATAACCGTCCAGCGCATAGTTGCTGTTGAACAGCACATTATCCGGTGCCGCCAGTACCTGACGGTAAATCTCGGTGCTGTCATTTCCCGGACCCTGATCAATGATGCTGTTACTGTTGTTGATGTCGCCGGCCCACAGCAGGGTCCGGTCCGGGAAGCTGCCACTCGGTGTGCGGGCTGCGGTACCGTACACTTCCGTAGCCAGCAGGCTGAAGTCCACCAGTCTCGGCGTCGCCGACAGGGCCACCGGGGCTTTGGTCATGACCCCCAGATGGTTGCGGTGCCGCAGGGCCACATAGTAGCTGCCCTCAGGCAGATCACGCAGCTGCAGGGTTGTGTCATTGGTCCGGGCATCGGCCACATCGCCGTCACGCTGAATGATGCCGGCAAAAGCAGCCACACGAGTGGCGGGTGCAGCCGCATCGCGCAGTTCCACCAGTACCCAGTCCACGGGGGCATTATCGCCGGCAACACCGAACAGGGCCGGTGACAGGGTTTCAGTACCGTCATAAGCCAGCTGGTCGGCATAAGGCTGTTCCAGACCAATCAGGCTCTTGATGCTCAGGTCATCACGCATCTTGCCGCTGATATTGTCATAAGGCCCCTGCAACAGGCCCCGCACCTGCAAACGCAGGCGGCTCTGGTCCAGTGCATCCAGATAATCCGGAGTCCCGTCACCATCGGTATCCGGTGCACCTGCCGGGTTGCCGGCAGCCAGGGTCACATCCCCGACCTCGTTTTCCGTCTGCCGGCCGTCGTTATCGTCATCCCGGTCCAGGTAGTCCGGGTTTCCGTCGCCATCGGTATCCTGGGCATCGGACGGATCACCGTCACCATCCGGATCGGCATTTTCGTACCGGGTCAGAATGCTGTCATTGTCATCATCACTGTCATAGGCATTGGCCAGCCCGTCCAGGTCACTGTCCACAGGCGTCAGGCCGCTGCCATAAGCATCATCAATACCATCCGCGTTGTCATCCACACCGGAAGGTGCGATATGGGCATTTCCGGCCTGAGCCTCATAAGCATCCGGGATGCCATCATTGTCGGAATCAACATCACGCAGATCAGGCACGCCATCACCATCCGTGTCGTCATTGCCCTCCACGGTATTGCTGATACCGTCACCATCAATATCCAGGTCCACACTATCGGCCACACCATCGCCATCGGTGTCCTCCACCACATGGACCTCGAACAGGCGGGTGGCGGACAGGTTTTCCGGATCTGTCACCCTGACCTCGACCAGATACACATTGTCCCCGTTCTTGTCCTGCGGCACCGTGATCTCCGGGACTGACTGGAACGCCAGCCGTCCCAGCGGATCAAGACTGAACAATGCCATGTCATCCCCGCCAGACAGGCTGTAGACCAGTCCGTCACCACTGAGCGACTCTACACTGCTGTCGTCCGTACTGAGAACATCAACCACAATATCGCTGCTGCCTGCGGGAAAACTCAGCTTTGCCGGCGTATGGATGACCGGCCCCAGATTGCATATCTCCACCGAGGCCACGGTACTGAGGTTCTGGGTGATATTGGTCCTGACCGTGTTGCTGGCCAGCAGGCTGGCCCGGAAGCTGCCCTGGCTCTGGCTGCGGGTTGTGATCACCTCGCTGCTGCGAGGCTCACAGCTCATCACCGAGCTGTAGCAGAACCGGGGTGGCTGGCTGGAGTGGAAAGTCAGTGTCACTTTCGGCGGAACACCATCAGCCCAGGCCTTGCTCCCGGTCGGCACCCCCAGCGGTACCATTTCCAGCTCCCGAATACTGTTCGGAATCCCGGAAATATCCAGCTCCCCACTGCCATCCATCATGTCCACCGACCCCATGACGGTCTCGCCCGTGACCGGATTCACCAGTTTCACCTGCATGGAGTCGAACTCATCACCGCTGACCAGACTGGTATCGTAGAACTTCACCTTGTCCCAGCGCGCATTACGGTCGGCCTGATCCTTGCAGAAATAATCATCCATGTTCACTGTAATCCGCCCCGAACTGCGCCGGCACGGACTGGCTCCCGTCTCCGGGTCCCACGAGTACAGGGTTCCGACATCCCCATAGGAAAACAGGCAGCTGCCATCGGTACTCATCGCGTAGGGTCGTCCGGCAGGGCCGATCGTGCCGTTACTGAAATACTGCCCGCTGCAGGCGGAACGGGTAGCCCAGTCCCAGCAGCCGATCATGGTATAGTAGTTGGGAGAAAACACCCGGCTGCCATGATAAATTTCTCCCCAGCCATTCAGGCCCGGATAAGCGATATCAACAGCAGACACATCCACCGTTTCCTCAAACCCGCCCTGCAGCGAGTAGCAGGAGGCCGCCTTGCCGGCACCTGATGCGCAGAAACCATCGACCCTGCCGGTGGCATCGGTGCGCCGGAACAGGTTGTAACTGTTGGTTCCCGGAACCTGGAGCGGATTGGTGGCCCAGTCTGCACACAGGCCATGGCTCTGGACATTGAAGCAGACCACCTGATTGCTCTGGTTGGCAATCAGTATCCGGTTCTCCCACACCAGCATATCCGTACCATGATGACTGCTCCAGGCGACACTGTTGCCGGGTGTCATACCGATACTGACCGGTGTGAAGCCGGCACAGCGCTGCAGCTGAGCTGCCGGATCATAACAGTCAAGCTGTCCGGACTTGGTCAACACATAAAAGCGGCCTGCCACCAGCACCGGCCCGGCATAACCGTCATCAATCACCGGACTGGTCCCGCAACTGCGGTTGGTCTGCCCGTCCCAGCAATAAAGCTTGCCCAGCTGCCCGTAAATCTTGTTGGCTCCGGAGTCATCCCCCAGGTACAGTTTGTTGCCGATACCAATGGCCAGTGGCGTCATTCCGGTCGGGATACCCGGCTTGAGTGGGTAACCGTCACATTTGTTTTCCTTGAACGGGTCATAACACCAGATATTCGGACTGCGGTTATGGTGGTTGATCCCCATGATGCGGCCATTATCCAGCAATGCCGGATTATAACCGTCACCCCCACCACCCATCTGTACGCCCTTGCTCATGGGCAGGGTCAGGGTACGGCCCCGCCCCAGATTGGTCGGCACCACAAACGGATTGCTGAAGATCAGCGCATTCACCCCGCTGTCCGGCTCAATGGTGCTGAAGCTGGTACCCCCATCGGTTGAGTACTGCGCACTCCAGCCCTGCGGCAGAATCAGGCTCCCCGACTTCATGACCTGTCCCGGCCCCAGGCGGTCGGTGAGAATGACATTCTCCATCAGGCTGGTGCTGTTGTTGACATGGGAGACCACCCAGTCAATGGTGTTGATATTTTCGTCACCAACCGGCGTACTGGCCAGGGTTCCCTGCTTCAGCAGACTCTCATCAGCAGCCAGCAACGGCTGGGTCACACACAGGATTGCACCGGCACACAACACGCCTGCCAGACTCAGGAACTGAAACTTTCGGGTGGCCGGAGGGAGGGGCAGGCACGTTTTCTTCCAGATAGATAAGCGCATTCTGAATACCTAAGTGTTGGAATTGTTATAATTTCTGTCTGACCGGGCGGAAAACGTTTTACAGCACACCGATACCAAACACAAAACAGGATAATAACCGGGAATTTACTGATAAACAGCTGAATCACGGATGTACAAAAGCCGACTAAGGCACAATAAATACCGCAGAATGACTACTTAACCCGCTGATTCCGTAATATAATCAGGCCTTGCAAGCTTCTGAACAAAATTATGCCAACCCAAAAACTGCCGCCGGCCCTCGCGCTCCGGATTTTCATACCCTTCGCACTCGGTTATTTCCTCTCCTATCTGTATCGGGTCGTCAATACGGCCATCACGACCGAGCTGGCCGGTGACATTGGTGTTGATGCGGCCCAGCTTGGCCTGTTGACCAGTGTTTATTTCATCACCTTCGCGGCCGTCCAGATTCCACTCGGCATCCTGCTGGACCGCTTCGGCCCCCGGCGCGTGAATGCCCTGCTGCTGCTGTTCGCCGCGCTGGGGGCGTTGGTATTCTCCCAGGCCAAGGGCATGAGTGGACTCATCATCGGTCGGGCACTGATCGGCTTCGGTGTTTCAGCCTGCCTGATGTCGGCCTTCAAAGCCTTCGTACAATGGTTCCCCAGGGAGACCCTGCCGCTGGTCAACGGCCTGCAACTGGCTGCCGGGGGACTGGGGGTGCTGGCCGCCTCCCTGCCGGTGGAAATGGCCCTGACGATGACGGACTGGCGCGGGGTATTCACGGGACTGGCCGTACTGACCGTGCTGGCGGCCATCCTGGTTTTTCTGGCGATACCGGACAAACCCGAGGCCGCACCGGAACGGGACTGGCGTCGGCAGCTGCGCGGTACCCTGAGCATTTTCACGGCCAGACGTTTCTGGAACATGGCACCGGTGTCGGTTGCCACCCAGGCGGCCTTTCTGGCCACGATGAGCCTGTGGGCCGGCCCCTGGCTGCGTGATGTAGCGGGCATGGAACGGGGCCAGGCGGCCTCCACCCTGTTCTGGATGGCCATTGGTGTGATTGCCGGTTACATCTTTCTCGGCTTTGTCGCCGAACGGCTGGGGCGCAGCGGTCATTCCAACCTGCAGTTGTCCCGCATCGGTATCGGCCTGTTCATGCTGGTGCAGCTGGGGCTGATTCTGGAGCTGACCAGCCTATCGACGCTGTTATGGATCCTGTTCGGCTTCTTCGGCACCACAGGCGTCCTGTCCTACGCCCTGCTGTCCCAGCAGTTTGCCCCCGAACTGGCCGGGCGGGTCAATACCGCCCTGAATCTGCTGGTCTTTGTGTGTTCGTTTGTTGCCCAGTGGGGCATGGGGGCCATCATCAATGCCCACGGCAGCGAAAACGGCCATTACCACCCGGACGGGTATCAGGCCGCCCTGCTGCTCATGCTGCTGCTCCAGCTGCTGGCCATGGCAGCCAGCAGCTGGCATGCAAGACGTTACCGGGACCGGAATGCAGTTCCGGATGTCTGATGAGGGGCAGTGGGTGAGCCAGGTTCCGGATTACTCCTCACCGAACTCATCCTCCAGATACTCAAGGACCGCCAGCAACCCCATGGCCTCGCCCCCCGTCGGCCTTCCGGGCCGCTGGCGCAGGTTCCAGGCCATGACATCAAAATGTGCCCAAGCCAATGGCTCGGGTACGAACTCGTTCAGGAACAGGGCTGCGGTAATCGCCCCGCCATAGCTGTCCCCGGCATTCATGAGGTCCGCTGCCTGGCTTTTGAGTTTGTCCAGATAAGGCCGGTGCAGCGGCAGATTCCAGATCAGTTCGTTACTGCGCGCCGAGGCAGCCTGCAGTTTCTGCATCAGGCCGCGGTCATTGGCAAAAAATGCCGGAATCTCGGTCCCCAGTGCCACCCGTGCTGCGCCGGTCAGCGTGGCAAAATCAATCATGACATCAGGATCAGACTCGGCACCGTAGGCCAGCGCATCACACAGAATCAGCCGTCCTTCAGCATCGGTATTCTCCACCTCCACGCTTTTGCCTGCCCGGGTAGCGATAATGTCACCGGGCCGGAACGCATCGCCGGAAATGGCATTATCCACAGCCGGAATCAGCACCTGCAACGATACCGGCAGTTCCAGCTGCATAATGAGCTTGGCCAGCCCCAGGGCATGGGCCGCCCCACCCATGTCCTTCTTCATCAGGCGCATGCCGGACGAAGACTTGATATCGAGCCCGCCGGTATCAAAACACACACCCTTGCCCACCAGCGTGACCAGAGGATCATCCTCATCTCCCCAGTTCAGCTCCAGCAGCCGGGGGGCATGCACACTCGCCCGCCCGACGGCATGGATGGCGGGGAAATTTTCGGCCAGCAGGGCATTACCGGTCACGGCATGGAACTCGGCATCATGCACTTCAGCCAGCCGCGACATGACATCCTCCAGGTCCTGCGGCATCATCTGGTTGGCCGGGGTGTTGATCAGGTTGCGCACCAGTGTCACCGCCTCCACCAGGGCATTCACACGATCCGGATCATGCTGAACCAGCAGGCGCGGCAGAATCTTTTTCTCGCCCTGACGGTACTGGTCAAAACGGTAACAACCGAGTCCCCAGCCCACAGACGCCTCAATCAGGTCATCGGCCATCCAGTCGCCATCCAGAAAATAGTCACCATCCGGCAGTTTTTCCGGCAGCCCGGCCAGTGCCCAGCGCATCCCCTCGCTCCGGTCCACCCCGACCAGTACCCGCTGTACCCGGCCATCCGGCCCCGGCAGCAGGCAAACCTCGCCCCTGCGCCCCCTGAAATCGTTGACTTCCAGCCAGTTACGCACGAAATCCGGCAGCATGGCAGTCACTTCGGCCAGATTGTTCTCCGCTACCAGCAGAATGGGTAGGGTCTGATCAGTCTTTTCGTAGCTAAACATACAGGTACTCTATGTTGATCGTTGGACGGGATACCGCTCTTATCATTTTTCAGGTTGACAAGCCGTAAGCCTGACTTCATTCTTTGGCCAAGAATTAACAAAGCCTAATGTATAATCCATTTACCGGAAACTGGCACCCTACACCGATATGCGCCTTGATACCAGCTATAACGTCAACACCCCGGAAGGCATCACCCTGAGGCTTTCGCCCGCCGGGCCGGTGCCCCGGACCCTGGCCTGGCTCATTGACCTTTCCATCCGCAGTGTACTCAGCATCTTCCTGCTGGTGATACTGGTTTTTCTGGGCAATCTGGGCATCGGACTGGCCATGATCAGCATCTTCCTGCTGGAATGGTTCTACCCGGTCTGGTTTGAACTGCGCCATCACGGTCAGACACCGGGAAAGAAAATGCTGCAGCTGCGTGTCGCACAGGCTGACGGTGCCCCGGTTTCACCGGCTGCCTCCATGATCCGCAACCTGCTGCGGGTTGCCGACTTCCTGCCCCTGATGTACGGGGCCGGGCTGGTGAGCCTGCTGCTGACCCGGCGCTTCCAGCGTCTGGGTGATCTGGCTGCCGGCACCGTGGTTCTGCACAATACCCGGAGCACCTCACGGCGCGAGGATTTTCAGTATATCCCCCGGCCACCGGAACACACGCTGACCCTGCCCGAGCAGCAGGCCCTGATCCTGTTCGCCCAGCGCCAGCACACCCTGACACCGGAGCGGCAGCAGGAGCTGGCGGCACTCACCGGCCCGCTGGTCAGTGACACACCCAATCCGGCAGCGCACCTGCGTGATATTGCCGGCTGGCTGATGGGGCAGAAAACATGAAACAATCCCTGTTCGTGGCCGAAAACGAAGCACTTTGGCAGCAGCTGGAGGCCTGGCTGGCCCACCGGCAACTGCCGAAACGCGAGCAGCGCAAACAGCCGCTGCCACAGCCACTGGAAGACTTCCCGGCCGCTTATCGGCGGTTGTGTCATCATCTGGCCCTGGCACAATCGCGCATGTACAGCCCCTTGCTGATTGAACGCCTGAACCGGCTGGTGGTGGAAGGTCACCAGCACCTTTATTCCGCACGCATGCATTTCTGGCACCGGGTTGTCACCTTCTACCTGCGCGAACTGCCCCGACTGGTGCGGACGGAATGGCATGCCCTGGCCCTGTCGGCACTGCTGTTCTTCGGCAGCCTCGCCGGCATGATCATCGCCATCCAGCTCAATCCGGAACTGGTTTATGCAGTACTGCCCGGCGAGCAGGTGGCCGCCATGGAGCAGATGTACGACCCGGACAACCGTTCCCGCATCGGGCGCGAGCGCGAGGCTGACAGTGATGTACTGATGTTCGGCTTTTATATCCGCAACAATACCGGCATCGGGTTCCAGGTCTTTGCCGGCGGGCTGCTTTACGGCCTTGGCAGCCTGTTTTTCCTGCTTTACAACGGCCTGGTGATCGGTGCGGTCGCCGGCCACCTGACCCATATCGGCTATATCGAGACTTTCTGGAGCTTCGTGGCCGGGCACAGCGCCTTTGAACTGACGGCGATCATGCTCTCCGGTGTCGCCGGTTTCAAGCTGGCCCAGGCCCTGATCATGCCGGGGCGCAAAAGCCGGCGTCAGGCCCTGCTGGATAACAGCAGAATTGCCATCCGCATCATTTACGGAGCAGCTACGCTGTTTATCATGGCCGCTTTTGTGGAAGCCTTCTGGTCCTCACAGACGGTGATTTCACCACTGATCAAATATGCCACAGGCAGCGGCCTGTGGTTGCTGGTAATTGCCTATTTCAGGCTGGCCGGACGGGAGCAGGCATGACCCCCGAGCTCAATCTGCAAATCCGCCAGCGGTCGGACTGGGAGGCTGTCGATCTCGGCTTTACCATGGTCAGAAGCCAGCCACTAAGCATTTATCCGGCCTGGATGGTATTCACCCTGCTGTGTGCCGCCCTGATCTGGAGCCTGGTACCATCGGACTACCTGTGGCTGGCCGGCCTGCTGTTCTGGTGGCTCAAGCCCCTGTTTGACCGGATACTGCTGTACGGGCTGGCACGACAGGTATTCGACACCCACACACCGCTGGCAGAGACCTTTACCGCCCTGCCCGGCCTGCTGCGCACCGGCCTTGTCAGTGCCCTCACCTGGCGACGCCTTTCTCCCTCACGCAGTTATGCCCTGCCGCTCTGGCAACTGGAAGGTTTGCGCGGCACAGCCCGCAAGCAGCGTCAGGAGCAGCTCTTCCTGCAGGGCCATGGCAGTGCCATCGGCCTGACCTTTGCCTGCCTGCTGCTGGAAACCATCCTGTACCTGTCCTGTTACGGGCTGCTACTGGCGCTGGACCCGACCGGTGAATCCTGGAAATTCGTCAAGGGCATTTTCACCGCCACCAGTACGGCAACCCAGGACGCCAGCCATATTCTGGAACTGCTGGACTTCTCCTTTCAGGTGCTGGCGGTCATGGTGGTGGAACCCTTTTACGTTGCCGCCGGTTTTTCCCTGTACCTGAACCGGCGCACCCAGCTGGAAGCCTGGGACATTGAACTGGCCCTGCGCGGGCTGGGTGAGCGTCTGCGCGGACGGGCCACACAGGCATTCAGCCTGCTGGTATTCATGACACCGGCCCTGCTTCTGGGAGCCCTGCTGCTATTACCCGCCACACCGCTGAGGGCGGCAGAAGCCCTTAACCCGGACCTGCGCCCGGTCAGCGCCAGCGAGGCGGTCATCAAGGAAGTCATGCAGCTGGAAGAACTGTCCCAGCGCGAGAAAATCCTGCGCTGGCTGCCCCGTGACAAAAAAACGAATGCTGAACCGACAAGGCATAACGAGGCACTGATCAACCTGCTGTCCCGGATTCTGAAAAATTCGCTCTGGGTGATGGTACTGCTGGCCATTCTGCTGGCGTTGATCTTCCACCGCCGCATTCTGGCCCTGCTGAAACCGCTGCAGAAGAAAAAGCAGGATCGTCCGGCTCCTGAAGTCCTGTTCGGTCTCGACATCCGCCCGGACTCGCTCCCGGAAGACCTGGTGGGTGCCAGCCGTGAATACTGGACCGATGGCCGGGGTCGGGAAGCCCTGAGCCTGCTGTACCGGGGTGCACTCATGCACCTGACCCGCAAGACCGATCTCCAGCTGCGTGACAGTCATACCGAAGGCGATATCCTGCGGCTGACCCGCCCGCAGCTGGAGCATGGCAAACAGGATTACCTCACCCTGCTGACCCGCAACTGGCAGGCCGTGGCCTATGCACACCAGCTGCCATCCGGCGAGACCATGGAAACCCTGTTCAGCGGCTGGCCCGCCTTCAGCCATTTCGCCCTCCCCGAAGAAACGGAGGCCCGCGCATGAGGTATCAGAGCCTGCTGTACGGCCTGTTTGCCATTGCCCTGATACTGGCAGGTGTCACCTGGTTTCGGGCCAGCTTTGAACTGCGTGAAGTGGCCGAATATACCGGTTTTCGGGGTGAGGCACGCGAAAACCCGCTGTTTGCCAGCCGCATGTTCCTGCGCCGCATGGGGATTGATGCCCGGCGTCATGATGGGCTCGATACCCTGCCGGACACCCGCACGGTACTGGTACTGGACACGGAACGCTTCAACTTCTCCAGCCACCGGGTCGAGACCCTGCTGGACTGGGTGCGCCGGGGTGGACACCTGATCACCCGGGCACGGGTGGATCAAGACACGGCAGATGAGGGCGAATCCCCTTTCGGCAGCCGGCCGGAAACCGAAGATCGGGACCTGTTGCAGCAGGCACTCGGCATCCGCATCGGCGGACATCACATGCCGGATGAGGATCAGCTGCCCTTCCGCCTGCAACTGGACGGTGTGCCGGATACTCTGGAAGTGGAGCTGGATTTCTTCAATGCCCTGGACACGACGGTTGCGGATACCCGCCACTATACTGCTGATGGAGCCAGCTGGCTGCTGCAACGCCGGCTCGGGCAGGGACTGATCACCTTCGCCAGCACCCTGGCGTTTATGGAAAACACGGCCCTGGACCGGGCCAGCCACGCCCGAGTACTGTGGTACCTGCTGCACAGCCACGAGACCCCGCAGCAGGTCTGGCTGGTGCATGAGGATGGCCTGCCTGCGCTGCCGATCCTGCTGGCGCGTCACGCCTGGCCATTGCTGCTCATGGCGGCACTTGGAATCGGTTTTCTGTTCTGGCACCTGATACCCCGCTTCGGGGCCATCCGGCCTGACCCACTCCCCGAGCGCCGCCGCATCAGCGAACACGTGAATGCCAGTGGCCGCTTCTACTGGAAACAGGGTGCACACGGGCGCAAACAGCTGCAGGACAGCCTGCGCCACAGCCTCCGGGAACAAGCCCGACGCCTGGTCCCCGGCTGGGAACAGCTGGATCAACCCCAACAGCTGAGTACACTGGCACGCTGGCTGCAGTGGCCTGCTCAGACGCAGGACCAACTGGCACAGCTGCTGCAGGCAGAGTCGCTTTCAGAATCACAGTTCACCCAACTGGCACAAACGGTACACAACGCAAGGAACCTTTCATGACAGCATCCATTCCCCTGACCCTGGAGCAGGCCAGCCAGCAGGCCGTCAAGATACAACAGGAAATCGGCAAGGCCATGATCGGCCAGCAGCAGGTGGTGCGTGAAACCCTGGTGGCCATGCTGGCCGGAGGACATGTGCTGATCGAAGGGGTGCCCGGTCTGGGCAAGACCCTGCTGGTACGCGCACTGGCCCGTACCATCGAGGGGCAGTTCGCCCGTATCCAGTTCACGCCCGACCTGATGCCGGCGGATATCAGCGGCCATGTCATGTTTGATGCCCAGAACCGCTCCTTCAGCGTTCGCAAGGGACCGGTATTCACCAACCTGCTGCTGGCCGACGAGATCAACCGTGCCCCGGCCAAGACCCAGTCGGCCCTGCTGGAGGTGATGCAGGAAAAGCAGGTCACCATCGAAGGCGAGTCTCACCCGGTACCGCTGCCATTTATGACCCTGGCGACCCAGAATCCGCTGGAACAGGAGGGTACCTATCCACTGCCGGAAGCACAGCTGGACCGTTTTCTGATGAAGCTGCATATCGGTTACCCCTCGCTGGAGGAAGAAACTGCGCTGGTGTCCGCCGTCACCAGTGAGCAGATCGGGGATGGCTTTAACCTCAACCGGCTGCAGACTGTGGTCAACCCGGCCATGATACAGGCCATGCAGCAGGTCACGGCCACGGTAGCCATTGATCCTGCCGTACTGGATTATGCCGTGCGCCTGACCCAGACCACCCGTCAGGGGCAGGGCCTGCGCTTCGGGGCCGGCCCGCGGGGCAGCATTGCCCTGGTCCGCGCTGCCCGTGCCCATGCACTGCTTAACGGGCGCAATTATGTCCATCCGGATGACATCAAGGATGTGGCACTGCCGGTCTTGCGCCATCGGGTTTCACTGGCTCCGGAAATGGAGCTGGAAGGCCATAGTGCCGATCAGGTATTGCAGATTGTGCTGGACAAGACCGAAGCCCCGCGCCAATGATCCTGCCTGCCCGCCGCGGTTTCCAGCTGCTGACCCTCAACCTGGGACTGGCGCTGCTGGCCAGCTTTGTGCCGGCCCTGCTGCCCCTGTGGCTTGGTGTTCTGGGGCTGTCCGTGCTGACCGGCGTGCTGGATGCGTTCCGCTCGTTCCGGCTGACACTGCCGCTGACGCGCCACATGCCTCAGTCACTGCCGCTGGGGGTGACCCGTCAGGTTCAGCTCAGGCTTGACAATGACACGCAGCAGGCCCGGACCGTGTGGGTCCACGATCACGCCCCGGCACAGCTGCAGACCGAGGGGCTGCCACTGAAACTGTCCATTCCGCCCGGTTCCTGGGCCATGCCGGTGTATGGCATCCGTGCCCTGGAGCGGGGCCGCCTGCAGTTCCATACCTGCCAGCTGCGTCTGCTGTCACACTGGGGTCTGTGGTGGATTGACCGCAAGGTGCCCCTGGAAACCGAACTGCGGGTGTATCCCAATTTCTCCGCCGTGGCCCAGTATGCACTGATGGCCACCGACAACCACCTGAGCCACTTGGGTATCATGAAGCGGCGGCGTCGTGGTGAAGGCCAGGACTTTCACCAGCTGCGTGAATACCGGGCCGGTGACAGTCTGCGCCAGATTGACTGGAAAGCCAGCTCACGCATGGGCAAGACCATTGCACGCGAGTATCAGGATGAACGTGATCAGGAAATCATCCTGCTGCTGGATTGTGGACACCGCATGCTGGCACGGGATGGCGAGCTGTCCCATTTTGATCACACCCTGAATGCCATGCTGCTGCTGTCCCATATCGCCCTGCGGCAGGGCGATGCGGTCGGCCTGCTGGCTTTTGCCGGTGAACAGCGCTGGCTGCAGCCACGCAAGGGGCAGTATCACCTGAACCAGATGCTGAATGCCGTGTATGAACTACAGGCCCGGCCCCAGGCTCCGGATTTCAGCCAGGCAGCGACGGAACTGCTGGTGCGGCAGAAAAAACGGGCGCTGGTGATTGTGCTCAGCAACCTGCGTGACGAAGATACCGACGACCTGCTCCCGGCCCTGCACCTGCTGCGCAAGCGCCATCTGGTGTTGTTTGCCAGCCTGCGTGAACAGATTCTGGACCAGACGCTGGCAGCCCCGGTCGACAATCTGGAGGATGCGCTGAATCATGCCGCCACCACCCATTACCTGGAAACCCGCGACCGTACGCTGGAATCCCTGCGTGCCAGTCACATCCTGTGCCTGGATGTACCACCGGATCAGCTCTCCACCCGCCTGATCAATCATTATCTCGACATCAAGCGCAGCGGGAGCCTGTAAACCCACTGCTGCAGGGCAGGGAGACCGGCCTCTCGTTTGTCGGACAAACGCCTTCACTGCTGATAAAAAGGATAAATTCTATCCATAGAATCATTATCAAAATAACCATTTCACGGAATCCATGACATGAACAACAAGGCATTCCTGGCAAAGGCTCCTTTTTCCCTGCTTGCTTTCACATTGCTTCTGAACCTCCCTGTGCATGCCAATCCGGACCTGTATGAAGGTGTGACAAACACCGAAATGGAGACGATCCTGAGCGGTCCCAGTCTGGCTGTCAGCAATCTGGTCGTCAGCAGGGGGAACAGCAATCAGTACGGCCTGTTCCAGAAGGGACGTATTTCAGTCGGCAACGGTGCCGTGATCGGTATCGACTCCGGCCTGTACCTGTCCACGGGTGATTCCGGCAGCATTCTCGGCCCCAATGCCACTGACCGCTACAGCATGCGCCAGAATGTCACCTACGCCGACCCGGACCTGACCGCACTCAGCATTGATGCCCGGTATGACCCGGTACTGATCGAGTTTGAGGTGGTGCCACAGGGCAGTCGCCTGAATTTCGTGCTGACTTTCGGCTCGGAGGAGTACCCGGAATACGTATGTTCGCAATTCAACGATGCTTTCGGCCTGTTTGTCTCCGGGCCGGGCCTGAGCGGCGTACGGAATGCAGCCTATTACCCCGGCACCACGGATGCCATCACCGTCAACAATATCAATGCCGGTGTGGCAGGCTCAGGGGCTGATGGTACCAGCTGCATCTTCTCGCACAGCAATGCCTTCAACGATAACGGCAATGGTACCGGCAACGTCAATACCCAGCTCGATGGTGTGACCAGGCCCATGACCGCCTATATTGACGGTCTGACCCCGAACCAGAGTTATCATGTCAAGCTGGCACTGGCGGATGCCGGTGACGGCAGTTATGACTCGGCAGCCTTTTTCAAATGGCTGACCAGTACCGTGACCGACCCTGTGGATCTGAGCCTGAGTGCCACGCCGCTGGAAAGCAGCCCCTACTTCGGGAGCACCACCACCATCCAGTACACGGTCAGCAACCACTCCGCCATCACCAATGAGCAGGTGCAGGTCCTGCTGGAGCTGGGCGATGGTTTCACCCATGTCAGCGACGACAGCAACGGTGCCTTCAACAGCCAGACCGGGGAGTGGAATGTCGGTGAACTGGGAGCCAATGCAAGCAAAACCCTGACCCTGCAGCTGCAGGTCAATCAAAGTGGCAGCTTCAGCGGTGTGGGCGAAGTTTCCTATGCCTTTCATGAAGACCCGGACTCCACCCCCTACAACCGGGACACCTTTCCAAATGAAGATGATACCGCCGGTTTCAGCCTGAGTCCGACCACGGCTCCCGAACAGGTGAAACTGCAGGTTCGCGCCCTGCTGCAGGGGCCGTTTGCCGGCAGTACCGGCCTGATGCGGGATCGTTTGCGTGTACTTGGCCTGATCCCCCTGAACCAGCCCTATACGGCGACACCGTTCAACTACAGTGGCACGGAAACCACCACGTCCGCCGTTCTGGCCCAAGAAGGCAATGATGCGGCAGTGGACTGGGTACTGGTACAACTGCGGGCGCCGGCCAGCCCGACCACCCTGATTGCCCAGCAGGCCGCACTGCTGCAAAGTGACGGGGATATTGTCAACCCGGCCAATGCCGGCACCACCCTGAATTTCATCGGTGTTCCCGCCGGCAGCTATCTGGTCAGCATCCGCCACCGCAACCACCTCGGTGTCACCACCAGTAATGCCGTGGCACTTAGCGATCAGCCCGCACTGATAGACTTTTCCCTGCCCGCAACAGGTGTTCGGGGACTCAATGCACGCCGGGTACTGAATGACAAGGTATTGCTCTGGGCCGGAGATGCCAATATTGATGACCGCATTATCGGTATCGGGCCGGATAATGATACCAACAAAATACTGGCTGATGTCCTGCGCAATCCCGCAAACACGGGTGCCAACGCCAACTATCGGGATCTCGGCTACCGTAATGCCGACCTGAATCTGGATGGTGCAGCGGTTTATGCCGGGGCGGATAATGATTCCAACCTGATTCTGGGCAATGTCCTGATTCATCCGGGCAATACCGGCAACAGTAATTCCAACTACATCATTCAGGGCAGCCTGCCCTGATCCTCCCCGCCTGTCGGACAGCTTTGGCTTTGGCACCGTCGGTACAGCCGCCTGTATCAAGAGGCAGAACACCCCGACTGTTCGACTCCCGGCAGCTGTTGTAAACTCAGGACAGCTGCCGTACCAGAGGAGGACATCGCATGCCATTCCCGCGCTCGCTTTTCAAGCTATCCCGGTTTTGCCCCCTGTTACTGTTGTGTGGGGGGCTGGCTCTGCCGCCGCTACAGGCTGCCGACAATGCCAGCCCGGCCCCCGGACAGTCACCCGCTGACTTCAGCGCCTGGGGCGGGGCCAATACCGAAACGGACAGTGAGGAAATGTGGCAGCCGCTGCGGGAAAAACTGTTTGGCGACCGGCCCATTACCGAGGCGGCAGACAGCCGCATCACCCTGGAGGCACCGGCACGGGCCGAGAATGATGCCCTGGTTCCGGTCAGCATCCACTTACAACCGGTCAATACCGATCCGGTCCGCCGGGTCTGGCTGATTGTGGATGCGAATCCCGCTCCGGTTGGTGGTGTCTTCTCACTGACGGAAAAACGCCCCATGGAACAACTCACCACTCAGGTGCGCGTGAATGGTTATACCTATATCCGTGTACTGGCCGAAACCCGTGAAGGCAGGCTCTACATGACCAAACAATGGGTCAAGAATACCGGGGCCGGCTGTTCGGCCCCTCCGGGCATGGATCAGGATCAGCACAAAAAGCGCCTGGGAAAAATGCGTCTGCGCATGACCTCGGGTGATGATCTGTCCTCCCGACGGCTGCAGCTGATTATCTCCCATCCCAACAATACCGGCATGCAGAAGGATCAGCTCACCACGCTGCTGATCCCCGAGCATTATGTGACCGGCGTCAAAGTCACCTTCAATGATGAGCTGCTGCTGGAGGCGGAAACCACGTTCACCCTGAGCGAGAACCCGAATTTCAGCTTCAGCTTCGACCCGCATGAAAGCGGTGTGCTGCGGGCCGAAATGACTGACAGCCGGAACAATACCTCCCGTGTGGAAACCGTGATCCAGGGGCCAGGCTGAAGCAGGACCCCGGCCTCCGGTCTTACGGTTTCAGCAGGCCCTTGAGGTCAAGCGCGGTATCCGCCGCCTGCTCCGGTGTGAGGGCAATACTGCCTTCCAGCAGCTTGCGTGCCAGCAGGTGATCCGAGGCCATATTGATGGAGTCCACCGCCACCAGCGCACCATCACGGAAGTGATACAGCGAGAAGCGTCCTTCATCCGGATTGCCACGCACGACATGCCGGTTACTGTCCAGGCACAACCCGGCCATCTGCAGTTTTATGTCACCCTGATCAGACCAGAACCAGGGCACATTGTGGTAGGCTTCCAGCTGGCCGGTAATGGTTCTGGCGGCGACACGCCCCTGATCATTGGCATTCTGGACCGACTCCAGCCGCAGCCGGTGCTGATGCGCATAGGGGTTGCGGTGTGCCGCCACGTCACCAATCGCCAGAATGGCCGGATTGGAGGTGCGCTGGTATTCATCCACCACAATGCCATTGTCACAGGTCAGCCCCGCTGCCCGCGCCAGTTCATCATTTGGCAGTGCACCAACCCCGACAATCACCAGTCGGGCCGGATAGAAACGGCCATCGGCACTGCGCACGGCACTCACCCGGCCCTCATCATCCCCCTCGAAAGCCGCCACGGCAGCACCCAGTTCAATCTCGATACCGTCCCGGCGGTGTTTTGCCAGCACATAATCCGAAACCTGTGGGGCCACGGAACGTCCCAGCAGGCGCGGTGCCGCTTCCAGTACCGTGACATTTTTGCCCATGGCATTGACGGCAGCGGCAAACTCCAGCCCGATGAATCCCCCCCCGACCACAACCACATCAGTCACGGACGGCAGCAGATCGCGGACGGCACGGGCATGATCCAGGGTACGGATGGTTTCAATCCCGGCCAGATCATGCCCCGGTACCGGTAAGGGACGTGCCCGTGACCCGGTTGCCAGAATCAGGTGCTCATACTCCAGCACGTCACCGTCAGCCAGCGGTACGGCAGCCTTTTCCGGCAGAATGGCTTCAACCCGGCAGGAGGGGCGGAACAAGATGTCCTTCTTTTCCAGGAAACCCCGGGGCCGCAGCCACAGGCGTGCATCCTCGGTCTCACCCTTGATATAGGTTTTGGACAGGGGCGGACGGTGGTAAGGGTAATCCGCCTCATCCCCCAGCAGGGTGACCGGTCCGGTATAATTTTCTGCACGCAGGGCAACTGCAGCATTAAACCCTGCATGCCCGGCCCCAACAATCACGACGCCCTTGCTCATCTTCTCGCTCCTCCCGGAAATTCCAATACTGATTCCTCAAAACGAAGCCACGGTATGCCAGATGGGACTGACAGTCAAATGCCGACAGGCACCGGTCTCAGAGTACCCGGACCGCCATCCTCAGCGCTCCGTCCACTGAAACAGCCACGCGCCCAGCAACAGAAACAGCACTGACATGCCCCCCAGTACCGCCAGGTTGACCCAGATATCAGCCAGCCCCGCACCATCCAGCATAATGGCACGAATGGCCTCCAGCAGGTGGGTCAGGGGTGACAGCTGACTGAGCCATTGCAACCATTCGGGAGAACCCTCCATGGAAAACCACACCCCGGACAACAGCAGCATGGGCCAGGTCAGCAGGTTCAGCAGCCCCCCGGCCAGCTCCTCGCTTTTCACCCGTGCTGCCACCACCAGCCCAAGCGCAATCAGGGCGAAGGTTCCCAGTACCAGTACCAGCAGCAGATTCAGGTAGCTGCCCTCAACCACAAAATGCAGCAGCAGGTGCGAGCCGACAAACACCACCACGGTGAAAAGCACCACCAGCACCAGCCGTGACAGCATCTGTGCCAGTAAAAACTCGGTGGCGCTGACAGGCGTGGCATTCAGGCGCTTGAGGTAGCCGCTCTTGCGGTAGCGCACAATCACGTAACCGACCCCGAACAGGCAGCTGAACATGATATTCATGCCCAGTATGCCCGGTACCACCCAGTCCACATAGCGGATCTGCTCCCCCCTGACACTGCTGGCCTGCAGGGCGGGATGATTGTCGGCCCGCAGCAGCTGTTGCAGGAAATAACCGTTGGCCGATGCCTCATTGATCCAGTAATGCATCTGCCCCGGTCGCAGGTCGAGCAGCATGTCCAGCTGGTGGCGGCCAACCTTCCTGATGGTCGCCGCCATGGCTTCAGCCGGTACACGGTGAAACGCCACGTGCCGGGTTGCCAGAAACGGGTGCAGCTGCACATCCACCGGCGTATCCGCAGCACCCTCTGCCACCACCCCCACCTTGAACAGGGGACGCCCGTCTCCTGAAAACAGGAACGCCAGTCCAAAGACCAGCAGAAACGGCAGCAGCAGATTCCAGGCCAGAGTGGAGCGGTCGCGCAGAAATTCCAGATTGCGGGCCTGGAACAGGGCCCAGATACGTTTCATCATGCGCGCAACGCTTTTCCGGTCAGTTCAAGGAACAGGTCTTCCAGCGTGCGCGAACGAACCTGCAAACCCCGCAGCGAAACCCCGCGTTGCAGCAGTTCATCCAGCGCAGCATTCACGTCCCTGGTCACGATTTCCGCCACTGGCTGCACCTTCTCCAGCTTGCGGTGTGTCATCCAGGCCGCAGCCGGGGTAAAATCCTCCCAGGGCAGCTCAATCACCACATCCTGAAAATGACGGGCCAGCAATTCGGCGGGGGAGCCATGCGCAATAATCTGCCCATGATCCATAATGGCGATTTCATCACACAGATTGTAAGCTTCTTCCATGTAATGCGTGGTCAGCAGGATGGTCTTGTTGCGGGCCTTGATCCGGTTGACCAGCTCCCAGAAATTCAGGCGTGCCTGCGGGTCCAGCCCGGTGGTCGGTTCATCCAGAAACACCACGTCCGGATCATTGATCAGTGCAATCCCCAGCAGCATGCGTTGGCGCTGACCACCGGAGAGTTTGCTTGCATCCCGGTCCAGATAGGACGACAGGCGGCAGGTTTCCACCACCTCATCCAGTGACAGCCCCTGCGGATACAGGCTTTTAAACAGCCTGAGCTGCTCGCGCACGGTCAGAAAATCCTGCAGCGCCGTGGACTGGAACTGGATACCGGCCTCATTGCGGAAACGCAGCCCCTGTGGCTCACCCTTGTACAGGATCGCACCGGCAGTCGGGGACAGAATCCCCTCCATCATCTCGATGGTCGTGGTCTTACCCGCACCATTCGGCCCCAGCAGGCCAAAGCAGGTACCGGCCCGTACCGTAAAGCTCACCCCGTCCACGGCCCTGACAGAAGCATAATGCTTCTTGAGATCGCGGACTTCCAGAATGGGCGGGGCGACATCCACCTGGCGGCCAGCCTGCCCGGTCGCAGGCGGAACCGGCCCTGATACTTCAGCCGGGGGCCTGACCACCGCCATCACAATGCCCCAAAAATACGGTTAAGCTCATGCACGGCGGCCAGGGGGTTGGCTGCCTGTGTTACCGGCCGTCCGATCACGGGGTAACTGACCCCGGCATTGCGGGCCTGTTCGGGTGTCATGATACGGGACTGGTCCCCGGCGGCACTGCCTGCGGGACGTATTCCCGGTGTGACCAGCAGGAAATCCGGCCCCAGTGCACTGCGCAGCAGTTCAGCCTCCCGTGCCGAGCACACCACTCCGTCCAGCCCGCATTCCTGCGCCAGTCGTGCCAGCTGCAGCACCCGTGCCTGTGGTGTCGCCCCGCCCAGCCCGGCACCATCCAGCTGCTGCCGGTCCATGGAAGTCAGGATGGTCACGGCAATCAGCAGTGGCGGCTGCTCAAACGCTGCCAGTGCGGCCCGGGCAGTGCGCATCATGTCTGCCCCGCCCAGCGCATGTACATTCACCATCCAGACACCCAACCGGGCTGCAGCACGGCAGGCTGCGGCCACGGTATTGGGAATATCATGGAACTTGAGGTCGAGAAACACCTCGAAGCCCTGCCTGACCAGGGTGCGTACCAATTCGGGGCCGGCAGCGACAAACAGTTCAAACCCGACCTTGAGGCGACAATCCTGCGGCTTCAGCTGCCCGGCAAAGGCCAGTGCCATTTCAGGATCAGGAAAATCCAGCGCGACGATAATACGACTTGACATACGTTGACTCAGACTGATTCGGGGAATATCGCCCCGAGTATGGCCGGGATACGGGGCCGGGTTCAAGGAAATTCATCCTGGCTCCGGCCAAACTCAGGCCAGCTGAACAGAGTCCCAGCGGTGGCAGGCCGGACAGCGCCAGAGGTAATCACTTAGCTGGTAACCACAGCCGGCACACCGGTAACGCGGTTGGGTCCGGTTCAGGCGCTCCAGCGCGGCACACAGCTCCTGCAGTGCCTTGCGGGTATCGAGCGGCTCCTGTTGCAGCAGAAACTGCCCGGCATGGTTCAGGGTCTGCAGGGTGACAGGGTCGGTGCGCAGGTGCTGATAAATCAGCGGCAGTATCTCATCCTCACGCCCGCTGGCACGCGCCAGCTGCAGCAGGGCCGGAAACAGCTGGGCATCGCGGCTGTGGGCATATTCATGACTGACAAAATCCAGTAATTGCACATATTCATCCGGCTGGTCAAACACCATCAGCAGATTATCCTGCAGCGAACCCAGCAGGCGCTGCTCCCGGCGAACCGCTTCCATCAGCAGCTGAAGGGCCTGGGGTCGCTGTTCACGTGCCAGTGCCAGCTGGGCCTGCAACAGGCGGACCCTGGCCGATTCCGGATCAATCGCCAGCGCAGCACGCAGTTTTTCATCAGTCTGGAACAGGTGATTCTGCTCCAGCAGGGTGCGGGCCTGCTCACACAGGTAATGGGCAATCAGGCGTTTGTGGGTATGACGCTCCCCGGCTGAACCACTGACCAGCGCGATGGCCTTGTCCCATTCCTGCAGCTGCTCATAAATCTGGCGCAATGGCTCCCGCGCCTGACGGTTTTTGGGGTAATTGCGCAGGATTTCACTGAACACGCTTTCAGCCCGGTCCAGCATGCCGGCAGCAAAGAAATCATCACCCAGCGCCAGCATGGCCTGCTGGCGCTGCTGCTGACTCAGGCCGGGCCGTGCCACCAGATTCTGGTGTATGCGCAAGGCCCGGTTGACTTCGCCACGATTACGAAACAGGTTGCCAAGCGCGAGGAAGGTCTCTGCCGTCTGGGCATCAATGATCGGGGCCTCGATAAAGACATCCAGTGCCTTGTCCGGCTCCTCGTTGAGCAGAAAGTTGATACCGCGGACAAAACGCTGTGAGGCGGCAGCATTATCCTGCTGCCGGGTCCGGGTTGGTGCCCTGCGTCCGGAACGCCAACCGGAGAAAAATGCCAGTGGCAATAACAGAAAAAGGATTTCCAGCATCAGCTTGGTATCGGCACCCCCGATCAGTCCTGGATCATGAACTGCTCACGGGAAGTGTTCACCTTCTCGCGCAGTTCCTTGCCCGGCTTGAAATGGGGAACAAACTTGGGCGGCAGACTGACCTGCTCACCGGTCTTGGGGTTACGGCCTTTGCGTGCGCCCCGGTGATGCAGGGAAAAACTGCCGAAGCCCCGGATCTCGATCCGGCCACCATCAGACAGGGCATCACTCATGGACTCAAGCAGCATCTTGACCGACAGCTCGACGTCCTTGCTGTTCAGGTGACTTTGCTTGCGGGTAAGAACATCGATAATTTCAGACTTGGTCATCCGTTACACTCCTGACAGGCAGACTGGGGAAAGTAATCAATGGAATTTTTCTTCAGCCCGGATGACGGAACAGGCCATCATCCGGCAAGCGATGAATGGGGCATTGCCGGATCGTCCCTGATCCATGCCCCATGCTCTTCTGATCAGTCGTTAGACAGGTCCTTGAAAATGTCACCGAGGGAGGTTGAAGCACTGCCGGTATTGCTGTACTCCTTCATGACCCGGGCCTCTTCCTCGTTTTCCTTGGCCTTGATGGACAGGTTGATGGAACGGGTCTTTCGATCCACGCCCATGAACTTGGCTTCCACCTCGTCCCCTTCACGCAGGAAGCTGCGTGCATCTTCCACCCGCTCACGCGACAGCTCGGATGCCCGCAGAATACCCTCAACCCCTTCACCCAGATCAACCCTGGCTGACTTGGCGCTGACTTCAATAACCCTGCCGGTCACGATGCTGCCCTTGGCATTGGCGGCAACAAAGTTGGAGAACGGATCCTGCTCCAGCTGCTTGATCCCCAGGGAGATACGCTCCCGCTCGGGATCAACGGCCAGCACCACCGCCTCAACCTCGTCACCCTTCTTGTAATTGCGTACCGCTTCTTCACCCGGCATATTCCAGGAAATGTCGGACAGATGCACCAGACCGTCGATACCGCCATCCAGACCGATAAAGATACCAAAGTCGGTAATGGACTTGATCTTGCCGGAAACGCGGTCGCCCTTGTTGTGGCTGCTGGCGAATTCATCCCACGGATTGGGCTGGCACTGCTTCATGCCCAGGGAGATACGACGCCGCTCGGCATCAATATCAAGAATCATGACCTCAACCTCGTCACCCAGGGTGACGACCTTGGCCGGGTTGACATTCTTGTTGGTCCAGTCCATTTCAGACACGTGCACCAGACCTTCCACGCCGTCCTCGATTTCCACAAAGCAGCCATAGTCGGTCAGGTTGGAAACCTTGCCGAACAGACGGGTGCCCGCCGGATAACGACGCATCAGATCCTGCCACGGATCCTCGCCCAGCTGCTTGAGGCCCAGGGAAACGCGGCTTTTTTCCTTGTCAAACTTGAGTACCTTGACGTCGATTTCATCACCGATGTTGACCACTTCCGACGGATGCTTGACGCGCTTCCAGGCCATATCGGTGATATGCAGCAGACCGTCGATGCCACCCAGGTCCAGGAAAGCACCATAATCGGTCAGGTTCTTGACCACACCCTTGATCGTCTGGCCTTCCTGCAGGTTTTCCAGCAGGGCTTCGCGCTCGGCGCTGTATTCTTCCTCAACCACGGCACGGCGGGAAACCACGACATTGTTACGCTTCTGGTCCAGCTTGATGAGCTTGAATTCCAGCTCCTTGCCTTCCAGGTAGGAGGTGTCACGCACCGGACGTACATCCACCAGGGAACCGGGCAGGAAGGCGCGAATGTCGCTCAGCTCAACGGTGAAGCCACCCTTGACCTTGCCGGAGATGATACCGGTGACAATCTCGTCATTCTTGTAGGCTTCATCCAGAATTTCCCAGGCGCGCATGCGGCGGGCTTTTTCGCGTGACAGACGGGTTTCGCCAAAACCGTCCTCGACCGTATCCAGGGCAACCTCAACCAGATCACCGATATTGACAGTCAGCTCACCACGCTCGTTTTTGAACTGTTCAGCGGGAATGACGCCTTCCGACTTGAGGCCGGCGCTCACGATGACAAAATCGGGGCGAACATCGATTACCGTCGCATTCAGCAGAGCCCCCGGCTGCATCTGGGTATAGGAAAGGCTCTCTTCAAACAGTTCCGCAAAACTTTCAGTCATGAATAAAATTACCTGTTAATAAAAGGGTTTGGCGTCATTACATCCTGTTATGACGGAAAAAAATAAAAGCCCGGACATTCCCTGTCTGGGCCTCTTGCATCACGGGTCGGAGTCAATTTCCCCGATAACGGGACAGAATCAGCTCCAGTACCTGCTCCGGCGACAGCGCATCGCTGTCGATGATGACAGCATCCACTGCAGGCCGTAGCGGTGCAATCGCTCTGTTGGTGTCACGCTCATCACGTGCACGCATGTCCTGAACAAGGGACGAAAGATTAGCACTAATTCCCTGCCCACTCAACTGCTTAAGCCGCCGCTGTGCCCGGACTTCGGCACTGGCCGTCAGAAAGACCTTAAGCCCGGCATCCGGAAAAACCACGGTGCCCATATCACGCCCGTCAGCCACCAGTCCGGGTGGGCGGCAGAAGCTGCGCTGCAGTTCCAGCAGCCCCCGGCGTACTGCCGGCAGGGCGGAAATGCGCGAGGTGGCATCCGAACAGGTCGGTGTCCGGATGGCTGCCGTGACCGCCTCCCCGTTACAAAAGGCCAGCCCCCGTTCAAAGCGGATATCCAGGGTCTCCAGCAGTGCGGCCAGTCCCGGCTCATCATCCAGTGCTACCTGCTGCTGCAGGGCCGCCAGTGCCGCAACCCGGTAAATCGCACCGCTGTCCAGCAGATGCCAGCCCAGATGCTCAGCCAGCAGGGCAGCAATCGTGCCCTTGCCGGAACCGGCCGGGCCATCCAGGGTAATGACGGGAATGGGGTTATTCATGTCCTGTTTGCCGGTGACTGTCATGAGGCCGGAATACTACCTTAAATCGGTACCGGCTGCATGGGTTGCCCCCTTTTTTCGGGAGCCGACTCCCTCAATGTCCGGTTTCAGCCCGAATTCCCAGCCCCGCTCCGGCGGCCAGCGCCACAAATCCGGGGAAAGAGGTATTCACCGTGGCACAATCATGGATGGTCACGGGTTCTGCCGCCCGCAAACCGGCCATGGCAAAAGCCATGGCAATACGATGATCATTGTGGCTGGTCACACTGGCGCCGGCCAGCTGCCCGCCCTGAATCACAATGCCATCCGGGGTCGGACGTGCCTCAATACCACAGGCCGCCAACCCGTCAGCCATAACCTGAATGCGGTCACTTTCCTTGACCCGCAGCTCTTCCGCCCCGGTCAGCACGGTTTCACCCTCGGCACAGGCAGCAGCCACAAACAGCACCGGAAACTCATCAATCGCCAGCGGCACCAGCGCCTCGGGAATCCTTATTCCCCTGAGCTTTGCTGCCCGCACCCGGATATCCGCCACCGGCTCACCACCAACCTCACGCAGGTTCTGCACCGCCAGATTTGCGCCCATCAGGCGCAGGATGTCAATCACACCGGTACGGGTCGGATTCATCCCCACATGCTCAATCACCAGATCCGAACCCGGTGCAATGCTGGCACCCACCATGAAAAATGCGGCAGATGAAATATCGGATGGCACATCAATCGCCATGGCCGCAAGACGCCCTCCCCCCTTGAGGCTGATGCGGTTGCCATCGGTATGCACTGCATAACCGAACCCGCGCAGCAGGCGCTCGGTATGATCACGGGTCGGTGCCGGTTCGGTGACAGAAGTCTCCCCCTCGGCATACAGGCCTGCCAGCAGCAATGCCGATTTAACCTGGGCACTGGCCACAGGCATGTCGTAATGCCTGCCGTGCAGCGCACTGCCGCCATGCACCACCAGCGGCGGTGTCCCGGCTGCGGTGGCATCAATGCGTGCGCCCATATCGGCCAGCGGTACGGTGACCCGCTTCATCGGGCGCTTTGACAGTGAACTGTCACCGGTCATGCGCACATCAAAAGCCTGCCCGCTCATCAACCCGGCCATCAGGCGCATGGAAGTACCGGAATTGCCCATATCCAGGTCATGAGCCGGGGCTTTCAGGCCATGCAGCCCCACCCCCTGAATCACCACCCGGCCATCGGCAGTCGGCCCCTCAATCGACACCCCCATGGCACGGAAAGCCTTCAGGGTGCACAGGCAGTCCTCGCCCTGCAGGAAGCCGCTGACCCGTGTCGTACCTTCAGCGAGTGAACCCAGCATGATGGAGCGGTGGGAAATCGACTTGTCACCCGGTACGCGGATACGGCCCCGAAGGCTGCCACCGGGCTGAACGATAAAATGGATGGATGGGGTGTGGCTCACGAATGTTGTCCTGGTTCAAAACGGGCGACGTAATTGTCACGGGCCTGCTTGGCCTGCTGCATCAGCTGCTGCAGGCCATCCGCATCCCGGTTGCGGATCAGGCCGGCAAAATGGCTCAGGTTGTCCTGCAGGACACTGATCATGTCCAGAATGGCATGGTCATTATAAAGGCAGATGTCACGCCACATGACCGGATCACTGGAGGCGATGCGGGTAAAGTCACGAAAACCGCCAGCGGCGTAGCGCAGGATGTCCTCACGCTGCGGCATGCCCAGCAGGGTATCCACCAGCGAAAAAGCCAGCACATGCGGCAGGTGGCTGGTGGCTGCCAGCACCCGGTCATGCAGCTCAACCGGCATGCTCTCAACCAGCGCCCCGGTCACGCTCCACATCGTCGTGACCGCCGCCAGGGCATCAGGGTCGGTATGCGACTGCGGGGTCAGGATCACACGGCGCTGGTGATACAGGTCCGCCACGGCCGCCTCCACCCCGCTCTGCTCACGTCCGGCAATCGGATGGCCGGGGACAAAGCGGGTGAAATCCGGTCCCATGACGTCATGGACCGCCTGCACAATCGATGCCTTGGTGCTGCCGGCATCGGTCAGGATGGCACCCGCCGGCAAGCCCGGCCTGATCTGCTCCAGCACCCGGCGCATAGCCCCCATGGGGACGGCCAGCAGCACCATATCCGCGTCCCGGACGGCCAGTACCGGGTCCAGCTCATAGCGGTCAATCACGCCAAGATCAACAGCGCGCTGCAGATGATCCGCATGGCGGCTGCAACCGACCACTTCCCCGCAGTAACCCGCCTTGCGCAGGGCCAGTGCCAATGATCCACCGATCAGCCCGACCCCGAAAATGACCAGCCGGCCAATCCCCCTGCCCGTTTGCGGCATCATGCTTCCCTGTCAGCCGGCGGTTCAGCCAGCACCTTGCGCAGTGCCTGAATGCAACGGGCATTCTGGGCCTCGGTACCGATGGTGATGCGCAGATGCCGGGGCAAACCGTAATTGGCAACCGGACGCACAATGACGCCCTCCCGCAGCAGGGCCTGATAAACCGGTGCAGCGGTACGCCCGGTATCAACGCTGATGAAGTTGCCGATTGTGGGAATGTAGCCCCAGCCCTGCCCGGCACAGGCGGCAAACCACTGCTGCAGGCCGGTGGCATTGTTGACAGCGCTGCGGCGCAGATGAGCCTCATCCGACAGGGCCGCCTCTGCTGCCACCAGTGCCAGGGCATTGACGTTGAAAGGCTGGCGCACCCGGTTCAGCAGGTTGGCAATCGTCGGGCTGGAAACAGCGTAACCGACCCGCAAACCGGCCAGACCGTAAATCTTGGAAAAGGTCCGGGTCACGATCAGGTTGGGAAATTCATCCAGCCAGGCCAGCGAATCCGGAACATCCTCACGTTCCACATATTCAATATAGGCCTCGTCCACCACCACAATGACATTGGCCGGCAGCGCCTGCAGAAAGGCCCGCAGGGCATCGCCGGTCAGCCAGGTTCCGGTCGGATTGTTGGGATTGGCGATAAAGATCAGGCGGGTCTTTTCATCCACCTGGGCACGCATGGCGCTCAAATCATGACCATAGGGCATCTCGGGGTGATCAGGCGGCAGTGCCTTTGCCACCTGTAACGCAGCGCCAATGGACTGGGTCACAATCGGATACACTGCAAAGGCGTGCTCGGAAAACACGGCTCCCCGGCTCGGGTCCAGAAAGCAGCGCCCGATAATGTCCAGCACGTCGTTGGAGCCATTGCCCAGTGTGATCTGAGCGGGAGATACACCCAGCCAATCGGCCAGTGCGGCCTTGAGTCGGAACCCGCCCCCATCCGGATACAGCTCCAGACTTTTCAGCACCGGCGTTATCGCTGCCAGCGCCCTGGGACTGGGGCCGAGCGGGTTCTCGTTCGAGGCCAGTTTCAGGCTGTTGCGGATACCCAGCTCACGCTCAAGCTCGTCAATCGGCTTGCCGGGCTGATAGGGTTGCAGTGCCTGTACGCCCCGAACGGCAAGGCTTTGGTAATCAATGGGTGAATCTTGCATGGTGTCTGAACATGAAAACATGAAAAACGGATGCAGCATTCAATCACATTGATGTATCGTTTGCCAGTGGAGAATCCCCTGCCATACCGGGTGGACTCCACTGGTCGGCAAAATACCGGTTGTGAACGGGAAACCGGCTCTCGCAGGGGCTGGTCAGGCTATAGTGCTTTTGTCTAAACTTGGCTTCAGCCATGATGATTACAATTTACAACAAATATTTTCAATTTATGACAAGACAGGAAACTCCCGACCATGACAGCTGCACACTCCCTGAACCAGGAATGGCAAAACTGGCTTGACCAGAACCTGGAACGTCGATGTGATCCGGTTGAGCTTTACCAGATCATGCGTGACAACGGCTTCAGCCGGACCGTGATCAAGGTCATGATGGGTGATGCTTTCCCGGCCAGTGTTGAAGAAAAGCCCAAGCCGAAAGGCACCGTTGATTATGAGGCACTGGCCAATGTTCCCTTGGGAGCCAATCGCCCCGACCTGCCCCTCAAGCGCTTTGAAACTGACCTGCTGCAGCTTTACACGCTGGAAAACTTCATGACGCCGGAGGAATGTGAAACGCTGATCCGGCTGGCGGAAACCGAACTCAAGCCCTCGGAAGTCACCCACAGCAATGGTGATGATCGCTTCCGTACCAGTGAGACCTGTGATTTCGTCCACATTCGTGAAGCTTTTGTTGACCAGATTGAGGAAAAAATAGCCCGGACCATGGGCATCCGCCTGTCCTACTCCGAGCCGATCCAGGTACAGCGCTATGACGTGGGTCAGGAGTTCAAGGCCCACCACGACTTCTTTTCACCGGACATGCCGGGTATCTATGAGCAGTACACCGGTGAAATGGGGCAGCGCACCTGGACCTTCATGGTCTACCTGAACTCGACTCCCCAGGGGGGCGGCACCCGTTTTACCGAGATAGACCAGACCTTCTATCCCAAACAGGGCATGGCGGTGATCTGGAACAACCTGCATCCGGATGGTGTACCCAACCCGTTTACCATGCATCACGGCATGCCGGTCGAGGAAGGCAAAAAAGTCATTATCACCAAGTGGTTCCGCGAGAACGGTCAGGGTCCGATGTTCTATGCTCAGCCAGAGGAGGCAAGGCAGCAGGGCCAGAACACGGCATCCACCCTCGAATCCCCGGGTTCCAGACGGCTGACCCATACCCAGCAGGCCAAAAACCGCAAACAGGCCCGGAAGCTCAAGAAACAGCAACGCAAGCAGGCCAGAGCGCGCCGGAAAAAGTAATCCGCCTGCCGGCCACAAAACAGGAAGTTATGGATACAGACACAGCCGGGATTAATCGTCCTGGCTGTTTTTTTCGGCGGTATGCCTGCCAGTCAGGTAAAGATAGCGCTCACGCATGGTTGCCGCCTCATCCTTGAGCTTCTCCTCTTCCAGCCGGTTCTGGCTGATGGCGGTTTCATACTCGTCCAGGTTTTGCCGGTTGGTTTCCAGAAAGCCTTCCAGCTGTTTGCGGATTGCCTTGCTGTCCTCGGTTTCCAGCTTTTTCCCCAGTTCGGTACGCTCCTGCAGCAGCTTGTCGCGCAGCATCACCAGCTGCCTGTAATTGGTTTTCAGGGTTGAAAAACGCTCATCATTGAAACGGTCCAGCTCTTCCACACTGGTATAACTGTTCAGCAACAGGGAATCAGCCCGCTCCTGCTGCCGATCCCGTTCCTTGCGCTTTTCCTCCAAACTCTGCAGCCACTCTTCTTCCTGAACCTGCTCAGTGGATTTGGCCGGTGCCACCTGCTTGAGGGTCAGTCCCTGCTTGCTGAGCTGGCTGTGTCCATCCTGAGAAAACTCGGGCGGAACATTATCGGAATAATGCACCGCACCGTCTTTATCCACCCAGCGAAATAACCCCTGTGCCTGCAGTTGCACGCTGGCACACAGCATGCAGCTGCCCAGAAAAACCACGCCGGGAGAGGAAATGTATTGCCTGACTTTGAGTTTCATGATGCTTATCCACGGACACTTCAGGAACCTGTTGGTTGAGTCCCCAATTTCTAACATGCCCCCATGAATAAATCCAATCTATAGGCTATACGGTAATTATCTTTCCAGTGTTTTACTGTCTGCCCTGGCAAAATGCTCATCAAAGCCCTTGAGGTCATCGGACTGCCCGGCCTCCATGTGATAGCGCTTCAGCAAATCCTCATGCTCTGCCTGTGCCACTTCACGCTCGATCACCACCTGAAAGCCGGCCTGATCCGCCAGAATCACAAACGCCCCTTTGGCCTTGCGGATCAGGTGATAGAAATCGTTGAAGTTCTTGAACGTCTCACCATCAATGGTATCCACCCGCATGACCACATCGTGATAACCGACATTGCTGCTGGATGCCAGTACCTTGGTAATCAGGACGCTTTCCTGCCGATCCCGGTTTTCCTGCCGGTCATACTCGGCCCGACTCAGACAATAATCCGTCACCTTGCTGGGTGTGAAGACAAAACCGCCATAGACAAAATAGCGGGGTTTCTGGTCATAGGTGTAATAGGTCTGGGCAGCACGGTCCAGCGGCAGCTCCAGTGCCAGCGGCTTGTCATCACGCAGCACCGAAAGCTGCAGCCGCTCATTCAGCTGGTGCAGGTCGACCAGATGCTCAAAGTTGATGTACTTACCGGGCTGGAACAGGACCGTACCGTTGTTTTCGATTTTTTTCCCATCCACATGGGTAATGATGTCGCCCAGCCGCAATACCGGTTCAGCCGGGGTATTGGCACAAACCTTGGTGACCAGCACGCCGGTGGTATCCTTATCCAGTGAATACTTCTTGCGCATGGCCGGATTGATCAGCTCTTCGGTGATGACGGAAAACTCCGGAAAACCATCATAACGACCATCTTCCACGTCCTTGAGGAAATGGTGGATGATGGGTGTGGGAATCATGTAACCGATATTTTCCTCACCATTGCCGGCCACCTGCATCGCGACCCCGACCACCTTGCCATTTGCCAGCGCCGGACCGCCACTGTTGCCGGGATTGATGGCGGCATCAATCTGAATGGCCTGAAATGGTAGCGAACTGTGGGCATATTCAATGTATTCAATGCGCGACACGATACCCTTGGTCACGCTCAGGGTATCCCCCCCGGTCGGAAAGCCGTACACACTGATTTCCTCATGCACGATCGGCAGCTCACCAATGGGCATGAAGTTGCCACTGGAAAAGAAATCCCTGTCCTTGACGGACAGCAGGGCCAGGTCGGCTTCATGCGATACCGCGATCACTTCGGCCTCGTAGCGGTCCGGCTTGCCGTCACGCTGCAGCTCGATGAAAGTGTGGTCCGCCACCACATGGGCATTGGTCAATACCCGGTTGCCCTCAATCACAAACCCGGTACCGATCCGGGATTCGGTGTCGGAATTCCAGGGCGAGTAGGTGTTATAGGTTTCAGCAGTGGTGAAAATCTTGACCACTGACTTGGTCAGCCTCGTGCTGCTCACGGGAACCGGTTCACTGTCGTCGTCCATGCCGGCAACCGTATCGGTCGCAGTATCGGCAGCAAGGTCGGCAACCGCGTCCGTATCCGCCTTCGCAGCACCGACAGCCGGCCATGACAGCAGTGCGGTACAGAGATAGAGGGAGCACGCCAGAAAGGTCGGCAATAATTTTGTATTTTCCATTTTGGAGCCTTTAGCCATGTTGGTAGATGCCTGCACATCGGGTAGTAGCCTGGATAGCTTACAGGAGCCTTACCTGACAGATTATTAATCGCCACCTATCGCCAGCATGCCGGACAGGATCAGTGGCAAACCCGGTTTTTTTGCCTGAATTTTTTCGTCTTTTCCGGTTATCATAGGCGGCTGTTTTATCATAGTACATCTGGAGACAAATTGGCCATGGCCACCTACAATACCAGCGAGTTCCGCAGCGGGCTGAAACTGATGATCGATGGCGACCCTTATGTCATCGTCGAGAACGAGTTTGTCAAACCGGGCAAGGGGCAGGCTTTCAACCGTGTCCGGGTCCGCAACCTGAAAACGGGGCGTGTGGTCGAAAAAACCTGGAAATCCGGTGACAGCGTGGAAGCCGCTGATGTGGTCGACCGGGAGATGGAGTTCCTCTATAACGATGGCGAGTTCTGGCATTTCATGGTCACGGACGGCTCGTTTGAGCAGTTTGCCGCCGCCGAATCAGCCATGAGCGATGCCGCCAAGTGGCTCAAGGGCAATGAAGTCTGCACCGTGACCCTGTGGAATGATGCGCCCCTGAACGTGACACCGCCCAACTTTGTCGAACTGCAGATCGTCGAAACCGACCCCGGTGTCAAGGGTGATACTGCCAGCGGCGGCTCCAAACCGGCCCGACTGGAAACCGGAGCGATGATCAAGGTACCGCTTTACATGGATCAGGACGAAGTGGTCAAGATCGATACCCGTTCGGGTGAATACGTTTCCCGCGTCAAGGAAAGCTGAAGCCGGGTGGAATGGCAAGCTTCTGCCGGGCTTGCAGCCCTGCAGGCCCGTGCCCGTCTGCTGCGGCAGGCACGGGCATTCATGGACGCACGGGGCATCATGGAAGTGGAAACCCCTGCCCTGTCTCAGGCCGGTAATACCGATCCTGCCATTGACAGCCTGAGTGTGGTGCTGCCCCGGGAACGGCGTTACCTGCATACCTCGCCCGAATACCCGATGAAACGCCTGCTGGCCGGTGGCAGTGGTGACATTTACCAGATAGGCAAGGTCTGGCGTCAGGATGAAAGCGGCAGCCGCCACAATCCGGAGTTCACCCTGCTGGAGTATTACCGGGTTGGCTACAGCTACCACAAGCTGATGCAGGAGGTGAGCGAACTGCTTGCCCTCCTGATTCCGGCCCTGTCGGCAGCACCGGTCTTTCGGGAGTACCGCCAGTGCTTCCTGGATACCCTTGGGCTGGACCCTTTCAGCACCGCTACCGATACCAGTGTGCTGGCTGCCTGTGCCGCCACCCACGGGCTGGCACTGCAGGGCGGGCAGGACAGACTGGATCGGCAGGGCTGGCTGGACCTGCTGTTTTCCCACAGGATTGAGCCGGGTTTTCCGGACAAAAGCCTGACCTTTGTCTATCATTATCCGGCTGCACAATCGGCACTGGCCTGTGTGACCGAACATGAAGGGCATGCGGTTGCCTGTCGCTTCGAGGTTTACCTCGGCTCCATGGAACTGGGCAATGGCTATCAGGAGCTTCCGGATGGTGCGGCCAATACCCGCAAGCTCAATCAGGATGCCATGCAGCGCAGCCGGGAAGGCAGGCCCAGCCCGGCGATCGACCGGCGCTTTCTGGCCGCCATGACATCCGGATTGCCGCATTGTGCCGGTGTGGCCATCGGGCTGGACCGGGTTTTGTTGTGCCGTCTGGGTGAAAAACGCCTGGAACGGGTTATCAGTTTCGCGTGGGAACTGGCATAATAGCGCGCATTTTCAGTTTGAGGAGCATACGCAATGAGTTTCTTTATTTCCGACGCTTGGGCCCAGAGTGCCCCCGGCCCGGCTGGCGGCGGCATGGAACTGCTGATCATGATGGCAATCTTCTTTGCCATCATGTACTTCATGGTCATCCGGCCACAGCAGAAGCGTGCCAAAGCCCACAAAGGCATGCTGGATGCTTTGAGCAAGGGAGATGAAGTGGTAGCCGGCGGCGGCATTCTGGGCAAGGTCAGCCAGATCGGCGAGAACTTTATCGAGCTTGAAATCACGGACAACGTGCGCATCAAGGTCCAGAAACAGGCCATCGCCACCGTCATGCCCAAAGGCACCCTGAAAAACGCCTGACCCTGTATCCATATATCGTAAAGGCTTCCCGGCCGGGAAGCCTCTCACGGGAATATAACAATGAACCGCTACCCACTGTGGAAGTACCTGCTGTTGATTGTGACCCTGATTGTGGGTCTCATTTATGCATTACCGAACCTCTACCCCTCCGATCCTTCGGTCCAGATCAGCCAGCGTCAGGGTAATGACCTGGAGCCGGCGCTGATGCAGTCGCTGGAAAAAACCCTGAATGAACATCAGCTCAGCTTCAAGTCCAGCGAGTTGAACGGCCCGAATGCCCTGATCCGTTTCGATGACACCGAAACCCAGCTGGAGGCCTCCGACCTGATCCGCGAGACCCTGGGACGGGAGTATGTGGTGGCCCTGAATCTGGCACCGGCCACCCCGGCCTGGCTGCAGGCCCTGAATGCCCAGCCGATGTATCTGGGACTGGACCTGCGTGGCGGAGTGCACTTCCTGATGGAGGTGGACATGGAGGCTGCCAAGGAAAAGGCCTTTGAGCGCTATGAAGACGAGTTTCGGGATTACCTGCGCAATGACAAGGTTGAATACCTGGGTGTATCACGTAATGGCGAAACACTGACCATCAAGTTCAAGGACGCCGAACAGCGCAGTGCCGGCCTCAAGACCCTGAACGCCAAATACTTCAACGAACTGCAATGGCAGGAGCAGGATCCGGCCGAAACCTACGACCTTACGGCCACCATTGCCCCCGAACAGCTGCAGGACATCCAGAAACTGGCCCTGCAACAGAACATCACCACCCTGCGCAAGCGTGTCAACGAGCTTGGGGTAGCAGAACCGGTTATCCAGCAGCAGGGGCTGAACCGGATCGTTGTCCAGCTGCCCGGCGTGCAGGACACGGCCCGGGCCAAGGAAATCCTGGGTGCCACGGCCACACTGGAATTCCGCATGGTCGATGATACCGGTAATGACCCGATTGTTGCCGAACAGAGCAAACGCATCCCGCTCGGCACCCAGCTGTTTCATGAAAGCAATGGCAGCCCCATCCTGCTCAAACGCCGGGTGATGCTGACCGGGGATTACATTACCGATGCCTCTTCCGGTTTTGGCAACGATACCGGTGCTCCGGAAGTCAACATCGTCCTCAATGGCAAGGGTGGGGAGCGTTTTCGTCAGGCCACCGGAGCCAATGTCGGCAAGCTGATGGCGGTCATCTTCATTGAAACCACCTATGATGAGCGGGAGGTCAACGGCGAAAAGGTACGCAAACCGGTCAAGCATCAGGAAGTCATCAATGTGGCACGCATCCAGGACGAACTGGGCAGCCGTTTCCGTATCACCGGGCTGGACTCACCGAAAGAAGCGCGTGACCTGGCCCTGCTGCTGCGTGCCGGTGCCCTGGCGGCCCCGCTTTACATTGTCGAGGAGCGCACCATCGGCCCCAACCTCGGCCAGACCAATATCGACAGCGGCTTCAAGTCGATCCTGATCGGCTTCACACTGGTCATGGTGTTCATGCTGGTCTATTACCGCCTGTTCGGCCTGTTCGCCGATCTGGCCCTGAGCATGAACGTGATCATCATTTTTGCAGTCATGTCCATGCTCCAGTTCACCCTGACCCTGCCTGGCATGGCCGGCATCGTGCTCACCATCGGCATGGCGGTGGACGCCAATGTGCTGATCTACGAGCGCATCAAGGAGGAACTGCGCAATGGTGCCCCGGTACAGACCGCCATCAACCGGGGTTATGATCAGGCTTTCTCCACCATCATGGATGCCAATGTGACCACCCTGATTGCCGCCCTGGTCCTGTTCATGTTCGGTACCGGTCCGATCAAGGGTTTCGCCATCACGCTGGCCATCGGTATCGCCACCTCCATGTTCACGGCGATTATCGGCAGCCGGGCCCTGGTGAATCTGGTGTATGGTGGCCGCAAAGTCGAAAAACTCAGTATTTAAGGAGTCTGACATGACAGAACAAGCGAACGGCTCGACCCTGACACCGGAGCAGATGGCTCCGGTTACGGGGGGCAAACTGATCGACTTCATGCGCCTGCGCCACATTGCGCTGGCTTTTACCATTGTCCTGACACTGGCGGCACTGATATCCATTGCCACCCGTGGCCTCAATATGGGGGTGGATTTCACCGGTGGTACCGTGATGGAAGTCACCTACCCGGACAGCAAGAACCCGGATATTGTGCGTGAACTGCTGAAAAGCAATGGCTACGAAGCCGTGGTTCAGCACTTCGGCAGCAGCAAGGAGCTGCTGATACGCCTGCCGCCACCGGAGGCCGGTGATGACTCCGCCGAGGCCAAAGCCGCCCTGAGCAACAAGGTGCTGGACATCCTGCAGACCGAAACTGCAGCGGCAAAACTGAACCGGGTGGAGTTCGTCGGCCCCCAAGTGGGTGAGGAATTACGTGAACAGGGCGGGCTGGCGATCCTGCTGGCCCTGGGCGGCATCCTCATTTACGTCGCACTGCGGTTTGAGTACCGTTTTGCAGTCGGTGCCATCGTGGCCACTGTCCATGACATCATTGTCGTGGTCGGCTTCTTCTCCTTTACCCATCTCGAGTTTGACCTGACCGTGCTGGCGGCGGTACTGGCGGTCATCGGCTACTCGCTCAATGACACCATCGTGGTATTCGACCGCGAGCGCGAGAACTTCCGGCTGCTGCGCAGCGAAACACCCTATGAGGTCATGAATATCTCGATCAACCAGACCCTGTCCCGCACACTGATGACCTCCTTCACCACCCTGATCGTGGTCATCGCCCTGTATGTGTTCGGCAGCGAGGTCATTGCCGGCTTTGCACTGGCACTGATCATCGGCATCCTCATCGGTACCTATTCATCCATCTATGTAGCCAGCAACCTGCTGCTGATGATGGGTATCACCAAGGAAGCCCTGATCCCTCCCGCCAAGGACAACGCAGAATTGGACGCCATTCCTTAAACAACGGAAATTCTGGCGTTTTTTCAGCCCCCGGAAACGGGGGCTTTTTTTATGCTGCTGAAAAACCTGCCAATACCAGCATCAGCACGGCAATGGCCGTCAGCTGGGTACGCAGGCGGGCATACTGGGAATTGATGCGTGGAAACAGCAGCATCCGGTCAACCACATAGGCCCCGACCAGCAACAGCGCCATGAACAGCAGCGACAGGTTCACCGGCAGCAGCAGGCCCAGCCAGGCCAGCACACCCGGTGCAACACCATAAACCAGCAGGCGCTCAACCTCATGCTCGGGAAGATAGCGCTGCATACCCAGTACCACGCCCCAATGTACCGCCCCGAGAAAACTCAGCACCACAGCAGCATACGCTGCCAGCCACCAGTCCAGCCTCACCCCTTTGAGAAAGGGCAGCTCCAGCCCCAGCAGCAGGCTCAGCGCCAGCAATACAAACGGCAGCAATCCGGCATACCCCAGTATCCATGCAATTTCCGGCAGTGGTCTCATGCGAGTTCTCCAGTCTCTTGATGTACGGCTTGAGTCGCCATATTCTCAATATTGGGCGCAGGCATCCATAAAAAGATGCAAAAACCCCTGTTGCCCTGCGGCCATTCCCGGATGGTGGTACACTGGCAGACAGCAGGAGAGACAAGCATGAAACAGGCTGGACTTGATGCCACCGACATCAGAATACTGCGCATCATGCAGTCTTCCCCGGAACTCAATATTCATGAGATCGGGGAACGGGTCGGTCTGTCCCATACACCCTGCTGGCGTCGGCTGCGCCGCATGCAGGACAATGGCATCATTCAAGGGCGGGTCTGGCTGCTGAGTCAGGAGCTGACTGGCCTTGATGTCTCCATCTTTGTTTCCGTGCGCCTGAAAACCCACACCCCGGAACTGCTGGAAGATTTCGAGCAGGCCACGCGTGACCTCCCTGAAATCCTGCAGTGCTACAGCATGAGCGGCGAGTTTGACTACCTGCTGCGGGTGGTGGTGGCTTCGGTGCGGGATTATGAAAAAACCATCAAGGGGAAACTGCTGCGCCTGCCCCATGTCGCCATTATCAACAGTCACTTTGCCCTGAGCGAGATCAAGAACACCACCTGCCTGCCGATCTGAAGCCGTCTGGCAATCCTGTCCCCGGACAGGCCCCTGAGAGCGGACCCTGTTCCCCGGACCCTGGCACTGCGCAGGATCATTGGACTCCGGTCCTGGCACCGGCATGGGATAATTGAAGACTGAATCCATTATAAAATTACCGGGAGGAGAAACCATGGGCATTCCCGTCAGAAACGGCACCCCCAAACCCGGCATCAGCCTGGACGACAAATACTGTGCCGAAACGGGCCGGGTGTTCCTCAACGGCACCCAGGCCCTGGTACGCCTGCCGATGGTCCAGATGCGCCGGGACCGGGCTGCCGGACTTCATACCGCCACCTATATTTCCGGCTATCGCGGCTCCCCCATTGGCGGCTATGATCTGACCCTGCAGGCAGCACGCAAACACCTCATCCCACTGGGCATTCATTTCCAGCCCGGCCTGAATGAAGACCTGGCGGCCACCGCCGTCTGGGGTTCGCAGTGCCTGGCATCCTCGCCGGGTGCGCGCCGGGACGGGGTACTGGGCATCTGGTACGGCAAGGGGCCGGGAGTCGATCGCAGCGGTGATGTACTCCGGCATGCCAACGCGTTCGGCAGCGCCCGGCATGGCGGTGTGCTGGCCCTGACCGGTGATGACCACCATGCCAAATCCTCGACCGTGGCCCACCAGTCTGATCACGCCTTCATGTCGGCACTGATGCCGATGCTGTTCCCCTCCAGCGTGCATGAATTCATTGAACTGGGGCTGGCCGGTATCGCCCTGTCGCGCTATTCCGGGCTGTGGGTCGGCTTCAAGCTTGTCGCCGATACCATTGATACCTCGGCAGTCATTGATCTGGCCCGGGAACAACGCCGTTTCAGTCTGCCCCAGGATTTTGACATGCCCCCCGGTGGCCTCAACAATCGCTGGCCGGACGACCGGTTTGCCCAGGATGAGCGCCTGCAGGAGCATAAGGGCTGTGCCGCCATCGCTTTTGCACGTGCCAACCGTCTGGATGAAACCGTGCTGGATTCACGTCGGGCCCGTTTCGGCATTATTGCCTCCGGCAAGGCCTTTGAAAATGTGATGGAAGCCCTGCGTGAGCTGGAAATCGACAAAGCACTGGCGGATGAAATCGGCCTGCGGGTCTACAAGGTCCGCATGCCCTGGCCGCTGGAGCCGGAAGGCGTGCGCCACTTTTCCGAAGGGCTGGAAGAAGTGCTGGTGATTGAGGAGCGACGTGAAGTCATTGAACACCAGATCAAACAGCAGCTGTTCAACTGGCGTGCGGATGTGCGTCCACGCATTGTGGGCAAGTTTGATGACCATGACCGCCATGTTCTCTCGCTGCATGAAGACATTACCACCGGAGTGGCGGTACGCGCCATTGCCGCACGGCTGCTGAACTTCGAGCTGCCTGAAGGGCTGCGCGAACGCATTGCCCGACGGCGTGAAACTTACCGAAAACTGCATGCGCTGAAAGTGGGGCACAAACCGCCGGTGACGCGCCTGCCGCACTTCTGTGCCGGCTGCCCGCACAATACCTCAACCAGGGTCCCGGAAGGCAGCCGTGCCTTTGCCGGTATCGGCTGTCATTTCATGGCGCTGTGGATGAACCGGCGTACCGAGACCTATACCCACATGGGCGGCGAAGGCGTGACCTGGCTCGGCATGGCACCGTTCACGGATGAAAAACACGTTTTTACCAATATCGGCGACGGTACCTATTACCACTCCGGCATCCTCGCCATCCGCCAGTCCGTGGCTGCCGGTGTCAATATCACCTACAAGCTGCTGTTCAACAGCGCCGTCGCCATGACCGGCGGCCAGCCGGTCGACGGCCCCCTCTCCATCCCGATGCTGGTCCAGCAACTGGCTGCCGAAGGCGTGCGCGCCATCCGGCTGGTGACGGATGAACCCGAACGTTACCGGGGGGTGAAACTGGCGGACGGGGTGCAGGCCCTGCACCGTGAGTCCCTGGATCAGGTCCAGCGCGAACTGCGTGACATACCGGGCTGCACCATTCTGGTCTATGACCAGACCTGCGCCACGGAAAACCGCCGTCAGCGCAAACGCGGCCTGATACCCGATCCGGATCGGCGTGCCTTTATCAACCCGCTGGTGTGCGAGGGCTGTGGCGACTGTTCCGTACAGTCCAACTGCATTGCTCTGGAACCACTGGAAACCCCGTTCGGGCGCAAGCGCCGGATCAACCAGTCCGCCTGCAACAAGGATTTCAGCTGTCTCAACGGCTTCTGCCCCGCCTTTGTCACCCTGGAGGGGGCCATACCACGCAAACCGACGCTGCCGGAGCTCAACCAGCAGGCCCTGCCGGAACCCCGCCGATACCCGCTGGATCAACCCTGCAATATCGCCATCACCGGTATCGGTGGTACCGGTGTGCTTACCCTGGGTGCCCTGATCGGCATGGCCGCTCATATCGAGGGCAAGGCCGTCATCCTGCAGGATTTTTCCGGCCTGGCCCAGAAAGGCGGAGCCGTGGTTTCCCATGTGCGCGTCAGCCACGCCGACCAGCCCCTGCATGTGCCCCAGATTACCGCCGGTGAGGCTGACCTGCTGCTGGCTGCCGACACCGTGGTTGCGGCCAGTCCTGCCAGCATCAATCTGTATCAGGACGGACGGACCCGCGCCATTCTCAATACCCGCCTGAGTCCGGTTTCCGGTTTTGTTTTTCAGCGCGATTTCGACTTCCGCGAACAGCAGGTACTGGATGCCATCCGTGCTCATGTCCATCCGGAAGTGGTCCAGCTCGACTTCGGACGCCTGGCAGAAAGGGTGTGCGGGGACAGCATTGCCGCTAACGTCATGCTGCTCGGCCATGCCTGCCAGCAGGGGCTGCTGCCGGTGGGAGCCGAGGCCCTGCTGCAGGCGATTGCACTGAACGGCGTGGCGGTGGACATGAACCAGCGGGCTTTTCTCTGGGGCCGTGTGTTCGCCGAATACCCGCAACAGGTCGCTGAACGGCTGGCCGACACCCGGCAGCGAAGTGATGTGATTGGCGGAGACGAAAGCGGCGGAACACTGACCGAACTGATGCAGCAGCATGAAACCTTCCTCAGGGCCTACCAGAATCAGGCACTGGCCGAGCGCTATCACCGGCAGGTCGAACAGCTACTGGCGGTGGAAACCCGCGTTGCCGGCAGTGATACCCTGACCCGCACGGTGGCCCGGCAGTATTTCCGTCTGCTGGCTTACAAGGATGAATACGAAGTGGCACGCCTGTATACCAATGGCGAGTTTGAAAACTACCTGTCCGGTCAGTTTGAGGGCAACATCAAAACCACCTTCCATCTGGCTCCCGCACTGCTGGCCGGCAGGCGGCTGCCCAATGGACGCCCACGCAAACGTGCCCTGGGCCCCTGGATGTTCCAGGCCATGAGGCTGCTGGCCCGGCTGCGCTTTCTGCGCGGTACCCCGCTGGACCCGTTCGGTTATCAGCAGGAGCGGCGGCAGGAACGGGAACTGCCCGGCCAGTATGAGCAGGTGATCGGGTTACTCTGCCAGCACCTCAATGCCGACAACCTCAAGGCAGCACGGAAACTGGCAGACTATACCGATACCATCCGGGGCTTCGGTCCGGTCAAAACGGCCGGGATCGAACAGGCGGAAAAACGGTATGAAAGCGCCCTGCAGGCTTTTCTGGGTGCGGACCAGGCCTGAGGGCATTCACGCGCTTGTACTCAAGGGGTATGCAAAGGAACCGAGCCGGTACAAATCGCCCCCGCTGCTGCATCAGAACTTGCAGAGCAACGCGGTGGATGTGACACTGCAGGCCATCCTTCAGCAATACCGGAACCGGCCCGATGACCCGACCAGACCCGAACAGCAACCTGCGCCAGGCTTTTGGCGCTTTCATGACTGGCGTGACCGTTGTCACGACCCGTACCGAAGAAGGTTCGCCTGTCGGTTTCACTGCCAATTCCTTCACCTCGGTTTCGCTGGAGCCGCCTCTGCTGCTGGTCTGCCTGTCCCTCAACATGCACAGTCTCCCGGCCTTCCGGACGTGCGGGCACTTTGCTGTCAGCATCCTGTCAGAGCAGCAGCAGGATGTATCCAACCTGTTTGCGAGCTACATGGGAGACCGGTTTGCCAGCACCCGATGGCATGCGGACAGCTTCGGCATGCCCCTGATCGAGGAGGCAACCGCCTGGTTTTCCTGCGCCATCCATCAGCGCCTGGAAGCCGGGGACCACCTGATTCTTATCGGACGGGTGGAAAACTTCTCCGCCACCGATGCACCGGGGCTTGGCTATTCCAATCAGGGTTATTTCAGTCTGGGACTGGAGCGGGGAGCCGCTGAACCCCCACCCAGCGTGCGTTCCTACCGTGCCGGAGCCATTATCGAGGTCAATGGCACCGTCCTGATGCAGGAAACCCCCGAGGGGCTGCGGCCCCCCTTTGTCGAGGTCAGTACCCATGTCGGCGTACTGGCTGCCATTGATGCACACCTGCAGGAAAACGGCCTGAATGTCACGTTCGGCCCGGTCTACTCCATTGTCGACAATACCCAGACCGGGGCTTATCAAGTCTTTTTCCTGGCCACCGCACACCGGCAGCCAGCCTATCCGCAGGGCCGTTTTGTTCCGGTGGATGAGCTGATGCAGGAACCGTTCGCCTCCCCCAATATCCGCACCATGATGCAGCGTTACGTCCTGGAGCGGCAAACCGGGGTATTCGGTCTTTATCTGGGCGACGGGCAGGCCGGTGACATACACCCGCTGAGGGAAGGCACCCAAACTGACCGGAAATGATCAGTGATCAGGGACTCAGCGCAACAGGCCCAACAAGCCCTGCAGCGCATACTCGACACTCTGACGCCGCACCGCCTCACGGTCGCCGTCAAAATGCCGCGTCGCCACCCGCAACGGTTGATCGGGCACTACCCAGCCGAAACAGACGGTCCCGAGTGGCTTGTCCGGAGTGGCACCGTCCGGCCCGGCAATACCGGTGACAGCGATGGCCACGTCCGCTGCCGAATTGGCAATGGCTCCACGTGCCATTTCCGCCGCCACCACCTCACTCACGGCCCCGAACTGCGCCAGACTGTCCTCGGATACCTCCAGCAGCTCCTGCTTGGAACGGTTGCTGTAGCTGACAAAACCGCATTCAAACCAGCGTGAACTTCCTGCCATATCCGTGCAGGTCTTGGCAATCCAGCCACCGGTACAGGACTCCGCCGTCACCAGACGCCAATCCTGCGCCAGCAGGGTCGCTGCAAGGCCCTGCAGAACGGGAAGCAGCGCTTTTTCCATTTTTTGCTCCTCAGCGATTCCGGTGCCGCTTATAATACGCCTAAATCGATGCTTTCAGAAAATAACAAAGGGGATAGCCGATGGATAGCCTTAACAGTCTCGAAGACAGCCAGAAACCACCTTTCAGCCCGGAAGAAATCCGCATTCTGGGTTGCCTGATGGAAAAGCAGCTGACCACACCCAACAATTATCCGCTCACCATGAACAGCCTGATGCTGGCCTGCAACCAGAAAACCAGCCGCGAACCGCTCATGAATCTCGCCGAGGGCGAGGTCGGCCATATTGTGCGCGGGCTGATCGAATTCGGCTGGACCGTGATCCAGAATTCGGGCCGGGCCCAGCGTGTCGAGCACAAGGCCAGCCGCCAGCTCAAGCTGAACCAGCAGCAGCAGGCCATCCTGGCCGTACTGATGCTGCGCGCTCCCCAGACCCTGAACGAAATCCGTACCCGTACCGAGCGTATGGCCGACTTCACTGAGCCGGAGGCTGTGGCCGAAACCCTGCAGAGCCTGCTGCAGACTGAGCCGCCACTGGCGGTGCGCCTGCCTGCCGGTGCGGGACGACGGGAAGATCGCTATTACCACCGACTGGGACGGGAAAGTCTGGAAACACTCATGGAAGGTGGCAGCGAGCAGGATGCTTCCGGCTCGGTGCCGACAACAACTGCGGACAGCAGCAACAGCCGGCTGGCAACACTGGAACAACGGCTGCTGGAACTGGAGCAGCGGGTGGCGGAACTGGAAGCCCTGCTGCAATAAGGTTTCGGGTCGGCTACAGGGATCAGGTGCCCGACAACGTTCTGCCAGTCACCTGAGCACCCTGCGCTTACTCCCGCATACCGGCAGCCGATTCCGGGCTGGGCAGAAAACGCAGTGGGCGCTGGTAATCACGTGCCAGATCAACTCCCGATGCCAAACGGTCAGCCCCGGCACTGGTAAACGACGGCAGCAGCAGCAAACCCAGCAGGCTGGCCCGCAGCAGCCGGCTCAGGCTCCAGATCCGACGCACTGTGGTCTGCTGCTGGCGCGGCATGCAGTTGATACTCAGAAAAACAGCTACCGGGCTTGTGACCTGCACCGAGTAGTGATGCCAGAGCTGTTTCAGACCCACTGCCACATTGCCGGAACGCAGATGTTCCGTAACCGTATCAGCCCCGGCAGTCCCCGATGTGGAGCGGTTGACCATCAACTCCCCATCCAGTACCAGCAGCTGGTTAATCGCTCCGGTACGGCTGCCAAAGGGAATGAAAGCCCCTCGGGGCAGCACAATCAGACTGGACTCCATGGACGGATGATTCAGGAGCGGGATGACCCGGCCCAAAGGCTGTTTACCGACAGCGGCCAGCAAAGAGTCGATGCTCGCCTGCAGACTGGTATTCCGGCGCAGCAGCTGCAGAAGCGCCAGCGTGCTCTGGGCCAGATTCTCAATACACCTTGGGGTTTCCCGGTCACGCAGGTAAATCCGGGTCACATTCCGGTACAGATTGGCCCAGATTACCTGGGGTATCTCGGTAATAACCGGTAACACCCGGAAATCATGATCAAATTCAACAGCTTCAGCAGTCAGCATGCCCGACCCCCTGTAACAAATTTCGGCATATTCCGAAATTATGGCGCAGTCAGGCTTGATTTTGTGTGAACCGGATCAGGGATGCCCCCGATCCGGCAAGGCGCTATGTGACCGTTATCAGGGGCGCCGGGAGCGCAACAGGACACCAGCGGTCAGCAACACCATCAGCAACAGGTCCCTGAGGCTGATGGAACCACCACCACCCTGCCCTGATGTTGGACGGTTGGTACCGGTGTCTGTGCCTGAGATGGAACCACCACCACCCTGCCCTGATGTTGGACGGTTGGTACCGGTGTCTGTGCCTGAGCCGGTGTCTGTGCCTGAGCCGGTGTCTGTGCCTGATCCGGTGTCTGTGCCTGAACCGGTGTCTGTGCCTGAACCGGTGTCTGTGCCTGAACCGGTGTCTGTGCCTGAGCCGGTGTCTGTGCCTGAACCGGTGTCTGTGCCTGATCCGGTGTCTATGCCTGATCCGGTATCAGCATCTGTTGCGGCAACAATCACAAAAGGGGATGACTCTGCCACCCTGGCCCCATTGCGGTAAAACAGGGCAACATACTGGCGACCAGCCACGGCATCTGATACGGTGATCCCCATCCTGCCACTGTCTGATCCGTCAGCATCGGCACCCGGCATACCTTCCTGCCACTCACGCTGCCCGGCAGGAACAATACCGACGAAGTCAGTGCTGACAGCACTCCAGGTCAGACGCACCCGATTATTTTCAACAGCGACAGTAATGGTTCCGGTATCTGTTCCGGTATCTGTTCCGGTATCTGTTCCGGTGCCACCATCCAGCACATCATCACTGTCACTCAGGGGATTGCCCGCAGTCCAGTCACGCGGCGTAATGCTCAGGAAGGACCAGTGGGCATCCATACGCGGTGAATCCTCGGCGCGCGGCATATGGTAAAACGTGGTACTGGGCCAGACCACAATATCCTCCCCGCGCAGGTCTTCCCTGTCTGCCACAAACCCGGCCAGATTATTGGCACAGCCCCCTGTCACCGGATTGTGCGAGGCATAAAGCTCACAGGGATTCTCCCGTGTGACATAAAAATCGTTCTGGGTGAACGGCTCTTCATCCGGCCCGGCATCACGGTGCTCGGCCTGGATCAGGCGAATGTCATACGACATCGGCTGTCCTTCCGCATTCTGTTGTCCACCGTCCACCACGCGCCAGAAACGCAGGGTTTCCGGGTCCACCGAACGGGCACTCTCGCGGTTGAGGCGTGTGCTTTCCTGCAGCCGGGAACCGTTGCCCTGGATGAAGTTCAGCTCCTCGACATAATCATCATCCGGGGTACCATTCAGGTCAAAGTCCAGCTTCCAGAAAAAATTGTGCAGATGCGCCAGCCCTGTCCGGTTGTTGCTGATCAGCCAGCCATGCTGCTCCAGGGCGGCACTGCCGAAACGCTGCAGCGCTCCGGTCGCCCCCATGCCCAGGTCAATGGCACCATTGTCCTGAAAACGCCAGAGCGGGATGTAGTTATAGGCTCCGACCCTGGACACGCTGAACAGGCTGAGTGCATCACCCTGCACCTGCTCGCCATCCCAAGCGTGGGCAGTCCCGAGCGCCTCAACCTGCCGGCACAGTACATTCTTGCTGCTGAAGGCCAGCAGCTCCCCACCCGGACAATCACCGGCTGCCAGGGCAGCCATGTAACTGCCACCCAGACCATAATCGGAAATGTCATGGTAGCGGGCACCATTATCATCATAGGGCACATGAATCTGGGCCACACCGGCCTGATTCAGCACCATGCGCCGCTCACCCACCGGCGGGGTGTAATGAATCTTGTGCAGCATGATGCCTTCACGGCTGCGATGCTCCCAGCACATGTCCCAGCGGGCCTGGTTCGGCAGGGTCACATCAATGTAATACCGGTCGGAACAGTATTCGGCTGCCTGCAATCCAGTGGATGCAAAACCGGTCAGAAGGGTCAGGAGCAACAGCAAGCTCCCCTTGAGGGTTTGTGTATTCATGGTTTTACGTTATATAACGTTACATCGCCTGACCATGGCTGACACCCTGAACGGTACCACGGCCTTGATAAAATTATCTAATTTGAAAAAACGAAAAACTTATCAAAATCAGGCAAACAACACCCAGGTTGTTGCTATGTATTTGACACCCTTCGACAAAACGGCAGCCCGGTGTTCGTGGGTCCAGAACGGCGGGAACAGAAGCAGTTTGCCTTTCTCCGGTTGTACCTGCAGCTTCTGGTGCAGGAAATCGGTGGAACCACCGTGTGCCGGCGGTACATCATTCAGGTACCAGAGCGCTACCAGCTGGCGGTCGGCAAATTCGTGACTGCCGCCATCCACATGCCAGTGATAATACTCACCGGGCTGGTAACGCTGCAGATTGTAACCCATATCCCGGAATGGTCCGTCAAAAAACGGATACACCCGGCGAAAATCCTGCAGGGCCAGCCCCAGTGAGCGGTGCAGATTATTATCCACATCCTGCCAGTGACCACGCTCACTGCCACTGACATAAAGGTCAGTGGTTTTCTTGATACCGGTGTTACTCACGGCCTGCTGACCGATCCGGCCCGGATACTGGTCAGAACGGTTATGCTCAAAGCGTTCGACCATGTTGTCACACAAAAAATCCGGTAAAGCCTGCTTTTGTTCAAAGATAAAGCTGTTTGGGCTGATTTCACGCAGTAACTGTAATACCGGGGGTTGCCGGATTTCCGTAGCGGTAGCACCTGTGTCCATCATTTCGCTCTGTGCAGGATAAAAAGATCAGGATAAAAATTCATACCGTCCATCATACGCAATAATGGCGTTTACGGGTCCAGACTAATACACTAGCGTCATGAAACCGGAAATTTTTGAGATCAGAAAAGTCGGGGCGGGTCTGTTGAGTGTCATGCCCTGTCCCCGTGCCACCCATCTTGAACAGGACCTGAATATACTGGTACAGCGCAGGGTTGACCGGGTGGTATCGCTGCTGGAAACTGAAGAGGCGGCACATCTGGGTCTGGCAGAAGAAGCGGCAGCCTGCAAAAAGCTTGGCATGGCATTCACCAGCTTTCCGGTGCGCGACATGCATCCGCCGGCCAATCTGCGCAAATTCCGCCAGCTGAGTACACAGCTGCACGAGGAACTGCAACATGGCAAAAACATCGTGATTCACTGCTATGCCGGTATTGGCCGTACCGGGGTGCTGAGTGGCAGCATCCTGATCAGGAGCGGCATGTTGCCACGGGATGCCATTGAGCTGATGTCCACCATCCGGGGGCGCAACATGCCCCAGACCCAGGAGCAGTATGACTTTCTGCTGGCGGAAGCTGAAGCCCCGGCAGCCGAACCGGCAGCGGGACGCTTCAGCTGGCTGTGGAAACGGCGTCAGACTGCCTGAGGCCGGGAATACTTCACCATCCCCCAGGCCGTCAGCGCACCGGCAATGGCACCAAACAGATGCCCGTCCCAGGAAACCCCGCGCTGCCAGGGCATGATCCCTGTCAGCAGGCTGGAGCCGTACAGAAACATGACCAGTATCGCCACGGCCATCGGAACCAGCCGCCGCTCCAGCAAACCGGAAACGATCAGGAATGTCGCCAGCCCGAATACCAGTCCGCTGGCACCGACATGAATCGAGGCACTGCGCCCGAACAGCCATAACAGCACGCCACCCAGCAGAATAATGGAAATCACGATCCAGCGGCTGTTGGCGCGTGAACCGGCCAGCAGGATCAGCAATACAAACAGGGGAACGGTATTGCTGAAAATGTGTGACCAGTTGTCATGCAGAAACGGCATGGCGACAATACCGGCCAGCCCGCTCAGGTGCCGGGGTATCAGACCGAGACTTTCCAGCGGCAAAAACCGGTCCAGCAGGAAAACACCCCAGATAGCGGCAATAAACAGCAATACCGCCCACAGTTCTTCCCGGATACGGTGTACGTGACTTGTCATGCAGACTCCTTCTGATTCGGTTCGGGTTTGCGCAACCGGGGCGGGGAAAACACCAGCGGCATGGCCTGCCCGCCCGATCCGGGCAACGGCTGACGCGCAATGTGCGCTTTCATGGTTCCCATAACGTGCATTTCACAGGGCCGGCATTCCGGCGTGCCGGCTCCGGTTCGGCCTCGTGCAGAATGGTGTTCAGGGTCACAAAAATACGGGCGTGATCGCGGTGGGCAAAAGCCGCCAGTCCGGCAATATCGGCCATGCTGTTGGCTGCATTCTGGCGTGCGCCGAACCCCGGACCACCGATACAGACCGCATCGGCACCGTGCAGGATGGCTTCGCGCCCGATTTCCGCTGTCCGGGCCGGAGGCAGCAGTTCAACCTGATGTGGCTGGAAACTCATGATCAATCCGCAATTCTGAATCGGCGCCAGTATAGCCCTGCTCTGGGGATTCCCCAAGTGAACGCTGCCGGGACAGTGGCTTTACGGCAGCAGCCACTCGCGCAGGAACCCGCCGATATCGCGGATTTCCTCCAGGCTCACACTGTGTCCGATGGGGTAAGTCAGGTACTGTGGCGCATAGCCCATTTCCTGCAGCCGCTTCTGTGCGGCACGCCCGAGGCTTTCCGGCACCACGTCATCCATCAGGCCATGGCCGATCCGGACAGGCACGGCCCGGTTGGCGGCAGCCGGTTCCAGCGTGTAGGCCGTGGCAAAATAGGTCGACAGGGCCAGCACCCCGGCCAGCGGCTCGGGATAGGTCAGGGCCGCCTGATAAACCACTGCCCCGCCCTGCGAAAAGCCGGCCAGTACAATGCGCTCACTGGCAATGCCGCGCTCCCGTTCCCGGTCGACCAGAGCCTGTACCGCTGCGGCAGACGCCAGCAGTTGCCCTGTATCCACCTTGCGCGCCAAGTCCATTTCCAGAATGTCATACCAGGCCGGCATCACATAACCGTTATTGATGGTGACCGGACGGTGCGGGGCATGCGGAAAGACAAAACGGATCGGTGCCCCCGGCGGCAGACCCAGCTCCGGTACCACCGGCTCGAAATCATGCCCGTCCGCCCCCAGGCCGTGCAGCCAGATCACGGCAGCAGTGGCCGGTACCGGTGGTTCAACTTCAACAGCAGGCAACAAGGCCATCTTTTCTCTCCCTGATAATTACAGACATCGCCATAACGGCCCGGGCCGCCTCTGGATACCGGCAGTATGTTAGCAGAATGGTGAGGTATCAGCAGGCTCTGGCGGCAGGCATCACCCCTCGTATCAGCAACTCAGGATCAACGATCTGCACCATCCCCATGCCCCGGAATATTGCTGCAGTAGGCCCAGGGGCGCACCTGCCGATCCCGAGCCTGAAAAGCGTCAATCGCGGCCTGCCTTTGGGACAAATGGTCCCTGTACCATTTTCAGGGCCTGCATCAGGATCACGCCAGTTTTCGCACATCGGTGATCCGACCCACGGGCAGCCGTTGCGGCCATGGCAGGGCTCATCAGGTGCGTGCGCCCAGTAGCGCAACGCAGCCTGTGCCGACTGGCTGGCCATGTCATCGCCCAAGCTGGCCGGATCAGGCACCGTGCCGGTCACGGGTGCCGCCTGATCGGGGCTGGTTCCCCAGGAAACGACCGGGGCAATTGTCCCGGCCGCCACCCCGGACTCTGCACTGACCGCCCGCTGGGGCGCAGCCTGATAAAAGCGATCGGGGAAGTCACCCCATGCAGCAGGTGCCGGTCGATATGAATCAGCTCCCTGCCATCCTGTGTGTGTCCCACTGCTTGTCAAGCAGCATTGTCGGTCGCTTCATGATACCGCCCCGATCCTGATCTTCAGTGTTGTGTTCATTGGCCATACCCCACCGAAGCGGGCAACCAGGTCGCCAGCGAGGGAACGGCAAGCACGATCAGCAACCCGGCCAGCATCAGCAGCACATAGGGGGTTGTTCCCTTGATCACATCTGACAGTGGGGCATCCGTTATCCCCTTGATCACAAAAAGATTCATCCCGACCGGGGGCGTGATCATGGCAAGCTCAAGGTTGATCATCAGCAAAACACCATACCAGACAAGATTAATGTCCAGCGCCTGCATGGTGGGCAGCAGAATCGGTGTTGTGATCAAAATGATGGCGATCGAATCAAAAAACATGCCCATGATAAAAATCATCAGCATGACAACCAGGATAAACCCCAACTGTCCGAGTCCGGCGGCAGCCACCATCTCGGTAATGCTGACCGGCAAACGGATGATCGTGATGGCATGGCCGAACATATGAGCCGCTGCAATAATCATGAAAACCATCATGGAAGTGCGCATGGTTTCATAGGTTGACAGCCACAAGTCCCGGAAGCCGAAATTGCGATAGACAATCACCGCCACCAGCAGCGCATAGACACACCCGACAGCCGCAGCCTCGGTTGCGGTAAAGATACCCGCGTAAATCCCGCCCAGTACCACCGGTGGAGCCATCAGCGCCCAGATGGAGCCCCGGATGGCGCGCATGATTCTGGGCATACCGGCAAATGGCAGGCACGCATCACCACGCCGGATGGCGGCGATCATCGAATAACCGGCGAAGATCAGTGCCAGCAGCAGCCCCGGAACAATACCGGCCAGAAACAGCGCACCAATCGAGGCTTCAGAAACGACGGCATACAGAATCATCGGTCCGGAAGGCGGGATGAGAATACCGAGCGTACCACCGGCAGCAACCACCCCCAGTGCACTGCGGCGTGGATAGCCATAACGCTCCATCTGCGGGATGGCACTTGAACCGACGGAAAGGGCGGTCGCCACGGAAGAGCCGGATATGGCCGCAAAGATGGTGCAGGCCGCCACGGTCGCCATGGACAGGCCACCACGGATATGCCCGAGTATGGTATTGGCCATGTCGTACAGATCATCGATGACCTTTGCCCGCATCATGACCTGCGCCATAAAGACAAACAGCGGAATGGCAACAAGGATTGACTTGTTGAGGCTGGCAAAGACAGTATCGGCAACCGAACCGATCCCGCCTTCAAAAATAATCAGAATCACCGTCGCTGTCAGTCCCAGTGCCGCGAAGATCGGCACACCGGTCAGCAACAGCAGGATCAGTCCGGTAAAAATCAGCAGCGCTGTCATGTCAAACCTGCCGGGTCAGACGACCGATCAGCCGCGCCAGAGCAAACAGGCCCAGCAGGATTGAACCGATCAGAACGGGAATCTGGGGAATCCAGGTCTGGATTTCGATCGCACCGGCAGAATAGGAACCGAACAGCCGGGCGAATGTGATGGCCTCCCAGGTGCTGATGGCAATGACAACCGCCAACATCAGTACACACAGGTCACTCCACAACCAGCGCAATGTATTCCATCGGCCCCGCAGCTGGTCGGCAATCATGTCAATGGCGATATGATTACCGCGACGATAAGCCTCGGTTGTACCAGACATCACGGCAACAACCAGCATGTAGCCCAGGAACTGATCGGCCCAGACCAGTGGCTGGTTGAGCACATAGCGCATGAAAATCGAGTAGCCGGTCACACCCAGCAGGGTCAGGATGCTAATGGAACTGATAATGCCGCCGAGTCGGACCACCGGTATCATGATGCGCTCAATGAGCGGGCCGGCACTCACCGGCCCCTGTTGTGTTTTGTCCATGGCATGTCCTCCGGTTACTGTGCACTGCGCAGCTTGTCAATCAGTGCATGCAGTTGCCTGAGGTCATCTTCAGGTACGGTAAATGCCTTGAGGAAGGCAGGGTACATCAGCGCCTGCAGCACATCCCCTTCCGCCTCCGTCAGGTGATAAACCGCCGCACCTTTCCCGACAAGCGCCTGCGGGTACTCGTCTGCACCCGCCTCGGCAACCTCAACCGCCCAGGCAGCAGCCGCCAGTCCGGCCTGCTTCAGGGCCTCCCTGGCCTGATCCGAAAGCCCGGCATAAAAGCGGGGGTTGGTATAGCCGTGGAAGTAAATCGAAACTACGGGCATGATGGTGAAATGGTCCTGCACCTCGTAATACTTGCGTGAAACAGCGGAATCCACTCCCGCCATGGCACCATCAATGACCCCGGTGGCCAGCGCCTCATAAACCTCACTGCCGGGTGTTGAAACCGGTGACGCCCCCAGCGCCTCAAGCGAGGCATTGAAAGCCGGCATCAGACCGCGATATTTCAGTCCCTTGAAATCCTCGGGCTTGGTCAGAAACCTGCCATTCGCACTGAACACCGAGTCACGGGTCTGGAAAATCCAGGCGACATTCTCAACACCTTTCTGACGCAGCCTGTCTTCGAGAAACACGGCGGCTTCCGAACCCGCCCAGTGACGCCAGATATTCATGTCTGAAAAGGCAAAGGGTTCCATTGACACCCCCATGATCGGCAAAGTCCGGCCCCAGGCGAAAGGCGCAGAGAAGGCACACTCGATATCCCCCTTGGCAACCGCAATAATGGCTTCGTTGGCACCCACCAGACTGTCGGCGGGAAAAAGCTGTACATCAATTTCATTATCCGAGCGTTTTTCAACTTCGGCGGCCCAGCGCTCAATCACCCGGGAAACCGGATGCTGGGGTGGTAACTGGTGCGCACAGCGCATGGCAGTCGCTGCCAATGCCGTTGTTGTCATGGTGCTCATGGTCACAGCCATGGCAGCGGTCATGAAAAAATCACGCAGTTTCATAAGGTTCTCCTCCTCGATGGGTACTGATACCCGTTTATGCTGACTGATACCGTTTCAGTGCCGGCCGGCTTCCTCCGCTCGCCAGGCAAATTTTTGGGGCACACCGGCTTGGGCCAGTGCGCCATAAAGGGGTTCATCCGGCATTGCCTGCCGGGGAATCGCCCGGACGGCACACAGCGCTTCCAGATCAATCCCCGTTGCAAAGCCGCTGATTTCAGCCAGATAAACCAGATCTTCCATCACCACATTACCGGTGGCACCGGGCGCAAACGGGCAGCCGCCCAGCCCGCCCAGCGAGGCATCCAGAACCCGCGCTCCCGCCGCCAGGGCAGCATGGGCATTGGCGATGCCCATGCCACGCGTATCATGCAGGTGTACCGCATAGGGACGTTCCGGCGGCATGAGTGCCGACATCCGCCGACACAGCTCACCCACCTGACGTGGCCCGACATAGCCGACGGTATCGGCCACCCCGAGCTTGTCCACACCGGCTTCCAGACAGGCTGTGGCAATGCGCTCCACCTCACCGGGGTCCACCGCGCCGGACAGGGAGCAGCCGAAGGCCATGGAAATACCGACACTGAGCAGGGTCGAAGCACCCGCCTCATCACGCAGGCGCACCACATTGGCAATCTCGGTCAGGGACTGTGCCTGCGGGCGTCGGGCATTGGCCAGGTTGTGCGCTTCGGAGGCCGAAATCACCAGTGTCACCTCATTGACTTCAGTCTGCAGGGCATCACTGGCACCGCGTTCATTCAATGCAAGTGCAATGGAATGCGCCCCCTCCAGAGCAGCAACCGTGGATACGATCTCCCGCACATCGGCAAACTGCGGGAAACGACGCGGTGGCAGAAAGGAACCCACCTCAAAATGCCTTACCCCGGCAGCATATTCACGCGTGATCCAGTCACGCTTGGCCACCGTGGAAGGAAACTGCCGGGTCAGCTGCAGCCCGTCACGCAGCCCCACTTCGCGCAGAATGAGGCGGTCGGCTGGATAGGCCTGTGCCAGCAGGGTTTCCGAATGTTTCATGCACTCACCTCCGAATGATGCAGGGGACCCAATACTTCGCTGTTGTGCTGGCCAATCGCAGGCAGATCGACATTGGCCGGCACCAGCGACTCACCGTTCACTGTCAATGGCAAACCCGGTGCACGGAAATCCTGTTTGTCGGCATAATGCGAATACAGCAAGCCGCCGGGCCGGTTCACATGGGGGTCATCGTACATCTGTGCCGGACGCGCAATTGGTGCACACAGCACGCTGGCTGCCTCACAGGCAGCCAGCACATCGTCATAGTCACGCTGCGTCAGGGCATCGGCAATCAGCGGCAGGGTCCATTCCCGGGCGGCAATCTGATCAGGCCGATTTTGCAGGCGCGCATCCTGCAGCAGGTGCTCAAGCCCCAAGACACCACAAAGCGCCCGCCACTGTGTCTCGGTCACGGCTCCCAGAAATACCTGCCGTCCCCCGCGTGTCTCGAAAATGTCATAGACCGGCCAGGAAAAAGAACGCTCCGGCATCGGTGGAGACTCGGTACCCTCAATGTCAAACTGCACCATGTGCTGGGCAATCAGCAGCAGGCAGTTCTCAAACAGGCCGGTGCGCACCGTTGCCCCCCGCCCTGTTTTTTCACGCAGCAGCAATTCACCCAGCACCCCGTAGGCACAGAACAGCCCGCCCATAATGTCATTGGCTGAAGAGCCGACCCGCAGGGGACGCCCGCGTGGCCCGGTCATGTAGGCCAGCCCCGTCATCATCTGCACCAGTTCGTCCATGGCAGCACGCTTTTCATAGGGCCCTTTCAGGAATCCCTTGCATGAAGCCACGATCAATCCGGGATGGCGTGCGGAAAGGCTGTCCGGATCAAGCCCCATGGCAGCCAGACTTTCGTCACGGAAGTTTTCGACAAACACATCGGCACTTTTGAGCAGCCGCTCCAGATCGGCACGCCCGGCTGTCGACTTGATATCGAGCACCACTGACTTCTTTCCCCGGTTGAAGGTCGGGAAAAAACCCGAACCCATACCGGTCAGGTTGCGGGTTTTATCCCCTCCCGGTGGCTCGACCTTGATGACCTCCGCCCCGAGAAACCCGAGAAACATGCCGCAGGATGGCCCCATGATCATGTGGCTCATCTCGATGACACGAATTCCCTCCAATGGCCGTTTTCCTTCCATAATGTCCTCCCCGATAATTTTGCTTGAGAACACTATGCCAAGGCCGTTAAAATCTGACAAATAGAATTAACAGAACCCTATTATCTGGATAACAGATGGCAATAACACTTCCCCAACTGCGCTACTTTCTCGCGGTTTCCGAAACCGGCAATATTTCACATGCTGCCAACCGCCTCCACATTGCACAATCCGCCATATCCCACCACATCAGCGTCCTGGAGGAGGAACTCGGTGTCCCGCTGCTGGTGCGCAAGCACCGGGGGGTTGAGGTCACTGCAGCCGGGCAGCGTCTTGTTGACCACGCCCGCGCCATTCTGCGCGCCCTCGACATTGCACGGGATGACCTGCGTTCACAGGGGGGGCGTCTGATCGGTCAGATCACGGTGGCCATTCCGTATTCACCCATCCGGGCCATTGGTGTGGAGTTGCTGCAACGCATGCATGACGCCCATCCCGATGCGGTGGTCATACTTTCCGAAGGGCTTTCGGTCTACACCTATGAACGGGTGATCGCCGGTACGGCAGATATTGCCCTGACGTTCAATCCGCCTCCCGATGACCTGACCACCCGCATCCCCCTGCTTCAGGAGGAACTGGTCTGTGTGGGTACGCCTGAGTTGCTGGGTTCCCGCACCGAACCGCTGGATTTTGATGACCTGGCCGAGCTGCCGCTGGCACTGCTGCACCTGGGCGACCTGTCACGCGCGATCCTGAACCAGCCGGGGCAGCTCAACCGCTTCCGCAATGCCGTCCGGTTCCAGCTGGCCTCCGTTGCCGCAACCCTCGGGGTTGCCGAAGCCGGGCTGGCCTGTGTTCTGGTGCCGAGAACACTGGTCCGCGAACAGCTGGACAGTGGCCAGCTCATGGCACGGCCCCTGCAGAACCCCACCCCTTCACGCACCCTGGTCCTGGTTTCACGCCAGGATATTGCTGCCAACCGCCTGCGTGAAACGGTTGCCGAAACAATAGCCAGCGTCACGCGTGATGCCGTGAATACCGGTCTCTGGCCAGCGGCAGAATTGTTGATATGAGGGTATCCGGGTACCAACCCCGCGGCCCGGTACAGACCGGTCCTCACCTCACAGCCGCGGCCGCCACTTCCGGCTCCATTTCCGTGTCCCTATTCTCGACCTCCGGCAGTTCGGTAAAGCCGAAGTCCTCCAGAATCGAATACCCGGCCGGCAGGACCACCAGAATCAGGAGGGTGGAGGCCAGCATGCCAAAGGCGATACTGGTCACCAGCGGAATCAGCACCTGAGCCTGCAGGCTGGTCTCCGCCAACAGCGGCATCACCCCGGCAATGGTGGTGACGGAAGTCAGGAACACGGCACGGAAACGGTCACGGACCGCCTGGGCCGCAGCATCATGCAGGTTCATGCCCTGGCCGGCCCGCATTTTGACAAACTGCACCAGCAGAATGGAGTCATTCACCACCACCCCAGCCAGGGCCACAAATCCGATCATGCTCGGCAGGGTCATGTCCAACCCCATGAAATAATGCCCCCAGATCACTCCGATCAGGGCCAGCGGAATGTTCATCAGCACAATCACCGGCTCGCGGTAATTGCGGAACTGCAGGCACAGCAGCAGGTAAACCCCGGCAATACCGAGCGCAAAACCGGTCAGCACCGAACGACTGGTCTCGCTGCTGCTCTGGGTTTCACCTTCCAGACTGATTTTAAGTCCCGGATACTGCTGCTCCAGCTGCGGAAAAAAGTCACGCTGGGTGGCTGCGATGATCTGACCGGCATTGGCGATGTGTGAATTGACATCGGCCCCGACCGTCACGGTGCGCTGATGGTTGATGCGCACAATACGGGCATATTCGCGGGTTTCTTCGATACGGGCGATGGCTGACAGGGGAATCGCCGTCCCCTGCCTGGAAAAAATGGTCAGCTGCTCAAAATTGGACAGCGCCTGCTCCGGACGGGTATCCAGCCGGACATTGATCTCATAGGATTCCCGTCCGCGATAGACCTCAGAAACCTTGACACCGTGATAGGCCGAGCGCAACTGATCCGCCACGGTCTGGGCATCCAGACCGGCCTGCAATGCCCCCGGCAGCAGCGAAATACTGAACTGTGGCTTGCCCGGGCGCAGATCGTCCAGAATATTGGACACGCCCTGATACCCCCGCAGCCAGCCCTGCAGCTCCCAGGAAGCCGCCGACAACTGCTCCAGCGGCAGCCCCTGCAGGCGCATGGAAATGGCCTGACCGGCAGGACCGAAGGAAGGCTCCTTGATCTGGATACTGATGGCATCCGGAATCACCGGCAGGTTATTGCGCCACAATCGTTCCAGCTCGCGGATACTGTTATTGCGCTCCTCGGCCCCCAGCAGCTCAAGGCCGACAGTGGCCAGATGCGGACCACTTTCGCTGGCATCCTGGTTCTCGCTGTAGCTGACACGCGTCAGACGCACCAGCTCCCCTGCAGGTTCCGGCGGCAGTTGCTGCAGGGTCCGCACCAGGGCCTGCAGCACGAGAGCCACAACGGTCTCGGTACGCTCGATTGGGGTTCCCTGCGGCATCAGGATACGTGCATCAACCTGATTGCCCTCAATGTCGGGAAAGCCCTTGAACTTCAGTACCCCGGAGGCCAGCAGGCTGACAGAGAAAATCAGCACCGCAATGGCACTGCCCACCACCAGATAGCGCAGCTTGATGGCGATATAAGCCAGATTCCCCACCAGCCGGGTCAGGCCCTCAAAGGCGGCATCAAAACCGCGCCGCAGGATATTGCGTCCCCCGGCATCCCGGCGCTTTTCCAGCGAGTGGTGCAGGTGAGCCGGCAGAATCAGGAAAGCCTCGACCAGACTCACGGTCAGCACCGACAACAGCACTACCGGCAGTACGCCCATGATCTGGCCCAGATCCCCTTTCATGAACAGCAGGCTGCCAAACAGCATGGCCGACGTCAGGTAGGAGGAAAAGACGCCCGAAGCCACCTTGCTGACCCCGGTAATGACGGCATGCCCGGCCCGGTGATCCTTGCGGTATTCGCTTTCAATGCTCTCGGAAATCACGATGGCATCATCCATCAGGATACCGATGGCCATCAGCAGTGCCACCATGGAAATCATGTTGATGGTCACGCCCAGCGCACTCATGACCACCAGCCCGCCCAGAAAGGAAATCGGCAAACCCATCGCAACCCAGAAGGTATAGCGCCAGGTGAAAAACAGGAACAGCACTCCGGTGGCCAGCAGCAGCCCCTGCCAGCCGTTGCGCAGCAGCAGGTCAAGGCGGTCGCGCACAATCGAGGCCACATCCAGCACCACATGAATGTGAGTCCCTGTCGGCAGGCGCAGGTTTTCCGCATCCACAAACGCCTTGACTGCATCATAGACCCGGAGGGTATCGTCGGTCTGGTTCTTGCTCACCAACAGGACGGTGGCCGGCTGACCATTGATCTCGCTGCGCTGTTCCGGCACGGAAAATTCATCCCGGATGGTGGCAATGTCACCCAGACGCACTTCACCGCCATTATCGGTATTCATGATCACCAGAGCGGCCAGCTCCTGCGGGGTCCGGCGCAGGTTCTCAAAGCGCAGCTGGTAATTGCGCCCGGCGGTTTCCAGCACCCCGGCAGGCAGGTCCAGCGCCTGGGCACGGATCAGGTTGGCCACCTCCCGCACCGTCAGGCCATACTGCTGCAGGCTTTCCGCATGCAGCAGCACACTGTATTCATGGGTGGAAAAACCCGTCACTTCCACAATCGGCACATTCGGCAACGCCAGCATGCGGGTACGCACATCCTCCGCCAGCGCCTTGAGCTGCGGCTGCGGCAGGTCAGTGACGATCCCCAGTGCCACCACCGCATCAATCAGCCCCAGCTCCCTGACGGTCACATCCTCAACCTCCGCCGGAAAATCAGTCACACTGTCTACCGCTGCCTGCACATCATCCTTGAACTGCTTGATATCGCCATTTTCCTCCATTTCAGCGACCAGTGTTCCCAGTCCGTCACGGGCTTCACACTGCTGTTCCTTGAGGAAACTGATACCATCGGTGGCATCTTCCAGCCGGTTGCAGACCGCTTCTTCGACCTCGGACGGGCTGGCCCCCGGATACGGTACCGAAACCGAGACACGCGAGGCCTTGAGGCGTGGAAAGGTCTCCTTGTTGAGGCCCGGAACCGATGCCAGCCCCAGCAGGATAATGGCGACCATGAAGATATTGGACGCGGTCGGGTGCATGGCGAAATAACGGATCACGGTGCTCATGGGCGTTGATCCTGCACCGGCTCGGCCCGGGCCGCCTGATGCCCGTCATGCTGCCTGCCATCCACCCCGGCACCCTGATCCTGCGCAGCGGCGGCACTGGCTGCCGCCTGTGCATCTGCCAGCGTAATCAGGGGCATGCCGGGAATCACCGGAATCAGGTCATTCAGCACCACACGTTCCCCTTCGGTGATGCCGTCAGTGATTACGGCTTCACGACTGTCCTGCAAACGAATGGTGAGCGGGCGGATTTCCAGCTGGTCATCGGCATCCATCACATAGGCTTGACCCTGATGAATCGCATGGCGTGGCACGACCAGCGCCGGAATCGGCGGGGCCTGGATTTCCACCTGCACATACATGCCCTTGAGCAGCGGCAGCCTTTCACCCATCACCGTGTCATCCAGCGGGTTGGCCACCGCCACCACCACACCCAGCGTGCGCCGTACCGGATCGACCGCCTCGGCCAGGCGTACCACTTCCGCGTTCCAGACAGCGGTCTGATCCATCCCCACCAGCCGTACCCGTGCCGTCAGGTTCAGGGTATCCAGCAATTCACGGTTACCGGCAGCATGAAAGTTCAGGGTCTGCCCGTGCAGCGGCTCCAGCAATGCCGCCAGCTGACGTAGCGGAATTTCGGCACGGACCTCGACACCATCAGTATTAATGGCCTCAAACAGCACGCTGCCGGTGCTTACGAACTCACCCTGTTCGGCACCGACCTTGCTGATGCGGGCATCGAAGGGCATATTCACCACCGTGCGTCCGAGCGTGGTCTGCTGCCCCTTGACCTGCTCGCGTGAGCGTTCGATCTGGGCCACGGCGGCAGTCCGGCGGCTGGCATAGGTATCCAGCCGGCCCTGCAAATCCGTGACGGTCTGCTGGTACTGGATGATCTGTTGCTGCTGCTGCAGTACGCTCTGATCCTGGCTGGCCACGGAAGTATCCTGCTGGGTCAGCTGTTGCTCCTGCTGCACGATGGACTGCTGCTGCTGCACCAGGGACTGCTCCAGCTGCAGAATCTGCTGCTGTTTCTGGGCGATGGACTGCTGTTTCTGGGAAATTGCCAGCTGGCGCTGGGACACGGCCTGCTGCTGCTGGGTGACCACCTGCTCCTGGGCATCCACCTGGGTCAGCGGAATCAGCCGACGTTTGCCCAGCTCACTGATACGCGCCATTTCTTTCTGTGCCAAGGCCAGGTTTTTCTTCGCCAGCGTCAGATCAGACTGTGCCGGCCCCAGATCACTGCGGGTCAGGGCCAGATCCTGTTTGGCCAACTCCAGGTTCTTGCGCGTGATGCCCATATTCTGCTGCGCCAGATTGATATTGCGCTGAATCAGCCCGGTGTTTTTTTCGATCGGAGCGGCCTTGCGCCGGACATTGGCCATGTTTTGTTGCGCTGTCTTAAGGTTCTGCAATGCCAGTTTCAGGGCATTGCGGGTGTTTTCCTCCTCCTGCTGCAGCTGGGCCAGTTGCGACTGGCTGGCTGAAAGGTCAGCCCGAGTCTGGTTCAGGCTGGTCTGGTAGTCCTCCGGGTTGATCTCGATCACCCTGGTATCAGCGGCAATGCTGCCGCCTACACGCAGATCGGGGTGCAGAAAGCTGACCCGGCCACTGACCTCGGCCCGGCCTTCGTAGACGATTTGCGGCTCGACATCGCCATAGGCCACTACAGTGGGGGTGTAGTCCCGCCGGATGAGGGTCATGACCTCGACCGGGCGCGGGTCCATGGCGGTCTGCTGATGCAGCGGTGGCTGCTGGCGCTGGATCATGTAGCGTGCCCCCAGTACACCGACGGCAACCACCGCCAGCAGTAAAAGCAGGTTGAACAGTTTTCCCAGTATTTTCATGGCTGATCCACGGGTCATAAACCTGATAGTTGCAATATGCAACGATTATAAGACAGAATATCAACAACGCCTACTGCCCAGCCACAGGAAATGCAGCAATACCGTGAAATTGATAATAGACATTATCTGAAAAAGCCATCCTATCCATGGATCAGCCGGATCAATAATT